>DATBUL010000074.1:0-115953 GCA_036516115.1 Enteractinococcus sp. | reverse complement strand
GACCAACACCCGCAATACTCCGTGTGAAGTGATTGAGCGAGAGTACCCGCTTCGTGTTGAGGCGTATCAAATTGCCGGAGGAACCGGTGGAGCCGGTCACTTCACGGGTGGTGATGGCTTGATTCGTCGCTTGACCTTGACGCGCGGCAAAGCCCAGGTGGTTGCAGGAACTTCACGGGTAACCACGGCACCGTGGGGACTAGCCGGGGGACAGGATGGCACCCCGGGGTATGTATTGCGTCATGGCCTCGAGGGCGACGAACAGCGTGAATCGATGACCCGTTTTGAAGTCCACGCGGGCGAGGGCATCACGATTCAAACCGCTGGTGGAGGTGGTTACGGCCACGCGTCGTCAGGAGGAGCACGCTAGCTGGCCGCTTGTTCACCACCTTTGCTTTTCCACCTCAGGAGTGTGGCTCCTGCGGGGCACCAAATTGATTGTTACCAGATAGTAACTGTACGCTGGAAGACGATAAGAAAGGTGGATGATGCCCGCAGCGAGCACGCTCTCACAAGTCCAACATGTTTTTCGGACAGGACGCACGCGAAGTGTCGACTGGCGCCTCAGCCAATTGGCTGCTCTCCAGGAGCTTTTGGAAAACCACACAGATGCAATCGAAGCGGCACTGCAAGAAGATCTCGGGAAGAATGCTTTCGAGGCCTATGTGTCGGAGATCGGCCAGGTACTGGCAGAAATTCGATGGCTGCGCAAGCGCGTGGCATCCTGGGCACAGCCCCGCCGAGTACCGACCCCCACGATGCTGTGGCCGGCTTCTTCAACGGTAGAACACATGCCACGTGGCGCGGTGTTAGTTATTTCACCCTGGAATTATCCAGTATTCTTGAGCCTCTCGCCCTTGGCTGCAGCGGTTGCCACCGGTAACGCTGTGGTGCTCAAGCCCTCAGAAGTTGCCACCGCTGTGGAAAAAATCTTGGCTGAACTCATTCCACAGTACTTAGACCCCCACGCGGTGCGTGTGGTCACCGGTGGTCCAGACATAGTGCATGAAATGATCGATGTCGAACCGGACTACGTATTTTTTACCGGATCCACTCGCGTGGGGGCCATCATCGCTCAGGCCTGTGCGTCACGTCATATTGAGTACACCTTAGAGCTTGGTGGCCAATCGCCAGTCTATGTCCACGAAGATGCCAATATTCGTGTGACCGCAACCCGTCTGGTCTGGGGCAAATTTTTCAATGCCGGACAAACATGTGTGGCACCCAACCATATTTATGCTCATGAAGCGATCGCAGATCAACTGCATGACGCCATCCTCGCCGAGCTGCCGCGACAATTCGGCGCACAACCAGAAACAAATCCAAATTACCCGCGCATGATCACATCAGAACACACGAGCGCACTGACCGAGTTACTCGAGCACTCCCATGGCACCATCGCCTATGGCGGCAAAGCCAATCCGGAGCGACGGTTTATTGAACCAACCGTTGTCACGGACGTTACGGAAGATGATGCCTTGATGTCGCGAGAACTCTTTGGGCCGGTGCTACCACTAATTACCGTGAGTGGACTCGATGATGCGCTGGATCGTATCAACCAGCGCCCACACCCACTCGCCGCCTACTTATTTACTGAATCCCCATCAATCAAGGATTCCTTCTGTGATCGAGTAGTCGCCGGCGGCATTGGCATAAACGTCCCGGTGCTACACGTCGCCAGCCCGCACTTGCCCTTTGGTGGGATCGGAGCGTCTGGCAGCGGGCAATATCACGGCCGTTGGTCGCTGGAAACCTTTACTCACCAGCGGGCGGTCCTAGATAAATCGACGCGGCTCGACACCATCAGGCTCATTGCCCAACCGGTTCCTGCATGGATGGACTTCGCCGTGCGGAGGCTCTTATCCGCAGGACAGAACCCGGCAGCTCATCGACAGACGGCCCAGCACTACCGCGCCAAACGATCTGAATAACAAGGATCCCATGGATACACGTTTTGACTTACTCCCTCCCACTCAGCCGGACCCTGGGCCAGTACACGAACGCTTGAACACAGCTTGTACAACGTTGGACGCCCCGGTCGCGGTGCTCGACCTTCATGCGTTATCTGCCAATGCTCATGATCTGGTGGATCGAGCACATGGCAAACCGATCCGTCTTGCTTCGAAATCCATCCGTTCTGTGGCAGTGCTCAAAGCGCTGTTAGCCACACCTGGGTTCAACGGTGTCTTAGCGTATTCGCTCGACGAAGCGATCATGCTCGTACGTGAGGGTGTCACCGAAGACGTCGTGGTGGGCTACCCCACGGTGGCGGCTCGCGCGCTCGCGGAACTGGTGAGCTCTTTCGAATTATTGTCGGCCATCACCATCATGATTGATCATCCGGACCAACTGCAGGCAGTGCTCAGCGCAGCAACCCCGGTCGCTCCGGTCAGAGTGTGTCTGGACTTGGATATGTCGTTGAAACTGGGGCCGGTGCACATTGGAGCACGACGCACACCGATCCATCATGCAGCTCAGGCTCAGGCTGCCGCTGAATACATCACCGCATCGGGGGCGTTTCGTCTCGTTGGACTCATGGGCTACGAAGCCCAGATCGCGGGGGTGACCGATGACAACCCAGCGGTTGTCACCATGAAGCGTTTGTCGGCGTCCGAGCTGAGTGCTCGGCGTCCACGCATGGTTGCAGCAGTACAGTACGTGCTGACTCAACGCGGCTTGCCCGCCTTGGAGTTTATTAATGGCGGTGGCACCGGCTCGATAGAATCCACCGCATCCGATGCCTCCGTCACCGAGGTTGCCGCAGGTTCAGGCCTCTACGGTCCACATTTATTTGATCGCTACCAGCACTTTGCGCCCCGTCCGGCGGCGTTTTTCGGTCTCGACGTCGTGCGGATACCCAGCCTCAACACCGCGACGGTGCACGGTGGCGGGTGGGTTGCTTCCGGCGCGCCTGGACCCGACCGACTACCACAACCGGTTTATCCACCTGGACTGCGCTATTCCAAGACCGAGGGTGCAGGTGAAGTACAAACCCCACTGCACACCACGACCCACCCGCTGCGCATCGGAGATCGGGTCTGGTTCCGTCACACAAAAGCTGGAGAACTGGCTGAGCACGTGACGCATTTCCATATCATCACACACCATCGCATTACCGCCCGCGTGACAACCTACCGCGGCGACGGCCACGCATTTCTCTAAGACAGGTAATACTTTTATGTCAGAAACTTGGTCCAACTGGTCACGTTCAGTGCACTCCACGCCAGTCGATGTGGAACGACCCTGGACTACCGCGGCCCTCGAACGAAGCGTTCACAACGGGATAGCTCAAGGCCGACGTATCAAAGCGGTTGGCTCAGGCCATTCCTTCACTGAAGTCGCGGCAGCTGAAGACCTGCAGTTGGAATTATCGAATTACACCGGCATAGTTGCCTTTGACCAACAGGCTGGTCGGGTGACACTACGGTCTGGAACACGCTTGTGGCAGATCCCCAAACTTTTGGCGGGCAGCGGTTGGGCCATGGAAAACCTTGGCGACATTAACCAACAATCACTTGCCGGTGCGATTTCAACGGGAACCCATGGCACCGGCCTGACCTTTGGTAGCATCGCTTCCCAAGTCATAGAGATGGACCTTCTCACGGGCACTGGCCAACGACTGACTGTATCGGCTGATCAAGATGCTGATGTACTCGATGCCCTGCGGGTGAGTCTCGGAGCGTGCGGGATACTGCTGACCATTACATTGCAGTTGGTCCCCGAATACGATCTACGAACTGTGGAGCAACCGCAATCCCTCGATTGGGTGCTGTCCAATTGGCAAGCACTCCATGAGCAGCACGATCATTTCGAATTCTTTTGGTTTGGCTATGACACCGATGTCCAAACCAAGGGATCGTATCGACAGGCGGTAGAGCCACATGAGCAATCGCGTCTACACAAAGCACACCACTGGGCGAATGAGGAACTGGTGACCAATGGTGGGTTGGCGGTGATCAGTCACCTGGGACGGCTCAACCCTCGGTGGGTGCCCGCGCTGAACCGTATTGCCACCTGGGCTTGGGGCAGCTCGGATACCACCGCACATTGGTCAGAGTCATTTGCTTCTTCGCGTCGAGTCCGATTCAACGAGATGGAATATGCACTGCCGTTTGAGACGGTGCCCGAGGTGTTGCGCGAGCTACGGAAGCTGTTTCAACGATTGGACCTGGGCAGTACCTTCCCCTTAGAAGTACGCGCCACAGCACCGGATACCGCGTGGTTGGCGACCAATCATAATCAACCCACCGGATATATCGCGGCCCATCAATATTTCCGTCAGGACTACCGGGAGTACTTTGGGCGCATCGAACCAGTTCTTCGCGCAGCGGGTGGTCGCCCACACTGGGGTAAGATACACACGCTGGATGCACAAGACTTTCCAGACCTGTATCCCAATTGGGATAAGATGTTGCAGCTTCGCGAACAACTAGATCCTAAACGGGTCTTGACGAATCCATATATCGCACGAGTCCTTGGGGAATAACCGTTCACGCGGCTGGTATTAGAGGACTTTTGACAGGAAATCTTTCAGACGATCCGAGGTGGGATTGCCGAAGATCTGTTCCGGTGGTCCGTATTCTTGGATGACGCCGGAATCAATAAAAGCGACCCGGTCGGCGACTTCGCGTGCAAATCCCATCTCGTGGGTCACGAGTACCATCGTCATGCCTTCTTCTGCCAGACCACGGATGACCCCGAGTACCTCTCCCACCATTTCGGGATCCAGCGCTGACGTCGCTTCATCGAAGAGCATGATTTCTGGATTCATGGCCAACGCACGGGCGATAGCCACCCGCTGTTTCTGACCACCGGAAAGGGCTGAGGGGCGAGCATCTGCTTTTTCTTCGAGCCCAACACGACGGAGTAAGTCCCTGGCTTCTTTTTGCGCCCGGTCCTGGGAGTACTTCTTGACCTGGGTGGGTGCCAGCGTAATATTTTCTAACACGGTCATGTTCGGAAACAGATTGAAGTGTTGAAAGACCATGCCAACGTGTTTGCGGACCTCATTGAGATCCACATCGTCATCAGCCAAGTTGAAGCCACCCAACCAGACATTTCCTGAGGTAATGGATTCCAATCCGTTGATGCATCGCAATAACGTCGATTTACCAGAACCTGACGGTCCGATAATGCAAACGACTTCACCGGTTTTCACGTTTGCATTGACCCCACGCAGCACCTCGTGGTCGCCAAAGGATTTCCGCAGGTCTTCAATGCGAATCACATTGGTCTCGTCGTCGGTGACCAATGGGATTGTGGAAGTTTTTGGATTCGACATTATTTATTTACCCTTCTATCCACAATATTTGCCAGGCCCGTGAGGAGCCAGACTGCCACAAAATAAATTGCCGCGACGATCAACAACACTTCGGTAGTTCGGAAGTTGGCCGCATAGATCTGTTGGGCTTGATAAAGCAGCTCGCCGAAGCCAATAGCCAGAAGCAGTGATGAGTCCTTGAGCATGATGACTAATTGGTTGATCAGTGACGGGGTCATCATTTTGAATGCTTGCGGCAGCACGACTTTGCGCATCGCTTGTCCTCGCGTGAGCGCTAAAGAGCGCGCTGCCTCAGACTGGCCGGGGTCAACCGATTGCACCGACCCGCGCACGATTTCAGCGATGTAGGCGCCACCGTTGAGTGACAGCGTGAGTGCACCGGCGACCCAAATGGAGATCGGGACGTTCAAAAGCTGCGGCAGTCCGAAGTAGAAAAAGAATGCCCACACTAGGATCGGGGTGCCGCGGAAGATGGCAATGAACGTTGTGGCGATGCCACGCAGGATGATATTCGACGAGATCTTCAGAAAGCCGAACAGCAAGCCCAGAGCCATAGCAATAGCAAAAGAGATGCCGGTAATTAACAGGGTGTTTTTCAGACCGATCATCAAAGCTGGCATAGAGGTGGCCAATAACCCTAAGAATGTCGACGGATCCGGTCCAGACTCTCCGCCGATGTAGTGATCCAGTATCTCTTGGTATTCCCCAGACTCTTGCAGATTCGCCAACCCTTGGTTGAACATCTCTAACAGTTCTTGGTTTTGATCTTTATTGACCAAAAATCCGTAGTCACCCGTTGGTTCGGGTTCCGATACCAGCTCTAATCCAGAACCCTGTTGGATGCCATAAGCGATGATGGGCAGGTCATCAACCAGTGCAGCATCATGCCCAGACTTTACCGATTCCACCATCGTGGTCGTTTGGTCAAGCGCGTTGATTTCGAAGTCATAGTCCTGCTGCATCTCACGGGCCCACTCTTCGGAAAGGGATCCCGTCTTGACAGCCACTGACTCACCTACTAGATCCTCCCAACCTGAGATATCAGAGCCCTCGAGTGCTGCTATCGTCAGTTCACCAGTAAAGTATGGCTCAGAGAAGTCATATGTTTGCTGGCGTTCTTCGGTAATGCCTGCACCGGCTATCACGCCGTCAACCTGGTTGGCGCTGAGTGCTTGTAAGGCAGCGTTAAATCCCATGGATCGAAACTCGACGCGAAAGCCCTGATCTTCGGCGGTTGCTTTCATGAGATCAATGTCGATTCCAACAAGTTCCCCTGAAGCATCACGGAACTCAAAGGGGGCGAAAGTTGTATCCGTGCCAATGACGTATAGTTCGCCTTCGGGATCTCCACCTTCAGCATCTGGTGCGGTATCAGCGAATGCCGCCGGTGCCAGAAAGAAACTGAATAAGGTGAAGATCCCGGCGACGAGCAAGGTCAAAAATGTCCTGCCGTGCCTCATCTCATCACTCCTGTAGCTAGTGAACCTTGAGGTCAAAACTAATGTGCAGGCTCTACAGTTGTACAACCTTGATCGGCGCTGAGTTCTCCATGATGACGTCCAAACGCTATAAACCGCTCAGAGCGGGTAAAATATGAGCAACTTCGTTCCGTATCAGTAAGGATCCGACGCATGATGAGCCGTGACCATACGACTCAAGACGGTCTGGTTATTCCTGGCAATCGTCAGCTGACACCATATAAGAAGTGTGCTGCGCTCAGGGGCGGTTCGATGGCGGCCTCGTCATGACGCATCAATCTCAAAGACTGCCCCAAGGCATCCATGGAAGATTAAGTAATGTAGGGCCATCTTTTGGCGCAAGGCGGGCACGCATGGAATTAATACGACATGTCCGGAACATCGTGCTTTACCCTGGTAAAGCCACCTCATGGGCCTACCCGCCCGCACCACCCAGTCGTCGTTGGGTATTCGGGCTCAGTCAGAATGAGAAAGGCTGCGGCGGTAGCTTTCAAATTGTTAGGTAAGATGCATAACTGAACCATTGCCGATCAAGGATCGGATGGTTCACCGGTCACACAGAATTGGTAACAATGTCAAAATTATTTGGTACAGACGGTGTTCGAGGCGTAGCCAACGAGAAAATTACCGTCGAACTAGCAATAGAACTCGCTCAAGCTGCCGCAGTTGTCCTTGGGCATGAAACCTCTAACGGCACTCGCCCCAAGGCCGTCATCGCCCGCGATCCGAGAATTTCTTCGGAATTTATCACCGCTGCAGTGTCTGCCGGTCTAGCATCCTCGGGGGTTGATGTGTATGACGCGGGAGTTATGCCGACTCCAGCAGCTGCCTATTTGGTCGATGACATCAATGCCACGTTTGGTGTCATGATTTCAGCGTCTCACAACCCAGCACCGGATAATGGCATTAAGTTCCTGGCCCGCGGTGGAGAGAAACTTACCGATGCACAAGAGGAACGCATTGAAGCTCAGTTGGGCCAACCGCCCTTACGTCCCGTTGGCGCCGATGTCGGGCGTGTACGACGTTTCTCCGATGCCGAAGATCGCTACGTGATTCATCTGCTGCAGTCCTTGCCAAACCGCTTAGACGGCATGAAGATCGTTATTGACGCAGCCCACGGGGCAGGTTCTGCCGTGGCTCCACAGGTTTTTGCTGATGCCGGTGCAGAAGTCGCGTTGATTGGCGCGGATCCTGACGGTTGGAACATCAATCAAAATTATGGATCCACCCACATGGAAAACCTTCAGGCAGCCGTCCTAGAACACGGGGCCGACCTCGGAGTTGCACTTGACGGCGACGCCGACCGATTCCTCGCAGTCGATAGTAGTGGCACAATCGTTGACGGTGACCAGATTATGGCAATCATGGCCCTGGCGTTGAAAGAACAGGGCAAACTCAACGACGACACGCTGGTTGTCACCGTGATGAGCAACCTCGGCCTGAAACTTGCCATGCAAGAACATGGCATTCATGTCGTTGAGACAAAGGTCGGAGACCGCTACGTTTTGGAAGCCATGCACGAGAAAGGTTATTCACTGGGTGGGGAACAGTCCGGCCACATTATTTTCTCAGAGTGGGCTACCACAGGCGATGGTATTCTCACCGGCCTGCACTTGGCCGCACGCATGAACCAAACGCAGAAACCCCTGGCAGAAATATCGAATATCATGACGCGCCTGCCCCAGGTGTTAATCAACGTCAAAGATGTCGACAAAGACAGCGTGGGCGATAATGGTGTCGTCGCGGAGGCTGTTGCCAAAGCCGAGGGACAGCTGGGCGAAACCGGACGTGTGCTGCTTCGACCCTCAGGAACAGAACCGGTGGTTCGCGTTATGGTCGAAGCGGCCGATAAAGATACCGCCGAAACGCAGGCAAAACTGCTGGCAGATGTGGTGTTAGAAAACCTAGCACTGTGAAACCATCCGACGACCATCCAAACGCCCCAGAATCGCCAGGAGTCGACGGCTACTATCGTCGCGACGTCGATGAATTCCACCGCGAAGCTAATGTCTTAGCGGGCCACGACCCGCAAGATGCCTCTGCGGAACCACCCAAGAATCTAACCGCGCGTCGACTGCTGGTATTCGGTATCTTGGCTCTGGCAGCTGTCTTAGCAACCGGTATTGCCATGGGACTCATGGCAATACCGGATTGTGAGAACCCGCAATATAACTGGATGCCGTGTTTACCAAATTTCTAACATCGGCACAAACTGACGCCTCCACAGTGGCATGCTAGCGACTGTGAAGCACGCTCGCTAGATGCGAGGATGATTCGTAAGAGCATCCCGAATTTCACGCAGCAAAGCGATATCTTCAGGGGTTTCTTCTTCAGCTTCGACTTCGCGTTTCCGCATCGAAATGAGCTTATTCATCGGGGCCACAATGGCAAAGTAGACTGCAGCGGCGACTAATAAGAAATTCACGATCGCAGTCAGCAGTACCCCGAAGGCGATTTCATTGCCATTGAGGGTGACTTTTGCGAAGTCATCAAAATTTGGGGACCCAACGAGTGCGGAAATTAGCGGCATTAAGACCGAATCGGTCAGTGCGGTGACGACCTGAGTAAAAGCGGCCCCGATGATCACTGCCACCGCAAGGTCCATAACATTGCCTTGGGCTAAGAAATCTTTAAATCCTTTGAGCATAATTGACAGTATAAAGGTTCAAGGCACCACAAGAACGTGAGATACGCCTCACGTAGGAACTATTCTTTGTAATCCGGTGCAGGATCTAAATCAAAGGCACGCTCCGCCACGCCAGAGTGCTCGACAATATGCTGGGCATATTGTTCACCGAAATAGCGCAAGTGCCACGGCTCGTATTGAAATCCGGTGTAATCGTGCTCGTCTTTCGGGTACCGGATGACAAAACCGAATTCGTGCGCATGATCAGCCAACCATTGGCCAGCGGGGGTTTCACCGAAACTTTGTTTCAGAGTATGTGCACCCTCGACCGCATCGACATCTATGGCTAAACCAGTTTGATGTTCCGAGTGACCCGGGCGTGCTGACATCTGCTGGGTAAGCGTTGTGCCGTATTGCTGAATGTAGGTGTCATACAGCTCAACTTGATATGCATATGAACGATATGCCGAAACGACCGTCAGGTCGAGCCCCTCTTGTTGTGCAGCGTCAAACAGCGCCAGGGTGGCCTCGGCCGCTTCTTCGCGGAGCTCATGTGTCCCCGACCCAAGCTCAGGTGTCAGTTCGACCAGGTCGTCGGGTTCATAATCCGCCGGTAGGGGTCGCAGTTTATTGACGATGACCGTTATCGAATCAGGAGAATCAACGTCTTCGGGCAGCGCTTCTTCGCGTCCGACCGATTCTTCGGCAGACGCAATGGGGGAGGGAACCGGCAGTCGCTCTTCGATTCTGGGGACCGGTGTCGGTTGTGTTGTGGGTGCGTCCGATGTCCGGGAGGGAGCCACCGTATCTGCTGCTACCGGCGATAGCTTCACCTCGTCAACCTGCCGCGGTTCGGATGCCGGTAGAGAGGCCACCGGCTCGGGTTGGTTCAACGTATCTGACGCCGTGGAGTGGTCGCGCTCCTGGGTTGCTGAGGGTTCAACGACAGCGGATTGATAATCGGAATTTCCAGGGTAGGTTCGGGGATCAATCGGCGAAAATGCTTGGACTTGGCGACCCATCGACTCGGCTATGACGGGTGGTGATGCATAGAAGCTCGCGCCGAGACAGGCCAGCGTGACCGCTGTTGCGGTAACGGTCACAGTGGTGCTTCGGAGCATAACTAGATTTTCCTCATTAATACGCGTCTGACATAGTGATCTGCGTTCTTGGTCAATACTAGTTTAGCTCTGCCACGAGTGGGTAAGACATTCTGAATAAGGTTCGGGCCATTGATTCGGTCCCAGATGCCAGTCGCGGTTTTAATGGCCTCTTCATCGGTGAGCTTGGCGTACCGATGGAAATATGATTCCGGGTCCGAAAAGGCTCCCGAGCGCAATTTCATAAACCGGTTCACATACCAGCTCCGAACGGCCTCGTGCGGCGCATCGACGTAGATCGAATAATCGAAAAAGTCTGACACCGATAATCCCGAGGTCCCATCGGAACGTGGTCTGGGCGGGGCTAAGACATTGAGTCCTTCCACGATTAAAACATCGGGGCGACGCACCACAATCTGCTGGTTCGGCACAATGTCGTATGTGAGGTGGGAATACATTGGGGCTCGAACTTCTGGCACGCCAGCTTTGACATCAGAGACGAAGCGCAACAGACGCCGTCGGTCAAACGACTCCGGAAACCCCTTGCGTTCCATCAGGCCACGTCGACGCAGTTCTGCGTTGGGATAGAGGAAGCCGTCGGTGGTCACTAATTCTACTCGCGGTGTATTCGGCCAACGTCGCAGCATTTCTTGCAATACACGAGCAATCGTAGATTTCCCCACAGCAACCGATCCTGCCACGCCAATAACAAAAGGTGTCCGGCGCGTGGTCTCGCCCAGGAACTTATTCGAAGCCTCCCGTAATTTTGCGGAGGCTTCAACGTAAATACTCAATAACCGTGACAGTGGGAGATACACTTCGGCGACTTCGGCCAGCGATAACTGATCGCCTAGACCACGCAGCCGTTCGACATCGGACTGATCGAAGGGTTGTTCTAACTCGTGAGCTAGTCTTGACCACGTAGCGCGATCAAGTTCGATGAATGGCGAATATGAGTGTTGTGGCTCCACCGGTGGCGAACCCACGAAATTGATGGGCTCGGTTACCGGACTCACCGGAGTATCGGGTGAGTCTGGAATGCCCGAATAAGGGCTAGTCGCATCACGAATGTGGAAATTCACCTCATCATTATGACCCATCACAGTTGATGGGAGACAATTATTGATACCCAGCTTAGCTACCGGCAAGGGTATTTCGCAGGTATTGAGACGAGGAGATCGGTGGAGCACCACGAGCAGCAGTCAACTACACCTGCACGCAACAGCGGATACATTCAAGCGTTTCTGGCGTACTTCTTATGGGGTATTTTGCCGATTGTCTTCGCTTACTACATGACCCCACACGCCGTGGACCTGTTGGCCTGGCGTATCGTGCTGGCGCTGGGCGTCACCTTGATAGCGATCAGTTTTATCCGTGGCGCCTGGAAACGGTTGGCGGTAGCTCTACGCACTCGACGCGATCACCTGTTGTTAATTCTGGCCGGGCACCTCATTGCCGTGAACTGGGCGCTGTATATTTATGCCGTGGCGACAAATCGCGTGCTCGAGGCCTCGCTGGGGTACTTTATCAACCCGGTGGTCACGATCGTACTGGGAGTGGTCATCCTGAAAGAGCGGTTGCGTCCGCTGCAATGGGCTGCCGTGATTGTTTCGTTCGTAGCGGTGGTCATTTTGACCGTGGAATACGGTAGCTTGCCCTGGGTTTCCTTGACACTGGCATTTTCGTTTGCGTTCTATGGGCTGGTAAAAAATAAGACCGGCCCCTCCGTAGATTCCCTGACGGGATTGACCGTCGAAACGCTGTGGTTATCGGTGCCGGCTAGCGTGTGGCTCGTGTTGGCATCCATGGGCTTATTGGGTAGTGCAGGAGGACTTGGAATCTTCACTACCTTTAATTCCGTGCAGAGCCTGACGCTGCCGGTCATTGGGCTAGTCACGGTGGTCCCGTTGTTATTATTCGCTGGAGCTGCAGCGCGGCTGCCACTGTCCACGATTGGCATGTTTCAATACATTGCACCCATCGCACAATTTCTTTTCGGTTATTTTGTGTTTCAGGAGACCATGTCAGCGGGTCGCTGGATAGGCTTCATTTTCGTGTGGGTTGCCGTGATTATCCTCATCGGTGATGCCCTCCGACAGATCCGACAGAATCCCAAGTTACGAATCACAACATCGCAAACTACCTCAGAAGAAACGGTAGACTACACATCATGATCATTGGCATTGGTGTGGACATGGTTGACATTGCGCGCTTTGAGCGTCAGCTGGAACGGACCCCGAAACTTCGTGAGCGTCTGTTCACCCCGGCTGAACGTGAGCTAAGTCTGCAGTCTCTAGCAGCACGGTTTGCTGCGAAAGAAGCCGTCGCCAAAGCCCTGTCCGCCCCCGCCGGGATGAACTGGCAACACTGTCAGATCGGTCGTGAGCCCTCTGGTGTGCCCTATGTTGTGGTGACGGGTAGCGTCGCCGATATTGCCGAAGCGAAAGGTGTCCGACGCTGGCACCTCTCGTTATCGCACGATGGTGGTTGGGCAACCGCGATGGTTGTTGCCGAGGGGTAATGCGTCGCTGCTATACCGGATCCCAGATACGTACGGCCGAGCGGTCGCGACTGGAGGCCGGTGACGGGCCGATACTCATGCGCCGCGCTGCGTGGGGTCTCGCCCAGCACACCCTCGAGCTGTTAGCTTCCCGAGGCCGGGTATACGGTGCGCTCGTCGTGGGATTAATAGGCAAAGGAAATAACGGGGGAGACACCCTGTGGGCCTTGAGTTTTCTTGCCAAACGCGGCGTGGCTATCGCTGCCGTACCCATTCACGCCAGCGTTGAGCAACTTCACCCGTCCGGTCTGAGCGCATTCCGCCAGGCAGGAGGTCGTTTCTTGGACCACGTGCCCGCCGAGACTCAGGTAGTGCTAGACGGCGTCTTTGGGACAGGTTTTACTGGCAGTTTTGATCTGCCGGCACATCTCAGGCGAAATAAATTGCATCTTCCCGAACATGCGGCGATTATCGCCTGCGATATACCCTCGGGTGTGTTGGCCGATACCGGTCATATTCCGGGAGGCGCACTGGCTGCAGACGTCACTGTGACCTTTGGTGGACCAAAACTTGGCTTACTGGCCGAAGCTGGCCGCCAACACAGTGGCACCATCCGGGTGGTGGATATTGGCATTCACGAACAATTAACGGCGGTTGAGGATCCGTGGTGGGTTGTCGAGGACCATGATGTGTTTGCAACCTATGGTTCACCTGCTTGGGATGCACATAAATATTCGC
This sequence comes from Enteractinococcus sp., assembly GCA_036516115.1. Lineage (GTDB taxonomy): Bacteria > Actinomycetota > Actinomycetes > Actinomycetales > Micrococcaceae > Yaniella. Next base: position 102,230 of record DATBUL010000074.1, on the reverse strand, counting down.
GTGGTGTGCTCAGTGTGGTTGCAGGATCCGCGGAATATCCCGGTGCGGCTGCACTGGTGGTAAATGCTGCCACCGCCACCGGGGTGGGCTATCTGAGTCTGGTAGCCGAACCACCGCGGGGTAAGACGGTGGCTGACCACGTCTTGACCGCTCATCCTCAGATCGTCGTGACCGACCAGGTGACGCAGAAGGCCACCGCCGTTGTCGTTGGACCGGGGCTTGGCTCCACGGTTCGCGGACAAGGAGCCACCGGTTCGGCTCTGCAGGCCGCGCAACGATTGCAAATTCCCATCCTGGTCGATGCCTCCGGACTGGATGTATTAGAAAGCTGGGTGTTCGACAAACCATTTTCTGCACTGGTTCTGACGCCCCACGTGGGCGAAATGCATCGACTCACGAAACGGTTGGCACCGGATCTAACCGACTATTCGGTGGTGGCGCAAGCCGAAGAGTTCGCGCACCGTTTTGGTACCTGGGTCGTGTTGAAATCCGCGACCACTTACGTGTTTTCGCCCACCGGTCTGCGCAGTGTACATCCGGCACGCACCGCTGAACTGGCCACCGCCGGAACCGGTGACACCCTGGCAGGTATTCTAGGAGCGGGTCTGTCACGTTTAAACCCAGCAGGACAAGACTTTACTCAGCGCCTCTTTACTACCTTAAGCACCGGAGTGCGACTACACTCAATGGCCGGTGAACTCGCCGCTGCCGATGGTGGTGTCGTGGTGAGCACGCTGGAGGACTATATTCTTCGAGCAAAACGGCAAGGTCTGGAATAATAAGCGACACTATGGCTACATGTTGGACAGCAGAACCGGAACGCTGGGTGACGATCGATCACTCAGCGTTGGCGCATAACATTCACACGATCGCCCAGTGGGTCAAACCCGCCCAAGTGATGGCCGTGGTCAAGGCTGACGGTTACGGTCACGGTGCGGTCGAGGTAGCCCAGACCGCGGTAGCTGCCGGGGCGACCTGGCTAGGCACTGCCCACGTGACGGAGGCGCTCAAACTGCGTGAAGCCAGCATTACCGCGCCATTATTGGCCTGGTTGCACACCGTCAAAACCCCATTTCGTGCCGCGATCGAACACAATATTGACCTGGGAGTCTCTGGTCCCGAGCTGGAAGCCGTGGCCGAGGCCGCTCGGGCCGCAGACCTCCCAGCACGTGTACACCTGAAGATCGATACCGGGCTGTCACGAAATGGCGCGGTTCCGGGGATTTGGGATGAATTGTGTAAACGTGCTGCCGAGCTGCAACAGGCCGGTACCCTGCGAGTTGTGGGAGTTTTCACGCACTTCGCCAATGCTGATGAGGCCACCGGCGACGCCGACGTCGATGAGCAACTGCGTCGCTACCACCTGGCCGTGGAGATTGCACGCAAACACGGCTTGACGGTGGATGTCCGCCATGTCGCTAATTCCCCGGCCTTACTTTCGCGCCCGGATACCCACCTGGATATGGTTCGTGCGGGAGTTGCGATCTATGGGCTGAGCCCGTTTGAAGATCGTAGCGCCGCTGACCTTGGCCTTCGCCCCGTCATGAGTTTTGGCACCACGGTGGCCAATAACAAGCCCGTCGAAGCAGGGACCGGCGTGTCCTATGGTTACGCCTATCGATGTGAGCTCCCAACCCGGCTGGCGCTCATTCCAGCGGGATATGCTGACGGCGTTCCCCGGACCGCCGAGGCAGCTCCCGTGTGGATCGATGGCAAGTTCTACCGGGTCGCCGGGCGTATCGCGATGGACCAATTCGTCGTCGATCTGCACACGGATCCCGACGATGAAACGACCGCTCCTGTCGGGGCGGAAGTCGAACTCTTCGGTGAGAAATCCGGCATCTCCTCGGACGACTGGGCCGTTGCCGCCGGTACGATCAACTATGAATTGGTCACCCGTATCGGCAGTCGAGTGCCTCGAATCCATAAGCAGTGGGTGTAATAATGACCTCCACGATTGATTTGGCAGACCTCGACGCGACCCAGCGCCTGGCACGTGATGTTGCCGGCCAGTTGCGCGCCGGCGACGTCATCATCCTCACTGGCCAACTAGGTGCAGGCAAAACCACTTTTACGCAGGGACTCGCCCGTGCCCTGGGCATCACCACCCCGATTACTTCACCGACCTTCGTGTTAGCCCGCCACCACACCCATCCGGATGGGGGACTGAATTTGGTCCACGTCGATGCTTATCGACTCAGCGGAGCCGACGAGCTGGCCAGTCTCGATATTGAATCCTGGCTTCAAGACTCGGTCGTCGTCGTCGAATGGGGCCGGGGCAGTGCCGAAGCGCTCGCGGACGCCTACCTAGATATTGAGCTTATTCGACGCGGAGCAACCACCCACGAGCTCACAACTGACTTTTCCGATGACGACGTCGAAGAGCCCCGCACCGCGATCATGACCGGTTATGGCGACCGCTGGGAAGGAATCCACTTCGCATGAGCCAAACATATCTCGCCCTCGACACCTCAGCCGCCGCCTCGGCTGCTATTTACCGCAATGATGAGGTGATCGCTCATCGTGCCACCGATTCCCAACGCAACCACTCGGAGGTCCTGGCCGGGTTTATCACTGAGGTGCTCACCGAGGCCATGATCGATCCGACCGCACCCGAGGAACTCGACGGCCTCTTTGTCGGCGTTGGTCCGGGACCGTTTACCGGGCTGCGTGCCGGCATCATCACCGCCCAGACCCTCGCCCACATCTGGCATGTCCCCGCCTATGGGGTGCTTAGCCTCGACGGCCTGGCACATCGGGTGGCCCCCGAGGCCTTTCGCAGTGGGGTCGAAGAATTCATCGTCGCTACCGATGCCCGACGCAAAGAGGTTTACTGGGCCCACTATGACAATATAGGTGGCCAGCCGCAACGACTCCACGGCCCGTTCGTCAACGACCCAGCCGAGGTGACGAAGCTTCCGGTCTACGGCGCCGGCGCCGGGCTCTATCCGGAAGCGCTCTATGGCATGTCAGGATTTACTGAAGCGGTCCCCGATGCCACCGATATCGCGATGTTTGGCGCAGTGGCGCGACGTCGGGGACGCGGATTACTCCCAGTCGAGCCCCAGTATCTGCGTGGCCACGACGCAAAAATTCCGAAACATTTGCGGAAATGAACCCACCGGATCCCATCAGCCTGCCGCCCGGTTACGAGCAACGCCCCTGGAACGCCGCTGATCTCAAGCCCATCACCGCCTTGGACGTCGTGATCTTCGGTCCAGACGCTTGGTCGTATCAACTTTTTGAAGCCGAATACCTTGCCTCACAGGGCACCTATCCGCACAGCTACTATCAGGTCATCACCCATCGAGACGACGTCGTCGGATTCGCCGGGGTCGTTTACGGCCCACCGTTTGCCGATATCACCACGATCGGGATTCACCCGGACCACACCGGCAAGAGGCTTGGGGCTGCGTTGCTCATCTGGTGTATCCGCACCGCTTACGATCTGGGGGCCCAGGACATGCTGTTAGAGGTTCGCGCCGACAATGTCCACGCCCAACAGCTTTATGCCGACAACGGATTTACCCATATTCATACCCGACCCAAGTACTATCCTGGCGGCATAGACGCATGGGTCATGCGCAAACACTTACACCACCCTGAAGCATCCTAAGACCAAGGAGTAACATGTCATCCCCGATCGTTGTAGGGATCGAAACTTCGTGTGACGAAACCGGCATCGGCATTGTGGCCGGTACCAAACTACTAGCTCACCAGGTTGCCTCATCCATGGATGAACACGTCGCTTTCGGTGGAGTGATTCCCGAAATCGCTGCCCGCGCCCACGTCACTGAATTCCTCCCTGTCCTGGATGCCGCTCTGACCGAAGCAAACATCACCCTCGACGACGTTGATGCGATCGCGGTGACCGCCGGGCCTGGACTCGCCGGAGCCCTCATGGTCGGAGTCGCTGGAGCCAAAGCGCTTGCAGTAGCCACCGGTAAACCGCTCTACGGTATCAACCACCTCATCGCCCACATCGGCGTCGGATACCTCGACGACGTCGGAGCTGGCCTGGTCAACGTGTCACAATTGGGCGCACTGCTCGTTTCAGGCGGGCACACCGAAATCCTCAAGATCAACTCGCTGACCTCAGATGTCGAGCTGCTCGGCTCCACCATTGATGACGCCGCAGGCGAAGCATACGATAAAGTCGCACGTCTCATCGGTGCAGGCTATCCAGGGGGACCGGTGATCGATCAGATGGCACGTCAAGGCAATCCCAAAGCCTTCACTTTCCCGCGTGGACTCAGTGCACCAAAATTTATGGGTAGTCAACAGACTCCTGGAAAAGACCGGTACAACTGGTCTTTTTCTGGTCTCAAGACCGCTGTCTCGCGCGCCGTGGAACAGTTCGAAATTCGAGACCTAGAAGTCCCTGCACATGATATCGCAGCATCTTTCCAGGAAGCAGTCGCCGATGTCATCACTCATAAAGCAGTGCTGGCAGCGACCGAGCACGGCATCGACCACATATTGCTGGGTGGGGGAGTGGCCGCGAACTCGCGACTCCGTCAACTCCTCCAAGAACGCACCCAAGCAGCGGGCATCGGCCTGACCATTCCCCCCATCAACTTATGCACGGACAATGGTGCTATGGTCGCAGCACTGGGAGCTCAGCTTGTGACCGACGGCGTGGCACCCTCCGAGTTGAATTTCTCAGCAGATCCCACCCAGCCGGTCGACCTCGTCAGCGTGTAAACATGCCAAGCTCGCACATTGATAGGGGCTTCAAGTATTGTCGCAACGCGTATTGAACTGGTAGATCTCGTAGCGTACTGACCAGCAGTGTGGCTATCACACGACCAGGAAAGTTGCGTCTATGTCTCCGTCTACTGTTGCGCTCGCTATTCTTCTACTAGGGGTTCTGGCACTAATCGGTATTTTGGTGCGAGTCCGTAGTCGCACCGCACAAAATCTCTTTCTCCCGGTCTCGCTCATCGCAGGTTTCATCGCGTTAATCGCCGGGCCACAAATTTTGGGACGCATCGCCGGGTGGCTGGGCTGGGATCCACTCGTAGACGGCGGGATTTTTGGTGCCGATGTGCTGGTCGTGTGGTCCGAATTGCCAGGCCTGCTCATCAGTGTTGTGTTCGCCGCGTTATTTCTCGGAACACCCATACCCTCCCCGAAGCGAGCCGTGACACTGTTGGGCCCGCAGCTTTCATTGGGAGTAACCTTTGCGGCGGGGCAGTATGTTATCGGGATTTTATTGGCCGTCCTGATTCTTGTGCCCGTGTTTAACGTGACTCCGATGTTTGGGGCACTTATAGAAATTGGCTTCGAAGGCGGCCACGGAACCGCTGCCGGCATGGCCCCGGTCATGACAGAAATGGGTTTTGAAGACGGTGGTGACCTGGCTCTGGCCATGGCCACCGTCGGTATCTTGTCCGGTGTCATTATCGGGGTCATCGCAGTTAACTGGGCGGCACGGAGGGGCCACTCGGAAACCTTGGATGTTCGTGCCAAAAAGGATCCCGAAATCGCTCGCGGTCTCTATGATCGGAAGCAACCATCCAGTGGGGCTCAGACCACTCGGGCAGACTCGCTTGATACCCTCACCCTGCACATCGGCATTATCGCCCTGGCAATTTTGATCGGGCAGCTCATGTTGTCTGGCTTGCAAGCCGTAGAGCAGTGGCTGTGGGTTGAGACGATCGAAATCTTCTCGTATGTGCCGTTATTCCCCTTGGCCATGCTCGGCGGAGTGCTCGTGCAGTTGCTCGCCGACAAAACAGGACTGGCTAGGCTCATCGACCGTGGCACGATGGAACGCATCCAAGGACTTGCCCTCGACACCTTGATCATTGCGGCAATGGCAACCCTTTCCATTGATGCCATCGCCGACAACCTGGCACCCTTTACTATCCTGGCAGCTGCTGGAATCTTCTGGAATGTCTTCGTATTATTCTTCCTGGCGCCACGATTTATCCAAAGTTTCTGGTTCGAACGTGGCATCGCCGACTTCGGTCAATCGATGGGTGTAACCGCCACAGGACTGTTGCTACTTCGGATGGCTGACCCGCGTCAAGAAAGCCCCGCCTATGAAGCATTTGGGTATAAGCAGTTAGTGTTTGAACCCTTCTTCGGCGGGGGACTGGTCACTGCCGCAGCGATTCCCTTCATTGCACAGTTGGGGCCTTATCCGCTCCTGATCGTGATGGCAATACTGCTCGTGCTGTCATTGCTTAGTGGGTTCTTCTACTTCGGGAAACGCTCAACATTCGTCGTCAAGTCGGAAGCCTAACCCCTACCAGGAACGAATAGATTCTGCCGTTTCCGCAGCAGAATCCAGCACCAGCCCGGAGAGTCGTTCTTGAGCTACCTTCTGACCGAACGACGAATTCGTTTGGGCACGTTGACGGGCGGAAGAAGTGCCTGAAGCCATCATGGTCTCAACCCAGCGCAACTGTTCGCTACATCCCAGAGTCTTCGCGATGGGTTCTAACCGGTCCAAGGCTTGCTCAAGGTGTTCGGTCACAAGCATTTCGGTGCCATTTGAATCGATAATGACAATCGCATCGAGCCCATATCGGGCTGCTCGCCACTTATTTTCTTGAACAAACCACGGGGGCAAGATCTCAACATCGGCCACTGCGTTGGCATCGCCACCCACGGCTTCGTGGACGAGGCACTGTGTCAATGCAGTAATGGCTCCGACGTGTTCCAAGGTAGAAACCCCATCACAGACACGCTGTTCCACGGTGCCAAATCGTGGGACCGGGCGTACATCCCACCGGACTTCGGTGACATCTTCGACGACGCCGACTTTGAGTAGATCGCCGACGACATGCTCATATTCAGACCACTCATGAAACTGAAAAGGTAATCCAGTGGTTGGGAGTTGCTGAAATAATAGTGTGCGCTGTGATGCGTAGCCGGTGTCATAACCAGCCCAATACGGGCTCGATGCACTCAGAGCGAGCATATGCGGGTAGTACCGAATGAGGTAGTTCAACGCTGGCATGGCTTTGTTGACGTGATCTAAACCGATGTGGGCGTGTACGCCATAGATGAGCATCTGTTGGCCCCAATATTGGGTCAGATCCAGTAGCTTCTGATACCGGGAACCAGGCGATACTCGCTCCTCAAATGCTTTTGCGAAAGGATGGGTGCCCTGGGAGAATAATGTCAGATTCTCTGGAGTAATAAGATCCAGGATATAGCGGCCGGCACTTGCGAGCTGATCGAGCCCCTCGTCTACTGTCTGACACACACCAGTGACGAGTTCTAGCGTGTTTTGCATAAATTCGCCAACGATTTGGAATGGTTCGTCAGAGGGCACCTGAAGTTTCGCCAGAATGTCGTGACTGACATTACGTAATTGACCGGTGGCATTATCAACGAGCCCAAGTTCCCATTCGATGCCGACCGTTGATTGAGCAGACTTTGCAAATTCCAAGCGCACCTTGAAGCCTCTCTACTGTATCTTCCCCCTTATCGTACCGGCCACATGATCGAAGCAGCACCGCGCGAGATCGTGAGTCTGCCCCAGATTTGCTGATAACTCTCTGATAGTGAGGATTCGGTGTATTCGTTGCGAGTTCAGACGTAATAAACCTCGCAGTCGTCCGGGTACGAATGTGAATAACAACTGGGTCGGGCCGACGAGATTGAACATGACCTCTTTATGTCGAATGACCGCATAAGGGTTTTCACCAGCAAATTTTACATTGGTTCCCCAGAAATAAGTTGAATCAGGTTGATTATCCTTGGTTAAATCCATCGCTGCGTTCGATAGTCGAGCGTGACAACCATGTGTGACGCGGATAACGTCATTCCACCTTGCGCTAATTCAGAAAGGCTCACTACACTGAAGCATTGTTAGCTTAGGCGTACCTAAGTTCGTAAGAATGCTAATCTGTTATCTTACTCTGTCATTTGGAGACTGAACGTGAAAAAATTTGGACTGACACGCAATCGTGTCGCCGCGCTACTGGCGATTGGCGCATTGGGATTAAGTGCTTGTGGAACTTCTGAAGCAGATAATGCGGCAGAGGCCGAAGGCAACGGTAGCGATACAGCCACCATCGAAGTAACCGATTTGGCCGGTACTACCCACAGCGTCCCAACCGAACCACAGTCTGTGGTGGCAACCGATAACCGTGTATTCCGCACCCTGGCAGAGTGGGATGTGGACTTATCCGCTGCTCCAGTAGAGCTTATGTCTGCTGATATGGATGTTCTCAAAAAATATACAGACAACGAAGACATCATGAACATCGGCAACCACCGTGAACCCAACATGGAAATGGTTACTGCTGCACAGCCAGATCTGGTGATTAACGGTCAGCGCTTCAGTCAGCACGGTGAGGCCATCGCCGACGCTATCGACGAGGGTGTTCCCGTGGTCAACACTGATATTGACACCGAATCCGGCGCTATTGACCAGGAATTCCGTGAGCAGATTACCCTGCTCGGTGAAGTTTTCGGTCACCAGGAAGATGCAGAAAGGCTCATCGCTGACTTTGATGAAGCACTCGATCGCGCCAAAGAAGCCTATGACTCTGATATCACCGTGGCTGGTCTCGTCACTTCCGGTGGTGACATTAACTATGCAGCACCGACCACAGGCCGTGCAATCGGGCCTCTGTACGACATCCTTGGCCTGACACCTGCCCTTGAAGACGAAGGCTCCACCGATCACCAAGGTGATGACATCTCCGTAGAAGCGATCGCTTCCGCCAATCCAGATTTTCTGATCGTCATGGACCGCGATGCGGCCGTTGGTGACGGCACCTCAGCCGGGGCGAAAGAGCTCATCGAAGAATCGGAAGCACTGCAAGATGTTCCTGCAGTAAAGAACGATAATATTTACTACATGCCAGCCGACTTTTACGTTGCCGAGGACATCCAGAACTACACGATCGTTCTCAACGAGCTGGCTGATAAGTGGTCGGAATAATATAAAGGCTTTGCGTGACAAAACTTTCCCCAACTCACCCCGGTGCGCTCGCGACAGCGATCCAAGCATCGAAGAAACCCGGAGTCTGGTCACGCACCTGGCCGTTGCTGATTGGGCTGATGGTCACACTCAGCCTGGTGACAGCATCCCTTTTTATCGGAGTTTATGATTTGAGCTCCGAAGGGGGGCGCGAGATGTTCTTTATTACTCGCGTCCCCCGAACCCTTGCCCTGATCTTGTCAGGGGCATCGATGGCGGTCGTAGGTCTCATCATGCAACTGATGACCCAAAACAGATTTGTGGAACCATCCACCACCGGAACGATCGAATGGGCCGGTCTTGGACTGATCTTGACCTATGTATTCATTCCACAACCATCACTGATGTTGCGAATGGTGATTGCCATTTTGTTTGCTCTAGTTGGCACACTGATCTTTTTCGCATTTCTTCAGCGCGTGGCCCTGAAATCTTCCCTCGTTGTTCCCATCGTGGGCCTGATGCTTGGGGCAGTGGTTGGGGCTGTTTCCACCTTCGTTGCACTGCAAACCGACATGCTACAAAGTCTGGGCATCTGGTTTGCGGGATCCTTTACCGGTGTGACGAGAGGCCGGTATGAGCTGTTATGGATCGTGGCGCTCACTACGGTGGTCGTGTATATCATTGCCGATCGCTTCACAGTGGCCGGGCTGGGTGAAGAAATTGCCACCTCGGTTGGTTTGAACTATCGCACGGTCATGATCGTGGGCATCTCGATCATTGCCATCACCACCGGTGTGGTTTCGGTTGTCGTTGGGTCCCTCCCATTTCTCGGGCTCGTGGTGCCGAATATCGTTTCAATGTTTCGAGGGGATAACTTGCGAACCAACCTCCCTTGGGTGGTCATGGTCGGCATCGTGGTAATTACCCTGACCGATATCATCGGTCGCACAATCATCATGCCGTTCGAAATCCCAGTGTCGATGATCTTGGGAGTGCTCGGTGCGACCGTATTCGTTTACCTCATCGTCAGGAGGGGACGCCGTGGTTAACACAACTGCCGTCCCGGCTCGAACGACGTCGAATTTCGTTGATGTCAAACATCGCCGTCGCTGGTTATACTCGCTCATCGGTCTCATCGTTGCCGCCGTCGGGCTGACAATTGCCACGATTGTTTACAACAATCCCATGCCTTTTGGCACTGACGGGTTTTGGAAAATTGCAGAGTCCCGTGTGGTCTCGATCATTGTGATTGCGGTGGTTGCGCTAGCACACTCTTTTGCTACGGTCGCCTTTCACACCGTTACGGCCAACCGAATCGTGACCCCCTCAATTCTTGGCTTCGAAGCGCTCTATGGACTGATTAATACCGCCGCGGTCTTCTTCTTTGGTGCTTTGGGCGCGACCCTGACCCGAGGTGTGGTCTCCTATTTTTTCCAAGTCGCCGTCATGGTTGCGTTTGCCACGATGCTTTACACCTGGCTGTTGGGATCCAAATTCACCAACGTACACACCATGCTGCTTGTCGGCGTCGTCATGGGAGCCGGATTGGCCTCTTTGACAACGTTCATGCAGCGGATGCTCGATCCCAACGAATTTGATATTCTCACCGCGCGGCTCATGGGAAATATATCGAATGCCAGCACCGAATACCTGCCCTATGCGGTGCCCATCGTATTGATCGTCGGATGCTGGCTTTGGCTGAGCTCGCGACGGTTGGACACGGTCTCGCTCGGATCGGATGTCGCGACCAACTTGGGCGTCACTCACCGCACCGAACTGATCAAAATTCTCATCGCGGTCTCCATTTTGATGGCGATGACGACCTCACTAGTAGGGCCCATGACCTTCCTGGGCTTCCTGATCGCCACCATGGCCTACTCGATCGCTGACACCTATAGTCACCGGGCAGTGTTTCCCTTGGCGTTCCTGCTGGGCTATGTGTTGCTGACCGGTGCCTATTTTGTCTTGCGGCATATTTTTTACGCCCAGGGGTCGGTTACCATCATCGTCGAGCTGATTGGTGGACTAGTATTTCTTATTGTCATCATGCGGAAGGGGCGGCTGTGATTACCCTCGAAAACGTCACGAAATCTTATGCTGGCGAAACCACCATCGGACCAATTAACATTCAAATTCCTTCCGGTGGTATTACATCACTGGTCGGACCTAATGGTGCTGGAAAATCAACGGTTTTAACCATGATGGGCCGCCTGATGACCCCCGACTCGGGACGCATTACCGTCGGGGGCCTTGATGTCGCTAAGGCAAAATCCAATGAGGTCGCCAAGAAGTTGGCCATTTTGCGTCAGGAAAACCACTTCGTGACTCGTCTGACGGTGCGACAATTAATCGGTTTTGGACGATACCCTCACTCGCGCGGTCGTCTCACACCCGAAGACGAACGCCACATCAATGAAGCCTTAGACTTTTTGAACCTGTCGGCGTTGCAAGACCGATATCTAGATGAACTCTCCGGCGGTCAGCGACAGCGCGCCTATGTCGCCATGGTGTTGGCTCAGGACACCGAATACGTTTTCTTGGATGAGCCGCTCAACAACCTCGACATGAGTCACTCAGTTCAGATGATGCGCCAATTGCGAGCTGCCGCAGATGATTTAGGTCGAACCGTGATCGTAGTGATGCACGATATCAACTTCGCATCCCGGTATTCGGATAACATCCTGGCCATGAACGACGGCCAAGTCACCCACTTTGATACGTGTGCTGACACCATGAAATCGTCGGTCCTGTCCGAAATCTTCGGCACGTCAGTACGCATCATCGACGACGTCGACGGCCCACTGGCCGTCTATTTCTAGCTTAGGTGTTGACCGCGGGAACGATCATCACGGTTCCTTGGGCATGCGCCAGAGTCGTGCGTGAGACCGAGCCTAATAAGAGACTCGCGAAACCACCGTGCCCACGGGTTCCTAGCACCGTGAGCTGGGCGCGCTTGGTGCAATCTATCATCGCCTCAGCTGGCACCTGACGCTGTACCACCGGCGAGATTTCAACTCCAGGAACCTGATGTTGAAGATGCTGCATTTCGGTCTGCAGCGACTGGGCTATGTCTTCGTGGATCTGTTGTTCCATTTTCTCATTTGCTGCCAAGTACCAAACCGTGGAGGTCCCGGTAAAATGCGGTTGCGCTTGCACAAGCTCCAGCGATACGCCGAGTCGTTTTGCCTCGCGTGCGGCAACCACCGCCGCGTGCCGGGCGTGGTGTGAACCATCCACCCCTACGCACACCGGACGTGCGTCGGGCGTCGTGGCGATCTGTTGCTCGGCGTCATCATGATTTGAATCCAGCGAATGAACTACCACGGTGGGGCACCGGGCATGTGCTGGTAGAGCCGAAGCAACCGATCCCAGCACCCGGCCCCAGAATTTTCCCAGACCACGCCGTCCAACGACCACCAGTTCGGCCTGTTCAGACAGCCTGACCAGCCAGTCAGTGGCGTCGCCAATTAGGGCACGGTAGTCAACTTCGCCGATGTGATGTTGTTCTTCGAGTAATGACCGGGCTTCAGCTAATTTCTCCTCGGCAAGACGGCGCGCAGGATCATCAATCGTTGAACCAGACATGCTGCGAATGTAATCGCTATACGGGAAGATGAAGGCCGAGGCGACCGTCAATCTCGTGTTGCGTAAGGCTGCTGCCTGCGCGGCCCAGAACAGGGCATCGATGGCGTGGGGCGAGCCATCGAAACCAACAACAACTCCATTATGGTGGTGCTCGCTCGAGAGCGGGGTGGTCATCACGGCTGGCCTCCAATACTAGGACGCATTCGATGATTCCATGCTAGACCAACTCTATATGGTGTGCACCATATAATTCTGTAGTGTGCATCTATCTGCGCCCGAGGTATTCATCCACATGAGCCAGGGCCGCTAAATGGGCTCGACGACTATCGCAAAGCGTTGATCTGCGACCCTGGTCAACACGATGGTGAGATGCTTACCGGAAGCGGGCTTTTTCGTTGCTAATCCTTGCATGAGGGTGCGACGTAATTCCTCGGGGGAGACGTCGACGCCACGTTTTTTAATATCGAGGCGTGTGACATTATGTTCTTTGAGGTAGCGACGTAGGGCTTTGATCTTATACGGCAGCACTTCGATGATCCGATAGCCGGTGGCAAAGGACGACTCCTGGTAGACGTCGGAGCAGAAATACGCAATGTGCTCATCAAGCTGGCGTCCCGCTGTGCGATCCGTGGGGTCGTCGTCCATGAAGTGTTCCACCATCAGGTTAGTCACCAGTCCGGCACGGATCACTGCGCCATTGGGTTCATATAAATAACCGGTGGCACCTTCAATCCCTGTGACGGGTACCGAAGGTGAAGTCCCGAAATCGGTTGACGACGTGAGTTCAGAGGCACCCATTGCATCGATGACTAACGCAGCGCGCCGAACATCAATCCGTTGGGCCATGTTAAACCACAACACCGCTTCTACGACGCTGCCATGTAACGACACCCACTGGGCCTCCGCTGTGGCTGGAATGACCTCGTGGGCCAAGGCGGGCCCGAGCTTCACTCCCAACGGGTAGCCCGCGGTTGCCAACTCTTCAACAAAGGACAGAGGTGGGGAGAAGGCTTCCGGGTCGAAAATGCGGACTGTACCGGAAGACATGGTCTTGCGTCGAGCAGGATCCAGCCAATAACCGCGTGCGGTACCTTCTGGCACAGGATGGTCGTGCACCCAGCGCATCGCGTCGGCGACTTCAACCTTGGCATGGGGAAACGCCATGAGGTTAATGGTGGTGGCAGCGGCCGTGGTTTCATCGATCTCGACTGCGGTGACGGGAATATCGAGTCCAGCGATTGCTAACGCATCCGCACCCAGGCCAGCGCCTAAGTCGATGACTTCATCTACTCCTGCGTGGGCGAAACGTCGTGCATGATGAGCGGCGACTTGTAAGGAGGTTGCTTGCTGTAAACCGGCGTCAGTGAAAAGCATCTGTTCAACGAATGGTCCAAATTTGGCGGCCGCCTGGGTTCTGAGTTTCAATTGCGTCAGCACTGAACTCACGACGTTAGGAGAATACCCATCGGCTCTGAGACGCTCCGCCAGGACGAGGGTATCGGCGCTGGCGTATTCTCCGCTACGCCACAGCTCGTTGAGCAGTTTATACCCCTCCGGAGTAAGGGCACCGGCAAGTTCAGAAGCAGTTGAATCAGACACAACCTCCAGCGTACCCGGTTCCTAGGGGCTCGGTGGGCGGGTGAGGGTCTGTCGCGCCCGCCTCACGCCACGAAGTAAACGGCCTGGTTGTCGTTGTACTGAGGGGAGGACACGTTGGCCGATGACTAATGCGATCATAGCAAGGCCGGGGGCCAGCAGGCTTGCCCAAAACGGCCCGGATGCACCCCATAGTGCAATACACGGGGCTGAAACCAAGGGAAAGATAGCGCCCCCGAAGAAGCGGAATGCCGAGAACGCCGAGGATGAAATATGTCGCGGTAAGTCAGTGGCATTCAGAGCAGCCTCGGCCAATAAGGTGTTGGCTACACCTTGGACTCCACCCAACACAATAATGCCGACGATCGTGACAACTAGGTTCTCAGTGTTAACTGCCAGGAGCAGGAAACCCAGACATATTGACACGAGAGTTAAGACGATTGCCGGGACGAGGCCGAGAAGTCTTAAGAGGGGAGCAGGCACAGTGAGCGAGAAGATGGCAAGGGCAGTTCCCCAACCGAAAAAGACTGAGCCCAGCATCAAGGAAGTATGCTCCACGTTTGCGGCTTGCGCCGCCGTCGCCACAGCGTGCGGTGCGTAAGCTAATAGACACACGATCGTGAAGTTGCCCATGAAAGACGCGATGGACCAGAGTAATAACGGCTTGCGTGCAAGTGCCCGAAATCCAGCGGTGAGCGGAGCTGCTGCAGTTCTGGGCAGTGGCTTCACGAAGACCAAGACGGTCGTCGCAGCAATCGTCATGAGAACCGCTGTCCCAAGAAAGGGTGCCCGCCAAGAAATCGTTCCCAAGGTGCCGCCCACTAAAGGCCCTAGTGCCATGCCGAATCCAACTGCGGCCTCATACAAAATAATGGCGGAAGCAGACCCGCCGGTAGAAGCCCCTACGATGCCGGCCAGAGCCATGGTGACAAATAGGGCGTTCCCAAATCCCCAGCCTGCGCGCAGTCCGATGACTTGCCCGATGGTATCCGAAAGCCCAGCCATGCTAGCAAATACCACAATGATCAATAGGCCGGTGACTAGCGTCGTACGAATGCCTATCCGTGCGGAAATCACTCCGGCAAAGAACATGGTGCAAGCCGTGACAAAGAGATACGACGTGAACAGCAACATGGATTCGAATGCGGTCGCATCGAGCGCATTTGCGATAGTAGGCAGAATCGGGGAAACAAGGCCAATCCCAACAAAGGATACGGCGGTGGCAAACGTAATCGCCCAAACACTTGCCGGCTGTTTTAACACGTGACCAGTAGCCTCATTGCGAGACATAACAAATCATCTACTTTCGGATCAGGTGTTGCCTATGAGCTCATCGGTGAGTCTTTCGAGCAGTTCAACAACTCTTGTAATGGTGGCGTAGTCAGTTGCGGGCAAGTCTTGCAACTTGGGTTGTAAAACCTCGGCAACTTGGCCTCGATATGCTTCGAGTAAATCGGCACCACGATGGGTCAGTTCGATTAGTTGAGCCCGCGCATCTGCGGGATCCGGTTGACGTTCGATGAGTCCGTCGGCTTCGAGGCGATTAATGGCCGACGTCATGGCTGGCTGTGAGATTGATTCATAGGCGGCCATCTGCGAGATGCGCTGTGGTCCCTGGCGCTGAATGTAGCCGAGCGCTCGCATTGAGACAGCCGAGATGGGAATATCTGACACTTGCGTGACAACGCGTGCAAACCGTGATGCTGCTGAAACCAGCTGATTTGCGAGAGGACGATCCGTGGAGTAATCCACGTGGTCGGGGTCGTCAGAGGCGCTTCGGGAGGAATGCATAAGTAGATTATATAAATAGTCTATGTAATGATCAATGATGAAAAATTAGCACTCTATTTGACCAAGTGCTAATCGGGTAATACAGTTGGAAATTGGCACCCGCGGCATGCGAGTGCTAAGCCTTTAGGTTCCAGCCATCCGGCACCCGCGACGACGGTTGGCTTGCCCGGCACAATGAACAATAAATACCTTTTACTTAGTAGGAGAGATTCATGGCTGTCTCCATCAAGCCTCTAGAGGACCGTATCGTAGTTGAACCACTGGCCGCCGAGCAGACCACTGCTTCCGGCCTGGTAATTCCAGACACCGCTCAGGAAAAGCCACAAGAAGGAAAAGTTGTTGCTGTAGGCCCAGGCCGTGTTGCAGACAACGGCGAACGCATTACCGTTGATGTAGCTGAAGGCGACGTCGTACTGTTCTCCAAGTACGGTGGCACGGAAGTCAAATACGGTGGCCAGGAATACCTTGTCCTGTCTGCACGTGACGTGCTGGCCGTCATCGAAAAATAATTCTGGCTCTTCCGTAAGCATTTTTCGAAACGAACCACTAAGGAGCACAGTTGGCTAAACAACTGCTATTCAACGACGATGCTCGTCGCGCACTGCAGGCCGGTGTGGACAAGCTGGCTGACACTGTCAAAGTCACCCTTGGTCCAAAGGGCCGCAACGTTGTCCTCGATAAGGCATGGGGTGCACCAACCATCACAAACGACGGCGTGACCATTGCTCGCGACGTCGAACTGGAAGACCCATTTGAAGATATGGGCGCCCAACTGGCAAAAGAAGTTGCCACCAAAACTCAAGACATCGCTGGTGACGGTACCACGACCGCAACCGTTCTGGCCCAGGCCCTTGTGAACGAAGGTCTGCGTCTCGTTGCTGCTGGCGCAGCACCAGGCGAGGTCAAGAAAGGCGTCGAAGCCGCAGTAGAAGTCCTGCAGGAGCGTCTGCTGGAAAACGCTGTGGAAGTCTCCGGTGACATGGTCTCCCATGTTGCTGCCATCTCTTCAGGCGAAGACGAGATCGGCGCCCTGCTGGCCAAGGCATTCGACACCGTCGGTGTTAACGGTGTGATCACCGTTGAAGAGTCCTCGACCACTGACACCGAGCTGGAAATTACTGAAGGTATGGAATTCGACAAGGGTTACCTGTCGCCATACATGGTGACCGACGCAGAGCGTCAGGAAGCCGTCTTGGAAGATCCATACATTCTGCTGACTCAGTCAAAGATCTCCAACGTTCAAGAATTCTTGCCGCTGCTGGAAAAAGTCCTGCAGGAAAAGAAACCACTATTCATCGTCGCTGAAGACGTTGATGGTGAAGCCCTGTCGACTTTGGTTGTCAATAAGCTGCGCGGCACCCTGAACGCAGTTGCAGTCAAAGCCCCAGGCTTTGGCGATCGCCGGAAGGCCATGCTGCAGGATATTGCTACCCTGACCGGTGCGCAGGTTGTTTCCGAAGACCTGGGCATGAAACTTGATCAAGTTGGTCTGGAAGTTCTGGGTACTGCACGTCGTGTCACCGTGACCAAGGACGCTACAACCATCGTTGATGGTGCTGGCGATGCTCAGGATGTTGCGGATCGTGTAGCTCAGATCAAATCCGAAATCGAAGCAACCGATTCCGACTGGGACCGCGAGAAACTTCAGGAACGTCTGGCCAAACTGGCCGGTGGCGTCTCCGTCATCAAAGTTGGTGCCGCAACTGAGGTTGAGCTCAAAGAGCGTAAAGGCCGCATCGAAGATGCTGTTGCCTCTACTCGTGCCGCCCTTGAAGAAGGCATTGTTGCCGGTGGTGGTACCGCACTGATCAACGCTGCAGACGCCCTGGACGAAGCAGAATCTCTCAAGGATCTACCTTCGGACCAGGCAGCCGGTGTGAATGTAGTGCGTCGCGCTATCGTTCAGCCAGCTCGCTGGATTGCACTCAATGCGGGCCAAGACGGCTCAGTTGTTGTCTCCCGTGTTGCCGATTTGCAGCCAAATGAAGGCTTCAACGCCGCAACTGGTGAATACGGCAACCTGGTCGATGCCGGCATCATTGACCCAGTCAAGGTGACTCGTTCCGCACTGTGGAACGCCGCCTCGATCGCTGGTATGGTGCTGACCACCGAAACTCTGGTCGCTGACAAGGTTGAGGAAGACGAAGACTAAGCCCTTCGCATTCTGAAAAACATGCAAGACCTCCGCTCGATCATCGAGCGGAGGTCTTCGCGTTTCCCAATTCTTTCGAGCGTACTCGACAATCTCGTCTGCGACCTAGAGCAGGCTACCTTGCGAGATTAGAGAATTCATGCTGGAAACCTACTTGCATTACGGCGTGGCAGGCCCCAGCAAATCGCAATGTGTGCAGCTAGCAGGAGCGGTTTTCGGCTTCCACTACTTGATCGATATAGAGGTAATCCTGAAAGAAATCCAGACCGAAAAGGATCTGGATCTCGTGAGAGCACGAAGGTGATCGATACCATCGTGTCTGGGTAGTCGAAAAGTTCTCAAAGCATTGGCTTCGGGTTATACTGTGAGCCGAAGCATAAAGTATATATAGGCCGTGGACAGCAAGCGGGAGAGCCCACTTCAGGTGGGCACCGACGGTGCAACATCCTCCCCAGGAATCTCTCAGGTATCCCAACCGCTTGCTACAGGCAGATCTGGAAAGTAGTCGATTCTCGACTCACCGACGGGGCAACCAGGAGACTGGCAAACTCTCAGGTCAGTAACAGATGGGGAGGGGTACAGCGGATAGAACTATCCACACACCCAAGGAGATCCCATGACCGTTTACGATCTGTCCAACTTCGCCCATCGACATTTAGGCCCCCGTCAGTCTGGCGTCGATGAGATGTTGGAAGCACTGGGCTACGACAGCCTAGATGCCTTAACCACGGCAGCTATGCCGGCGAACATCGCACAAAAAGACCCACTGGTACTTCCTGACCCACTGACTGAGACCGAAGCACAGGCTCGGCTGCGCGAGTTGGCTTCCAAGAACACCTTGAAGCGCTCGATGATCGGGCAGGGCTTTTACGATACGATTACCCCGGCCGTCATCCGTCGCAACGTCACCGAAAATCCGGGCTGGTACACCGCATATACCCCTTATCAGCCAGAAATCTCGCAGGGTCGCCTTGAGGCATTGTTGAACTTCCAGACCATGGTTTCAGATTTGACCGGTATGGAAATTGCGAATGCGTCCCTGCTTGATGAAGCCTCTGCGGCAGCTGAAGCAGTACTGATGATGCGCCGTGCGAATCGCAAACATGCCAATGCGCCGGTAGTGATTGATAAGAATATCTTCCCGCAAACCTTAGCCGTTGTTCTGGGGCACACTCGTCCCCTGGGGATTGAAACCATCATGGTTGACCTGGCCACGGAAGGCCTCCCAGACGGCGATATCTGCGGCATACTGGTACAGCAGCCAGGAAACGATGGCGCGATTGCTAACCATCAGAGCGTTTTTGACAAGGCAAAAGAGCGCGGTGCGATGATCAGTGTCGTCGCAGACTTGCTGTCGTTGACTATGATCACCCCGCCCGGAGAACAGGGCGCTGATATCGCGGTCGGCACTACCCAGCGCTTCGGTGTCCCACTGTTTTACGGTGGCCCACACGCAGCGTATATGGCGACACATGAGCGTTATGTCCGTCAAATGCCAGGCCGTCTCGTGGGGGTTTCGAAAGATGCTAACGGTCTGCCAGCTTATCGGCTTGCGCTGCAGACCCGAGAACAACACATTCGTCGTGAAAAAGCGACCTCAAATATTTGTACCGCTCAAGCTTTGCTTGCGGTGATGGCCGGCATGTACGGTGTGTATCACGGCCCAGAGGGCGTAACAGAAATTGCTCGTCGCACCCACAACATGGCGACACGTCTAGCAGCCTCGTTACGCGAAGCAGGCTATACGCTGGCAGCCGAGCACTTCTTTGACACCATCGTTGTAACCGTACAAGACGTTGCGGGGACGATGGCCAAGGCCGTCGGTGCCGGCTACAATCTGCGTCGTTTTTCGGACAGCCAGGTCGGGATTTCAACCGACGAGACCACGACCGAAGCAGATGTTCAAGCAGTCGCCGAAGTCTTTGGTGCCACGCTGGTCGAAAGTGCTGAATCCACCATTCAGCCTGAGCTCGTGCGCGAATCCGAGTTCATGACCCACGAAATCTTCAACACCATCCGATCTGAGACTGCGATGATGCGCTACTGCCGTCGTCTGGCAGATCGCGACTTGGCACTTGATCGCACCATGATTCCTCTGGGGTCATGCACTATGAAACTCAATGCGGCCGCCGAAATGGAGGCCATTACATGGCCCGAATTGGCTGGGATCCACCCGTATGTACCAAATGACCAGGCGACAGGCTGGCTCGAAATGATTAAGGATCTCGAGACGAAGCTGGAAGCCATCACGGGCTACGCGGCAGTCTCTCTGCAGCCCAATGCCGGCTCAGTTGGTGAATACGCGGGGCTGTTGGCCATTCGTCACTACTTAATTGACCAGGGCGAAACAGACCGCGATATCTGTATCATTCCAGCCTCCGCCCACGGCACCAACGCAGCTTCTGCAGTGTTGGCAGGTCTGCAAGTTATCGTGGTGAAAACCGCTGAGGATGGTTCGATCGACTTGAATCACCTCGACGAAGTCTTAGAAAAATATGGTGAACGGATCGCCGCGATCATGGTCACCTATCCATCGACCGCTGGTATTTACGACACCGACGTCGTAGAAATCTGCGAAAAGGTCCACAACGCTGGTGGCCAAGTCTATATTGACGGGGCGAACCTCAACGCGCTGGTCGGACTGGCGCAACCAGGCAAATTTGGTGGCGATGTCTCACACCTGAACCTGCATAAAACGTTCTCGATCCCACACGGTGGCGGTGGTCCAGGGGTCGGTCCCGTGTGTGTCGCCGAACATCTTGTGCCATATCTGCCGGCAGACCCACGGGTCGAGTTAAACGACAATGCGACCCCGGTGGCCTCGACCCTGCACGGGTCAGCTGGAGTGCTGCCGATTACTTGGTCGTACATCACCATGATGGGTGCAGAGGCACTGAAGGAAGCTACCCAGGTGGCCGTGCTGTCAGCCAACTACCTCGCCCATCGGCTCAAGGATCATTACCCTGTGCTTTACACAGGACTCAATGATCTCGTCGCACATGAATGCATCCTCGATCTGCGCGAAATCACGAAAAATACGGGAGTCACCGCGGAAGATGTTGCCAAACGCCTCATGGACTTTGGTTTCCACGCGCCAACCATGGCGTTCCCTGTACCGGGCACGCTGATGGTTGAACCAACCGAATCCGAAGACATGGCCGAACTGGAGCGGTTCATCACCGCGATGATTACCATCCGCGAAGAAATCGCCGAAATTGAAAACGGCAAGATCGCCGTCGAAGATTCTGTACTGCGTCACGCCCCGCACCCCGTGGTCGACGTCGTCAGCTCTGAATGGGATCGCTCCTACTCGGTGGAACAGGCCGCCTTCCCCGTGCCAGAACTGCGGGTGGATAAGTACTTCACTCCGGTATCCCGTATCGACCAGGCCGGTGGCGACCGCAACCTGGTGTGCTCATGTCCACCCCCAGAAGCTTTCGAACTGAACTAGGAGCCAGACCAGATGACGCTGAAAACTACCCCGTTATTTGAAGCGCACGAGGCAGCTGGTGCCAGCTTCACCGATTTCAACGGTTGGAATATGCCGTTGAAGTACTCCTCAGAAATGACCGAACATAAAGCAGTTCGCCAAGCCGTTGGTATCTTCGACCTGTCGCATATGGGCGAAATCTTCGTTACCGGTGCTGAAGCCGTCAAAGGCCTCAACACCGCTCTGGCTGGAGACTTCTCCAAAATGAGCATCGGTCGAGCCAAATATACGGTCATGCTCACCGAAGATGGCACGATCTTGGATGACTTGATCGTCTATCGGCTTGGGGAAGATCGATACTTGATGGTTCCTAACGCCGGCAACGCTCAAGCCGTCTCGCAAGCCGTGATAGCTCGTACACAGGGCATGGACCTGACCATCGACGACGCCACCGCAGACCTTGCACTGGTTGGTATCCAGGGGCCAAAAGCTGCTGAGGTGGTCGCCGCCCTCGGTGAAGACTTTGCTGCTGCAGCATCCTCCCTGACGAATTACCGGGTGACCGAAGTGTTAGTCAACGGCAACGACTGGATCGTGGCCCGTACCGGCTACACGGGCGAAGATGGGTTCGAAATCATTACACCCAATGCTGATATCTCAGCGTTATGGGAGCAGATTTATGGTTTGGACATCGGGGTGGACATCACCCCTTGTGGCCTGGCCAGTCGTGATTCGCTGCGGTTAGAAGCCGGAATGCCGCTGTACGGTAATGAGCTCTCAACGCAGCGCACCCCATTTGAAGCGGGCATGGGACGTATCGTCTCCTTTGACAAAGATGAAAACTTCGTGGGGCGCGCTGCATTAGAGCCACTGCGTGACACCACACCCGATCAGGTGCTCGTGGGGTTGACTAGCGACCAACGTCGTGCCGGTCGGAGTGGTTCTGAGATCCAGGTGGACGGACAGACCGTGGGTGTCATCACTTCCGGGATTCCATCACCCACCCTGTCCAAACCGGTAGCACTGGGCTACATTGATGCAGCCCACGCCGCAGAAGGCACCCCAGTCGACATCGACGTCCGAGGGAAAGCGCTGCCGTTTGTTATCACCAAACCACCCTTCTACTCTCGCTAACACCTATCTTTCGACAAACAAGGAGACATCATGACTGCAGTGAAATCCGACCTTCGTTACTCCGCCGAACACGAATGGCTCAATGACGAAGACCCCGTACGCATCGGAATTACCGCCTACGCTGCCGATCAGCTCGGTGACGTCGTTTTTGCAGAACTACCAGAAGTTGGCGACGAAGTCACTGCCGGCGAAGTCTGCGGAGAATTAGAATCGACCAAATCGGTGTCCGAACTGTACTCACCAGTCACCGGGACCGTGGTGGAAATCAACGAGGACGTCATTCAGAACCCCGAACGCATCAACGAAGATCCTTACGGTGCCGGTTGGTTATTCACCGTTGACGTTACCGAAGAAGGCGAATTGCTCACCCCAGAGCAGTATGCCGAACAGACAGGTACCTCGGTCGAATAACAGCACACATGGCCCGGGAGTGTTCACGGTCTGCGATGAAACGTCACCATCAGCGACGTTCGGAATAATCGCCACGGTAAAGCCCTTATTATAGGAACGAACGGCTTTCTTGAAAGGGTATTGATCCAGTGACCGACCACACTTCCGGGCCATCATCTGAACCTGTTACTTCAGCCCACGACCCCTTCGGGTTCGTTGGTCTGACCTATGATGACGTCCTGTTGTTGCCAAACGCAACCGACGTCATCCCCGCTGATGCCGACGTCTCCACCCAACTGACCAAACGCATTCGCATCAACACCCCCATTATTTCTGCGGCCATGGATACCGTGACTGAATCGCCACTGGCCATTGCCATGGCACGCTACGGCGGCCTGGGTGTTATCCACCGCAACCTCTCGATTCAAGACCAAGCGTCGGAAGTCGATAAGGTTAAACGCAATGAGTCCGGTATGGTTACCGACCCAGTGACGATTTCCCCGCAGGCCACGTTGGCTGAATGGGACGAGCTGTGTGGTCGCTATCGTATCTCTGGGCTACCCGTTGTTGATGAAGACAACGTGCTGATGGGTATCATCACCAACCGCGACACCCGCTTCATCCCGCGCGCCGAATATGCCACGACCAAGGTGCACGAGATCATGACCAAAATGCCGCTGATCACAGCACCTTTTAACGTCAAACGCGATGAGGTCATGCGCCTACTTCAGGAACACCGCATCGAAAAACTGCCCCTGGTCGATCAAGACAATAAACTCGAAGGCCTCATTACGGTCAAAGACTTCGATAAGGCCGAAGAATTCCCATACGCCGCAAAAGACGCCGAAGGTCGGTTACTCGTCGGCGGTGCCGTCGGATTCTTTGGTGACGGCTACGAACGCGCCATGACAATGGTGGATGCCGGGGTTGACGTCCTTGTCGTGGACACTGCCAACGGTCACACCCAGGGCGTGCTTGATATGGTCGCCAAGCTCAAAGCTGACCCCGCTGCCAAGAACGTTGATGTCATTGGTGGCCAAGCCGCCACCTATCAGGGTGCTAAAGCACTCGTCGACGCCGGCGTTGACGCCGTCAAAGTCGGTGTGGGCCCGGGCTCAATCTGTACGACCCGCGTCGTTGCTGGTGTGGGCGTTCCACAAATCACAGCGATCTACGAGTCTGCCAAAGCCGCCATCCCCGCCGGAGTACCTGTCATCGCTGATGGCGGTCTGCAGCATTCCGGCGATATCGGAAAGGCCATCGTTGCGGGAGCTAACTCGGTTATGTTGGGCTCACTGTTGGCCGGAACCAAAGAATCACCCGGTGACCTGGTGTTCTACCAAGGCAAGCAGTTCAAGACGTACCGTGGCATGGGTTCATTGGGTGCGATGCAAACCCGTGATGGCTCGCGGTCATACTCTAAGGACCGGTACTTCCAGGCCGATGTGCCAGACGATGAAAAACTCATCCCCGAAGGCATCGAAGGTCAAGTCCCATACCGTGGACCGCTGGGAGCGGTATTGCACCAGCTGGAGGGTGGTCTGCGTCAGACGATGTTCTACACCGGATCCCCAGACATCGCCAGCCTGCAGCGTGATGGTCGCTTTGTTCGTATCACTGCTGCCGGTCTGAAAGAATCTCACCCGCATGACATTATGATGACGGTTGAAGCACCGAACTACCGAGCCTAGCCACATTGGCGGTGGACCCACCACGCCCTGACCCATCCGCTCCCGGATAGAAATTGGATACCTGTGACTTACCAAGTTGAAATTGGCCGAGGCAAACGTGGCCGCCACGCCATGCCACTGGACGCCGTATCAATTGTGCCAACGCGTCGTACTCGCGACCCGGAAGACGTCTCGCTAGACTGGCAGATCGATGCGTTCAAATTCTCCATGCCCGTCATTGGCGCTCCCATGGACTCGGTCATGTCACCTGCTACCGCCATCCAACTGGGCAAACTCGGCGGCATGGGCGTTCTCAACCTCGAGGGCCTATGGACACGATATGAAGATCCCCAACCAGTGTTAGAGGAGATCGCAGCACTCGAGGCGAAGTCGTTCTCACCAGAAAACACCGCTCGTCTGCAGCAGCTGTACGCGGCACCTATTCAATCTGAGCTCATCTCGGCACGCCTAGAAGAAATCCGAGAAGCCGGCGTCGTTGTTGCAGGCGCTCTCACACCGCAGCGCACCCAAGAGTTCTATAAGACCGTGGTCGATGCCGGCGTTGATATGTTCGTCATTCGTGGCACGACCGTTTCGGCACAGCACGTGTCCGAAACGAAAGAACCGTTGGATCTGAAAAAATTCATCTATGAACTCGACGTGCCCGTCATCGTTGGGGGAGTCGCTGGGTACACGCCGGCTCTGCATCTGATGCGCACCGGCGCCGCAGGTGTGCTCGTTGGGTTTGGCGGTGGCGCTTCTTCGACCACCCGCCGTGCGCTCGGGATCCGAGTGCCCATGGCCACTGCAATCTCCGACATCGCCGAAGCACGTCGCGATTATATGGACGAATCTGGTGGCCGCTACGTGCATGTCATTGCCGACGGTGGACTGGGCAACTCCGGGGACATCGTCAAAGCCATCGGCATGGGAGCAGACGCGGTGATGTTGGGCACCACGCTGGCACGAGCCCAAGAAGCTCCTGGCCAAGGTTGGCACTGGGGCCTCGAAGCAGCCCATCCGGAATTCCCACGTGGCGACCGTACCCAGGTTGGCACCGTAGCGCCGATGGAACAACTGTTATTGGGACCATCGAGTCACACCAACGGCACCGCAAATCTCATGGGCGCGCTGCGCCGTGCGATGGCATCGACCGGTTACACCGAGCTCAAAGACTTCCAAAAAGTCGAAGTTCACATCTCTGAAACCTACACGGGATGATGCCCACTTGCTTCGTACCGCTCTCAAACCCCGGTGGATAGGGTTCTTCTTGCTCACCATGGCAGTCGCATTTGTTTTCGTGCTGCTGACCAAATGGCAATTTGACCAGTCCATTGCAGATAAACCCCGATCTCATGAGATCACCGAAACGCCGGTGGCCCTGACGGATCATTTCCAACCCGGACTCCCCATGATGGGAGATCAGGCCGATCAAATGGTGACATTCACCGGAAAAATCGACCCGACAGAGTCTGTCCAAGTTGAATCGCGGAAGCGTGATGGCCAGATCGGCCTCTGGCTTGTTTCCAGTGCAACGGTCGACGGCGCCCCAGACGATTATGGCATTCCCGTGGTCTGGGGTTGGATACCGGAAGAAATCCAAGCCAACGGTGACGAACTCACGGAGCTCTTTGAATCCTCAAGTGGTGTCTCGGTCAATGACTTGGTCCAATTCACCGGCCGACTCATCCCCGGAGAAGGACCCACACCAAATACCAATCACTTCGTGAGTCCAAAACGCACCCAAATGTTGGCCACCGCAGAGCTCATCAATCTTTGGGATGAACCGCTCTATGCCGGATATGTCGTAGCCGAGACGTTCACCGTTGATGGCACCGACTACGTCGTCGACGGTCAGGGCGGTGTCCAGGGCGTAGAAACCGCGCCACAGCCCGAAGAAGCACAAGTGGTCTGGCTTAACATCTTCTACGCTATTGAATGGTTCATCTTCGCGGTATTCTCGCTGTATCTGTGGTGGCGCTTCGTTCGAGATGACTACCTCAAAGACCAACGCGAAGCCGAACTTGACCAACTCTGGGAAGAACACTGGAAAGCCCAAGAACTTGAACGGTTACGCGAGCAAGCACGCCAAGAAAAAGCTGCCGCCGAACGCGCTTACCGCGAATATCACGGTCTGAGCTCCGATGAGCAGAAAGACGAGTAAACGTTATGACACACGACAAGAACACTCCACCGGTCGATCCAGCCACCTTGCCGGATCCCGAGGAAATCACTGAAGCCGACCTCGGGCAGGCCCCGCCACGCCCCGAGGGCAAAAAGAAGCGCCGCTTCGGTGGCACGCATCGCCAAATCCGCAGCGCGATGGGGCTGTATAAATTCACGGCCTGGCTCACTGGCATATTTCTGTTACTCCTCGTTGTGCAGATGATCGTGAAATACGGTTTTCAGCGCGAACTGTTTGCCGGAGGCATGACCGAAGACGGCACCGAATTTGTCGTGGGCCTGTTTCACGAACAAGCTGTCATTGAAGGGATCAACATCTCCCTGCTGGTGCTGATCGTTCACGGCTGGCTCTACGTGCTCTATCTCTTGGCATGTTTCCGGTTGTGGGCCATGATGCGCTGGGGCGGCGTGCGACTGCTCGCAATGGCCGGAGGCGGCGTTGTGCCGTTCCTCTCGTTCTTCGTCGAGAAGCAAGTCAACCGGCAAGCTGAAGAGGAATTGGCCGCGCATCCCGAAGCAGTTCTGCGTTACTAGCCAACGCGTGACCGGCGTAGCGTTGACCATCCTCTAGAATAAAGACTGTGATGACGACACCCCAGCATGCCCCAGCCCCCAAACACGACACCGTAATCGTAGTTGACTATGGCTCCGACGACGCCCAGCTTTTGGCCCGTCGAATCCGCGAAGCCAAAGTCTATTCCGAAGTCCACTCCTATACCACTGGAGCCGACGCGATCTTGGCCGCACAGCCATCCGCACTGGTCATTGCAGCCCGCTCCACCGTGACCGATCAGCTTCCTACGATCGATCAGCGTCTGCTGACAGCCGGCATTCCAGTGTTGGCGTTCGGTGGTGGATTCCTTGCCGTGACCCAAAGTCTCGGCGGTACGGTAGCTCAGGCCCCAGTACAGGAATCGGGCATCATCCAGTTGTCCAATCTTGACGACAACGCCGTTTTATTCTCGGGTCAAGAACCCGTCCAAGATGTTGCCAGCAATCACGGACACCATATCGTAGAAGCCGCCGAAGGATTTGTGGTCACGGCCAGTCACGACACGATGCCAGTCGCCGCGGCAGAAAACCCCGAAACGAAGATTTATGGCACCGTGTGGAATCTCGCATCGGAAGCCTCAAGCCACGGCATGGCTGCGATCAAAAACTTCTTGTTCATCGCCGCTGATTTAACCCCGGACTGGTCGGTCGAGCAGGTTATTGAACAACAGGTCGCCGCAATCCGTGAACAGATCGGCGATAAACGCGCCATCATCGGACTCTCCGGTGGTGTGGATTCTGCGGTTGCAGCTGCGCTGGTTCAACGCGCAGTGGGAGACCAGCTCATTGCGGTCTACGTTAACCACGGCCTGATGCGCAAGAATGAATCGGCAGAAATTGAACGCGCCTTTGGCGATTCCAACGGCGCACGACTCATTATGATTGACGCCGAAGCACAATTTCTCGAAGCTCTTGACGGCGTTTCGGATCCCGAACAGAAACGCAAAATTATCGGTGAACGGTTCATCCGGACTTTCGAACAAGCAGAAGCCGATATCGTTGCGGAATCCATACATGATCCTGACGCCGCCGAAGTGAAGTTCCTTGTCCAAGGGACCATCTACCCGGATGTTATTGAATCCGGTGACGCTGACGGTTCCAAGGTCATCAAATCACACCACAATGTTGGCGGGCTGCCCGAAGACATTGAATTTGAGCTCGTCGAACCCCTCCGGCAATTATTCAAAGATGAGGTCCGCGAAGTCGGTACCAAATTGGGATTGCCGGATGAAATCGTCTGGCGTCAACCCTTCCCGGGACCGGGTCTTGGCATCCGAATCGTGGGGGCCATTACGAAAGAGCGACTCGATGTGTTGCGTGAGGCCGATGCGATTGTGCGTGAAGAACTCACCGCACATGGGCTAGATCGCGAAGTGTGGCAGTCACCGGTCGTCTTGCTGGCAGATGTCCGCTCAGTAGGTGTCACGGACGGTTCGCGGACGTACGGGCATCCCGTCGTCCTACGTCCGGTGCACTCTGAAGACGCAATGACGGCGTCGTTTGCCCGGATCCCTTATGACGTGCTGGACCGAATCTCCCAGCGTATTACCGCCGAGGTTGATGGCATCAACCGGGTCGTGCTTGATATTACCGGCAAGCCCCCCGGCACTATTGAATGGGAATAATCTCCTACCCTTTGGCCTCGATCCTCTGATCGGGGCCAAAGTCGTTTTCAGGACGCGATCAACGATTCTTGTGGTGTGGCACCGCCAAAGTTGCCCCGGGAAGTATTAGAGTCGAAAAGGTGCAACCTGTATCAGTCACAGGAAGGATGAACGTGAGCCGCGAAAAACATGACGTCGAGCTAGACGATGTAGCGCTGTCTGCCGATCAGGTCGACGAGAACATCGATGTGGCAGCGGCCGAATCTGACCCTGACATTGAACCGGAGAGCATGAACTTCAACGGTATCTCAGCCGATGAGTTCGATGTGGACCAGGAGACTGACCTCCTCGACCCTGTCCAGGTGGCCGAACAGGATTTCTCACGTTGGCTTTCCGAAATTGCCACCGGCACCGAGACAGACACGATGCTGCGCTATGCACCCACGAAATCAAATTCGATCGATGTCACCCACTCGCAACCCAGCGGGCTCACACAATTCCTCTCGGCCCGCCGCACACGTTTGACGACCCTGTTGCGCGATCAGCCGGGCCTACAAGACAGTATCAAGACGGCTGAAGCCATTGACACCAAAATTCAAGAGCTGCTGGCAGATCGCGGAATTAACGTCGGCTTCCTCGCGGCTGGTCTTGCTACCTGGCGGGTCACAGAAGACGGTGTCAACCAACAGCTCTCCGCTCCCGTCCTACTTGCACCCATCCGGCTATCAGCGCGCCCGAATCGTGACGATTTCGACGTCCAAATCGTTGGTGCCGCTCGCCTGAATCCTGCGCTGGTACGATATTTTGCCGATCACTACGGCATTACGCTCGATCCACAAAGTCATGAGGAAGCCGCCTACACGACGGCGAAACTCGAACCCCTACCGGCCCTAGAGCTACTTCGTGCGCACACGGTAAAAATCCGGGGTCTCGTCGTAGAACACCGCTTGTTGTTGTCGACCTTCGCAGATCTTTCCGATACAGCCTCCCGGGAGGTCGTTGATCCTGACCATCCGGTGATCAGTAGGCTCTATGAAGTTGGTGCCGGAACAGAAGACGCCGGGCATCTGGACCAGGCTCCAGCACTGACACACGAACCGATCCCGCTGGATGAACGCGACCCTGCAGACGAGGTTCTGGTCGCAGATTTAGATCGGTCACAACAAAAAGCCGTTGACCATATTCTGGCTGGTGAGTCACTCGTAGTTTCAGCACCACCTGGCACCGGTCAAACTCAGACTGCTGTTGCCGCTGCCGTCGGTCTTGCGACGCAAGGGAAACGTGTCTTAGTCATTGCTGAAAAAACGTCCACACTGACCGAATTTGCAGATCGACTAGCCGGCTTGCAGCTTGACCCGCTAGTCCTGGGCGTCCAAGCCGATACCGGGTCAAAAGAAATTACCGAGCAATTAATTCGCTCACTCCTGTCAGCTGAACGAGCCAAGGAACCCGCGGTCCGTCGCATTCATGAAACGCTTCGTGAAGTTCGCAGTCAACTAGTCGACCATACGAACTCTTTGCATGAAGTCCGAGAGCGCTGGCAGTGTTCCCCCATTCAGGCGATGAACGAGTTAGTCACGCTCATGAATGCGGACCCCGCTCCCGCCACGTCCGTGCGTCTGAAACGTTCCGTGCTCGATGCAACAGTCGATCGACAAGAAGTAGCAGAACAACTCAGATATGCGGCAGAACTTGGCGCCTTTGACAAGTCTTCTCGAGAGTCGCCATGGTATGGTGCCCGGCTGCGGAACGTTCATGAAGCCGAAGCGGCTTTAGACTTGGCACAACAAGTCCATGATGATCTTGGAGATGTCGCACCGCGCCTGGAAAGCGCTACCTCCCACGCCCAACTCACGATGGGGAGCAGCGTCTTAGAATGGACGAAACAAGTTGAGCTGCTACGCGAAGTCCGCGACACTTTAGATAAATTTACCCCCGATATTTTCGACCGTCCGGTGACTGACCTTATTGCGGCGACCGCAAGTGGCTCATGGCGAAAAGAACACGGCATCGACATGTCAGCCATGACGCGCACTCGACTGCGTTGGCTCGCTCGAGAATACATCCGTCCGGGCGTGGACGTCCCGAATCTGCACGAAGCGTTGATCAAAGTACAAGATCAGCTCATCGGATGGAATCAGTGGACGACCTCAAAACGTAATCCCGTGATCCCAACCGGGGTCGAAGCTCTGGCCGATGACACCCACGAGCTCTTCGAGAACCTCAACCGGTTGCAAGACATGCTGGCACCGGCACCCACCGAGGCGCAGCATCTGACCCGCCTTGATGCAGGGGATCTACACGATGTACTTTCCCGCCTGGTTGCAGACGCCAAAACCCTGCATACTCTGCCCGAACGTACCATCGTCATTGATCAGCTCACCGAACAAGGTCTTGATGACCTGCTCGATGATTTTCAGGAACGTGGGGTCACCGCAGAACAGGTCACCTTGGAACTTGAAGTCGCGTGGTGGCAGTCTGCCCTGGAGGCGATGGTCTCAGCTGATGAGCACCTCGCTGCCACCACCGGGCGACAGCTGGCCCGCCTGGAAGAAGAATTTCGCATCGCTGACACCGCCCATTTGGAATCCGGGCCGTCGCGGGTACGTCACCAGCTGGCGGTAGCGTGGGAAAAAGCCACCCGAGACTACCCAGATGCCGCCGATTCGTTGCGCAAATTACTGCGCACCGGAGCAGCAACCGTTGAAACCGTCTTGGGAATTAACTCCAAGCTGTTACAGCCATTGGTCCCGATCTTTACGACGTCACCACTGGCACTTGCCGATCTGCCGGCCTGGATACACTTCGACGCCGCGCTGATTCTAGACTCCGAGACGATCGGCCTGGCCACAGGTTTAGGCGCGATCTCGCGCGCCGACCAAGTCGTTGCTTTTGGGGATGCCGTCTCAGGACGCCCGGTCGGATTCCATGTTTCCATCGACCCGACGGCACGTGCCTCGCAGCCCCGCCAAGCCGAATCCGTCCACGAAGCGCTCAACCGCGTGTTGCCATCCGTGCCCCTGAAAATTATGCACCGCGGTGTCAACCAGTATCTGGCGCGTACGCTGGGTGACCAGCTCTACAACGGGGGACTGGATCGAGCACCGACACCACAAGAGATTGCTACGAGTTCGCAAAGCGGCATCGCGGTCGAATATCTCACGGCTCCGGGCAGTCCCGGTATGGGCGACGACGGAGTGGAATCCACAACTGCCGAAGTGACCCGGACCGTCGATGCGGTCTTCGAACACTTTAAGACCAAACCCGACGAATCGCTGGTGGTCATCGCATCAAACCCGGCACACGCTCGCAGAATCGCTGAATCGATTCGCTACAACTTGCCCAACCACCGCTGGGCAATGAAATTTTTCAGTGCCCAGACCTCACCGAACGGTCAAGGATTTGTCGTGGCCCCGATGGAGCGTGCTCACGGTCTGGTGGCTGATCACGTGATCTTCACCCTGGGCTATGGTCGGACCTCGACCGGAAAAGTCGTGCATCACTTCGGCCCGCTGTCAGAACAACACGGCGTGGAATATTATGCCACGGCCTTTACCCGGGCGCGTCGTCAAATCACAGTCTTTACCGCGATCCATCCACAAGAAATCAACACCGAACACCTCATGTCGGGGGCAAAATACTTCTGGGAATTGCTGATTGATCTACCGGCCACGGTTGGCCCTCCGGTCAAAGCGCCAGAATCAGAGCCGTTGGATCATCTCAGTGAAGACTTCGTGCAGCACTTGGCCACTCGCGGAGCAGCCTATCATTTCGACACGAAAGAATTTACCGACTTGCTGTTATATACCCCACAGCATCATCGGCCAGAATACATTTCTGAGCAATACCTTCCGGTGGCGGTCTCATATGATGGTGCCAATCGGTATCACCGGACCCCGGTACGGACCAGGACTCGGACGGTACCAGCTCAGCTTGCCAAATACGGTTGGCATAACGATGCACTGTGGGCCATAGATGTCTTTACCGACCCGCTGGGAGTAGCCAATGGGTTTGCCGAGAAGCTCCAACTGTTGGAAGCGGGGAGCTACACCGAATATGACGTCCACGATCACCAAAACTATGGCTGATCCCACCGACGAGCAAGACGAGACGCCAAAGAGCACTCAGCCACGTAGGAAACGTGGTCCGCGGCGTGCGACGGTGCCCGGCACCGGGCCTGCATCAGCCGATGGTCCCGAACCACGACTTGAGAAGACTCAGGGCAAGGACAAAGAGCGAAAGCAGCAGCCGTTATCGGAGCGTGAGCGCTGGATGCTGGACGAAAAACCGCCGCATTACTGAACCCAATGGAACCCGGTAGCCGCGGTCACGATAGCCTGCACAGGCAGGTCATGTTCCTCAACAGGAAAGGCTTGTGCGACCGCGTCGAAGAATTCATGATCAAATAGAGGTGTCACGAGATAAGGCGTGCGGTCAGAGATTTGGGAGAGCTTTTCCAAAAAGCGGTCATAGTAGCCGCCGCCTTTGCCCAACCGGTAGCCGGCTGTATCAGCTGCTAATGCTGGAACAAAGACGACGTCGGCATCGGCCACCTGCTCCGGACCAAAACGCTCACCAACCGGTTCTTTAATTGGGCCGAATCTCGAGCTCTCCATCGCAACGTCGGGGGACCATCGGACCCATGACATCGAACGATCAGCGTGGGAAATCGGAACCCAAATCTCCACACCGTCGTCGTAGAGGGCCTTCATCAGCGGGTCAGTGTCCGGTTCCGTACCAAACTGAATGGTCATCGTGACCTTACCTCCGGACTTATCGGAGGGTGGCAGTTCGCGATACCAATTGAGCAGGTGCTGGCATAACATCGCTGACTGGCGGTGCCGTTCGGTGTCGCCCATAGCCTTGCGCTGGGCAAAAAACTGCTTGCGGAGAGCATTCTTGGAATCCTGAGACATGAATTCATTGTGACACTCACGTGCACACAAGCAAACACACCATCGACGCCACAAGACCATACAATGGTGGATCATGAGTCGTTTTTCTGCGCTACCTACGATCTGGCCGGTCATTTTGGAACACGGCGACCTGATACTGGGCCCATTACGATATACCCATCGCAAGCAGTGGTCCGAGGTTCGCAGAAGAAACCAAGACTGGCTTCAACCATGGGAAGCCACTGATCCTTCGGGAGCCCAGCACACCATGTCCTATCCCAGCATGGTCCGAGCTCACAATCGTGATGGCGCGGCAGGTATCTCCTATCCCTGGGCGATCTTTAAACAACTCACCACTCAAGACAAGCCGCACCTGGTGGGTCAAATGATCGCGGCACCAGTGCTCTGGGGCTCCATGCGCACGACCACGCTGGGTTACTGGGTGGATCAAGCGTATGCCGGTCAGAACATTGTGCCCACAGCAGTGGCACTTGCCAGTGATTATTTACTGACCAGGGTGGGGTTGCATCGGATCGAAATTAATATCGTGCCAGACAATGCTGCATCGTTGCGCGTCGTGGAAAAATTGGGACTGCGATCTGAAGGCATCCGAAAGGACTATATTCATATTAATGGCACCTGGCGTGACCACGAGTCGTTTGCTATCACTCGCGCGGAATTGCCACCCGGTGGCCTGTTGTCACGTTTGACATAACCATTCAACATGGTCAAACCGGGCAACACACGACCATGAAATCGACCACTTCCGCGCCACGCAGTATATCGTAATAAGCGTGGACACCCGCATCCGAGAGCTTGAAGAGTCGCTAGCCGCTACGCTCGGATTTCTGCCTGAAATCGATATCGCCACATCGATTGTGGTGGTGGTTGTAGTCGTAGTCGGCCTTGCTTTGCTTGCCCGACGACCGGATGTGGCTCTACGTACCCGTCAACGACGTGAATCCCGCCAACGAAGGAAAGCAATGCATTCTTCCCCCTCTTCGACGCACTCCGGCGGCACTGGATTCTCAATTCGCTGGGGCCGCTTAAGTATTTTTGCGGTCGGAGCTCTCTCACTGATCACGGCACTGATCACCGGCGTCGCCGGAATTTTTGGTGCTAGCACTTGGCTTATCGCAGGAATCTGTGTCCTAATCACCGCAGCGTGCTATGGAATACTGCGCGGATTAGCCATCTTGGACTCCAAGAAACGTGCCCGCGAACGTGAACAGCTCACTATTTCTGAAGGCCTTGAGACTTCCATTGCTACGTATACAACCGATCATCAACGGCTTGCTCCCCCGAGGCGGGGCAATGATGAAGTTTTCGACTTCGCTGACGGGCCAGAACAACAGCAGCAGATTATCGAAGAAGACACTGAAGAACCGGTAGCCGATGCTCCGGCACCCATTCCTGCGCGTATCCCACTGCCGCGACCAATCTATTTGGATGCTCCAGAAGTAGCACGCAGTGCGCCGAAACCCCTGGAAACGCCAGCAACGCCCAGCCCATCACGTGACGTGCAGTTATCCG
Organism: Enteractinococcus sp.; assembly: GCA_036516115.1. Lineage (GTDB taxonomy): Bacteria > Actinomycetota > Actinomycetes > Actinomycetales > Micrococcaceae > Yaniella. The sequence goes on along the minus strand of DATBUL010000074.1, from coordinate 66,827 downwards.
AAGGCGTCTCTTCGGAATATCAAGAAAAGATTGCTGAGAAGGCCAATACGCGTCTCGATCTCGACAAAGTCCTCAATCGCCGTCGGGCAATCTAAGGTCGCCAACTGTGTTCACCGGCGGGTTCGGACCGTTTCAGGCTACCCAACTCACCGGGCTGTTCCGTGATGTCCTGAGCCGGTCGGGACGTCAACTCGGCACCTCCGTGGTGCATGATGTGCAATATCGAGGTGGGCACTACTATGCAATCGTAGAAGTTCAGGTTCGCCAGTCGGGGGGAGTGGCAAGTCAAACGTTCTACGGGATGACCACAGCACAGGTGCCCGTCGAAGCCGTCGGGTACTTTGCCAACGTCGATGTTTATGATGTGTTCGTCTGGCAGCATCCCACCGATCCTTTACTTCCAGGTTTGCGGTTAGCTGCCACACCGGCGCAAGTTCGAGAACACTTTGCCCCGGACCGAGAACTCACGGCCCTAAATGCCGTCATTTATCGGCCATTGAGTCGTGCGGTATTTCAGGCACGATTCGCACCCCTAACCCCGGGGACACTCAGTGACACGCTCTTTCTGAAAGTCTTTCGTTCGGGGGCGGCTCATTCGGTGTATGCGACGCATCGACTTTTGGCTGCAGCGGGTGTGCCGGTTGTGGCGACGGTGGGGGAGCCCGTTGCCGATGTGTTGGCATTAGAAGGGGGCCGTGGGATACCCCTTGGGGATTACATTCGATCCGAGGGTGCCCATAACCGATTCCAGTGCCTGGAGCTGGTGGAGTTGCTGGATCGATTTCCCGCCGAGGTGATGCAACGTCCACACAGCGCATCGTGGGCGGACCGTCACCAAGAGTTCCTTCGTTCAGCGATCCGAGCGATGCCGGAGGCTCATGATCGAATCACGGTGTTCGGCGACCGATTAGTAGCAGCCCATCGGCGGATTCAACTCGGTCCTGTTGTTCCTACGCATGGTGATCTGTATGAAGCCCATATTCTGGTGGACCCCATCACCGGTAGCATCCAACATCTCTTAGACATTGACGGTGCCGGTCCCGGCTATCGTGTGGATGATTATGCGTGTTTGATTGGTCATTTAGCAGTGTTGGGATACAACGAGTCTCAACGTTGGGGATGGCAGACCGCTATGCTGACTTTCCAGCGTCTCGCCGAGTACACACATCCCCCTACCCTTGCCGTGCGGGCAGCAGCTGTGGTGCTTAGTCTCATTCCGGCGTATCAACCTGACGCCGAGACCACACACCGTGGTCGAGCCTATCTGAGTATCGCTGAGGCCTTGCTGGACCTGGCCTAGTCTTTGAAAAAGGCCTCAGTGATGAATGCGTACTCGGGCTCTAAGGGCGTATCGATTTCAATGCGCTCAGCCTGTAATCTCACGCGTTGAGCCTCGGCTTCATCACCTTGCCCGCGTAATGCAGTTGCTAAACCCAAGAGGGCGGCTTTGCGCAACTGTGGTTTGATTCCTTCGGAATCGGCAATGGTGGTAAACAGGGTGGTGGCTTCAACCCATTTGTGTTTCTCCACCAAGAACTTGCCGGCTAACAGCTCGCAGCAGTGCCCCATGGCTAGTTCGGCTTCATCTTCAAACATATCGGCTGCGGTCAGTGCGGTGGCAACAGCTTTATTGGTTTTACCAAACATTGCATACGCTCGCGCTTTGAGCCGAGTGAGATCCGCGGCAATATAACGTACATCGTCATTACCTGCCAGCGTGATGGCTTGATCGTAAAGCTCCAACCCTTCAGGCTTGGTCTGCTCACACAACAGTTTGGCGAGTTCACGAAGCCCTTGGGTTTCTACGACCGGATCCTCTGAGGCTTTTGCCATCTCGATGGCCTGGCGCAAGAGCTCTTCGGCTTCGACAAAGGTTTCAGTGTTCTGCGTTTCGGCGAGTTTCATCCCGGCGGCCAGACTGGTTCTGGAGGCTTCTCGGACCCGATCAATTTTGATGAACGCATCAATTGCATCACGCCAGTGTTTCACGGCATCCGAATAGCGTTCTTGGCGAGACACCGCATTGCCCAGATCGATGAGCGCGTGGGCCAAGACGTGATGGTTGCCGCTGAGCCGTTCCCGTGTCACCAGACCGGTGAGCACTTCTTCGGCCTCGACAACTTCACCGGCATCTAACAGTTGGTGTCCCAAAGCGGCAACGAGCCCAGAGGTTTCTTCGACTTCGCCTTGTTCAGCCTGATCGACAGCTACGCGCCAGGCCAACACGGAGAGTTGATGTTTGTCGGCACGCCTGGCCACTGAGGCGACCAGCGACGCCGCAGAGGCAGCACCGGGACGAATTTGGAGGCGGGCATATAACTCCAAGGCACGCATCCCACACGTTGCAGCTTGTTGCATATCGTTGCGATGATGCGCGATCACAGCTTGCATCATCCACATGGCTGCACGTACTGCACGATTACAACCGGAATCAAGAATGTTTTGCGAAAGCTCATCGGCCTCGTCCACATATTCATTCATGAACTTCAGGTGCGCCAAAAACATCTCGGTGTTAGCCAAGGACCCGGCTGACAGACGGTAACCGGCATCAGCTCGACGACGTTGCAACGCGACAGCCTCTTCAATGAGGGCCAGAGCTTCCTCGCCGCGCATCTGAGTCATCTGATGGACAGCTAAGCCAATGAGCACATCTGTGAGTACTGTATCGATGCTGTCGAGGGAGCGCTCCTGATCGGCAACCCCTTGCAAGACCGTGGCAGCAAAGCCATCTGCTTCGGCAAAAAGTATTGACCCAAGCTGGTCTTCCATTTCGGCTTGATGGGTTTGCCCTAAAGAACGCAACAGCTTGGTGCGTTGTTCAATGGCCCGTTGCATGCCCGTTTCGTCTTCGAGTTTGTGGTGCACCGACGCCAAGAGACGATATAGGCCAAGCTTGACGTCAGGGTTAGTGCCAGCGCTTGCCAGACCATGGGTTGCACAGGTCAACGCCCGATCAAGATCATCGGCGTAGGCAGCTTCATGTGCCAGGTCTAACCAGCCACGAGCGGTGTGCGCGGTTTCTTGGTGCAGATCCGCGGTCATTGAACGACTACCCAATAATGCTCGAAGTTTCGGTTCGACAATTGAAGGGAGATCGGAGTGGCTGTCTGGTTCATCAAATTCAGCCGACGACGTCGAGAATTCCATGTCTCATAGTCTAGTGATCACCATCAGTAGGTTGCGACCACTAGACTTGGAAAATATGGATTTTCAGTGGAGACCCGCGTCTTATGCGCTAATTACGAAACAGGATGACGTTTTGCTGAGCTTATGGGAAAGCTCGGTGGGCTCATTCTGGACTTTGCCGGGCGGTGGTATCGAATTCGATGAGCAACCAGAAACCGCTTGTATTCGAGAAGTCTGGGAGGAAACCGGCTATAACGTTGCCTTCACAAGGTTCTTATCAGTATCCACCCATGTGATTCCCAGCGAGAATCGGGTGCCAGGACAACATCTCCCGCTTCAAATTTTGCGCCTGCTATACACTGCCGATATCGTCTCAGGAACGCTTCGGCCAGAGGTCGGAGGTTCTTCAACTGATGCTGCCTGGATACCAATAAGCCAGTTGCATAATCCAGACAAAACGAAGGGCCACCGAGTGTCGGAATGGGTCGAGGAGGCTCTTTCCATGGTCACGGCACCGAGCACCACACAACAGGAGTCATAACGACGTGCGAACCAAATCCGGTCTGCGATTGGCAGGCCTCTCAGTGGCAGCAGTCATACTGGCTGGGTGTTCGGGGCAACAGCAGGTGGCCACCACGCACGTCACGCTCATGACCACCTCTTATGCTTTGGACACGGCCACTTCGATGGCGGTCGCCGAATATCTCGAGACCCACGACGTCGAAGTCGATATTCAACACCACGGCCAAGTAGACGATGTATTTGCCGCATTAGCTCACTCGCCGGGAGCCGCAGACCATACAAGTCTTGGGATCATCACCGCACCCGAACAGTCCGACACCCAGGAAGCTACCCTCGCGCTGCCCGACGGGATCGATCGTATTGCTCAGGCACCGGCAGAACTGGGATTCGTTGCCAGTGCATCGTCGATTACCGCTGCCAATTTCGCACGAGAAGTCGTTGCGGCCACCAACCCAGAAACTCCCTTGGCCGCGGCGTGTGCCGAACAAACTTGGTACCATCCCCAATTGGCCACTGAAGACATCCAACACATGAAGGATGCCCTCGCCGAGGATGGATGTGAACCATCATTTGAAGCTGTCCAAGCGTTAGACACGGAAACCTACGGGGCGATGATTCAACAGCTTGTCGTTGAGCCAGAGACCGTGGTGATGCTCCGGGGACTAGACCCGGCTATCCCGGATCAACGACTTGAGACGCTCGATGTGGAAACGCAGCAATGGCCCACCAGTCATGTGGTTGCTATTGCTTCGAGCCCGGTCGATGACGTGCTTATGGATCACGTGGGTGAGGTATTGGACGTCATCGACAGCGATGCTGCGACTTCACTGCTGCGGGGTTACCATGACGCCCAGACCTCCACTTCAGATTTGCAGTACGACGTCGAGGACGCAATCCGTTTTTGGTTAGCTGATGTCGATTTGCTCAGCGCAGACACAGTGATCAATATCACCGACGACAATGAATAGTTGTCATCTACAATCGACCTAAACTCAAAGGTTTCAGGAGGACCCGGTGCCCCGCACTTACCGCGATATTCGTCAGTCATCTAAATTACTCAACGTACGCTACGACGTGCGCGGTCCTATCCTGGAAGAAGCCCAGCGGTTAGAAGCCGCCGGTCAACGGATCATGCGGCTGAATATTGGTAATCCCGCACCTTTCGGTTTTGAAGCACCCAGTGAGATCCTCAAAGACATGATCTCCAACCTGCCCGATGCTCAAGGCTACTCGGATTCTAAAGGCATCACCTCTGCCCGACGTGCCGTGTCCCAATATTATGAAACCGAAGGCATCATGGACATTCGGAGCGATGATGTGTTCATCGGCAACGGAGTCTCAGAGATGATTTCCATGGTGCTCCAAGCGCTCCTCGACGACGGAGATGAGGTGCTCATTCCGGCACCGGACTATCCGTTGTGGACGGGGGCCACGACACTTTCGGGTGGCAACGCCGTGCACTATCGCACGGTCGAGGAAGAGGGTTGGATCCCAGACCTTGAACACATTGAGTCCCGAGTTTCAGAACGCACCAAAGCGATTGTCATCATCAACCCGAACAACCCCACCGGCGCGGTATATGACCGGGATACTCTTGAAGGTATTTTCGAAATAGCTCGCCGCTATGGGCTTGTAGTTCTTTCCGATGAAATTTATGAAAAAATCTTATACGAAGATGCCAAGCACATTCATGCCGCATCAATCGCCGATGACGTAATCGTCTTGACGTTCTCGGGTCTCTCAAAGGCCTACCGGGTGGCTGGGTATCGGGCCGGTTGGGTCGCGGTATCGGGGGCAAAACACCGGGCGACTGATTTCCTAGAAGGCTTGACTTTATTAGCCAATATGCGGATGTGTTCTAACGTGCCGGCACAGCACGTTATCCAGACGGCGCTGGGTGGTTATCAGTCGATTAACGACCTGATCTTGCCGGGCGGACGATTGCTAGAACAGCGCAATGTGGCGACTCGTCTCCTGCGCGAGATTCCCGGGGTCACAGTGCAAGAACCACAGGGTGCCCTGTATGTTTTCCCGAAACTTGATCCCGAGCTGTACCCGATTGAAAATGACGAAAGCTTTGTCATCGAATTGCTCCGGCAACAACAAATCTTAGTCTCGCACGGTGGAGCGTTTAACTACCCAGATACCGACCACTTCCGACTGGTCACCCTACCATCGGTCCGACAGCTCACCGATGGCATCGGTCGGATTGCCGAGTTCTTAGAGGACTACCGCTACCGGCACGCCTAATCTGCTGGCGTTGGGTCCTGGGGTGGCTGGGTCTGCGCGCGGACTTCCTCAAGTCGCACTCGTGCGCCTTGCAGCCATGCCTCACAGCGACGAGCCAGCGCTTCGCCACGTTCCCACAAGGCAAGGGACTCTTCGAGACCTGCACCTCCGGCTTCGAGGCGTTCCACGGTCTGAATCAGTTCGGTGCGGGCCTGTTCATAACTCATGGATTCAACATCGGAAACATCCGCCGATGAGAAGCCGTCAACGGCAGGATGTGGTTGTTGGTCAGTCATGGGAGAGCTCCTTAGGATGTTTCGATTATTGAGGTAGTGGTGGCGTGTAAACGGCCGGCTGCGACCAAAATATCAAGGTCATCGCCCACCGTGACGGTGGATGCATCACGCAGGATGCCATGGTTGTGTTGCACCACCGCATATCCGCGATTCAGTGTTTGTTGTGGTGACAGGGATCGGACTCGTGCTTTGAGCTGTTCGATCTGATCGGTGGCGAGGTTGAGTTGATATCCAAAACTGGCCCGGGATCGGGTCTGAATTTGTGTGAGTTCTTCTGCTCGCAGTTGGATGATCGTCTCAGGTTGCGCCATGACAGGTCTGGAGCGAAGCTGGGCGAGCTGCTGACTTTGGACATCCACCAGGCGTTGGACCGCTAGCGCCATCCTGGTGCGGACATCGGTAATGCCGGCCAGCTCGACGGCGGCATCGGGCACGATATTTTTGGCGGCGTCGGTTGGGGTTGAGGCCCGGAAGTCTGCTACATCATCAAGTACCGGGCGGTCTGCCTCGTGCCCAATTGCAGATACGACGGGGGTTTCGATATCGGCAACTGTGCGGATAAGTGCTTCGTCAGAAAATGGCAGAATGACTTCTTCTAAGGCGCCACCACCTCGTGCCACGACGATGATATCAATACTGGGATCCCGATCTAAGGTGTGCAGCGCTGTGCTGACTTCCTGCGTGACACGGGGGCCTTGCATCGCGGCATGGATGACTTCGAATTGGGCCGCCGGCCAGCGTAGCCACACGTTTCGTTGCACATCGTGCATCGCATCTGAATCCCGACCGGTGATGAGCCCAATTTTTTGCGGTAAAACGGGCAGCGGTTTTTTTCGTTCTGTTGCAAACAGGCCTTCTTCGGCGAGTGCGCGGCGTAATCTCTCGACGCGGGCGAGGAGTTCGCCGATGCCCACCGGCCGCATATCGTTGACCACCATGGTGAGGCGTCCGGTCTTGGTATAGAAATTAGGTTTCACGAGGGCTACGACGCGGGCACCTTCTTGAATGGAAGGGTCTAATTGATTAGCGGTGCGTGACCATGCGACCACCGGAAGTGACATTTCGACGTCGAGATCCCGCATGGTCATCCAGGCGTGGCCACGACTGACGCGGTGTTCGATCAGTTGGCCTTCAACCCAGGTGGGGGAGACCCGTTCGATGTATTGTTTGAGATTTTCTGATAACCGGGAGAGCGGCCAGGGGTTTTCTGGGGTCGTGTCGGCGGCAACCTGCGGTTGAATTGGCCCTCCGGGGGCTGGAATGTGTTCAGACATATCTACCACCTACACTAGTTTTGGGACACTACGATGATGTCACACCGATGCCATTGTGAAGAAAGCAGGACTCGAGGATGCGCAACTTCTTGGCGGTCATATTAGCCATACTTGCCGGGATGACTGCTGTTTTTGGCTTGGTTTCTTGGAAAATGAGTGAACTGATCCATCAGCCTGAACCCATCCAAGAAATCTTCGGCTCAGGACGGTTTGCGGATGACTTCAAAGCTGCGGTGCCCACGGCCGTAGCGAATCTTACGACCGACACGACGGGCGTCGCGGTCGTGGATGATGCACTGCGACGTGCCGTGTCCGAAGCGTCGGGGCGAATCGTGGGGCACGAAAACTTCGATACTGCTTGGGCTGAGACACTAGAACAAACCCGTGCAGGGTGGCTCCAGGACATATCTGCTCTGCGCGAGCGGATGGACGCGGGCGAAGCTATCCCAGAAAATGCGACCGAAGCGCAATTAGATCTGGAGTTGGGACCCGTGACAGATCTGACGTTGTCGATGATTGAAGAGGCGGTGGCAGAGGCAACCGCCCATCTGCCGGGGGTTGACCCTCCAGTCTTGAGGGATGAGGCTGACTCCGCGACCACGGTTGCTACACCTCTTCCTCCGTTGAGTGTGTTAACTGCTGAGCAGGTGGTGCTCGCGGAAGAGCTGATGACGATGTGGCCGGCGATCTTAGCGCTGGCTGCGATCATTTTTCTGATGGCTGTGATTGTGGCTGCTCGTGGCAGCCGGTGGATCGTGTGGCTGGTGACCGGTTTGGTTGTGGCGCTCTGTGGGGCGGCTGTGAAAGTTGGGTTGATGTGGCTGCAACACATGGTGTTACAGAACGGCCAGGACGATCCAAGTTTGGCGTTAGTACGCCCGCTCTTGGCAGCCGTAGAGGATTGGTCGAACCCGCAGCTTATCGTGCTGATCGTCGCTGCGGTCGGGGTGGCCCTGCTAGGGATCCTAGGTGGGTTTATCGCTAGCAATCGTCGTCGCTCGTATTACTCATCGCGGTAACGCGCCGCGGTCTGACCGTTAGATACGTTGAGGTGCGTGTCGGGGCCACCGGGCACGATATCGGTGTTGTGCGCTGAGACTGCACGCCAGTAGTCTCCGTTAGCGTCGTGTCGACGCGTGACAACGAAACTCATGACCGTTCGACGGTCTTGGGCCAATTGCCCGTCTGGAGTGCGTTGTCCGGAGATGGTCATGCGAGCATGCACCAGCGCATGGTCATCTCCGAGCATGCGAATTTCTGTGCGTCCCACAGTGAGGGTGGATTCGCCAAAAATTTCTGCGAATCCAAAGGCATGTGCCTGCCGTATGCGCTCTCTGGTGGTCCACCACAGGCCGGTGACGTTGACGAAATCAGCGTCTTCGACAAAGAGTTCAGCTAATGCCTCCGCATCATGTGCATTCCACGCGTGTTGGAAGGCGCTCACAATAGATTTCGGGGATTGCCAATTCATAGTGCTACTCCGTGTGATTACTGCCAATGGTTGCATCGATATTGGCCTGGAGCTCGGGGGCCGTGACATCTCTGGTGGACTGTTGCACGGGCTCGGCAACAGCGATGGCATCCAGGGATGCATCGAGTTCTTCTAACCGACGGGCCGACGGCAAGACCCGCCCTTCCAGAGTGGCCATCATCGAATTGAAGCGAGTGACCGTCGTGTTGATGGATTTGCCAAGGGAATCCAGACGACGCCCTAACAGGCCCAATCGGTCATACAGTTCGCGAGCGGAAGCAAAGACCGTGCGAGCATTGTCCACGAGATTTTCTTGCTGCCAGGCATAGGCCACTGACTTCAGCGTCGCCAATAACGACACCGGCGACACAAGTGCGACACCCTGGCTGAAAGAATAGTCCAGCAGCTGGGGGTCTGCTTCCAAGGCTGCTGCCAGATGGGATTCTGCCGGGAGGAACAGCAGCACCAGATCTGGAGTGTTGTCTAAAGCATTCCAGTATTTCTTGGTGCCAAGTTCCTTAACATGGGCCCGGAGTGCTCGGGCGTGGGCCGCTTCGAGTTCAGCTCGACGTCGTTGGTCCTCTTCAGAACCGTCCGCGGGAATTTCAGCAGCCGTCAGAATTGCTGACATAGGCGCCTTGGCATCAACGATGAGGGATTTACCGCCGGGCAAATGGACCAACATATCTGGACGAAACTGCTCACCATCGCGTTCTGCAGTATTCACCGACAAATGCACTTGCTCTTCGAAATCCGTGTGCTGGAGCATACCCGCGGCCTCGACAATTCGGCGGAGCTGAACTTCACCCCAGTGACCTCGGGCTGATGACGAACGCAGGCTAGCAACCAGCTTTTGCGTATTCTCCAACAGGGCGGCATCGGTTAGATGAGCGGTGCGCAACTGCTGTGTCAGTTGGCCGTACTGTTGGCCGCGGTCACGTTCGAGCTGGGCGACCTGCGTCCCCAACTGGTCGAGCTGCTGTGACACCGGCCCAAGCATCTGCAGGATTTGATGTTGGGATTGGAATTGTTGACGATCCTCTGTCCGCTGCCGTTCGAGCAGTTCAGCTCGAGTCTGAGCCGTGGCGAGTTGCTCACGCAATGCTGCTTCCTTGGTCCCATCAGACGGACCTGTTCCGGTACGCTTTCCGATCCCATAGCCAGCGATAAAAAATAAGACGGCAATCAAAACACACAGCACAATGGCGGTCGAAATCTCCATACCTCTTAGGGTGTCATATCGGACGGACAAGATAAGCCGGGCACGCTGAGATGTCGCAGCGTCGCTGGGTGATATTCGGTACTTGCGGTATCGGTAAATGCTGGCAGAATGTAACCCAGGCAACATGATGCAAAGAATGGAGTACTCGTGGCAGAAGCTAGTGTGCATCAGCGCACCGTATTAATCTCAGGTGGAAGTCGTGGCATTGGTTTGGCGATTGTGAAACGTCTGGCGCAGGACGGGGCGAATATCGTGTTATTAGCCAAAACTGCACAGCCCCATCCCAAGCTGCCGGGCACGGTCTACACCGCAGCCGAAGAGGTTCGCCAGGCCGGCGGCAAGGCGCTACCAATCGTTGGCGATGTACGTGAAGAGGCAGATGTACAAGCTGCCGTAGACGGTGCCGTTGACACCTTTGGGGGTATTGATATCGTGATCAATAATGCCTCGGCGATCAACCTCGAACCCGCAGATTCCATCGATATGAAGCGATACGATTTGATGCAAGACATTAATGCACGAGGTACTTTCTTGTTGACTCGCAGTGCCCTACCGTCTCTCAAAGCATCTGCAGATCCCCGGATTCTCAGCTTGTCGCCACCCCTGAATATGGCGCCGAAATGGTTGGGTGCTGCTCCGGCCTACATGATGGCCAAATACGGCATGAGTTTGGCCACCCTGGGTATCGGAGCACAACATGATATCCCGGCCACTTGTCTATGGCCCAAGACGACGATTCAAACTGCAGCAGTGCAATACGCGCTGGGTGGCACCGAGATGTATCAACGCTCCCGCACGCCGGAGGTCTACTCAGACGCCGCACACGTGGTACTCACCTCTGAGCCCCAGCGCTACGCCGGACAGACGGTGCTGTGTGAAGATGTCCTTGAGGGTGCGGGAGTTCAGAACTTTGCCAAATACTCACCTGGAGTAGCTCCCACGGAACTCGAAAAGGACATTTTCGTCGACTAACCAGGAGCAGCATGCGCGAATTGACCCTAACCACCCTGGGCGCCATGGTCGAAGAGCACGACACGGTGGTCGTCGACTTCTGGGCCCCCTGGTGCACTAGCTGTCACCGGTTCCGGCCAATCTTCGCAGACGTCGCAGCCCGGGTTCAGGATGTGCAATTTGCCACTGTCAATACTGACGAGCAGCAGGATCTGGCTGCCATCATGGGAATTCAGTCACTGCCAACGGTAGTGGCGTTTCGTCACGGCAAATACGTTTTTGCTAAGAGCGGTGTCCCCACGCGACGGCAATTAACCCATATCGTCGAACAGGTCAAAATGATCGACTCGCAATCTTCTTCAGAGCCGGTTGAGTAGTTATCCACAATTTTGTGAACGAGTTCTGTGGGCAGTGGCCGAGGCTGCCAGACTCATGATCACCACTCCCTTAATTGAGGCAAGGAGATCATGATGACTACCAAAGTCGCTACCCCACTGCGTATTCGAGCGTTGACACGACGCGAGAAAACCGTGATTCGGCAAGATGTGAAACGCTTCGAGAAGATCGGTAGAGACCATCATTGCCACACGCTTGAAGACTTCGCGACCTTTGTCCGCGAGCGTCTGCGCATTGCAGACACAGGTCAGTTTACGCCAAAGTCTTTGCAGCTCGTTGGCGGACTGACCGCATATTTCGGAGACCGTCTGATCCGAGCGACGGATTTTATCAGGATTGCTACGACACCTCAGGCCGCGCCAGGGTGGATGCTGCGAGATCCAAGCACCTTTCAAACGGTTTTTGTCTTGGACCTCATCATCGAACACGTGATCGCGATGCATCCATGGGAACCCACGCTGGATGATATTCGAGATGAGTTGGTAGATTGGAATGCCGGGTATACCGAGACCGTGGAGTTATTCACTGACCATGTGTGGGATCCCGATACCGGTCTCAATGACTACCTCGTCGCCTGATTACCTCTTCTAACGCCGGGCCGCGTAACGGCAACAGATCGACATTGGACTGGTTCATCTGTGCTTGAAGTGTGGCAAGGTTGAAATATAGCGAAAGCTATGTGGCTTGTTGATCGTACGTCGAACGCGGGAGTACCAGATGCTACCTCATGAACATCACCATGACACGGAACACTCTGGTGTGCCGTCGGGCCAGCCCAGCACCCCTGGTCATGCAGGGCATATGGATCATGGGCATAGAGATCATGGTGGCCATGTTGCGCGATTTCGACGTCTGTTTTGGATCAACTTGATCCTTGCGATACCGGTGGTTCTGTTCTCTCCCATGTTTGGCCACCTGTTGGGGTATAACGTTCCTGGCTGGTCACTATGGATTGCACCCTTGCTCGGCACGGTGATGTACGTCTGGGGAGGATGGCCGTTTCTAACTGGCGCACTCGGCGAGATCAGGTCCTGGGCGCCCGGGATGATGTTACTTATCTCCTTGGGTATTACGGTGGCCTTTGGCGCATCCTGGGCGGCCACGCTTGGACTGGTCGCTGATGATCTTGAATTCTGGTGGGAACTAGCACTGCTGATAGTTATTATGCTGCTTGGCCATTGGATTGAGATGCGCTCGTTAGAACGCACAACTTCTGCGCTGGATTCGCTGGCCGAGTTATTGCCAGATGAGACAGAGCGACTCGAAGGCGACAAGATCGTGACCGTGAGCCCTGAGCAGCTCGAAGTCGATGACGTCGTCATTGTCCGCCCGGGTGCCAGCGTCCCAGCCGATGGCGTGATCATTGATGGACAAGCATCCATGGATGAGTCCATGTTCACTGGAGAATCACGCCCGGTGCACCGAGGCATTGGCTCAACCGTGACCGCGGGGACTGTTGCGACTGACTCAGGTCTGAAGATCAGGGTTACGGCCACCGGAGATGACACCGCCCTGGCTGGCATCAACCGACTGGTTGCTCAAGCACAAAGCTCATCGTCACGAGCTCAACGCCTTGCGGATCGGGCTGCGGCTCTGTTGTTTTGGTTTGCGCTGGGTGTGGCCATCATGACTGCGATCATCTGGTTGCTTGTCGACGGGCCAGATGTGGCCGTTGCGCGTGTCATTACCGTGCTGGTCATTGCCTGTCCTCATGCGCTGGGTCTGGCCATACCGCTGGTGGTCTCGATTGCTACGGAGCGTGCCGCGCGGGGTGGCGTGCTCATCAAGGATCGTCTCGCCTTAGAAGCCATGCGTGAGGTCAACACCGTGCTATTCGACAAGACCGGGACGCTAACCAAGGGTCGCCCAATGGTCACGCATGTGGAACCTCTCGGGGAGTACACATCCGATGAGGTATTGATTCTTGCTGCGGCCGCCGAAAACCCCAGCGAACACCCCTTAGCTCTAGCAATTGTTCAAGCAGCGCAGCAACGCAGCCTGCAGCTGCCGCATGTTTCCCAGTTCTCGTCTTCGCCCGCCGTCGGTGTCTCAGCAATCGTCAATGGTCAACACGTTCAGGTTGGTGGACCCTACCTATTAGAGCAAGCTCAGCGTTCAGAAATCCCGAGTGCCCAGCAATGGAAAAACGAAGGAGCCATCATCCTGCACGTACTGTGCGATGGTGAAGTGATTGGTGGGTTAAAACTTGCCGACGAGATTCGACCTGAATCTCATGATGCTGTGCAAGCCTTGCACACCCTCGGTGTTGAAGTCGTGATGATCACCGGTGACGCAGATGCAGTTGCTCACAAGGTCGGAGAAGAGTTAGGGATCAAGCGCATCATCGCCGGGGTGCGGCCTGAAGACAAAGCAGCAAAAGTGGCTCAGCTGCAACAGGAAGACAAAAAAGTCGCCATGGTTGGGGACGGAGTCAATGACGCCCCGGCTTTAGCGCAAGCCGATGTCGGCATAGCCATTGGGGCTGGAACAGATGTAGCGATCGCCTCGGCAGGAGTGATTCTTGCAAGCTCTGACCCGCGCTCAGTGCTGTCAATCGTGGAACTATCTCGAGCTGCCTATCGGAAGATGAAACAAAATCTCTGGTGGGCTGCGGGATACAACCTGCTCGCCGTCCCATTGGCTGCCGGAATACTTGCACCCTTCGGATTCGTGCTCCCGATGTCAGTCGGAGCGATTCTGATGTCATTATCGACCGTGGTCGTAGCGCTCAACGCGCAGCTACTGCGTCGAATTGATCTGAGACCTGAAACCAGCACAAGCGCTATATTGGCCTCATCGCATGAGAGAACGGATAGCAGAACTCTGGCTGGCAACTTCTGAGACACTGGAAACAATGAGGTCGTGCATCGCAGAAGCAGCCTTGCTTAACCTGACGTCCCGACGGTGGGCAAGCGAGATAGTGCGCGTCAGTGAAGGCTGGGTCAATCTTCGAAACCAAAGATTTGGACGATCCAACAAGACCGTCGCAGGCACAACCGCCACACCAAGACCTCGTTCTACGAATCTTAGAACCGCATCCATTTCAGCACCTTCCAAGACAATATTCGGTGCTAGCTCCAATTGACGATAAGCATCCATGGTTGTTGCTCGAAGATCGTAGCTTTCAGAAAAAACAATCTGTGGAAGCGGTGCTAACTCGCGCAGCGTGAGATGATCTCGCTCCGGATCGAAGTGATCACGGTCAATTGAAATCACCACGAGTTCTTCGAGAAACAGTGGAACGTGCGTCAGACTCTCAGTAGAGGACGGATCGTGCTCGGAAGCGACGACGAGTGCCATATCCAACGTTCCGTGGATGAGCTCATCCAAAAGGTGGCGCGAACCTGACTCGCGTAAGTGAAGATCCACCCCAGGATAATCCCGGTGATATGGACCAACGACCTCTGCCACCACGGAAACGCACATGCTTGGCGGGGCGCCAAGACGAACCCTTCCGCGTCGAAGCCCGGCCAATTCCTGCATTTGAAAACGAATCTGCTCAGCATCGGCTAGCATCCGGATCGCGACAGGTCGCAGCGTCTCGCCGGCTGCCGTCAGCGCGATGTTGCCCCGAGCTCGGTGAAAAAGCTCGGAACCCAGCTCAGATTCTAAAGTTGAAATCTGACGGCTCAGAGTCGGCTGAGCAATGTGCAGTTGAGCAGCTGCCTGGGTGAAATGTCCCGTTTCAGCGACAGTGAGAAAACTCTCGAGTTGTTCTAGATTCATGTCAATAGCATATATGCATTGAATCGACTCATATAATTCATTGGACTAATCATCGCGGTCTTTTTAGCGTGGACCCATGATGAATTTCAAAACTTCCGAACAACAACTGTCAACCAGCGTCTTAGTAATCGGTACCGGAGGCTCCGGCTTACGTGCCGCAATTGAATTGGCCGAGCACGGTGTCGATGTGACCGCTGTCGGCAAGCGTCCCCGACACGACGCGCATACTGCGCTCGCAGCCGGCGGCATCAACGCGGCACTTGGCACCATGGATGCTGAGGACAGCTGGCAGCAACACGCGGCGGACACCATTAAAGAGAGCTACTACCTGGCCGATCCACGCACCGTGGAGATCGTTGCAAAAGGCGCTGCCGAGGGCATCAGTGACCTAGAGCGGTATGGCATGGGCTTTGCGCGGGAAGCAGACGGACGCATCTCGCAGCGGTTCTTCGGTGCACACTCTTTTCGGCGGACTGCTTTTGCTGGTGACTACACGGGGCTGGAAATCCAAAGAAGTCTCGTTCGACGTAGCGAACAACTTGCGATTCCTATTCTGGATACCGTCTATATCACCGATATATTGACCCACGACAACCAGGTCTTCGGTGCCTACGGTTTCGACCTCGCGAACGGTAGTCGTTATCTGATACACGCCGATGCCGTTATCCTTGCTGCCGGTGGGCATAACCGGATTTGGCGGCGGACCTCGTCGCGTCGTGATGAAAACACCGGGGACTCTTTCCGCTTGGCGCTCGAAGCTGGAGCGCGGCTGCGCGACCCAGAGCTTGTCCAATTTCATCCCTCCGGCATCTTGGAACCTGAAAACGCGGCGGGCACCCTCGTATCAGAGGCGGCCCGTGGGGAAGGTGGCATGCTGAGAAACGCCCTGGGTGAGCGCTTCATGGCACGTTATGACCCACAACGAATGGAACTGTCCACCCGTGACCGTGTAGCGCTTGCCGCCTATACCGAGATCCAGGAAGGTCGCGGAACGGAAAATGGGGGAGTCTGGCTTGATGTGTCCCACTTACCCCGGGAGGTTATCCTGGAGCGCCTGCCCCGGGTTTATCAGACACTCATGGAAACCCAAATGCTTGACATTACTCGCGAGCCAATCGAAATCGCGCCTACAGCGCACTATTCTATGGGTGGCGTCTGGGTGCGACCGGAAGATCACTCCACCGATGTCGATGGACTCTATGCGATCGGTGAAGCATCCAGTGGACTCCACGGCGCAAACAGGCTCGGAGGGAACTCACTCATCGAGCTTCTCGTCTTCGGGCGTCTCGTGGGACAGGCCGCAGCAGACTATTCTGCGAACCTATCGGCACAAACCCGTTCTGCCGATGCCATTGCCCAGGCGCGTGGCGAAGTTGACAGGCTCTTATCTGCAGACGGGCACGAAAATGTGCGCGCCCTTCAGCGTGCTATCCGGGACATGATGACAGAGTGTGCCGGCGTCGTCCGGTCTGAAGAAGGCCTACAAGAGGGTCTTGCACGTTTGGATGAAATCGAAGCGCGCATGGAAAATGTGGGTATTCATCCAGATATTGCTGGCTTTCAGGATCTCGCCCACGCCTATGATCTGAAATCATCCGCGCTCGCGGCTCGTGCCACGCTCGAAGCAGCCTTGGAACGTCGCGAGACTCGGGGATGTCACAATCGCAGTGACTATCCAGAGATGGACCCGACCATGCAGGTGAATCTGGTGTGGTCTCCAGACAGCGGGGTCACGCGAGAAGAAATTGCTCCGATCCCAAATGAGATCAGGGAACTGATTCGTGACGTGAGCCAGGAAGGCAAACTCGTCGAGTAGTACCCCAGGGCAGCGGCGGAATTATTGATAACTGAGCACCAATAATTCCGCCGAAAGTTCAAAAACCCGCACAGCCAACCCTGGTCCTACTCCACCAGGTAGAGTAGGGGCCGTGTCTTTATCAATAGGTTTTGTCGGACTGCCCAACGTCGGTAAGTCAACGTTATTTAATGCCATCACCCGCCAGACGGTTCTCGCCGCGAACTATCCGTTCGCGACCATTGAGCCGAATGTCGGCATCGTCAATCTCGCCGACGAGCGACTCGACAAGCTAGCTGAAATCTTTGGCTCGCAAAAATTGCTGCCCGCGACGGTCTCATTCGTCGATATCGCCGGCATTGTGAAAGGCGCTTCTGAAGGTGAAGGTTTGGGCAACCAGTTCCTGGCCAACATTCGGGAATCCTCAGCCATTGCCCAAGTCGTTCGTGTCTTTGAAGACAGCGACGTCGTGCACGTTGATGGAGAAATTGATCCATCGTCCGATATCGAGACGATTAACACCGAACTGATCCTTGCTGATATGCAGACCCTTGAGCGCGCCATCCCACGCGTTGAAAAAGAGGTTAAAGGCAAGAAAACCGATAAAGACGTTCTCGACGCGATGCTCGCAGCCCAAGCAGTCCTGGAACGCGGCGATACCATCTTCTCGTCGATTGAATCCGACAAACTCGAGATGGACCTATTGCGGGAACTCAACCTATTGACCGCCAAACCATTCATCTACGTCTTCAACTCCGACGACGCCGTGCTGGCGGATGAAGCACGCCAACAAGAATTGGCCGATATGGTAGCACCTGCACAAGCGGTGTTCCTTGATGCGCAGTTTGAATCTGAACTCGTCGAGCTGTCTGAAGAAGAAGCACGCGAAATGCTGGAAATGGCCGGTCGTGAAGAATCCGGCATGGACCAACTGGCTCGCGTTGGTTTCGAAACCCTGGGTTTGCAGACTTATCTGACCGCCGGGCCAAAAGAAGCGCGTGCTTGGACCATCCGCAAGGGTGATACTGCCCCAGAGGCTGCGGGTGTTATTCACACTGACTTCCAGCGCGGATTCATTCGTGCCGAAGTCGTGTCATTCGAAGACCTCGTTGCCGCAGGATCCATGGCTGAAGCCAAAGCACAAGGTAAGGTCCGACTGGAAGGCAAGGACTACTTGATGCAGGATGGCGACGTCGTCGAATTTCGCTTTAATGTTTAAACCCCAAGTCAGATGAGGGTTACGAGTTGACTCAAACAGCTGCCACAGCAGTTTGATAAATCCACAAGCTGAGCTTGGGACGCGGTGAACACTGGCGTAACACCATAGAAAAAGCGGGGCCGGCCTGAGGCCGACCCCGCGATGAACTAGAGCGCTAGTGTTTATAACTCGGAGTTCTGGCGATTGCGTTGGGCTGCAAGGATAAGCCCAGCTGCGATCAGTACTATTGCCCCGATGATGAGGGCCAGTACGCTGGCACCGGTTGATGCCAATCCACCCTGCTGATCGTCAGATTCATCCATATCGGTATTACCTGCGGTTTCGTCTGACGACGTGGGCGTTTGGGTGGTGTTGGGTTCCGTTTCTACCGGAGTGGCGGACTCAGTCTCTTCTGGATCCTCGGTTTCCTCGTCCTCTTCTGGCTCGATTGTAGATTCAGAAGGATCCGGTTCGTTACCCTCTGAACCATCATCGTTGCCTGACCCATTTGGAGGCGTCGGGGTGACCGTCACGCCTGGTGTAGGCTCAGAAGGTTCGGATTCACTTGGTTCGGGCTCGGTGGGTTCGGATTCACTTGGTTCGGGCTCGGTGGGTTCCGGTTCGGTAGGTTCTGGTTCCGTTGGTTCGGGTTCGGTAGGTTCCGGCTCACTTGGAGCTGGTTCCGTTGGTTCGGGTTCGGTAGGCTCCGGCTCACTTGGTTCAGGTTCGGTAGGTTCCGGCTCACTTGGTTCAGGTTCGGTGGGCTCGGGTTCATCTGGCTCCGTTTCACTCGCTGCCAGGAGCATCGGTTGCGTTGCAACTGCATTGCCATGGGCATCGGTTGCGGTGGCGTACCAAACCCGGTCCACATCGCTTTCCGGGAGCGTGATTTGCAACGTATCGCCCACAGGCATGTCGGTCGTGCTGGCCAGCACGGTCGATGGACCGGTCACAGCCCAAGCCGTTGATTCGAGCGTGAGATCGCGCATGAGCGAGATCTCTGCAACGAATTCATCATCGCTTGCGTCGTAGCGAGCGTTGTCGCCGCGATAGGCTGGTTCGTCATAACGCCAAGCATCGAATGCATCAAGGGTCGGCGAGTAGGCGTTGACTGCCATCAAGCCAGCGTCGAGGTCGAATTGCAGTAGACGTTGGAATCCAGTGTCGCGATCGAGCAGGTCGCTTCGTACTGCGTTCGGATTGCCAGCATCCTGAGTTGAACGGTATCCCTGATAGTCCGCCAGCATCTCGACGACAACACGACTCGTCTCACCAACGTTATGATGTACAACCGCGCCGTCGCCGACTGGTGTCGCATCGACTTGTTCCCCGGTGACCGGGTCGGCGTAATTGGTTGCCACACCGTGGTAGTGACCACCGAAGACTAGGAATACGTTATCGTTGGGAGCAACCACGTGCTCCCAGATATCCACTGCGTTCCCCGTGTACCGGCGGTCTGGGTTGTCACGTTCGCCCGAGGTATGCAAGTACGAGTGCGCCGCGACAATCACGTTGTGATCGGGGTGTGCTTGTGCTTGCTCGTTCGCCCACTCAAGCTGTTCCATTGAGGGACGATACTGCAGGCTGATTACCAGGAAGTCCATGCCTTCGTGGGAGAAGTAGTCGGTGTGCGCAGAGTTATCACCTGCTCGCCACGCTTCACCGAACCATGGCTTATCCTGGTACATCGCAACGTTAAAGTATTCGTTGTACTTATCGTTATTGCGACCCCAGAAGTTGTCGTGGTTGCCCGGTAGGACACCGTTGGGGATGTCTGCGTCATTGATGAGCGACATGATTTCCACGGCTGCTTCGAATTCGCGATTTGCTCGTTCGGGGGAGTGGTTGCCATTCATCCAGTTTTCGATGATGTCACCGGTCAACGAGTTGTAGGCAATCTTGCGACCGTCTTCATTGGCAACCACCCAGGAGGCCATCTGCCGGAAGACATCGCGGAAGCCTTCCGAATAGAACTGCGTGTCCGTCATATGGTTGAGCGCGAAGTCATAGTGTCCAGGGTTCGCGAACGCTTCGTCGATGACACCGATTTCATCAATCAGACCACCTGTAGTCCGTGGACCATCGATGACCATCAGGTTTGTCAGTCCCTCAACAACTGATGATGCAGGAATCTCGGCTGCCAGCACGACGTCACCGTCGGCAGAAGGCACTGCCGCCTCGATCTGCTCCCACTCGGAGCCGATCCACGCTAGGAGTTGTATTTCGTTGCGAGCTTCGGTTGTACCGCTCCAGATGAACTCAGCGGTGTCTTCCGTGGCCGGTATCTGGAAGCGTTGGAACGGGAAGCCGTCGTCATCGCTGACAACATTGAGTTCTTGAGTCCTTGCCACTTCTATTTCACCGTCGGTTTCAAGGGCGGTGGGGACTGGCGTTTCACTCACCCCGGCGTAGATCACGACGTCGTCAAGGTTCTGTGATGCAGCAGCGTGGGCCTGCAGTGTCACCGTGGTGCCGTCCTGATCAGCCACGCTGATGCTTGCGGAAGTGTCCGTGACTTGGACCGATGGGGTGTTCGGCACGTAGTCAGTGTCGACTGAGACGGGATCGAGTTCGCCGTCGAGTGGCTGCGTGGGATCAATAATATCTGGGGTGATGAGCTGCCCTGGAGTGCGGTCAGCGACCACGACAAAGTCATGTTCGTTATCCCCGGTGTCCTGACCCCGCGCGAGGCTTTCGCCTTGGTCGTATTTGACGAAGTTGCGAACCTCTTCCCCTTCGCGGCAAGGCGTGTATTGGTTGACGTTGACGTCATAGACTGCGACCGAGTCGACACGGTTATTCTGGTCATCCGTGATGTACATGCCGTAGCCGTCACTGTGATTAAGGCCGGTGCGGTAGGTGGCATTGGCCATCTCACGGAGGTCAGCTGGTGCCCCCGATGCTGCCATGAGATAGGTTTCTCCCGGCTCTAGTGTCACATCGCCGAGGTCGTCGACCTGTACGTTGGATCCAACACCTGGCTGCCCTGTGCCGTAGCAACGGTAGGCGCTCCAGCCCGCAAGGTTCACTGGGGTGTCGCCGTAGTTGGCGAGCTCAACGAACTCATCGTTGCCGCCAGCAGGACCAGCTCCGGTGAGTTCGCTGATTTTGATGGTCTGATGCTCTGAATCGGTCGGTTTAACGATGGCTGGTGCTGCCTCGTAAACGCCGGGAGTACGTTCGGTGGTCAGCGCCCAGTCGGTGCTGTTATCACCGGTGTCATCAACACGAACCAGGGCTTCGTTCGCGAAGTGATTCGGTTTGTCATCGAATGGCATCGCCGGTTCACCCGGAACACCATTGGTGCACGGGCTGTTGCGGTTATCGTACACGCCGACCCGGTCCACGATCTCGTCGTTACCGGTCAGCAACATGACCCCGAAGTCACGCCAATGCATGCCGGTTGGGTACGTTGCATCCGCACTATCGGCATCCGTTGAGCCCTGGTGCGTAATGAGGTAGGTGTCGCCTGGTGCGAGCTCTTTGGCAGGAAGATTTCCATGCTGTAAGTACTGCGAGCCGTTTTCACCGCAGCGGAAGAACTGGTATCCACCCACATCGACGGTACTATCACCGAGGTTTGTGATTTCTACGTACTGCTCTTGGCTAGAGGCTGCACCACCGTTTGAAATTTCGGTGAACCGCAGACCGTTATCGATCTGTGGGACATCCCATTCGGTGGCATTAGGTGCACCAACTGTGCGTGGCGCGATAATCCAATCTTCTTCCAGGTTGCCGGTAGTGTTGACGCGCTGATGCGATTCGTCGAGGCGGTGCTGAAGCCCTCGCTGAAGCCAGTTACCGTCGACGTCAGCACATTCGGTGTGAATATCTGCGTGGTAGAAGCCGATAGCATCACGGGTCTGGCCTCTATCGTCCTGAAGGAAAGCGCCAAAGCCGAATGCATGGAGGTTGGTGCCGTAATGCGCGTCGGCATCGCTATATGAGGAACCTTCAGCGGCAGCCGTGTATTGATCACCGGGCTGCAACACGGTGCCTGCCGAGACCACGGCTTGCGGGCCGTAACCACCGCCGGTTTGACCACAGCGATAGATTCGCCAACCACCGATGTCAACAGGAGAGTCACCGTAATTTGTGATCTCGATAAAGTTCTGATGCGCGTTGCGATTTGCCTGTGACGTGGCTCCAGCGCCACCGGCAGCAATTTCACTGATGAGGACATCTGAACCGGGTTCAATATCATATTTTGCGGGGAGTAAGTCGGGGGCGGCCATAGCAGTTGATGGCACTATGAGTGCCGCAGCAAGTACTGTGAGAGCTGCGGCGCGGGAAACATTTAAGGTACGTCGCCACCGATTCCGCAGCCGAGCGGAATCAGTGTCTGATCTAGTAAACAATGAGTTTCCTGATCCTTCAGGGGTGTGAGGATTAACGGTCCTCCACGGGACACCCGTTCCAAGTGGGGACCGTTTGAACCTACCCAGACGAAGTATCACTGCCACTGCCCAGAGGTTTCTGCTGAGTGAACACCGGGTATCGTCGTTACGAGGCTATAGCTGACCGCAGCAAGGAGGAGAAGGCAGGTAGGGTCCAACTGCCGCGCCATTGACCGTGGTTGATCGTGTCCCGGGGTCAAAACGTTGAGGCACTAGGCTGGTGAGATGACAAATCCAATCAAATTTGTCCACACCTGATAAGGAGAATCTTGAATCATGAGTTTTTCTGTGTATCTTTCCGGTGAAATCCACACTGATTGGCGTGACGAAATCCAACGCGGTGCCGAGGCCGCTGGGTTAGATATAGTGTTCACCGCGCCGGTAACAGACCACCCGGCCAGCGATGCCGCAGGCGATCATCTTGGTGAAACGGAAAGCCAATTCTGGCGGGACCACCAATCAGCTAAGGTCAACGCAATCCGCACCCGCACCCTGATCGAACAGGCCGACATGGTGGTGGTACGTTTCGGAGACCAGTACAAGCAGTGGAATGCCGCCTTCGATGCCGGTTACTGCGCTGCCCTGGGCAAACCCTATGTGACCCTGCATGATGAAGATATTGTCCATCCGCTCAAAGAAGTCGACGCCGAGGCAAAAGCTTGGTGCACGACGACCGACCAGGTCGTGGAGATCCTGCGGTATGTGCTGCAAGCTTGAGCTTAGCTATTCTGGCGCTCAATGCAACCGCGCGTTATGCCGCATAATGTTCTCGTCGGTCGTTGAACAACGGTTGCGACTGCGGGCGCATGGTGTTTGTGTGGAACATGGAATATACATTCGATGACTTTAGGAGGATGTATGACCCAGGACCTAACCGGACAAACCATTGCTTTCGTCGCAACGAATGGCGTGGAACAGACTGAACTCACGTCGCCATGGGAAGCAG
The DNA here is from genome assembly GCA_036516115.1 of Enteractinococcus sp. Lineage (GTDB taxonomy): Bacteria > Actinomycetota > Actinomycetes > Actinomycetales > Micrococcaceae > Yaniella. The sequence continues at coordinate 43,278 of DATBUL010000074.1, read as the reverse complement.
TACAGCAAGCAGGTGCCACACCAGTATTGGTTTCTGATCAAGAAGACAGCATCACCGCAATGCAAGGCGACTGGGAGCACGGAGATACTTTTTCTGTAGACCGCCATATCAGCGCAGCAAAGGTCGAAGACTTTGACTCTTTGGTGATCCCTGGCGGCACACTCAACGCAGATGCACTACGAACGAATGAAGACGTCTTAGACTTCGTCCGTGGATTCTTTGAGGCACAGAAACCTGTGGCATCGATCTGCCACGGCCCCTGGTTATTGATTAATGCTGGCGTCGTCGAAGGGCGCACTGTCACCAGTGTCGATAAGATCGCGATTGATTTGAAAAACGCAGGGGCACAATGGGTCGATCAAGAAGTGGTCGTAGACAATGGTCTCACGACCTCTCGCAATCCAGGAGATCTTGAAGCATTTAACTCAAAGCTCATTGAAGAAGCGGCCGAAGGAAAACACCGACAGCAAACGGTCTAATCCAAGACGTACGACTATTCATCTCAGCAGGCCTGTCACCGGTCATTGGTGACAGGCCTGTTGCTGTTAATATGTGGTCTCCTGACGCCATGATGTCAATCAGCCCGACCATTTAGAATGGAGTACCGGTGCGGCTGGAATTCGTATCATGACCATGGAGTAGGTAACAGTGACGTCACCCGAGAACATACTTTTGCACCTTGCAGAACACGAGGAACAGCAGGTGCGAGAGATTTTCAACCGCTTAGAAGAACGGGGTTTCCCCAAGCAGCATCAAAAGCCTCATATCACTGTAACGTTCTCGCCACATATGCACGAGCGTGTCGTGCAATGTGCTGCAGAGCTGCTTCCACCGGTGATCCCTGCGTCGTTTCAACGGGTTGGCAGCATTGTCTTCGGAACGAAACGGAAACAAACCGTGGCGTGGTTATTGGAAACTACTGACGCGCTGGAGGACGCCGCACGTGAGATCAGCGCGCTGAACCCTGATGGTCGCGGACCGCGATGGATTCCGCATTTAACAGTAGGTCTTAGACTCCCACGTGAAATCGTCCCAAGATACATACAAGCGCTTGATGAACTGACATCCAGCCATCTCCGGGAATTTACTGCTGTGCGAGCGGCTTTTTGGCGTCCACGAGTTCAAGAACTTCGAGTTCTCGCGGAGACGAGTAGCAACCACTGTGCAGACCACGCATCTGACCGTGCCTGATCGTTGCAGTGCACGTGACCAGCGAATGGATGTATGAGAACGCACGAGAAGCTCAGGTCGTGGATAAAATACTGTTGTGAATACTCGCGAATCATTTCGAGTTCGCGCGTACCGAACGACGGATGCGCATACGACATTCCAGATATTTCACCGCGCGATTACGGTCACGGCGTCAGCTGATTACACCGCTGAACAAATCACCGCATGGGCCCAAACTGAGCGGTGGGACATTGCAGCATGGGATCTCTCGATGCGCCGTCGCAAAAGTTATGTAGCGGTCATCGGAGAGCAGGTCGTAGGGTTCTCCGATATCAGCGATGACGGCTATATTGACATGCTCTATGTGTCACCTGATGTCGCACGCAGAGGGGTGGCGCGAGAACTATTGACGTTCCTTGAACATCAGGCGCGGAGTCATGGTGCGAAACGGTTGACTGCGAATGTGAGCATCACGGCACGGAAATTTTTCGAAGCCCTTGGTTTTCAGATCGTCGCGGAACAGCACCCGGTGCTTGACGACGTCGTCTTCACGAACTTCCGTATGATGAAACTGCTTGGAACGGATCATCAGCCGAATGTTAATCGGTGACTTCGATGCCGGCGTCCAAAGCATCAACTAACTCAGCGAGCTTCGTAATGGACCTTGCAAGCGCTTCTTCGGTGTAGCCCCGAGCTCTTTCGAAACGGCTTTCGTCGGTGAGCTCGCTCCAGTCATAAGTGTGGCGCACTATGGTCGTGATGTTATTGATTGGTTCCAGTTCCCAGCGCCACAGGTGTCCAGGGGCCTCTTCACCCACCGGAGCGGGCTTCCATGCAATCAGTCGTCCTTCTTCGAAATCGACAATTTCGTTAACACGATGCTGACCGCTGGTGAGTTCCATCGTGAAGTTCTGTCCTACACGATCAATGCGTTGACCCTGGTCAGCGTGAACGAGGTTATTATTTCCGTCGAACTGGGGATGTCGTGAAGGCTCTGCGATGACCTTGAAAATCTCAGCGGCTGGGAAGGCGATTTCTTGTTCTGAGCTGATAATACGTTGTTCCGTCATGGCTCCACTCTTCCACTGTGATGAAAACACGTCTAGTGGTTAGAAACGACCTCCGGCGGTGAGACATGTCGGTACACTTCTGTCACGGAGACCGGGAGGGCAAGCTTCAGACTCTCCCTGTTGATCTGCGTCACTCGGTGCTACAGTGAGCAACAGACACGGTTGCACCTTACGATTCCGGCATCCATTTTGAGGAGAATCCCATGCCTCGTCCTGTCATAAACTCAGCCACGGCCGTCTGGAACGGAGATCTCAAATCCGGCAGCGGCACTATCAGCCTGGACACTTCTGAGCTTGGCACCTTGCCAACACATTGGAAAGCACGCTCCGAAGAGTCTGAGCAAGGTACTACCTCGCCCGAGGAACTTATCGGCGCTGCACTAGCGACGTGCTTCTCCATGCAGTTTTCGAACATGCTCGCCGAGAACGGCACCCCACCGACCACCATCGAAACCACAGCGAACGTCACGTTCAATATCGCTGAAGGTGGGATTACCGGCATCGAACTGATCAACAAATCCACGATTGAAGGTATCGATGACGCCGACTTCCAACGCCTCGCGGCTGAAGCTAAAGATAGCTGTCCAGTCTCGAAAGCCCTTCAGGGTGTAAACATCACACTCGACGCCACGCTCGTCTAGGCCCGCGATCCGAAAGAGTCCACGATGATCGCGCGCAGAGGCGTGTGAGACGTGGAATTGTTCAATCAAGAGCGGTGCTGTCTTACGCAGAATGCTCGGAAGGCTCCGGTCCGACTGGTGTGCGAAAAATTTTTCTTTTGACGTTGCCCTGCTTCATTCAGAAATGTTGATCGACGCATGTATTGCCCTTAGAGTAATGCCACGATCGCGATGTGTCGTTTCGCTGTGCCCCGCCGACGCCGTCATTTGGGGCCCTTGACACATGGCAGCGTAGCGCCACGATCAAGGGTCGTCGGCGCCGTCACCCGAAGCCGGCACAGAACCGATGGGATGGCGCCTCTGAGCTTCGCCACCGAAATCACCTGGTACGGCACCGGGATCGACATTCATCACATGGAGGGAGCCTTCGCACAGGTGCCCGATGATGCTACTGCCTTTCCGAACCGGACCGCCCGCTATTGGCTCAATGTTTATGGGTTCTGGCAGGACCCGGCCGAAGATGAACGATTCACGGCATTTGCTCGACGTGCTCATGCCATCATGGAGCCGTATGCCGACACCGGGCAGTACGTCAATTTTCTCGGCTTCGAAGATGGAACAGTCAGCCCTGACGTCGCCCGCCAGACCTATGGGATGGATAAACACCAGCGGCTGGTCGAGCTCAAGAACCGGTATGACCCCGAGAACATTTTCCGGCTCAATCACAATATCGTCCCGACTGCTACGTGAAGCCCGAATATCATGCGTTCGCGACATGTTGCCACAGTCATCATTGGCGCAGGGCAAGCAGGACTGTCAGCCGCCTACCATTTACGGCGCAGGGGAGTCGAGTGTCTCGTCGTTGATAGGATCTCCCGCATTGGCGATCAATGGCGAGAGCGTTATGACAGTCTGCGGTTATTCACTCCCGCCTCCGCCGACGGTCTTGACGGCTTGCGTTTTCCTGGATACCGGCAGGCGTTCCCGACAAAAGATGCCATGGCCGATTATCTCGAGCTCTATGCACAAACCCACAAACTGCCCGTCCAATTAGATAGTCACGTGCGACGTCTGACAATGGGCCCCGACGGCGGGTACGTCGTCGAGGTGGACCATAAACAACAACGCGAGCTGATGACGTGTGACTCGGTTGTGTTGGCGGCCGGTACCTTCGGCCAAGAACCGGGCCTACCGCCCTTGGCTGATCATCTGGACCCAACCATCCATCAAGTGCATTCAATTCGGTACCACGGCCCCGCCGATCTGCCACCCGGGCCCGTGCTGGTCGTCGGAGCTTCGCATAGTGGTCTCGATATTGCATTGGAACTTGGCGCAGACCGGGAGACCACGTTGGTGGGCCCGGCCCGCGGCAACCTACCAGTTGAATGGGACTCGAGGTTCATCCACGCTGCGTTCCCCATCATCGTCTTCGCTTTCCAACACATTCTGACGCGACGAACGCCGATAGGGCGCAGGTGGGTCGACAAATTACGACACCATGGCGTGCCTCAGTTCCGGGTCAAAGCCCACCATGTGCAAGACCGAGGCGTGGAATGGATACAAGAACACATTGTGGGGGTATCCAGTGAGGGACTACCGCAGCTGGCGAACGGTCGTACCTTTGACGTCGCGGCCGTGGTCTGGGCAACTGGTATTCGGCACGACTATTCGTGGATTGATCTTCCACTGCCCCTCGATAAGGGCTGGCCGATCGAGTACCGCGGTGTGGTCGATGTACTACCGGGCCTGTACTTTGTTGGGTTGGCCTTCCAGTACTCGATTAGCTCTGGTGAAATGAACGGTGTGGGTCGAGACGCCGCCTATATTGCCGAGCGCATTCTTCGACGTCAGAAAGTTCACGCAGTTGTGGCCTGAATCGAATAAGGAGCGATGAACCTCACGAATTTGGGATACCAAATACATGAAACTTGCGCCCTCTCATTCTCAAGATCGTGTGCAAACATTGGAAGTCGCTGTGCGAGCGCGGCGTCCCGTCTTTGAACGCATGCGCGACGCTGTGCCGGGATTTGTGTACGACAACTTTTACCCAGCCCGTTGCCCGATACTTCAAGGAACTCTGCATACCCCAGCGCTACGGAGTCTCATACTGCTTGATGATCTCCCCATTGCGAGGTAAGGCACCTGGAAATTGAATGGGCACAGCATTTGCCCGTGCAATATCGCGCCCATCAACAGCATGAAGGTGCAGGTGGGGCTCTGTACTATTCCCTGAATTGCCACAGCGGCCGAGAGGCTGTCCCGCCACAACGTCCTGGCCCACGGTCACTTCGATGCTGTCGCGTTGCAGGTGGCATAAAGCAACGACTGCGGTTCCTGTGCCGTAGATGGTCTCCAGGAGTACATGGTTGCCGATCACCGCGTGCCATCCAGCTTTCAGTCGGCGGCCCTGCGTCAACATATATCCGATCGATGGGAAACCTCGGAACGCAGCGTGATCCTCTTGCCCATTATGGACTCCGATGACCATACCGTCGACGGGGGAGAGCACGGGACGCCCGAAACCAGTGAACGCCTCGGGTGGGTCGGACTGAAACAGCGAGCGCAGGGTAAACGGAGCAGATCGGCCAGCGTCATCGACAGGGACAAAATCTATGGCATAGCTCAGTCCAAACAGCGCGGTGCCATGGCTGGGCACACGATTTGCCGGGCTGTTGCGAACTTGCCAGTTCCCCGTAAATGGGTAGTTAAGATCTAACGCTTGTTGATGTGGCATTTGCCTGCCCATTTCGTGGTTAACCAGTGATGATGGTCCCAGTCTATGAGTCGTTAGTCATGCTGTGCTCCTACAAGCTCCAGGGTGTCACTGCGTTGTCGCAGGTAGTTTCCGATGGCTAAGCGGTTGATCGCCGAGCGACTGACGATACCCACCATGGCACCTTGATCATCGACCACCGGAACCTTTTTGAGGTGCGCATCGGACAGGGCCACCACGGCATCGGCAATTGAGGCACGCACATTGATAGTCACCACATCCTGGGTGGCAAGCTTTAGGACATTGAGGTCCGCCAGCTCAGACATTGCCTGTTCAAGGTCGTCATCGGCACCGATCGCAAAAGAATAGATCAACCGTGAGGATGGATGGGCGGCGGATAAATACCGCATGACGTCGCCATCGGAAAGAAATCCAGCAAGTGAACCATCTTCGTGGACGATTGGGGCACCGGAGATGCCGCGATCTGCAAAGATTTCCAATGCCTGAAGTACTGTGCGGTCTGACTGCAGAGTGTAGACATCGGCTTTCATGACCGCTTCAACCGAGTGCGCGGGGGCTGACTTTTGGGCGCGTACCGCACGATAAGCCAAGAAGGCCAGCACAATCCCGGTCAGTGAGATGACGACGACGAGTCCGACCGAACCGCGGAAACCAGTGAGCAGAGAGTCGAATTCGTTGCGTCCGGCATTGATATTGGCTGCGGTCACAGCCCCGTAGATGCCAGCGGCCAACGATGTACCCACGGAGCCTGCGATCTGGAAGCTCGTGGACACAACCGTCACACCGTGTGGTGCGGCTTCACGGTCCAGATTGCCCAGGGCAAAGGTTTGCGATGGACCGATCACAAATGCGGTGGCGAGCACGGCTGGGATGTAGAGCACCGCAAAGGCCACGATGGAGTCGTAACCGGCGACCACGCCAACCAGGGTGACAAAGACCGCCATGACCAAAAAGCCAAGCGGCATCGACCAACGACCACCATGGCGGTCGAATAGGCGGCCAGCGATAGGCCCCATGATCACGGTCAGTAGGATACCTGGGGCTAGCGCAAGGGAAGCGCCCAATGGAGAAATATTGTGGGCGGACTGGAGGAAGAGCGGGATGACCACGTTCATCGCGAACACAAACGCCAGACCGAGCATGGTCATCAGTACCCCGAAGACGAAAGGCGCACTAGCAAATGGGCGAAGATCGAGCAGTGGGTGTTCGATGCGTCGTTGGCGGAGGACGAATAGCCACAGTGCGACCAGGCCCACCACTCCGGAAATGGCAGCGTATAGGCCAGATCCTCCAAACGCTGCGGTGACCCCGTAGAGCACACCGACGAGTCCCACGGCAACGAGTAAGAACGATAAGACATCAAGAATAGGTCGATGCAGCTCAACCGCCGTGCGCAAAATGATCGCGCCAGCAAGTAGGACGATAAGGGTCAAACCACCAAAGACCCACATCAGGGTGGTCTAGGGCGCGACCGTGAGCAAAATACCGGACAGTACGATCGCCAGGGATGGGCCTAACGTCGTCATGGCCGCCATGATGCCCATGTTGAGACCCAGTTTTTCGCGTGGGGAGACGGCCAGCGTGATATTCATGCCGATAGGTGTCAACAGGCCGGTTCCCACGGCTTGGAGCAAGCGTGCAATGAGTAGCACACTGAAACTCGGTGCCAGAGCGCCCACTATGGAGCCAATGACCATGATCGCCACGACGCTGACGAATAGCGGACGCGTGGGAAATCGCTGAGAGAGCACATTGGACACCGGAACAAAGACGGCTGCGACCAGCAAGTAACCCGTTGTCAACCATTGCACGGTGTTCACATCAACGTTAAAGTCTTCCATGATTGGCGTGAACGCCACATTCAAGAAGGTTTCGTTAAAGGTGGCAAGAAGAGCAGCGGCTGCTGCGACAGTGATCATCCAGCCTGTGTGGCCGCGATGTTGCTGAGGGGACGTTTGAGAAGGGGGCAATGTTGCTCCTGACGTTCGGCGGTTGGACGGCGATCGACCGTGCCGTGTCAGAAGGTTCTAAAATAGCCCTCGCGTGTCGTGTCATCGATGCCTGGTGATGGCCAAATGGCCATCCGTAAGCGTAGCAGATTGTCGATTTTGGCTCTAATCCGCCCAGGAACGCCATGTGTGGGTTGGCAAATATGGGGGTTCCTCCCCGGTGTGCGAAGGCGTATCGTGGTGGATGTACTGAAACTGATATCAAGGGAGCATGCGATGTTGAACAGGTTATCAAGACTCTTGCGGTCTGCGAGTGGTTCACGCACGTCCCGACGGCGTCCACGGGGTAGAGGCTCCCAGGGCGGCTTGGGTGATATCACCCGGCTAGTTCGCCGGTTTATGCGCTAACTGGCTTGAAACACCCAACACAGCGAATAGCCTATTCGTGTGAGGGGCGTTGTCGATTGCGCTTGATTTCTGCCCGCTTGCGCTTCGTTTCGATCCGACGACGCTGAGAACCTCGGGTGGGCCGGGTCGGCCGCCGTACGGTTTCTGGCATCACCGCCTCGCGTAATAGTGCTGCTAAACGTTGCCTGGCCGCTTTGCGGTTGTGACGTTGGGTTCGATGTTCAGCTGCGTCAACTATAAGGATCGTGCCAGCAAGTCTTGCGGCCAGGCGTTCCAGAACACGCTGTCGTTGGGGCTCGTCGAGGGCCGTTGTTGTTGCGAGGTCTAGCCTGAGCTGCACTCGCGAATCGGTCGTATTGACTCCCTGTCCTCCGGGGCCAGATGCACGGGAGAATTGTTCGGTCAGCTCTGCCGCTGGAATATGGAGTCCGCGAGGCGCCCCGGGCCCAGCTGGTATTTGCAAATCCTCCATATATTCAGCGTACCTGTACGGCGTCGTCGTTCTGAGAATGGCGGTATAGACGACGGCGCAGCATAGTGGGAAGCTTAAGGCATCGAAACCCGCCCTCTGGAGGTAACCGATGGTTGTCGAGCGTCATCATGCGCTGAGCTACATAGAATTCGGAGTCACCGACCTGCAAGCGACTCGAGTATTCTATGAATCGGTATTTGGCTGGGAGTTCAATGATTATGGACCGAATTACAGTGGCATCAAATCACCCGATGGTGCCTTTGAAGTTGGTGGGTTAAACCCTCATGCACGACCCAGCGAAACGGGACCGCTGGTGTTGATCTTTTCCCACGACCTGGACGCTACGGTTCAAGCCGTTGAGTCTGCCGGTGGCACCATCATCGAATCCCCGTATGCGTTTCCAGGTGGACGTCGGTTTGAATTCATCGACCCAAGCGGCAATCGGTTGGGCGTCTATGCCCATCAGTGATCACGCGAACCGATGAAATGTAAAGACAGGAGAGGTGAACGCTATGGGCAGGGGCAGAGACAGATCCGATGCAGATGCTGGCCCAACACAACGACATGTGCCACCACCCGTGTTGGCTGTGGCTGCATTCGGTACTCAAATGTTGTTGAGCGAAAAACGGGCGAGCTCGAAGTCATCAAGGGTCGCTGGAATGCTCATAGGGGCCGGATCGTGCGCGTTCATGGGTGGGGCAGTGATCGAGTTTCAGCGACACCATACGACCGTCAACCCCAAAACTTTGGCTACCACCAAGCTGGTCGTCACAGGACCAAATAGAGTCACCCGAAATCCGATGTATCTGGGATTGGCAGGGCTGTTGATTGCACATGCCGTGTGGCGGCGCTCTTGGCCCGCTCTCATTCCTGTGGCACTGTTTACCGGGGTTCTTGATCGAACGCAGATACCTGCAGAAGAGACAGCCTTACAGCAACGCTTTGGTACTGAATATGAACGTTACCGGACGGGCACACCTCGATGGCTCGGACTTCCGCAACGCCCGTCATAGGACCAAATGGGTAAGAACCGGTAGTCTGCGTTCGTTGTCCTGGGTTGGCTTGAAGAAACCTCGACCTGTGATTTCGTGGGGTCGGCGTCGGATAACTCTCCAACAAACGTCACCACAAGCGATCCCCACACTACAGGCTGGTTGTTCGGCTCAACAGTGCGCATTAGTCTTTGAGCATGACAGCGCCGGTGTACCCGCGAGATACCCCAAGTTTTGCACGCGTGCTCGGGTTCTTGGACGCGATCTACGCTTTCGCTGTGACGTTGCTGGTGGTCAATATTGACGTGAGCTCACCCGAAGCCTGGAGCAGCACGAAGCATTCTTCACGCGAGGGATTGGTGCTCAGCTGCTGGGCTTTATCATAAGTTTCCTCGTCATCATCGCGTTCTGGCGTCGAAACCACGCGATGTTGGCGAACTTCTCGGCTATGGATTCGACCACCATCACTTGGAATATTGTCGTGGCCGGCCTGATTATTTTCATACCGTTCACCACACAAGGCATCAGTGATCCCACACCGACGAGCTACCACTGCCAACCGCGGTGTATGCCATCAATATTGCGCTCGCGGTTGTCGCACATGCGACGATGCTGCAGGTTGCGGCTCGTCGCGGTTTATTGATCGAACCGCTGACTGCACGGCAACTCCGGGTTCGAGCCATCGACTCACTTTTTGCCCCGATAGTTTTCATTGCCTCGATCCCAGTCGCGTATCCTGTCGATGTCAATACCGCGAAACTTTGTTGGCTTGTATTGCTCATAGTTGGCCCCTCGGTGCGGGTCTGATACGCCGTGCAGATGTTAGGTTTGAAAAGCAGTCTTCGATACCGGAGGTACCTGAGTGAGTTGGCCCGACTATCCGTAGTGCAGCAATTCAGAGTCCAAGGGCTGCCTATGAGATCTTGCTCAGGTCACCAAGCCGGCTCGAAAAGCGATGAGAGCGGCCTGCACTCGGTTCTCAACACCGAGTGTATTAAGCAGTATCGAGACATACTGTTTGACGGTTCCTTCGGACAGGTGCATTATCTGTGCGATCTGGGAGTTGGACAGCCCATGGCCGATGTGCGAAAGTAGTTCCAACTGGCGCTCGGAGAGGAGCTCGGTGACACGTGTTTTCATTTGCTCTGCGCGCGAGTGCGTCTGTTCCCGTGCTGCCAGCCAGCGAGCAACACGTGGCGAAAACGCTCCGCCGCCTCGTGCAAGTGCGCGAACACTATTGATCAGTTGCGTCGGTTCATCTGATTTCAGCAGAAAACCTAAAGCACCGGCGCTCACTGCCTCGGCGATGAGATGATCATCGGAAAATGTAGTTAACATGGCGACGGGTAGGTCAGGCTGTAGCTGTCGAATCGCATGCATCGCTTCGATGCCATTGAGGCGCGGCATCTGAATATCGAGCAGGGCCACGTCTATTCGGTGAGCGGCTGCGGCACGGAGCGCCTCATTACCATCCGGCGCTTCTGCAATGACTTCAATATCGGGCGCTGTGGCGAGGAGACCAGCAATACCTGCACGGACCAGATGGTCATCGTCGGCGAGGAGCACGCGGATTGGACGCGAAGGCTTGTCGGTCATCATGAGGCCGGTACCGTACCCTTTCGACTCACTTGTTCGCCGGAGAAGCAGACGACGAATACATCCAGCCGTTCGAAGAAACTCACGCGACTTTCGTAATGAAAACACTCTTCGTCTGTGCGTGAAGGAAATTGATCGCGCGGGGGATCAAAAATCTCGAACTGCGGCAACTGCTGTTCTACTATCGTCCGTTCATCGCCGATATCGATATCTTGGAATTCCGCTTGAGTCATGACAGAGAATGCATTGACGACGACGAAGTACGCAAATATCACGAGTACCATTGTGCTCAGCGCGGCGATAGGCAATGCCACCGCTAATCGGGCTGCCTTAGAACGGTGCTCTGCAATGGCGCTCTTGGCACCGTGGATTTCATCTACTGCGTTTTCAACGGGTGCTACCGGTCGTGCGTCGCGTGGCAGGGACAAGGTCAGTGTGAAATGTGTCGAAGACTGGTCAGATCTGAGCTCCCCGCCCAGCATTTTGGCACGATGCTGAAGTCCTAATAGGCCAAATCCACTGTCGTGAGAGCCTGAATGGCTGCAAGGTAAACCGTTGGTGATCACGGTATGTATCTGGTCTTCGACAGGAATTATATGAATGCTGACAGGCTGTTCGGGCGCGTGCTTAGCAGCGTTCGTCAACCCTTCCTGGACAACCCGGATTATAGCCGCTTGGACTTCGTCACTGAGAGCGTCCTCGTATTTCTCCGGGATCTTAGCGGTGATTTCGATGTTGGCTCTCCGGGCTCCGTCGAGAAGCTCGTCTAGGGTAGGTGTGGACCACTTAGCAGTGGCGTTATCTGAAGTCCGAAGTAGCCGAACTGCAAGGCCAAGTTCGTCTGCTGCATCCGCGGCGATTTGCCGAATCTCAGTCACATCCTGTCGATCCGTGGAAGCCAACGAGGGCTTGACTGATAACTGTCCGAGTCGCACAGCAATGAGAGTCAACGTATGCCCGAGCCCGTCATGCATCTCGGCTGCTAACGACATGCGTTCCCGTCGTAGCGCTTCTCGCCCTTCACTTGCACGCTGGCCTGCTTGCAGTGTGGCAATTTCCCAGCCCCGTCGCTGAAAAGCCTGGTGTTGTTCCACTGCGCGTCGAATGGTGAGTGATCCACCGAGTACTAATACGACCAACAGGCCCCACACCAGACCCTCGATTAGTGTTTCGAGACGCAATTCTGGAAGACGAATTATCACCGCTGCAGCAAGGGCGCCAATCACAATTGCTCCAAGTCTTGCCTGCGGCATCTTGAATATGATCACGAACGCGGCTGCTGTGATGCTGCCGAGCGCCACCAACGAGCTTGCGGAGAACCAGTACGTTGAAGCGCCGGCTGCAACGGCTAAGAGCGCAGCGAAACCGGTCTGTCTTCCGCGTTTGCTAAGGGGAGTTCTACGGTGGTTGCTCATCTTTCCAATGTATATGGGGCTCCTACGGGCTGCCAAGCAAAACTAACTTTCGTCAGTCCAAGTTTGGCCGATGGACAGTGCCTATACCGCGTCGAGCTCCTTAGCGTTGTGGACATGATAGAACTTGTCCGAACGATGCTAGAACTTGCCGGTGAACACGTAGTGCTGGTGTTGCTATGCGTGCTGCTCTTCTCCGCCGTCGATGCGGCCCTCGGAATCGGGGTCTTACTACCCGGTGAAACGGGAATCGTGCTTGCGGCAGTAGCACTCTCAGATCGGGCAGAGTTTGTTGGCTTGGCCGTGACAGCAGCCGCCGCGGGAGCGTTCATCGGCGACCAAATTGGTTTCATCGTTGGTCGCACGCTTGGTTCACGGCTCGACGACTCCGCGCTGATCAACCGCGTGGGATATGAACAGTGGGAGCGGGCTCAGCAACACGTGGCGGGTCGATTCTGGGTGATTATCTTCGCTCGGTTGTTGCCAGGAATCCGTACGTTTGTTGCAGCAGCGGCAGGAGCTGCCAGGATGCCCTATGCGCGATTCGCTCTGGTGTGCGCAATAGCCGCCATGCTGTGGGCGACGCTTTGGGTCGTTGGCGGAGCCATGATCGGCAACGCCCTGCTGGATATCGTCGAGCGCTACACCATGCCCAGTCTGTTTATTGTGGCAGCTGTCGTTGCCGTTGTGGTTATTCGCAGAGTTACAATGAAGCGTCGCACATGAGACCTGATTCGCCACTACCTGTTCGTAAGTGGGTAACGCTTCCGAATCTGATTACGTTGATGCGTCTTGCGCTGGTACTGCCTATCGCGATCCTTATTGTTCAAGATGTCTATCCGGTTCTGACGGTCGTGTTGTTAGTCGGCTTTGGGGCAAGTGACTGGGTCGACGGTTATCTGGCTCGTCGACTCGCTCAGACAAGCCTAGTCGGAGCGGTTCTCGATCCGATCGCCGACAGGGTCGGTGTCGGGATTGTAGTCGGTGCGCTCGTTATCGCTGGGCACCTGCACCTGGGAATCATTCTGGCAATTAGCGCTGTGGACGTTGTTCTGCTGTTCACCTACCTACTAGCTCACAGCTCATACGTCCACGTGGCGACAGTCTCGTGGCTTGGTAAAGCTCGGACGGCTATGCTCATGGCCGGGCTTGGTGTGACCAGTCTTGCCTTGCTACCAACCTTCGCAGCTCTTACTTGCGTGGGGGCCACGTTGTGCGTCATAGGAACTGTCTTGCATGTCGTTGCAGGCGCAGGGTATCTTCGCGACATCGCACTTTTTCTCCGCCTGAAAGGTCGATGCCTTAATGAGCAGGTACATCAGGGCTGAAGGCAGAAGATGACATTGTGATGCAGCCAGACATGAGTCCCGTCGGATTCTTTTCACTACCATTCTGCACGATATGCGAACGCGAGTTACAAAACCCAAGGAATCGCTCTAATCGCGACGCCGCCGTCCTGGAAATGTCACCGGTATGCTTTTGTGCATTCCTGTTGCGTCATAGAAAATGAATGGTTATGTTCAAGGTTGACCTACCTAAATATCGAGAGTATCTCTGGCCCACCGTGTGTGCGCTACGTGCTATAGGTGGCTCTGCCACGATTGAAGAAGTAAATACGCGCATCATTGCGGATCAAGGGTATACCGAAGAACAACAGGCTGCACTCCATGGGAATGTCCAGGGGACTGCGATTGAATATCGTTAAGCGTGGGCCTGGACCTACTTGAAGGGCATGGGTCTTGCATTCAAATCCGAGCGCGGAGTGTGGAACTTAACTGAACGCGGTCGAGCAGTCACCGAAGAGAAAATTGAACCGCTCCGTAAGAGATATGAAGCTGAGTCCCGTAAAAAATCAGTACAAGAAAAACCGAATGATTCCACTCCTAATGAAGAGTCAGAAGAAATATCGTGGCAAGAACAATTACTCGATGAACTGATGAGGCTCACTCCCGATGACTTCGAGCGTCTTTCGCAGCGTCTACTTCGTGAAGAAGGTTTCGTGAATACACGAGCGACGGGACGCGCGGGAGATGGCGGTATTGACGGTCAAGGCGTATACAGGCTCTCACTGCCATCATTCCAAGTCCTTTCTAGTGCAAACGCTATGTGGGCAGCGTAGGTGCCAGCGCCGTTCGGGATTTCTAGTGGCGTAGGGGCGATGTAAGGTCGGGGCGACAAAGGTTTACTCATTACCACCGGAACCGTCACAAACGGCGCGAAATCGGAAGCCACACGAGACGGTGCTCCACCAATTGATCTCATCGATGGATATTACTTTTGTGAATTATTTAAAGATCGGCGACTTGGAGTGGAAGTTACTCTACGTGTCGTGGAGGGAGTCTCAGTAGATGCAGATTTTTTTCGCGAGGGCTTCGAAATCCAAATGCCAATTAGTGCCCGAAGAATTAAATCGACTGGCACGTTAGCAATGTAGGTTCTTAAAAACATGATGGCTGTCCCCGAACTGGCGACTATTGCGACCTAAACATGTCTTCGATCTGCCGTCGTAGTATTGATTAGCCCTACGGAGGTGACTGGACAGCGTTTCTGAAACTGGATCAACAGGGTCGCTCCGCTTAGCGGGGTGACGCTTCACCGGGTCTTACGAGACCAGATTCATAAGCGCTGACGACAATTTGTACGCGATCCCGGAGATCGAGCTTATTGAGAATCCGTGAGACGTGGGTCTTGACTGTCTGTTCTGCCAGAAATAGGGATTCTGCGATTTCCCCATTCGAATAGCCTCGGGCGACCAGCCGGGTGACATCAAGTTCGCGCTCCGTCAACAAGTTTTCCATTGCTGGCGCCTGTGGTGGGACAGCGGGCTGCGCCACATAGTCAGAAATTAAGGTCTTGGTGATTTGAGGAGAAAGTAAGGCATCGCCAGCTGCAACGACTCGAACCGCATGCACAAGCTCCTCCGGTGTGGCATCTTTCAGTAAAAACCCACTGGCACCGGCTCGAAGCGCTGAAAATACATATTCGTCGGCGTCGAAGGTCGTGAGCATTAGGATTTTCGGCACATCACCAGGCTGGCCGAGCACAATACGTGTAGCTTCTAATCCGTTGACTTTCGGCATTCGAATATCCATCAATACGACGTCGGGTTTAGTCTGCCGAACGACATCTAGGATTCCATCACCGTCTTCGGCAGTACCGACCACGTGGATGTCCTCTTGAGCGTCGAGCAGTGCAGCGAATCCTGCTCGGATCATAGATTGATCATCCACGATGAGTACTCGCACAGACGCGTCCTGGGCGACGGAGGCTGGCTCGGACGACGATGAAATATCAGACACGACTCAAACCTACCTCAGAAGTAGCAACCCTTAGTCTTCGAATCACTCTCAAGTGTGATGTCCATGGTTTACGCTACCCTCTACAGTGAATGTTATGAACACCGCAGCCAATGAACGCCAACATCACCAGAGGTTTGGCGGAGCCATGCAACGTCTTGGACATCATTATATCTATGTGCTGACCGGTCTGCCGATCGCCATTTTTAGTTTCTCACTCCTCTGGACCTTGACCGTGGTCTCGATGGCCACAATGGTGGTGGGTCTGGGGCTCATCCTCTTACCATTGACCCTGCTCATGGCTTCAGCTTTTGCCACCCTTTCAAGGAAACGGCTCAAAGCCTGGGGCGTGGCGACCCAGCCGGTGACATATCGTCTCGCAAAGCCCGGCGTCATCGGAAGGCTCGGCATTCTGTCGGATCCACGACGCTGGCTGGACTACGTTTTTGAAGTGCTCATCGCGTTTCCGCTACGCCTGACGACCTTTGTTGTTGCCGTCACGTGGACAGCCGTGGGTCTGGGCGGACTGACGTATTTTTTATGGTCAGTATTTATCCCTGGCGAGCGCAGCGTTATCCGGTTATTGCAGATCACGAATCCGTCACTGATCCCGCAGAGCCCTACGAGCCAATACCTTGTAGATGCCGGGAGCTTTTTTGTTGTCGGATTGTTCTTTCTGCTGACGCTGACCCCCATCATGCAAGGACTGGCACAGCTGGATGCCACACTGACAGCTGCGCTGCTCGGTGCAAGTGAACAACCAGATCAATCCAACCAGGTTACGCAGGCTCCGCCCCTGAACCATGAGGTTGTTGGGGCCTCGGAGACCTCGTTTAGTCCGACAGCGTGGTCTTTGACCGGCACCATTTTTGCAAGCGTTGTCCTGCTAGCAGTGGGGTGGCCGGTTCTCACGGTGGTGTATTCGACCCACGTGGCCATAGCGATGGTGTGGGTTACCCTGCACTGTCTTACCATCGTCGTGACCCTACGATGGACATGGATCGGTCTTGCCGGTTCAATCCTGGCCTCGGGCGGCCTCATCCTTGTGACTGCTCCGGCCGAGGTATCGGTATGGCCGTGGCCGGTCACCGTGTTACTGACCCAATGTGCTGTCCTGATTGTCGCAGGGCTCGTTCGACCTTGGTATTACGCAGTGTCTGCTTGGTGTGCGGGTGTGGTGCTCACCATTCTCGTCTTGCTTTTGGATACAACAGAGCTTACACCAGGTGTTCTTACCAACAGTATTGTCTTTGTTTCGGTCAGTGCCGTTGTCGTCACGGGAGCAACACTGAGTAGGATGTGGATTCGAAATGCAGGACGCCTAGAAGCCGCCGAGCGCAGCAGTGCGTTTCAGGATCGTCGAAGCAAAGAGCTTGCAGAACGCAACAGGATTGCCCGTGAACTACACGATGTGGTGGCTCACAGCATGTCAGTGATCAGTGTGCAAGCTGCCACCGCACAGTACCGAAACCCTGGTATCGATCAGGTCTCAAAACGAGAGTTCGATGAGATCGCTGATTCCTCCAGACAAGCACTTTCCGAAATGCGAATGCTGCTCAGCATCTTGCGGAATGAAGATGAGGTACCTACCACGCCTACCCCCGGTCTTGCGGACATCGATGCGCTCATCGAGGCGACTCGCGCCTCAGGCACGGAAATTCGTTATCACGGCTTGGATTCATCTCATCAGCAAGTCGTAGCACAAGCCTCGCCGGCCACGGCTTTAGCATCATATCGGATTGTTCAAGAGGCGCTCAGTAATGCGCTTCGACACGCCCCCGGCTCGACTGTAGACGTTGATCTTCGCGTGACGGTGGCCGCTGATAACACAGATTGCATCAGTATTGCAGTGATTAACAGTCCTCGTCCCGATTCCATCGCTCTTCCAGCCGAAGGATCTGGGCTGGGCTTAGAAGGCATCCGCGAACGGACGACTGCAGTTGGCGGCACCTGCCAATTGGGTCCAACAGCTCAAGATGGTTTCGCCGTACGTGCACAGCTGCCGCTGTGATGTCCCAACCCTGCAGACCCTACTGCAGTAGGGGGTGCGGATCGCTCTACAGCGTGATGTGCTGACATGAGACGCTGCATAGGGTTAAAAGTATGTCAGCCACTTCTGAAACAGCCCGCAGCCAACATCCGCCATCTCAGGTTCCACTACGAAGAACTCCGAGCAAGTCATCTCAGCACGACCAGACGAACGATTTTCTAGAACTTGCCCAGAAAGTTCGTGAAGCGGGTCTGATGGACCGGCGTATTGGAGCGTATATCTGGCGCATGGTCTTTTTGGGCATGGCGTTTGCGGTCGCAATCATGTTGTTGGTGATCTTGGGGGATACGTGGTGGCAGCTTGTTGTGGCAGCGTTATTCGGTGTGCTTTTCACGCAGACAGCTTTTCTGGCGCATGACGGTGCCCACCAACAAATTTTTGCCTCAGGCAGTCGTAATGCGTGGTTCTCGCGCATCACTGGCAACTTGATTGTGGGCATGAGCTACGGATGGTGGACCCGTAAACACAGCCGACATCACGCGATGCCCAATACCATTGGCAAAGATGGTGACATCGCCACCGGCGCATTAGTATTTGTCCCGGGAGAAGAAAACGATCGTCGTGGTCTGATGGGCTGGATTACTCGGCGACAAGGATGGCTCTTCTTTCCACTCCTGACACTCTTTGCTTTCGCTCTGCACTATCATTCCGTGCGTTCAATTATTCAAAACCCGAAGCTGAAATACCGCTGGGTCGAACTGATATTCATTATGTTGCGACTCATTACCTTCCCCGTCATCATAATTGGGTTGTTGGGTCCAGGTCTGGGCGCGGCGTTCATGGGCGTACAGTTGATGGTATTTGGCGTATACATGGGCGGAAGTTTTGCTCCTAATCACAAGGGCATGCCACTTATTCCAAAAGACTCAAAGATCGATTTCCTGAGTCGTCAGGTACTAACGTCACGCAATATTAAAGGTGGTCGCTTCATTGAATGGGCAATGGGTGGATTGAATTATCAAATAGAACATCATGTGTTCCCACGCATGCCCAGCGCGAATTTGCGCTTGGTGCGACCAATGATCCAACAACACTGTGCTGCACGAGGCATTCCTTATACGGAAACATCGCTTCTGGCAGCCTATAAAATCATCATTACTTATCTCAACAAAGTGGGGTTAGGACATGCAGATCCTATGGATTGCCCCGTCAAAACCGAATTTCGTCCGCGCTGACAATTGAGCCTTCATAAGTGAATACTCAGGATGAATCCAGTGGAGGTTACTCGACAGGGCCGGATAACTTCTACGATCTCCGCCCGTCGCTCTACTGAGGATTTTCTGGTTCGTTTCTGGGGAAACGGCGTCCGGTGATGTCACTGGGGCTGATACGAATGAAGTGCTCTTTCTTGCCGGCCTGCCAGGGGTGAACTTCGACGTTCAAGGAGTCGATGGTTTCTTCAAGCGTTCGAAAAGAGGTCGCCTGCCCTTTGATGACGACGCTCCACACCAATCCGGTTGCAGGGTCGTAGCCATCAGCCTCAAAAGCTACCGGCGTATCGCCTAGAGCACTGGTAACTTTCGTGCCTCGAGCAGAACGAAAGATTATCGTATTTTGATCTACCGCATAGTTCACCGGAAAGATCTCGGGATGATCATCAACGATGACGGCCAGACGTCCGACCTCTGCGCTACGTAGCAATTCCCAACACTGATTTGTAGAGAGTTTTTCGACGGAAGTCATGGGCCACCCCTCGTAAACGAGCCAACTTCGACTGGCAATTCCATGCTACAAGGTGCCTCGAATATTGCCACCGCTTCTTTGGCGGAACCCCAGAACACGAAGCGCTTTTTGTAATGCTCCACGGCATGGCCGCCGACGGGTTAACAAAACCGGATCTGCAGCCGAAGAATCTGATGCACGCGGCCTTATTTTTAGAGGCGTCGGATACACATCTTGCGGGATGGGCGCGAGTGCTCAATCCGCTCTTTACGGTGCTGGCCTGGGCAGCACGCAAAGCCGGTGTAGACCAACGATTGGAAGCCCGTTATGCGAGCACCTTGAGACTGCTTGAATGGGATATCGAGTGGATTTCAAAAGGCGAGGGTTAGGATTGTAATTCTTGGGCGAACATCACGATGATCCCACTGGGCCCTCGGACATAGGTGAGTTTATAGGCGTCCTTATAGGTTGCCACTCCGCGCAATGGGTAACTGTCATGTCGGGCAGCAATGGCTAAGGCCTCGTCGATATCTTCAACTACAAAAGCCACCCGGTGCATGCCGATTTCGTGGGGGAGTGTTGGCTGCGTTTCGATTGCCTCGGGGTGGATATATTCGAATAACTCCAGCCGATTGTGTCCGTCCGGTGTTTCAAGGAGCGCGATTTTGACGTGATTGCCGTCCAAACCGACAGCTGTATCCGCCCACTCGCCTCGAACTGTGTCACGGCCTAGGACGCTCAATCCGAGATCGGTGAAAAACTCGATGGTCGCTTCAAGATCCCGGACCGCGATGGCAACATTATCGATCCTGATCGTCATAAGTGCAGATTACGTGATGAAAAGCCACGGGAAAAGAGGGTAAGCCCTTGCATCACTTGGGATCCTCCATAACACTGACCGCATGACTAAAATCCGCAATATCATGACGGGGACGCCCCAACAGGGGCTCGTGGTCTACGGAGTCTTTGAAATGGCTCAACGGACGAAAGCATGCCGAGGGTGAGTCACAGGCCGATATCTAAAACAAAACGACCAATAACAGGCTGAGGAGTTATACACTGAGGGCCACACACCGACTCTAGAGTCTTGAAGGGCGGCAGCTATGGGAATGCTGAGTTATGCTGCGACCATTTCTCTGGATGGGTATGTGGCCAATAGCAATGCGGATCTACAATGGGCGGCTCCAAATGACGAGGTCTTTGCCTACCATCTTCAACGCATGAGTCATGTGACCACTGAGATCCTGGGACGTCGCGCCTATGGTCTGATGCAACACTGGTCTACAGTATCCGAAGGCAGCGGACATTCAGCAGCGGAGGTCGAATTTGCTCAACGGTGGGGAGCGATCGAGAAAGTTGTGGTGTCGTCTACATTATCCAAAGACCACTGTACGGTGAGCCGAACACGGTTAATTCGCGAATTGACACTCAATGATATCCGCCAAATTGTGGCCGAAAATGCGGGGATGACCCAGATCTTTGGGCCAACCACAGCAGCTGAAGCATTGCGAGCGGGAGTCGTTGACCGATTAGAACTCTTCATCGTTCCTGTGGTGATTGGCAAAGGCCGAAGAGCTCTGCCTGATGGTGCCTATCGTAAACTCAAGCTCTCCCAGCAATGCGTATTTGGCGATGGCACCGTGTTTTTACAGTATGAACGTCGTTGAAACACTCTGCGCCACTGATAAGCCAAGGTCATAGCGCTGCAAGCAATTCTTTCCAAACAGGGCGCCAAGACTCGATGGCACCAGCAGAATCGAGTTTTGAATGTTGTAGACCTACTAAACATTTACCGCTTGGCTTGTCACTGATATTAACGACGACACGGGTACCGTCGCACAGGGCTGCTCGCCAGTACCGCCACCGATCGGTACTCGATGTCGTCGCGTCGCATTCAAGCGGTACCCCACCAAACTCGGAGCGCTGCTCAACAACCTTCAACCATGCCTCCAAGACGCGGTCTTTATCTCCTGACACGGTGCGGGACGTGGAGAGTTGAAAATCTCCTCTACTGGTTTGACCAGGTACACGAAGACCAGCATGCTGCTCGAATGCTACAGCAACGCTCTGTGCCCACCATTCTTTCTGTTCAATTGCCTCTGGCATCATTTCACCTGCAAGAGTGGCAATAGCAGTATGGCTCATATTGCGGGCTCCTGCAGTTTCGAAACGTTCCATCCAGTCCTCCCAGGACCGGCCGGTGGCGCGCGCAATCGTGGCAGTATTTGCTGGCTTGATCATGGAGTCATTCCTACTAGACATTTGGGGCTGTGTCATTAAGTTGACTTTCAACGAAGCCTGCCCGACAGTTTGAAGCAGTCTTTCTGGCATGTTTTGCCCTGGCTGAGTAGGATATGAATGTGGTCGTTTTGTACCACCGTCAGCGCTTCCAGGTTTTACCTGAATCACTGTGGAGAGGACTGAATTTCTCAGGACATGTCCACGTGGGGTGCTGCGCTAACCCGCGCATCAACCTCGCGACCGATGCAAACATCGGCATTCTCGAAAGGATATGTTCATGGCAACTAAAGACGAGAAAAATCTCCAAAAGGTGCTCAACAAAATCGCTCGCATGGATGAGCCAGCTCGGAGCACCATGCAGCGCATGCACGAGATCATCACAGCCGCTGTCCCAGAACTGAAACCCCGGATCTGGTACGGCATGCCCGGTTATGCCCTACATGCCAGCTGCCCGGTACTCGTGTTTTTCCGTAATGACGATCGGATGACACTTGGTTTGAGTGAGAAGGCAGATTTGCAACCCGCTGGTGGGCAGGACGGCCAGCTGATTCCCGCTGCCTGGTACTTTGAAGAGCTTGATGATGTGACCGAGAGCCGCATTGTAGAGATCGTTCGAACCGCCGTATCTGTCGAGGTTCGGTGACGATTTATCGCGATGCCCCTGATGGCACTTAGGTGCGCATAGCGACACCCTAGATCGAAACCGGAAGGTCCAGCCAGACACCCTCCCGCTGGGCTTTCCGGCTTAACGTGTCCGTACGATCGTGCCAGCCGCTCCGGGCATGTAGACGACTCGTCCTGTTGTCGTTGCAGAACCGCTATGATGCTCTGATAGATCTGAAGACCGAGCATATTGTGCCGGTTGCGCCTGCCAGGTTGACCGTGATGGAGGTTTCAGCTGTCGACTTCACGCAAGCGAAACTGCAACACTATACTCTTGCACCGATGAAGGCCGTCAGCGGGCTCTCCTGAGAAGGATGCTGACATGATGGCGTGACAGCGACTTTACAATTCGGGATTGAGAGCTGCTGCTGCGGCACGGACATGTGCTGGATCTCCAGTCGTCAGAGCGTAGATGCCGTAATTGACCGGTGAAATAGAGTAGAGCTCGGTGCAGTGTTCGGCGAATCTCGGTCCAACTTCACCACCGTGTTCTATGTACTGTTGAACCGTTGCCGCAAATGCTTCGTCAGAGACCAAGACACGATGAAACGCGAAATCCTGTGCGGGATCACCGATCGCGGCTGTCGTCCAGTCCAAGACACCGACTATTTTTTGATCGGTGACCAACAGATGGCCCGGGTACACCTCGCCGTGGGTCAGGGCCGAAGTTGCTGGCCAGAATCCGTCATCGGCTAGCCAGGAGTTCCACCGATCCAGCAAACTGGCGGCGACCTGAAACTCGGACGACACTCGAGTGATGTTGTTTGCAATGGCCTGACGCACCTCATCTGGTTTCCGAATTTCAATGCCGGTGTCTGCAACCTGCCGGTGCTCGATCGAATGCAGTTGCGCTAGGAATTCGCCTAACGAATGCGTGTAGGTCGAGTCCTCAACATCCAGGCGCCAATCCAGCGCGCCGTCGTGACCGATGGATAGACCAGGTTCCCCGGGCAACAGCGGGTAGGCAATGAGCTCTGAACTCTGAATACGCCAGTCGGGGACGGCTACATCCAACAGCGGAGCCACACGTTGTAAAAGCCGGCCCTCAGCAGTGGCTCGGGGCATGACATCCGCACGACGCGGAATCCGCAGAACCCATCGTTCGCCACTGTGAGTCGTGGCAATGGCTATCCGAAAATCTAGCCCAATTTCATTGATGGTAAGGGTCTCAGGGATAAGGTCGAGGCCGTGTTGTGTGGCTAGCCGGATGATTGATGTTCGGTCGTTAGCTGTTGGTGGCATGTTTCTACTGTTCCATACGAGTCCCCGAAGCAACACAGGAGGAGGTGACTACACCGCGGTGATCTGCCAGAGGCGGCCATCGGGGCCAGCACCCCTACGACCAGTGCATTGTGAAACAAGCTTATGAGAGGATTCAGATGCCAAACGGTGCCGAGTAGCGAACAACCCCTGCCGGGAGCCTACGATCGGTGTTGAGTGAAAGTGCCATGAGGGCGTCGTCAGGCACCTCGACACTGAGTCTGATGCCATAAGGTGAAGCCCGTTTGAAACCAAAGCGCGGGTAGTACTCGGGATGGCCCAGGACAATAACGAAGGACTCGCCTTGCGCCTGAGCCATGTGCAGCGTGGCACGAATCGCTGCTGAACCTGCGCCGGAGCGTTGATGGTCCGGTAATACGGCACATGGGGCAAGAGCTAAAGCAGGAATTTCATCGACAAAGCACCGTGTTAGCAGCGCATGACCGACGATGGTGCCGTCACCTGTAGTCGCCACAACCGATAATGAGGGGATCCATTCTGGTTCGCCCCGTAGAGCAGCTACCAGCTCTGCTTCCTCGGCCGTTTCAAATGCGGCGAGATGGACTCCATGAATAGCGGGGACGTCAGAGCTAGTTTCAGAGCGTGTTATCCACGCTGGGGGAGGGGTCATCAGTATTGCCAATTCATTCGTACGGGAGCTCTATTCAATAGTGCTAGGTCACGTACCTGCCAGTCAAGATTGCTCAAAGCGACACTAAATTGAGACGAATGAAGGAGTCTTGGGGCCAGAATCGAATAGACAACAGGGTCCGAGAACCCTGCTGCCGTGGACTATAGCCTCGGTGGCCGCAGCTGAGATATTGCCGGTCACGATATAAACGGTCCTCTGCGACGTAAACCGAAAATAGCTCCTATTCAAGAGAAACTCATCGCGCTACGGTGCGAACTTGAGAAAGCTTCAAGTTATCGTCATACCATTCATGCCGGTTCTTTCGGCTGCTAGGTTACATAGAGCACTTGAGCAGGTGTGCCGGTAAGCAGGACGGAAGAGTAGGACAGAACAATGACAAAGCCAGTCCACACAGAACCACCCGGTCAGCCCCCGGCTGTGACACGATCCAGCGAAGATCGGTCAGCTCGCATCGCAGTGACGGTCTTTCCCGTCATCATTATTGCCGCATTTCTCATCGGGTTCCTGTTTCCGGAACAGACCGCACCGCTAGCGCAATACACCAGCGTTGCATTGGGCATCATCATGTTTGCCATGGGAATCACGCTGACCGTCCCAGACTTCGCGCTGGTCATCAAGCGGCCATTGCCGATACTGCTCGGCGTGATTGCACAGTACGTGATTATGCCTACGATCGCTGTTGCGCTGGTGTTTGTATTTCAGCTGCCACCAGAGTTGGCCGTTGGCGTGATTTTAGTCGGTTGTGCCCCCGGTGGTACCTCATCAAATGTGATCACCTACCTGGCAAAAGGCGATGTCGCGCTGTCGGTCACGATGACTTCCGTCTCGACGTTATTGGCACCCGTCTTTACCCCGTTGCTGACACTCTGGTTGGCCGGTACGATGCTGCCGGTGGATGCTGGCGCGATGGCGATGTCCATCGTGCAGATGGTCCTGATCCCTATTATTGCTGGACTGCTGGTTCGCTGGCTGTTACGCACCTGGGTAGAAAAAGTCCTACCGCTGCTGCCATGGGTCAGTGTGCTCGGCATCTCCTATGTGGTCATTGCTGTAGTGTCCGGGTCCGCTGACAGCATCGTGGAAGCCGGTCTGCTGGTGTTAGCGGTGGTCGTCTTGCATAACGGGCTGGGATACCTGCTGGGGTACTTTGCTGCTCGCGTGTTCAAGTATCCAGAACGGACCGCCCGGACGACGTCGGTCGAAGTTGGTATGCAAAACTCCGGGTTGGCAGCTACCTTGGCGGCAGCGCATTTCAGCCCTGTGGCAGCGCTTCCAGCTGCGGTGTTCAGTGTGTGGCACAACATTTCCGGTGGTCTGCTAGCACTCTTCTTCCGTTACCGCTCAGCACGCCAAGAACAGCGACAACGGGCTAACTAATACAGCCACGACCAAGAGTGTTACTACTCATCAGACCTCAAACGGTTGATACTGGGGCAACACATCGATTAGACAGTGTCGTTCAAGACGGAGGAGTCGTCACGTCAAGAACGCATCCCACGAATGACGGTATCCAAGATGACTCGGCGTGCCCGTGCGACGTCGACCTTTGTGGCAAACCATTGCGGGCTGTAGTCTGATTGCGTCCAGCGTGTCGTGCCTGCTTGACTGCCGTGGGCTGGGAATTGAATCTTGGCTTGTTGGAAGGCAAATACTTCTGGATGACTGAGCGCCAACAGTGTGAGCGGATCACATGGATTGGACTCGTTGAGGCCTTGGTGCTCCCACCACGCCTGTGAACGATCGATGATGAGTTCGGTGAGCGGGTGGTTCGGGCGGGCACGACGAATCGTGTCCAGATCGGTTTGGTCGTACGGCACCTGGCGACACAGGTCGATGCCAACGCAAATAATGGGGATGCCAAGTTCCATAAACCGGGCTGCGGCGAAGGCATCGGAAAAGACATTGTGATCGGGCCTGCCTTCGTGGAACTGCCCGGCCATCGCGATGACGCATCGTGGTTTGACCTTGGTGTTTTCTAAGGCCTCGACCGCGTTGGTTAACGGACCGATTGCAGCAACAACAAGTTGCGAGCCATATTTCTGTAACACGTTGGCATACACGGCGGCTGCGGTGGTTTCCGGCTCATCGATGTGGCTCAAATCGAAACCATCACCTTCTAATCCGGTCCAGAATACGTCTCGACCGGATCGAGGTTCTTCAGTACCAAAACCGACGGGAATGTCGCTTCGGGCGGCAAGAGACAGTGTGGCGGAAGCTATTTTCGCTCGCAGCTTGGTATCACCGTACACGGTAGTTACCCCGACGAGCTGTAGATTCGGGCTTCCTAAGATAAACAACAGTGCCAAGAGATCATCGACATTTGAACCGATGTCAGTATCTAACAGGACTGGGATTCGCGCAGAATAGTCAGTGGTTGCCAGTGGTGGAGGTGTCGACATGATGAGTGCTCGTTTCTCCAAATTCGTACGGAAAAATTGCCGCACGTGTCGTGAGCGTTAGGTTCCCCAGAATAATCGAAAACACGCCGCTGTACACGGTTTCATAACCCGACAGAGCCACTTTGCTGCCGGCTGTGATGATGCTGCCATAGGATGGTGATATGTGGACACGGGGTAGACCAAAACAACAGCCCAATCGGGCAGCGCAGAGATCGCAAGTAAATCGGTTCGTGCGCGCCATTCTCGGATTTTTTGCAGCACCCCGAGTTGACATGCGTGAAGACTATGAAAAGGTGCGCAGATTTCAGCGACAACTCGCCGCGCCACGGGTTGCGACCAACCGAGCTGTCGACCACGAAGTCCCTTCAGACACCGGAACCCATACCATTGCCGTCCGGGTATTTCACCCCAAGGAACAAACTCGCGACGACGTCTTAGTGTTCTTTCACGGCGGTGGCTGGGTCATCGGTGATATCGACAGCTATACGCCCACCTGCATCAACATGGCTGACCTGACCGGAGCTGTCGTCATCGCTGTGGATTACCGGCTGGCACCCGAGTACCCATTTCCCGCGGGACTCGAGGATTGCTATCAAATTATTCGGGACCTCTTGGCGGATCCATCCCCCGCAGGTATCGACAAGGCCGACAACATCGTGTTGATTGGCGACTCTGCGGGAGCCAACCTCGCCGCTGTGGTGTCGCTTCGCCTACAACAGGAGAACCAGCGTGGCGTAGCACGCCAAATTCTGCTCTACCCGGTGACACACTGGGACCACGATCCTGAAACCTCACCCTTCGACTCAGTTCGGGAACACGGTCAAGGCCTACGGCTCACCAACGCCGAGGTGCAAGCCTATTTTGAACTCTACGTTCCCAACGCCACCGAACGGCGAAATTGGAACGTGGTGCCCCTGATGGCTCAAGAGCTCACGAACCAGCCTCGGACACTAATCATTACCGCCGAATTGGACCTATTACGGGATGAAGGTGAAGCTTACGGCCATGCCCTTCAAGCGGCACATAACGACGTGTGCATCCATCGAGTAGAAGGCGCGCTGCATGGATTCATCGCGTTACCCCGAATCTCTCGAGCGGTCCGCGAGGCCTATGAGGTGATCAACGCTTTCCTCGACGAACCGGAGCATCCAAGGACAGCGGCATGACGCGACGCAAATGGGTTCGATTGGACAATGCATCCAATATCTTTCTTGCGGCACGAAGCGAAACCGATACTAAAGTCTTTCGACTCAGCGCCGAAATGGATCACACAGTTGACCCCGCGCTACTTCAAGCGGCACTGGATACCACCTATGACCGTTATACGCTGTATCATGCGGTGCTCCGGCGTGCGATTTTCTGGTATTACCTCCAAGACAGCGATCTGCGACCGGTGGTCACCCCCGACGATCAACCCACCTGTGCCCCCATCTACGATGCTGACCGTGCCGGTTTACTTTTCCGGGTTGTGTACCACCGTCAGCGCATCGTCTTGGAAGTATTCCACGCACTATCGGATGGTACCGGTGTCCTGTGGTTCTTGACTGACCTCATCAGCGAATACCTCAGGTTGCGATACCCCACGAATACGGAATACAACGATACCTCCACAGCTCAACTCATTGCGCAACCCGGCGCAGACGATGAGAATATCGCAGCACGAGATCTCGCGGTCGATAGTTTCGCACAATATTTTCGACGCCGTCCTACAGAGCAGCAAGATCACTCAGCCGTGCACACCGAGGCCAGCCTGACCACGACTACCAAGGTCCACCAAGTGACCGGCACCCGCACCCCCGATTACCGGACACGGGCGGTGGAACTCACCGTCTCAGCAAACGACGTGTTAACCCTCGCAAAAGCGGAAGGGGTGTCGATGACGATGTTTCTAACCGCCCTCTTTTTCGAAGCCATCCGCCGCTCATCAGAAGGCTTCGGCAGATCACCCACCTTCGCGGCATCCATACCGGTCAATCTGCGACAATTTTTCCCCTCGGTCTCACCCCGAAATTTTTTTGCCACCGTGCGTGTCGAGCACACCTACGGAGAAGGCCCCGACGATGTGGCTTCGGTGGGGCGTATACTCGAACAACAATTTCGTCCGAAAGCATCTCCGGAAGTCCTGGGCAAAAAGCTGCGTCGACTTACTCGTATTGAGCGCTCGCCACTTTTGCGTATCGTGCCACGTCCGGTCAAGGACGCCATCCTGCGGGGACTCAACTGGGCCAATAATCGCGGTCTCACCGTGTCGGTTTCGAATCTGGGGCGGGTTACCCTGCCAGCTGCCATCGATTCCCGCGTGGGACGCATGGCTTTTCACGTGTCAGCAGTCCGACCCCAGATGTGTGTCATGTCGCATGCCGGGTTGTTGACGATCAGTTTTACCTCCCCATTTATTGAAACCGACCACATCAGAGAATTTGCCCGTTACCTGACAGAACAGGGGATAGCGGTGACCGTGGCGGCAGCCAAAGTGACCGAAGACGAACTCGCCTCGGAACAGATAGTATGAAACGCTGTCACGACTGTTCGGTAGAGATTGCCGGGGACTGGACTCGGTGTCCCTTATGCGGTGAACCGACGAAAGGACACGCGACGCCCAGTCCGTTTCCTACCGTGGCCTTGAACTTTTCGCGTCGGCACATTTTCCGCTTGCTGTTTATCGGTTCGTTGGTGATCATCGTGGGATCATTCGCCGTGCAATTATTCTTGGGTCACGGGCCGGCAGAATTCGGAGCGCTGCGCTCCGTCTGGTTGGGTGTCGTAACGATGTGGTTGGTCGCCGTCGTGGCCGTGCGCAAACGACGCAATGTCGCCAAAAGTATTGTCTATCTGGTGCTGTTGGTGGGCTTGCTGAGTCTCTATTGGGATTATCTGACCGGGTGGCAGGGCTGGTCTTTGAACTATGCGATCCCGATCGTGTGCGGATCATCAATCCTGGCACTACTGATTACGGTCTGGTCGATGCGAATGGAAGTTGGTAACTATATTATCTACAGTGGCATGACGATTCTGCTGGGGTTATTACCCATCGCATTTTTAGTTTTTGGTTGGGTCACCACCACATTACCTTCCGCGATTTGCGTCGCCGTGGGCGTTATTGGACTCGTGGTCATTCAGGTATATCGCGGTGCCGAGGTTCGGCATGAGCTCGCCAAACGGCTACACCTCTAACGAGCGGCGCAGTAGAATCTGAACTAGCCGCAGGGTCGCTGCGGGCACGAGCCCGGTGCAGAAAGGGGATACCGCTATGGGAATCCTGGGTTATGCCGTGACCATGTCACTGGATGGTTATATCGCTGATACCAATGGCGACTTTCAATGGGCCGCGCCAAGTCCGGAAATTTTTGACCTGCATCTGGAACGCATGGGTGAAGTCTCGACCGAAATTTTGGGACGCAAAACCTATCAGCTCATGCGTTTCTGGGATACGTATCCTGATGATCCCCAAGCCACACCCGCCGAACGCGTCTTTGGACGATTATGGCAACATCTGCACAAGGTCGTGGTCTCCTCGACGCTCACTAAAGACGACATGACCGCTCAGGACGATGAACTGGTGGCACAACTCGACGTCGATCGTGTGCGGCGCATCGTTGAAGCATCAAGTGGCGTGGTAGAAATCTTTGGCCCCACCACGGCAGCCGACAGCATACGTGCCGGGCTAGTCGACCGATTCGAATTTTTTATCGTGCCAATCATTATCGGTGGCGGTCTGAAAGCCTTGCCCAGTGGGGCAACGCTCGAGTTGCAGCTGACTCAGCAGCGCGAATTCGGCAACGGCACCGTCTACTTGCGGTACGAACGCGCATAAAGTTTTCTATTATTTTCAACTAATCGCCCGTCAAAGGTGGAGTCTTAGAATCTTCCTGGGTACGCTGTGAGGTTGTTTGTCGCGTTTTGAGGGTCGCCGACGAATGTTTTCCCACCTCACTCAAGCACCCAAGGATGTGTTGTTATGGATGGCTCAGTTCTTTCGGGATGGGCACCAATTCTCATCGGCCTGATCATCGTTGCCATCATCATCTGGGGCATCGTGGTCTATAACCGATTAGTTAAAGCGCGCAACGTGTCGAAAGAGGCTTTGCAGGGCATTGACGTGGCGCTGGAGACCCGATTTGACCAGATCAAAGCCCAGGCTGATGCGGCCTCAGGGATCGTCAAACAAGAAGTTGACCTCATCCTGAATGCGACATCGCTGCGTACCGGTCGCACGATTCGAGACCTTGAAGTAGACGAAAAAACTGAACTCAATAACGCTCTCAAGAATGCTGAAAGCGTCCTGTTGCAGCAGCAACCTACCGGCCCCGGAGCGGTCGCATCATTCGAAGAATATCCAGAGATGCAAACGTGGCAGAACGTTGAGTTGCTGCAGCGCACCATTAACGAAGTCGAAGAACGTCTTCAAGCCGCCCGTCGGGTCTACAACCGTGCCGCGACCGATTACAACACGAAACGGCAGGTTTTCCCGACCGTTTTGATCGCCGGGGCACTGGGCTTTCGTGAACATAATCTCTTTGAACTCACCGATCAGCGCAAGCGCTCCCAATACAACCTTGAAGGATTTCTTGACACATGAACTCTCATCCACGGGTTTCGGTTCCGCCTTTTGATTCCGTTTGGCAAAACATTGAGGCCTCCTCCCGAGGCGTCACCAATGACATCTCTTGGATGACCAGCTGGAATGCTAAATCTCGGCGCATTATGACACCGGTATTTATCGGGCTTGGCTTATTTGTTGTGGCCCTATTGTTGTTCTTTACCAACCACGGCTTCCTCGGCATGATCAGCTTGGTCATTGCGGTCTTGGTGGCCGCACCGTCACTGCTCTACGTGCTACGTCACGCGAATGAAGCATCGGGGCAGTATTCTGAAACGGTGGTTGCACCCATGATCGAGGCGCTCATTGAGGAACTCAGCGCGCGGGCCGTGACCGGCAGTGAGGCCCAGCTCGAAGCATCTTATGACCCAAACGGTGGCATCCCGACGACAGTTCTGGCCAACTCTGGGTTCATTCGCGATCCCGAGGCGACACAAGAGGATTATATTCGAGGCACCTTCGGGGCCACTGATTTTATGATCGCCGACGTCAAATGGCAGACCTCTACGGTCGAACTGAGCGAAGAAGCACAACAGCGTCTCGAACGTCGTCAAGAACGCGAACACAAACGTCGCGAGCGGGAGCGCGATCGCAAGCTTCGGGAAAAACACGGCGACACCTGGCGTATTCAGAAGCGACTTGAAGACCGTCGTCGCAACTCAGGCTCCTCCATCACAGATCTCTTGCCAGCATCGTTCGTGGAACAGGTCAAAGAGAAGTACTCCCACTTCGAAGAAACCACCAACAGGATGGGCCCCTCCATGGTGTTTTTCGTGGCGGACTTCCATAAAGACTTCACCTCGCGCACCTACCTGCTGCCACGCGAAGAAGAATATCGGGCAATCCGAAACTTCACCAAACAAAGTGCCGAAGACGCCGGTCTGGAACCTTTGGTGTTGGAAGACCCGGAAATTACCAAGAGATTTCAAGGGTGGACGACGGATCAAACCGAAGCCCGCTATCTGATTACCCCGGAGCTGATGTTGGCGATCAGTGATGCAGTCGACCGGATGGATTCCAACCGCATCGCCGTGTCATTCAATGGCAGCCGTATGTACTTTGCGGTGGTTATGGATGACGATCGGTTCAGCCTGAGATTCAATGACCATGACGACGCAGGCTACCAGATGGCACGAGACATCTATCACGACCTGGTCGCGTTCATCTCACTCATAGAACATTTCAACCTTAACACCCGAATTTGGAGCAAAGCCTAATCTGGGTCTGACCGGGTACTGTTAACCACATCACCGTACCCGGAAGGATGCAGATGCCCGCCACCACCGCCCTGCAACGAGTCGGACCATTCCACCAAGCGCTCCGGGAATTTGCCTATCACGACGGCATCCTCAAAGACCTGACCACGCTGGACTGTCGACGAACCCCGGGATTTGAAACACTGACCGGTGAGACGCTTGGTAAGGTGGCCGGTACCCACCGTTTGACGACTGATATCGATCGCCTGGCAGAACTCCAGACAAAACTTTTCGCGAATGCTCAGGCGGCGAATCTGCGCCGATCGGTGTTGCTCATCATTCAAGGCATGGACACCGCAGGCAAAGGCAGCATTACCAAACACGTCGTTGGCTCGATGGATCCACAGGGTATCCACCAAGTGGGATTCAAACGGCCCACCCCCGAAGAACTCCAACACGACTTTTTGTGGCGAATACACCACCACACTCCACGTCACGGGGATATCGCAGTCTTTGACCGATCCCATTATGAAGACGTTTTAGTGCACCGGGTCGAGCAACTCACCCCACCGGCCAGACTCCAGCGACGCTACGGGGCGATTCGTCAATTCGAACAAGAACTAGCCCAAAATGGCACCGTCATGGTCAAAGTCATGCTGCACATCAGCCGAGAAGAACAATATCAACGCTTAGCTAACCGACTCGATGATCCCACGAAACATTGGAAATTCACCCCGGCAGATATTGACGCCCGAGAGCAATGGGACGCCTACATGGAAGCCCATCGCATCGCCATCGAAGTGACCGATAAAGAACATGCGCCGTGGTTTGTGATTCCGGCCGATCGGAAATGGTACGCCAAACTAGCCGTCCAACAATTGCTCATTGAAACGCTTGAAGCACTAGATTTATCCTGGCCATCCGGCTCTTTCGACATCGCAGAGCAACGACGCCGGCTTGAAGCCAGCCGCTAGGAGATAGGACTCTCCATGACTCAAGGTCAAAAATCTCCCCGGAACGCCCAAGGAGCCAAGGTCGCATGGGTCGTGTTGTTCATTATTGCCGTAGTCAATGTCATCAGCTGCGCCGGGGGCAGTTGGGGAATTTTCGCCAACGGGGCTGATTTATTCGGTGGAGATATCCTTGCCGGCACCGTTTTTGACGAAAAATATTGGCTTGCGGCTGTCGCCCTGGCTTTCGTGGGTGCCGTGCAACTGGTCGCCGTGGTGATGCAGCTGCGGCACAGCCGGTGGGCAGCCAGCCTACATGCTTTTGCTGGTATGACAATGATGGTATTTATCTTCGTTGAAGTCCTCAGCATCAATGAGACCTTTATTCTGCAGCCAATTTTCTTTGGGCTCGGAGCATTACAGCTGAGTTTGAGTCCGCTCTTTGCCCAGATGTGGTCACAGCGGCCAACGAGTGCTAATAGCCACATCGACTGATTGTCTCACGATCAGGGGTGGACCTTCTTCAGTTCGAGAACGCTTTTTCTCTATCATGCGGCGTTGAATAGGATGAGCGATCATGGAGCTCCCGCTGAAATCAATGCCATCCGCACAAATCGCTGCGATAATCACACAACTGGAACAACATCATGAGCACGGCCCGATCACATTGGACTCCCAACAGCGCAGCCTGGCAGCCAGAGTGCTGACGTTTCTCCACGACGTCGTAGAAACGGGAGACACACGACAGCTAAGCCACACAGGGTTTTATCTGTCAGGTCCACCTGGACGAGGCAAAACGTGGTTAATGCAGCGACTCTTTAAGGCAGCCAGTTTCCCAACAGCGACCAAACGTCAGGTCCATTTCCACGATTTCTTTCGCCGTCTCGAGCAACAACTGGGGGCTCAGACCAGTACCAGGCAAGCCATTGATGCCACCCTGGAGCACCTCCTCGGCGGGGCGAAATTATTCTTCTTTGATGAACTCCACGTTCATGATCCAGGCAGTGCAGCATTGCTCAATAGACTGCTTGCAGCCATCGCGGAACAGGGGATCCCCACACTCATTACCTCCAACTACGAACCAGAAGAGTTACTGCCAGATGCCGCGTTCCACCATGTGATCGAACCTAGCATCGCTGTGCTTCGCGATCGCTTCACCATCCTCACCTTGGATGGCGGCATCGATTATCGGCGTCAGCGGGCCGGCAGTACAACAGGTTTTGGATCCGGACGGTGGATCACAATAGCACCGCACCAAAACCGCTCGGCGAGGTTCGAAGCTGCAGGCCTTATTGAACCTCAACTTGAGGAAGCTTGTGACGTGTTAGATGGACATCGGATGTTGAAAGCTTTGGCTATTCGGGGAAGGCACATTTGGTTTCGATTCGCGGATTTGTTGGAAACTCGGTCGGCCACCAGTGATTTCATTGAATTAGCCACCAACTACACCACCTGGGTGCTGACCGATGTGCCACGTTTGTCGCAAATGGATCCGGCCGCCCGTCAGCGCTTTGTCACGCTCATTGATGTGCTCTCGGATCGAGACATCCCAGTGCATATTTGCTCCAGCATCACAAGAGAAAAACTTGTGGATATAACGGATCCACCGCCAGATCTTTTTCGAACCGTCAGCCGACTTGCGCTACTTTCTAATACCCCGTGATGAGTTGAGCCCACGTCTTGGTGGAGTGCACGTCGGATGTACTGGATGTTTCCTGAGTGTTAGTCCCCGTCAGTGTACAGACTCTACGGTGCGTCGTAGGGTGGAAGACAAGATCCTGAAGGAGGGTTCATGTCGGATGTAACACAGAGCGCGCAACAGCTAGCGGACCTTCACGATTCTGGTGAGATGATCGTCCTGCCTACCGTCTGGGATACCTGGAGCGCGCAGGTCGCGGCCAGCGCTGGCTTTCGGGGCTTGACCATCGGCAGCCATCCAGTTGCCGATGCTATTGGCAGCGCCGATGGTGAGAAAATGAAAATCACTGCATACCTCAAAGTCGTCAAACGCATCGTCAACGCGGTCGATATTCCAGTCAGTGTGGATGTCGAAGCGGGATATGGTCTGCAACCTGGTGAGCTGATCCATCGATTGCTCAGTGTTGGAGCTGCTGGGGCCAATATTGAAGATGTAGTGCACACGGAAGGCGATCGCGTGCGGTCTCGTAATGAACATGCCGATTATATTGCTCGAGCTAGAGAAGCTGCAGATGCAGCCGGCGTGCCGTTTGTTATAAACGGTCGAACCGACGCGGTGAAGTTAGGCCTAGAATTCTTTCGCGACCCCTTGGATGAAGCAGTTGAACGCATCCGTCTCATGGAACAAGCCGGCGCCCGGGCGGTCTATCCCGTCGGGTTGTCATCTAAAGATCAGATCAAAGCTGTCGTGAATGCAGTATCAGTCCCGGTCAATGTGACAGCTCATCCA
The DNA here is from genome assembly GCA_036516115.1 of Enteractinococcus sp. Classification (GTDB taxonomy): domain Bacteria; phylum Actinomycetota; class Actinomycetes; order Actinomycetales; family Micrococcaceae; genus Yaniella. The sequence goes on along the minus strand of DATBUL010000074.1, from coordinate 7,458 downwards.
GTCGATGGACATGGTGCCGGAGACTTCTCCGATTTGAAACGACTTGGAGTCCGCCGCGTGACGTTTGGCCCGCTATGGCAGAAGTGGCTCGGCGACGTTTCTGCAAACAAACTCAGACACTGGGTCGTCTAAGGCACCCCATCCGCCTGCTGCTATGATGCATGGTGCTGCCATCAGCATTTATTGTGAAATCTTTGTTCAACAGGTGGAGTGCCGTTTTTATGTCCGATCAGTTGCCCGCATGCCCAAAGTGCCAGGAAGAATACACTTATGAGTCTGGAGCACTGCTGGTCTGCCCGATGTGTGGGCACGAGTGGTCTGCAGAAGTCATCGAAGACACCGAGCTACCAGCTTCCAGTGCAGTCATTCGTGACGCTGTCGGTAACGTGCTCAATGACGGCGATACGGTCACTATCGTGAAGGATCTCAAGGTTAAAGGGGCAGGTGGCACCATCAAGGTCGGCACCAAGGTGACCGAGATTCGACTCATCGAAGACGGTATCGACGATCACGATATTGACGCGAGGGTGCCGGGGTTCGGGAACATGCAGCTGAAATCTAGCGTGGTCAAGAAAGCGACCTAACGCATCGAGCGCGAGCGGTATTAGCTTTTGGAAGCGCCTTGCCACGCAGCGATGATCTCATCGATCGTCGCGGTTGTGGCTTGGCGATCTTCTTCAAGGCGTTGCAGTTGGGCCTCGTGGTAATCATGACGCGCATCTGCGGTCGCATTGCTGATGATAACGGTTCTGATATTGAGTGCATAAGCATCGCGAGCCGTCTGGCTGATGCAGCCGTGCGTGGACACACCTACCAAAACGATGCGATCTACGTGGAGATTAGTCAGCCGTAGGTGCAGATCCGTGGCAAAAAATGCGCTGTCGCGCGTTTTCTCTATCCTCGTTGTCTGGTCTGTATTCACCCTGGAGATGACTTCGGTACCTTGTTCATCGAAAAATAAAAAAACCTTCCCCCGCTTCAAGCATGTTCAGCGTCCATGTCGAGGTGTCACGACTATGGACGGTGGTCACAACAAAAACAGGGAGCTCTGCCTCGATGGCGGCTTGCGACAAACGGTTCGCCGCAGCGGTCAGCTCTTGTTCTTGTGTATCTAAGCCCTCTTCATTGAAGAACGCGTTTTGCAGGTCGACGAGCAGCAGGGCATCACGAGTCATGCGTTCATTGTAACGGCTCACAAAAATCCATGCTTTTCAGCTACTAGTTACAATTTTGAAATGAACTTAGGTTTGACGTCTCTTTAGGGTGAAATAGAAAGCGTGCCCGGCTTTTCAATTTCCCCAGGACGACGAGTCTGGGCTGGGAAACCTTTCAACAATGAAGGAGTCACCTTTTGATGAAAATCGGTATTATTAATGGTTCAGTGCGCGGAACACGTGCCAGTGAACCAGTATCAAAATATGCCCATGAGATTGCTGTCCAACGCGAGGGCGAATTCGAATATGAATACGTCGATCTTGCCGAGTTTAATGTCCCACTGTTGACTAGCGACGTGCATCCTATGGTGGCCAATAAGAACCATGAGGATCCAAACGTACAGAAATGGTCCGACAAGATCGATGCACTTGATGGCTTCGTTTTTGTAACACCGGAATACAACCACGGTGTGCCAGGCGCGTTCAAGAATGCGGTCGATGTTCTGGGACCCGAATGGGTAGGCAAACCAGTTGCTTTCATCGGCCATGGTGCCGTCGGTGGTGTCCGGGCCATTGAACAGTGGCGACAAATCGTTGCAAACTTCTCCATGCCCGTGGTGCGGGCAGAATTGAACTTCAATCTGTTCTTTGATTGGAAAGATGGAGAATTCCTACCCGCGGACCGTCATCCTGGCGAAATCAACGCCATGCTGGATCAGCTTGAAGAACTCGTTGTGAAGAACCAGACAACTGTTACTGTGTCGTAAAGTTCTTCGCTGAAGTTGTAGACCGCGTGTGGCTGATCGGTGGGATCGGGTGCACGCGGTCTGTTTTTTCAGTGAGAAGCGATCAATCGTGGTCTTGATCTTCAGCATTGATTTCAAGCACACCATCCACTTCGCTGATCTTACGAAATAATGATTCCGGTGGACGTTGTTTCCCATGCGTGAATTCCAAACGCGCCGCTACGGTATGACCAGCGTCTCCTCGCTCGCGTTGAGTCTCAGACAGCGCCATCTCATAGCCCGCATCTGACGCGACCTGTAGGATATCCCGCAGGACTCCACGCCCATCCTGGTAGCGCACTTGATAGATTTCAGTGCGCTTCTGGGTGGGCAGCTTACGAATCAAAGCGGTCAAAGCCGTCACTGCGAACAGATATAAACCGACAGTCAAGGCAGCGATGACCGGCATACCTGCACCACAGGCCATACCCACCGCCGCAGTAACCCACACAGAGGCTGCAGTCGTCAGCCCCGATACGATATTGCGTCGCACAAAGATCACCCCGGCACCGAGAAAGCCAATACCGGTTACTAGCTGGGCCGCGATACGTGATGGATCTAAGATCACATCATCCCCCAGCACGTGTGCGAAGCCGTAGGCGGAGACTAAGGTGAATAAGGCTGACCCCATACCCACCAGGATGTGGGTACGGGCGCCGGCTGATTTCTGGCGGAGTTCACGCTCAATCCCGATGATCCCGGACAGAATGAATGAGCACACCAATAAGACCGCTTGCGTTCCAAGTGTCTCGGGGAGCCATTCTATCGCCATGGCACCCAGAATACGCGCTGAGACCTATCGTGTGGCAGGGAGCAGCATAATAAGACCGCTATGCTGCGGGTTGCCAGCCCAGAAGCGGGCCCAAACGATGTGCAATATCGGTCAAAATTTGTACATAGTCTTCATGATCAAAACTAAAAGGTAAAGCAAAAGCTACTTCGGAGACCTGCTGGTATCCGGCATGGGCGTGCAGTTGTTCGGCAATTTCTTCGCTGGTCCCGATCAGATCTTGGGCAAAGAGCATGTTTCGAGGGCCTTGCGGTTGTGTAGTTCGAGGGGTGCGTTCATCGACATAGGCATGGTATTTTTCCTGCTGTGCCCGGGTGGCCGAATCGGTCGGGATTACCACGAGTCCTTGCGAGACGCGTGCCGGTGAGTTCGGGGCGTATTGGGATGCTGCTGCTCGAAACGCCTGAATTTGACGTGCTTGGACGAGCGCAAAATCTGGGGTTTCGTCCTCTTGTGGGAACACCACACTGCTTGTCAGAAGGTTCATGCCTTGCCTGCCAGCCCAGACTGCGGAATCCATACTGCCCGCACCGTACCAGAGTCGATCTCTGAGACCGGGGGAGTGGGGTTCAACGCGGTTGGAATATTCCTCCACGACCCCACGTTTTCCGGAGAATTCACGCACCGCCTCACCTGCGATCAGTTGGTTGAATAATTCCACCCGGGTCTTACTGAAGTCCTCTGTCTCGGCGGAGTTGGGGTAGAGCACATGCTGGATGGTTGCGTAATCAGCGGGTGTACCAACGCTGACTCCAGGATTAATTCGACCGTTGGACAAGATATCCACGGTTGCGAAATCTTCGGCAAGTCGCAGTGGATTCTCCCATCCCAGGGGTGTCACCGCAGTTCCTAATTCAATACGTTTGGTTCGCTGTGAGGCCGCAGCCATCACTGCAATCGGGGAGGAAATGCCAAATTGAAGATGACGATGTCGCAACCACGCGCTGTCGAAGCCAAGCCGTTCGCCAAGTTCTATAATCTCCAGAGTGGACTCATGACCGGCCGCAGGATTGTGTGGATCGAAAAGACCAATCGTGAGAAAACCCAGACGTTTCAGATGATGGTGCGCGGGCATAAGACATCCTTGGGGTCGCGATAATCAGTGATGACACTGAGTTTAGTGACCCGCGGACTTCATTCACGTGGATCGGTCATGCGACGACATCAGCGGTGGGATGGTTAGAGATGCGTCTGCCCACATGAGGGGAGAACAAAGAGCCTTTCCAATAGATCGCTCAACAATTTTCCATCGAGGTACAACATCTGACGCTCCTGAGGAACAATGGTCAACCGGCTCGGTAGCAACATATGGGAAGCAAACCAGAGCGATCTGGTGAGCTTCTGTTTTCCGTGACCAGAATCGCTACGATACGAGACGCATAGTAGACCGCAGCGCTAATGTAAGAACCATAATGGCGAGCCATATTGGTCTGGAACCGTCGGGAGGGACTATGCAACAGGTGCATGCCCGTGAGATCTGGGATCTGGTCTATCGAACCACCCGGCGTGCCGGTTTTGCTGTCACTGTGGCAGAAGTTCTGGCGGATGCCACGACCGAGGCAGAATTGCAAGGAAAATCCAACGTTGGGCTAGAACACTTATTTTATTATTTTCAGGCGGTCAAAAATCGCTTGATCTCTGCAACCCCGAAAGCAGTTCTGACACCGTTGACGGCGACAATGCTGGTTGTTGACGCTGATCATGGGCCAATGCAGTTCGCCTATCGTGAGGCTGAGCCTACGCTCATCCAGGCCGCGAAGGCGCAGGGCCTTGGTTTACTCACGATCCGCAATGCATTTGCCGGCGGAGAGCTAGGGTACTACGCACGACGTCTGGCCCGCGAAGGCCTGGTGTCCATGGCTTTTGCCAACAGCCCAGCAGTGATGAGCGTGGGTGGAAGTTACGACCGACTCTTGGGGACAAACCCGCTCAGCTATGGCATACCGCTAGGTCATGGGCGCGCGGTTATCATAGATCAAGCCTCATCTTCGACTGCGCGGGTGAATTTTCAGCGCTATGCGACGCGCAGGGAGCCCATTCCGGACAATTGGGCGTTGGATCGTCACGGGCAGCCCACAACGGATCCTCAAGCGGCCCTCGAGGGTACATTATTGCCGTTTGGAGGGTATAAGGGTGGCAACATCGCCTTGTTAGTGGAATTTATGGCAATGCTGGGGGGCGGTGATTCTTCTGTGGAAGCTGCCCCGTATTATGCCGGGGATCGGCGTCAGGGGATTGGTGCCACAGTCATTGCGATCGATACCGAGAAGTTTGTCGGGTATCGCGAACGGATTGAAGCACTCGTTGAACAGTTACGTCGGGATCATGGCAGCAAGATTCGCATCGCCGATCTGCAGCCGGTTGATCGCAATGTGGAGGTCCGCGCGAGCCTGTGGTCGCAGCTCAATCACTATGCTGAGCGAGGCGTTGTGGAAGAAGGCTAGTGATTGTAGCGCAACCGGAGCTGATCGCGGGCTTGAGCCAGTATCGTTAGATCACGCTCAGCGGCCTGCGCGGATTGGATGGGATTATCTGCGAAGGTCGCAAAACCACAGTCGGTGTTTAACAGGACCCGGTCAACGCCAAAGAGTGCCACGGCTCGCTCGGCGCGAGCAAGCACATCCTCAAGTGTGTCGCTGGAGGAGTCTTTTTGATTTAGCACCCCGACACCGATCCGCTGGTCCGGGCGAATATCCGCAAGCGCTGCAAGCTCACCGGCTCGCGGTGTACATAATTCAAGGATCAGGGTCCCCACGTTCACGGACCTAAAGAGCGGCACTAAAGGCTCATAACCGCCCGTCAAGGCGGAGCGCTCATCTATTGTCCAGTTTCCGCGGCACACATGTAACGCGAGCCGGTGGGCGGGAAATCCTTTGGTGACTTGATCGAGCAGTTGCTGGGCGAAAGCCAGTTCTTCGTCTTGGGCCCCACGTTCGCCCAAGGCACCGCACATGAAGGTGCGACCGCCCTGGCCTTGCTCACCATAGAGCACCTCGGTGAGGACTGGTTCATCGAGCTGCACGAGAACCGTGCCTTCTGCCAGGAGGTAGGCGATCTCTTCTCGGAGGATGCGGACGATATCGACAGCAAGATCCTCGCGATTGTCATAGGCACGATCGGAAATGCACTCCATCCACATCGTCCGAGTTAATAGGTATGGGCCGGGCAGGCTGACCTTCACGGGTTTAGTCGCGATGGATTGGGCGTATTGGACTTCATGCACGGCGAGCGGAGCTTTGCGTCCTAACGGCCCAAAGACAGCGGGATGTCGAACGTCACCGGCTGGTACATCAAGCGCTTGAAGTTCTTGGTTGAATTGCTCTGGGTCATCGACGTAGGGCAATAAATCCGTGACTGGAATCAGCTGACAATTCTGTAAGATGCCACCCACAAAAGACGAATAGTTGTCCCGGCGTTGTTCACCGTCAGTTACCACATCTATGCCAGCGCGCTCTTGTGCCGCAATGGCCAGCTGGACGGCGTCGTCGGCATCGGCATGGAATTCGGCCTCCCCGAGTCTGCCTTCCAGGTGCTGGTGTAATGACTGTAGCATCCACCGCGGGCGGGGCCAGCTGCCAAGACTCAGCACCGAAAACGGTTCAATGGCTAGTGCCGCAGCCGGTGCGGGCAGGTGGTCGGGTATATATGGTGCCACCACTTCCTGGGTGATGGCCATCTGTGGCTTCTTCCGCTTTTTTAGTGGTTTCTCAGGTTGCAATGCAGCCGTTGACGTTCCTGTGGGTGGCAAGGTCTCAGGCTGTGATGAATGTTCTGGTGGTGTGAAAGGTCCCTTACTGACCAAAAATCGCCAGACACCGGGCCCGGTATGCATATTGACTAACTCATTTTTGGTGAGTCGACACCATGCTGGAAGGTCGACTTCCACCGTGGAATCGTGGGACACGATTTCCAAGAGTTCACCGGGTGCCAGTGGATCGATGTGTTGGCGAATCAAGAGCAACAGACCATTGCCACAGTCAAGGTCCCCGCCATTGAAACTTGTGTTGGGCGGATATGGGTGGACGGTGGAAACGGACATGATGGGACCTTTCACGAAAACCAATTTAGTAGGAGACGCTTGGCGTGCCGTCGGCCAGGAACTCCACGAGTTTTGCGCCACCCACCACGGTGGCACCCTCGATCAAGTTCTCCGAGTCAATTTGGCGTTTCTTGACACATGGGGCGCACACATAGACCTGACCGCCGGCTTGTACGAAGTTGGTGATGAGCTCAGCCAGGGGAGCGAAGCCCTCTTCGTGAATGTCGTCGGCGTAGCCTTTTTCGGCCAGGCGCACCCCTTCGGTTGATAAGAACACCATCGTGTCTTGGTCAGATCCGACGGCAGCGTTTGCCACCACGAAACCCACTGTTGCTTTATCAGTATCATTTTTGGCGTGCGTGATGGAAACGCAAAATTTTCCGGTACCGGACATTAGGACTGCTCCTTGGCTTGAATGAAATATGTCGGATGGGATTGGAGGATGAGCGGATTGCCGGTCAGACGGCACCAGGCGGGAATGTCTTGTGGTGCCCCGGGATCGGTGGCAGTGAGTTCAAGAATTTCGCCGGCTGCTAGCTCGTTGCGGAATTTGAGTTTGAGCTTCACAATGAGCTCGCCGCAGCCCATATCTCCGGCATCCCAGCGCGCATCGGGTTGAGGACGATCCACTACTTAAACTCCTAGTTCCGTGCAGATAGGATATCTGCTCCATTCGGAAGTGTAGCGCTG
>DATBUL010000073.1:0-2239 GCA_036516115.1 Enteractinococcus sp. | reverse complement strand
TACGTCATCGTCAGTTCCCAGTGGGGCTCTCAGGGCTCCACGTTTTCACCTGCGAGTACCCGTTCGGCGCCAACTACATCGTGGAGCACGTTGGGGTCCAAAGTGTCGTCGTAGTTAATGACGCTGAGTGCGCCGCTGGGCTCCAAGACAATGCAACGCACCGTTTTCAAGTTCGAGAGCCCGGCCTTGCGAACGCAGCTGGTGATTTCGTCATAAGTAATGTGAGTTTTGCGCATCAGATCTGGCTGCGGTTGACCGTGCGCTAACACGACGGTCGGTCTGGCGTTGATGGCGCGATGCAGGCGTATGTTGTTTCGGACCAGCCCGAAGGCGGCCTCACAGCACAACAGCGTGGTCAACCCTATGACACCGGCTGCCAACGTTGGTGGATGGCCGATGATGACACGTCCTGCGACGGCACCGAGCATGATCCCGACGACGACGTCGAACCCCGTGAGCCCCGACAGAACGCGTGCGCCGAAGATCCGCACGAGGAGCAGAAACACCAGGTAGATCGCGATTGCAGACATGATCACGATAGGGATACGCCAGAGCTCAATCCCGAGGGTGTCTATTAGTTGCTGCTCTGTCACGCTGAATGCATCCATGTCGCCATATTAGACCGTGGTGTAGCATGCACTGCCGGTGTGTTGACCGAGTCTTGACTGCCGCTGATTTGGGCTGTGGGCTCGTCGTATTATTGTTACTCTAGGACCAGACGCCCTGGAACCGTCCCTGTAGTCCTCATTCGAGGGCCGATCAAACGGCCAGGGCTTTAATGTTTTCTGCAGCTACAACACCAGCGCGGTGAGCACCGGTATGGTGATGATCGATAACAAGGTGCTGCCTGCGAGTATGGCTGCTGCTAAGTCCCCGGACTCATCATAGCGCTCCGAGAGAATGTACCCGGACGTGGACATTGGCATCGCTGCCATGAGGATGCTCGTCACCATCCAGTCCGCACTGGCCGATTGTCCGATGAGCCCAACGAGTGCCACGGTCGCCAGGGGAAAGGCGACATTTTTTTATTCCGATGCCCGATAAAACCAGTCCGATACTGATCCTGCCGGAGCGCAGACTTACCAACGCTGGATGCAAGGCAACCCCCACGGAAAACAGCGCCAACGGAATTGCAGTCTGACCTAACAGTTCAAGGCTGTCCGTGATAAATGCTGGCACGGGCACCTCGAGTATCAACACGAGCAGTCCCAAGACAGTCGAGATGGTCACCGGATTATAGAAAACCCGGACTACAATTTCTCGGGCCACGGTTCGGACAGACAATGACGTGCTGCGTCCGCTGTCTGAGGTCTCTGACGACTTTTGGACTTGCTGTCCTCGTAAGAGGGGATATCCCACGAGAAATACTAAGTTGTGTAGCAGGTGGACCAGTACGGCAGGAATGGCGGCGTCGTTACCCAGCAATGCGATCGTCATTGGAATGCCGAAATATCCCACGTTGCCGTAGGTCGAGGATAAGGACAGTGGTGCTGCGTGCCGACGGTATTCTGGAGCCAACCAACGAGTCACTGCATAGACGAGCGCGAAAGCTACGGCCGGTAGGAAGAACGCGAGCACCCACACCTGCCAGGGGAGTGTGTCCGGGAGTTCTGCCGTGGTGATGGCGACGTACACGAAGCAGGGAGAAATGAAGAAGACAAACTGATTCAGACCGCCTGCTCGTTCTCTGAAACTTTTTGCATACCCGGCGGCAAAACCGAAGCCGAGGATGACGAACATCGGTGCGAGAACGTTCAGAGTGGCGAACAGAGGGGTCATTCTAACGGCGCGTGGGTTGCGGTAACGGTTACTCCTTCCGCCGGTGCGTCTCCGAGGTCGACCTGCGTGTCAATATCGTCACCGACGTCCCAGCATAGCGGCCAGCTTTCACATTCGGCCCCTCAACGGGCTGAGAACCCGTAGTGGCTTTCTGGAGAGGGCAATACGATTACCCTTGATAACAAACTTAAAGTACGTGATGAGTCTGTGACTTTAAAATTAGATGTGATGTCTCAGGGCTGGGATGACACAAGATGAAGCACTGAGCTTGGAACTTTCGCAGCAATATGAGCTGGCGGGGCAGCGCTACGAGGCGACCGGTGAGCTCATGGGAGAAGTGCAACAGGCACTGCACGACGGGCCGTGGCAAGATTTGAGTAGCGGTTTAGAGTACTATCCATCCCCAGCTCAATCGGTGGGGCGTGCACCAACTGGTGCAACGAAGGATAATTCCTATTAC
>DATBUL010000072.1:0-173498 GCA_036516115.1 Enteractinococcus sp. | reverse complement strand
TCGCACAAAACTTTTCTCCCCCGCCTCCATACGGGTTGCCTCCACTCCTTATTCCGCGCTTTGAATCTCAGTGCCAGGAAAGGCAAAAAACGAACGAGGGGGTGGACAACCACTCACCTACCACAAGGAAAGGAATGAAGCGCCCTGGGTTTTGTTCCGTTTTTTATACGGGGCTCAGGGCTTGAGCCTGGGTCATATGATAGCTGGCTTCTACTTCGGTCGGGGTCTGGTAGTTCAAGGCTTGATGCAATCGGGTGGTATTCCACCAGTGGACCCAGTTCATCGTTTCGAATTCCACCTCAGTAGCTGACGGCCAAGCGGGCCGAGCATAGATCAACTCGGTCTTATATAACCCGTTGACGGTCTCAGCTAACGCATTGTCGTACGCGTCTCCAGCAGTGCCAACCGAGGCCGTCAGACCAGCCCTGGCTAGGTGTTCGGTGTAGCGAATGCTGACGTATTGCGATCCTCGATCGCTGTGATGAACTAATCCTTCCAGTGCTTGGTCCTTGGCGCTGAGCAACGCGTGTTCCAACGCTTCCAACGGCAGCGCATCGGTGTGCAGGGTGGTCCGAGTCGCCCAGCCAACAATTTTGCGACTGAATGCATCGGTGACAAACGCGGTATAGCAAAATCCGCTGGTCGTGCGCACATAGGTAATATCAGCAACCCACAGCTGATGCGGTGCATTCACCTTGAAGTTCCGATTGACCAGATCCGGCCGGTGATCTGGCACCTTCGCTGGACTCGTCGTGCGTGGCTTCCGGCCACGAACTACACCGCGAATTCCGGCCAGGCGCATCAGCCGGGCGACTTGATCACGGCCCACATCCCACCCAGCACGGGTCATGGCATGCCACATTTTGCGCACCCCATAGACCCCATAATTAGCCTGGTGCAACTCTTTGACCACCGGAATCAACGCGGCATCCCGGCGCGAACGCTCACTGGCAGGCCGGGCTTTCGCCGCCCGATAGCCGCGTGCGGTGATAAACCCACGGTCTGTCGCGCCCAGGACGTGACAGATGGACTCGACTCCGAAACGATCCCTGAACATGTCAATGTAAGCAATCATCTCGTCGTGGGGCGGTCGAGCTCCGCTGCGAAAAAAGCTGACGCCGTCTTGAGGATCTCATTGGCCCGGCGCAGCTCGGCGTTCTCGCGTTTAAGCTTGCGGATTTCTTCTTGACCATCCGTGGGTACACCTGGTTTTTTGCCGGTATCGATCTCGGCTTGTTCCACCCATCGGCGCAAAGTCTCGGTCGCGATACTCAGCTTCAGCGCGGTTTCACGAATGACCACATAGCGACTTGGCGCATCATCGTCTTCTAATCGATCAAACACCATACGCGTGGCACGGTCTTTAAACGATTGAGGGTACTTACTTGGCATACTTCCATCCTCTCAAATTAGGACGGAACAAAACCCAGGACGGTTCAACAAGGTCAAGAAGATGCCTGTGAATTGAGTGAGGAAAATTCCAGCACTATACAACAACACAATCCCCACGGGCAGGCCAATGGTCCTTACCAAATACTGTCGGCTTAGACGTGTTCTCGACGAAGAAGTCTGGTTTTCTGTGTCTGAACTGCGGAGTTTTTTTAGTGCCCAAGTATCTTTTGCGGCTATCCACAATCCACCGAGAGTTATGAGAGCACCTAATACCACAGGCGCTGTGCCGGGCCCGATTAGGTTTTCCTCAGTCCCAAGGCCGTATTGCCATGAGAGTCCGATTACAGTAGCTCCAATAACACTAAGGAACAGTGCGAATAGAATACCTATTAGTAGCTTGGCTTCTTGAGAATCGGGCTGAGTTGGGCTTTCAGTTTGTGATTCGTCCACGGTAAGCTCCGATGTGTGTTTACTAGTACTGACCTGTAGGTTAGTTTCCGAGGTCATTTAGGTTGTCCCTTAGTCAACATAGGTTTGATCGGTTTGCATCTGTTCTTGAAGTTGCTCGCCGACGAGAAATTCTGGAGCTAGATAATTTGTTTCCAGGAATTCTTCATATGATTCGCTCTGCGTCCATTCTTCAAGTGCATCGATCCAATGTTCTTGCTCGTTGGCGCCGATCTCAGGCGGGGCGAAGAAGTTTCGCCAGAACATGGGAAACTCTCTGTCTATACCAAGATCAGCTGGCACCGCTACGTCTGAGAGTTCTTCTGGCAGGTACTCTTCAGAACCTGCGCTGAATACTGGTTCGATATCACCAGACTCGACGTAGGGCATGAATGCGCCAGGACTTAGTATGGCCAGATCCACGTCGCCCGCTATAACGGCATTAAGCTGATCTCCAGCGCCATCAAAACCTATGGTGTTAATGTCAATGCCCATCGCATCTGCAATATCTTCTGCCACGACTTGGTGACCACCAGAACTACCGACTTGAGCGACAGATAGTGTCCGTTGCTTTCCTTGCTCAACTAAGTCTTCGGCAGACTCAAATGCTCCAGGCGCCGCGACCAGATAAAGAATGTCAGCCGCTACGATGGCGAGTTGTGTAAAGTCGTCCCACTTGTAGCCTGTATCTAGTTCGCTTGGGTGAGCGATCATACTCGCCCAGTTTCCAACGCCGATCCTCTCAGCATTACCGGTATCACTGAAAACGCTGAACTCGGCTTCCACCGGTTCGAGATTCTCAACGACGATGTCCTCGTTGTACTCTTCAGCGAATGCTCGAGCCATAATGTCACTGCCCCCGCCAGGACCTGCGCCGACTACTAGCTCTACCGTTCCGTCCGGCGACCACGCCTCGTCACCGTTACCAGCGGCATCGTCTGAAGCCCCGCATGCAGATAACGTCAACGCTGCTATAGAAACTAACGAAATTAGTCCGATATTCTTGTTCATCTTATTCTCCTTAACGTGAGTGACAAATGAGTGGAAGGTAATCCAAATGGGACGATCCACCTAACTTGAAATTTTTCTTGCAACTTTCTTGATCGATTTGGCCGCGGTCTGCAATTTAGCTAATTCGTCTGCCGTCACATCCAGCTGACGAAGTTGTATAGCATCACACTCGCGCGCTATCGGTAGCGCCATGAAGGTTTTGCTAAGTTCTGGAACAGCTCCCGTATAGGCAGTAGCCACTGTTTCTTGGCCTACCATGAGCTGTTTAATCAGTTGTAAGGTACCGACGCCTGTCGCCCAACCGGAACTACGTCCACTTTGCAGATTCGACCAGCGTTCAAACCAGCCTTCTATGCTCTGAAGTATGCGCTTTTCTTGGCTAGTTTCGAGTTTGACCGTCTGGTTTCGAACGCGGATGCTCGAAAAAATCGGAACCTGGCCTCTACCGTGTTCGCCGTATACGACGCCGGATACCTCAGACTTTTTAACCCCGAGCTCACGGGCTACGGCTGCTTGGAATCTCGCTGAATCGTTAAGCGCGTACCCTAAGATTCGGGTGGGGTCGAGATCTGTGATTTCATGTAACCAGTGCGCCAGCACATCAACAGGGTTACTCAGTATAAGAACAAGTCCGGTATCACTAACCTGAGATTCGATATCCTTGGCTAGCGCTTCCAAAATCTGGGCGTTTCCGTTCAGAAAACCCCGTCTATCCCCATCAGGCACTTCTGAGATCGAAGCAGCAACTATGACAATGTCTGCCTCACCATCGGCAGGTGGCCCAAGATGCAGCGATGGCGAATCGACTCCCGTGATCGTCTTAGCGTCATCCAGATCTATACGGTGAGCTTCAAGGACATTCGATTTCCGATCTTGCAAATAAATGTTCTGACCGATCCCGTTAAGAGCCAGTTGGGCAGCTACGGTAGAACCTACGAGCCCAGCGGCACCAATAATCGAGATCGTCTGAGGCCAATTAGCGGCAGGTCTGTTTGGTTGATGGTTTGGCGTCATGCTATCTGGTATCTTTCAAAAGTCTCATCGGTGAATTCGATTCCGTGGCCGAGAGTGTCGGGTACCTTAGCGTGCCCGTTGACGATCTCTAGCCTGTTGCTGGTGTAGGGCTCCAACCACGGGAAATATTCGACATAGACTACGTTTCTTGCACTAGCAGCTAAATGGACGTTGAGATCAGTCATCAAATGGGGCGCAAAGCCTACGCCTTTAAGTTCAGAAAACCGTATGATTCTGAGCATCTCCGTTATGCCCCCAACCATGCACACGTTAGGCTGAACTACCGAAAAGGCTCCGCTATCTACGTAGTCAACAAACTCATTAGCACTGCAATGGTGCTCGCCACCGACGATCGGTATTGTTAATTGCTTGGCGAGCTCTACGTGAGTTTGACGGTCCGTGTATACGACTGGCTCTTCAAACCACAGCAAGTCGTAGTCTTGCAATTTTTTTCCAAGATTAAGGGCTTCGATATAACTGAGACGTTCGTTTGCATCGACCATTATGCCGATGTCATCCCCGAGGGCGTCTCGCACTGCCGCTACACGGGCAGGATCTTCTTCTATATCTAGCCCCACCCGTAGTTTCACTGCGTCAAAGCCGTTCTGGACGTACTCTTCAGACAGCTGTACAAGTTCAGAAATGGGTAAGCGGTTCCCCGCTTTGCCTGAACCGTATACAGGCACTGTGGCATGGATTTGACCGAGTTCTTGAGCGAGAGACTGGCCATTCACCTTCGACCGCAAATCCCACAGAGCGATGTCGAGGCTAGCCATCGCGAATCTGTTGATTCCAGTACCCATCCGGTGAGTCAGAGTCTCCATCTCATCCCAGATTTTCTCCACCGCTAAAGGGTCTTTTCCTATCAGATGTGGTACAAGGAGAACGTCCAGTAGGGCTTTGACTGAGGCTCCACCTGCAGTGTCGGTGATGAAGCTATAGCCCATCCCAGTCTCACCGTCTGCATGAACCGTGATACCTATCAGTTCATGGTGAGCATTGTCGAAGTCAGCAGTCGATCGCAGGAATGGCACTTTGAGTAGCCATGTGTCGATTTTTTCGATTGTCAATGTTGTGATGACCTTTCTGTGAATCAGAGTCCGCTGTGAGTGTTTGAGCATCAAACTGATTTTGTTCCGTATGCTGGAACAAGATTCTACTGTGTGGCACAGATTACTGTAGTGTAACTCACTGGTAGCTTCAAGAGGGAAAAATAAAAGACTTTGCTCTGTCTGGAAGAAGGATCAAATTGCAAGTTATCGCCAATGCGATTCGCATAGTTGAGTGTGTTATGCGTAATCAACCACTGGGTGTTACTGAAATATCAAAAATGCTCGGGCTGCCGAAGACTACTGTGCATAGGATGCTCCAATCATTGGAAGAGAATGAATGGCTGGCTCGTCAGGCTCAAGACCCGCGAAAATGGGTGCCAACACCCCGTCTCTGGTTACTGGCTAATCGTGGGCCAGGGTTCAACCTCACGGATTTGACGTCGTCTCCGATGGCGCGTCTCAATAGAGCGACTGACGAAAATGTGCATGTCACTCAGGCGGAAGAGGGAAATATAATTGTTATAGACAAGCTTGAGTCCACCCAGCCGATTCGGGTTTACGATCCATTAGGTACTAAGGTGCCCATGCATATGAGCTCTTCGGGGAAAGCGATGCTGTCGACCTGGAGAGAGGAGGATCTTGCGGCCTACCTTGATCGACTCGAACCCCAAGAGAATCAAAGCCACACTGTGGAACGCAGCGAATTACTTGAGGAGATATATGAAATTCAGCAGCGTGGTTACGCTCTGAACAGGGGCAATTGGAGGCCGGAGATATCGGGGATAGGGACGAGTCTTCCGCTAGCGGGTTTAGAAGTTCCAGCCCCCTATGGTCTGGCAATCTCTGTTCCGACTCACCGTATGCGGGAAAGCGTCATTCCCCAATTCGTTGAGTTGCTTCTCCAAGCCCGCCAGGAGATCTTGAAAGCCGCAGGTGTTGCGATCAAGTACTAGCGCATGTCGGTTTGTGGACTATCTTTCGGACGACGCTGAATGCGTAGCAGTATGCCGGTATTGAAGAATACTCCGCAGTTGAAAGTGGAGCTAGCCCAGACAACGCGGCTATATGAGTCTTCAATGGGCGCGTGATGGAGGAAGTGCCTGTCTATGGCCACTGGGATTATGAGCGAAGCCCCGTCATGGGGAAGTTCTGAATCGGACTCCAGGTGAGGTCCCGCACGGTATAGAAGCCATGATCGCGCTGGAACTCCTCACACATCCTAAATTTGCCGGGGTGCTGCAAAGCTGTTGGAGAGTTGCATTCCAGGGCCAGTGCAAATGGTCGCGCAAGACGATTAACTCCATTATCCATGCGGGTAGAGGCTGCACGCTTTTAGAGACACGGGGGACATCTAAAGACCAGGTAAAAGCTTGTGCATGGCGATAGGGCACAGAACCAGACTGAATAGAAGCTCTAAAGCCGCGTCTGGTGAGCGGGTTGGTCGAGGGAAGCTAATTTCCGGCGGATGAGTCTGTAGAAAGCTGACCTAAGCAGGTCACTCCGACAGCAGAGACACGACGTTCTCAATTCCATCCACGGCAGATGATATTACTGGAAAGAGTTTATGGCGTCTCACAATGTCCAGAGTTTTTAGCCCACCGCAAGAGATCAGAAGAGCGTCGCTATCATCTTTAGAATTCTCGACCATCTCGTCGGCCACTTCTTCAAGCACGTTTTGAGAAAGCCCATGGACATCTTTTATGTCCAATAGGCCTAAATTTTTAGAGTGAGTTACAAGGACGCCGTGCTCTCGTAAGAAGCTGATTAAACGCGAGTGCATATCGGCGTCGTAAGCCGAAAGAACTGCGATCTCGCGAGCTTCTAATTGCTGAAGAGAATGAATTATAGCGTTCGACATCGTGGTAACGGGCACACCTGGGGCATATCTCTTGAGGCTCTTTATAATTTCGTGATTGCCTTTGCGTCCCTCAAAAAAAGTTAGGGACGTCCCCATCACGCTGATAGCGTCAACGTTGCTGTTCATTAATTCGGACGCTGCTTCCTCAAGATGATCGAGTGCCATACGAAAGTTCGTTTCGTCCATTTGTGAGATGCCTAATCCGTAGGCGACAAAATCGATTTCGTTTCCGAAAATGGCCTCGGCTTCAGGCGGAACTTCACCGTCTGCCGGCGGTACAATCAATCCAATTTTGCTTTTTTTCGTATCCAATATGCTCTATTCCTTCGAACTGAACCAGTTGGGCTCTTTGGGGATTTGGAATTAGATAAGTAGGTAGTAGGTCGGTGTCTGTACTATACCTTCGTCAGCAACAGAAGTAGACGTTTCAATTGGCCAACCAGACAACCACTCGAGCTTCGAATACTGACGGGCCACTGGGCCTTTCTTAGAGGCCGCCTGACGCCATGGGGTAACGCATCAAGCTAGCGCCGAACGCGACGTCCGGTCACGCGAAGATGAGCAGAGCCTCCGCATTCAATTAGCTCAGTTAAATTTCAATACGTAGGTAAAGATGATGCTTGGTGGATCACCCTTACACGGGTGCAGAACGTGGTGAAGCGATTAAAGTACTCTCTGAACTCCACGCACTCTAGTACTTTTCTCTACGCCGCGGCCGTGTCACCAGCTAGTGAACTTCATGTCATCGCAGAAAGTGCTCACAATAAGCGGGGACCCGATGACGGGAGCGCTTGTTGATTGCCGAGCTACTGCGCATCAAGGAGATATCGCGTAATGGATCATCAGATCGAAGGCGTTCAGATCAGCAACGAGTGCCTCCCATGACTCTCTCTGTGTAAACAAACGTGCCTCGTTAGACCCTGATGGTGCTAACCCTTAGGCATGTGATTCGGGCAGCTAGAGAAAGTGGCCATGCGGATCCCTGATGCATCTTACAACCTCTTCCAAGGTTGCATAACAGGTGGCGGTGACTTTATTGAAGGACTCATAGGAACACTTGGCTCAGTTCTAATCATAGGTACTACCTATGATTGCGGGCAATATAAATTATTAGAATTTGGTGATGCACCTCATGTACCTTAGGTAAAGATGCAAGGCCGAGAAAGATATAGTTTCGGCGCGTGCGACGTTCTGGAAGGAAAAAGTGACTGATCAAACGGTACTTGACACGACGCTTGAATTATTCAGGCGAAATGGCATGACAACAATTTTTGGAAATCCAGGCTCCAATGAGATTCCATTCCTCGCAGGATTGACTGAGGAATTCGAATTTGTGCTGGGACTTCATGAACAAGTCGTGGTTGGGATGGCTGAGGGATACGCTAGGGCAACCGGGAAGCCAGCGTTGGTTAATCTTCATGCGGCTTCCGGTTCTGGGAATGCTATGGGGGCATTAACTAATGCTTTCTACGGCCATATCCCTCTGGTCATACTGGCGGGCCAGCAGGTTAGGCGAACAGTCGGACAGGAAGCTTTTCTTGGGAATACAGATGCATCAACGCTTCCGAAACCCTTGGTTAAATATTCGCATGAGCCGCTAGCTCCAGAAGATGTCACCAGAACGCTTTCGCAGGCGATTCTAGAGGCCACCACTAAGCCAGCCGGCCCAGTCTATGTATCTGTGCCATTGGATGATTGGGAGAAGCCCACCCTCGACGATGATTGCCTTCTGTATGATCGCTCAGTAGTCCATGATGAACACGTTTCTGGGACCGTAGTTGAAGAGCTCTCTGCACGCTTAGCAGAGGCGAATAACGTCGCTCTGCTTCTCGGTCCGCAAGTTGACGCAGCGGCAGTCACCGATCCTGACGTTTTTGGGGCCGTTGTAACTCTCGCAGAGAAACTCGATGCGTCTGTCATGGTTGCGCCTTCACCATCGCGTTGCCCCTTCCCTACGACACACCCGAACTTCGACGGCGTAGTCGTGCCTGGTATTAAATCCGTCCGTGATCAGCTTGAAGGTTACGACACGGTAGTTGTTCTCGGGGCACCTGTGTTCCGGTATCACCGCTGGGAACCAAGCAATTATCTTTTCGAAGGCACTGAGGTGTATCACGTCACCCAGGATGCTCGCGAAGCTACGCGGGCACCCTTCGGTCGCTCTTTCGTCGGTGACGTAGGCGCTATAACAAAAGGTCTGGCTCGATCGGTGAAAGATCGTGGGATCCGCCGTGGTGAGCACGGCTCACGAGCAATGCCTGAACCGGAGCGTTCAAACGAAGGAATGACAGGAAGCGAAATCCTGGAAGTCTTGAATAATAATGTGAACGATACGGTGGCCTACGTTAACGAGACAACCACGCTGGATCTTGATTATCTGGAGCGGATTGTTATCGAGCGTCCCGGGATGTACAACTTCCCAGCATCGGGTGGACTTGGATTTGGGTTGCCAGCTGCAGTGGGAATGTCAATTGGAGATCCGAGTAAAACGATCGTCGCGACAGTCGGAGATGGGTCGGCTCATTTTGGTATCTCGGCGTTATACACGGCGGCGCAACGTCAGACACGCACCATCTTCGTTATTGTAAACAACTCGGGCTACGGTGCCTTGGCAGGTTTTTCGAAACGCATGGGCGCAGAGAACGTCCCCGGATTAAAAGTCGGTGGTATCGATATGGTTTCCATCGCTGAGGGTTATGGGGTAAGGGCGTCGCGGGTCACTACCGTAAAAGATTTCGAAATTGCCTATCGCAAAGCACTGAAAGCGACTGGACCCGTGCTTATCGATGCGCATGTAATTTAACTGCGCTGCCTAGTTGTACGGCAAATAACTTAGTCGCCCACTATGAGTAGGCGCCTACCTGGTCACATACTCACACCAAATCAATGATCTGTAGATCAACATTCATGTCGAAGGAAATAGAGATGACATCACTCAAGCGTGCCAAAAAAACACTTAAAAGCACTGCACTCCTGGGGGTGCTAGCCGTGGTGCTCGCGGGCTGTAGTGGAGATTCAAACGCGGACGACGGACAAGAAACTGTCGAATTAAACGTTGCCTCTTGGGCTACACCGGACAGCCTCAGCGAGGAAATGGCTGACTGGTGGTACACGGAAATCGAAGAGCGAACGGACGGTCGAGTAACTTTCAATATTGACGCAGCAGACTCGTTGTGCAGCGCCGCCGAAATCCCTGAATGCGTACGTGACGGTCGTGCAGACATCGGCCAGACCCTCACGGACTATTCATCCCAGCTTTTCCCAATGGCATCCATCTCGAGTATTCCTTTCCTGAGCCCCGGAAGTGAACCAGTGGCTAAGGCCATCCAGGATCTCAGCACCGAGCATGAAGGTGCTGCTGCACTGTGGGAACAGAATAAACTTCAACCAATTGCCCACATTCCTCCGGGCCGCTTATTGCTGGGCGGGGACACAGAGTTGAGCTCTATCGATGAGCTGCAGGGGCTCCGCTTACGTATGGCCGGTCAATATGCTCAGGAAGCAGTTGACGCAGCAGGCGCCAACAACGTAGTGCTCACAGCCCCAGAGACATATGAAGGCATCGAACGCGGCGTGGCTGATGCAGCCGGTTTCCCACTCGATGGAACTGTGGCATATCAGCTTAAAGACATCTTGCCCGAGTGGACCGATCCTGGCATTGGTACCTACACAACAATTGGTATGTGGATGAATAAAGATGTCTACGATGGTTTGCCCGACGACATTCGTCAAGTAATTGATGAAGTAACCGACGAGTACAACGCAGAACACGTACACCGCATTTTTAACGAAGTGACTACAGCACAGTGTGACCTGCTGCTAGATACCATCGGTGATCTCAAGCAATGGGATGAAGCTGAAACCGATCGTTGGCAAGACGCTGTTTCCGTAGACCTTGAAGCTCGTTGGGTAGAGGAAGCAGAACGTGATGGTCTGACTGATGCTGCTGGCTACCTCGAGGCATATAAGCAAAAGATCGATGAGTACAAAGACGACATGGAAGCTGATCCGTCAATCGCATGTGCTGAACGCAGCTAGCCAAACAGTAATTCTAGATGTCATTGAACCGGCTGGGATGTTTGAGAAGAGACATCCCAGCCGGAGAATTGAGTTGGTCTAATGGTTACTAAAGCCAAGACTTTTTCAGCTGCCCTCCGTAAAGCTGTCGAGAAGATGGCTAGCCCTCTTGGTGCACTTTCATCCGTCTCCACTATCATCATGATGCTTGCTATCACGGTCGATGTGATCGCACGGAATATTGGTGGCGAGCCGATCCCGGGCTTGTTAGAACTCAGCGAGACGGCGCTAGTAGCAACAGTGTTTCTCGGAATTTCATACGCAGGTGTTACAAACGCCCATGTCTCAGTCGACCTGTTGACTTCTAAAATGCCACTCAGACCAGCCCGCTATCTTTCAGGACTGATGTGGTTATTCGGGGCAGGAATGGTCCTCTGGTTCATCATTGCCACCGCAGAGCGCGCAATCCAAAGCACCGAGATGGGTGAAGTCACACTAGGACTATTGGTCTGGCCAATATGGCCCACGCGTTGGCTAATTGTGTTTGGCTATATCGCGTTTCTAATCGTGGCCCTCGCTAACGCGTATTTATCATTCCGAAATGAACCTTTGCTTGGGGAAGAGGAAGATTCCATTATTCCTCCCGCGTATGCCGCGAACAATAGCGGCGACCAACCAAACACCCCAGATAATAATGAAACGGAGAATTATTCATGAGCTCCGGTATCGCTGTTTTATTAGTAGTTTGTGTACTCATAGCGTTACTGCTTCTAAGGATGCCGGTTTGGCTCGCCTTGGCGCTCTCTGGAGGACTAGGTCTCCTAGTTTTGCGGAATGAAGCATTCGTGACTAGTACGCTTGCGACGTCCTCTTTTGAGGAGACCTCGACCTTCTCTCTGACTATTATCCCGATGTTTATACTTTTGGGGGTCTTCGCTGTCAGAGCGAAGGTAGCAGAGCAAGTCTTCACCATAGCGCGCCATGTATTCAAGAAAGTGCCGGGTGGGCTAGGGATCTCTACAGTTGCGGCTTGTGCAGGATTCGCAGCCGTCTCAGGATCGAGTATCGGTACCGCAGCTACCATGTCACGCCTATCCGTCGATGAGATGCGAAAAGCAGGTTATCCTGCGAGTCTCGCGGGTGCGCTTGTTGCTGTAGCCGGCACATTAGGTGCGATGATCCCACCGAGTCTGTTCTTAGTGCTGTACGCGATCCTTGCCAACGTTTCAATTGCACAAATGCTGGCGGCAGGCATATTACCTGGCATCCTCTCCGCCATAATCTATTCAATTTATATCCTCGTCCGCACCCGCAAATACGCCAAGGTCCCTGCAAATGGCAATGGACTCGAGGACGAAATTGAGAGCGAAATTGAAAAACATCAAGCGCGTCAAGAGAAGAGCCGACTGCCATACCGTGGTCTTTTCCGCCTAGCCATCATTTTCCTGATCATTATGGGGGGAATTTACTCCGGATTCTTTACGCCAACTGAGTCTGCGGCAATCGGGGCAGTCGCTGCATTGTTGATTCTGGTTTTTGAGTTCAGAAGACAGGGCCTTCGAACGATTGGGCACCACTTTGTCGAAGCGCTCAAAGAGACTGCCAAAACTACCAGTATGGTCTTTGCTGTCATTATTAGCTCGGCGATTCTTTCGACCTTCTTCGTGGTAGCACGTGTCCCAGAGACAATCAGTAATGCAGTAACAGCACTCAACGCGCCTGACTGGCTGATTATGGCCTTACTTTTGGCCTTCCTGCTACCACTTGGGATGGCCTTGGAGTCTATCTCGATCCTCGTAATTACGGTACCTCTTATTTATCCCGTAGCTATGGACATGGGGTTCGATGGTATTTGGCTCGGTGTCATGATGATCAAATTGATCGAGATAGGTATGGTGACGCCGCCCGTCGGAATTAACGTTTTCGTTGTAGCAGGTACTGCTCGGATCCCGTCATTAGAGGTATTCAAAGGAGTCTGGCCATTCGTTGTGTTGGAGATTCTCCTCTTAGTTCTTTTCTTCGTTTGGCCAGACCTGGTGCTCTGGTTGCCCTCATTGGTGCAGTAGTAATGCTGACAGAAGAGCACCTACATACGTAAGGAGTGAGAAATGTGTCTAAATTTTTAGAACACATCAACAGCGAAGATGTCCCACGGGTTCCGCCTCTCAGCCACGCAGTGAAATGCGGCAGATTCGTATTTGTGTCTGGGCAAGTTGCAAGCGGCACAGAAGATAGCGATCAGGCGATGACATTTGAAGACGAAGTTGAAAGCGTCTTCGCCTCGTTACACTCCGTGCTGACTAAAGCAGGTACGACGATGGATCGCATTGTCAAAATAAATTGCTATCTCAGTGATATCAGCAATCGAGATGAACTCAATAACATTTATATGAGGAAGTTTGATGAGCCGCGGCCTGCGCGAACAACAGTAGGAGTGCAGCTTGCGCACGGGCTGAGATTCGAAGCGGATGCCATTGCAGTACTTCCTGACGCTACTGAGTAATAGTCCGTACAAGACCAATACAACAAATATTCCCTCCAAAATTAGTACGAAAAAGTTACAGCCGAGGAGGCCGTGATGACACAAGAACAAACACAAGTAATAGCTGGTAGCGCTATGGCACAAGAAAAATGGGAAGGCAAACTATTCAATGGTGCTTGGGACACTGGCACCGGGGGTACCAGTGAAGTCGTTGAACCCGCTACTGGAACAGTGCTAGGAACTGTCGCAATAGCTACCTCAGAAGATGTTTTCGCGGCCGCAAAAACCTCTGCCAAAGCGCAAAAAGAATGGGCCCAGAAAAAACCCGCAGAGCGTGCAGCAATTTTGCGTAAAGCTGGGGATTTCTTCGTCAATAATGTCGAGGAACTGAATCAATGGGTTCAGCGCGAGACCGGAGCCATTGCTCCCAAAGCGGGGTTAGAAACGAACGTAGCTGCTAGTGAATGTTTTGACGCGGCGGCACTCCCGCATCACGCGCAAGGTGACGTCCTTGCATCCAATGAAGACCACTGGTCGTTTGCACGAAAACTTCCCGCTGGCGTGGTCGGTGTTATCTCACCGTTTAACTTCCCTCTAATCCTTTCTATTCGCTCAGTCGCACCAGCTCTCGCTCTAGGAAATAGTGTCATCCTCAAACCCGATCCTCGCACCCCTATATCTGGTGGGTACATGATCATGCGCGCTTTTGAAGAGGCCGGACTACCAGCCGGGGTCTTGCAAGTGTTGCCCGGGGGAGTTGATGCCGGCGTAGCCCTAACTGAAGCCCCTGAAGTTCGTGTAGTAAGCTTCACCGGTTCTACCCCAGCGGGACGTAAGGTCGGAGAAGCCTGTGGGCGAAACCTAAAACGGTCGCACCTTGAGTTGGGCGGCAATAACGCGATCGTGGTGTTGCCCGGCGCCGATGTCGCGGCGGCCGCATCTGCTGGTGCCTTCGGTTCATTCATGCACCAAGGTCAGGTGTGTATGACTGCTGGACGACATCTCGTTCACGAGTCAATTCGTGATGAATACGTCGCTGCTCTGAAAGAAAAGGCGGAAAATCTACCTCAAGGTGATCCCTGGACTGATGCAGTCGCACTCGGTCCCATTATCGACGAGACGCAGCGCGACAATATTGATCGTATCGTTCAAGGCGCTAAAGATGCGGGTGCTGTGGTGGAAGCAGGTGGAACCTTTAACGATCTATTCTACAAGCCGACCCTCATCACCGGAGTTGATGCGGATAATCCGGCGTGGAAAGAAGAGATTTTTGGACCGGTAGCTCCCGTCATGACTTTCTCAACAATTGAAGAGGCCGCCGAAATCGTCAATGCCAGTGAGTACGGACTGGCAGTCTCGATTCTGGGAGACGTAGGTGAGTCAATGAAACTAGCCGATATGGTCCATTCAGGTAAAGTCCATATCAATGAGCAGACTGTGGCTGACGAATCCAATGCTCCGTTTGGGGGAGTGGGGGATTCAGGGACCGGTTCCCGGTTCGGTGGTTACGCCGCCAACATCGAAGCGTTCACAGAAACTCAGTGGCTTACTATGAGATCCGATATTGCACCTTATCCCTTCTAGAAAGTGAGCCACAACGTTTAATAAGGTGAACCACCACGTTTAATGTTGCCCTGTGCTCATTCGTGACGAACGGGCGCACTAAAGGATATTGTGGTCCCGGCAAGCAGTTTCTGCAGCCGGGACCACAGGCATATTCGAGTCTGGATTGGTTAGATGTAATGTTGTGGTTCTGGGGAATATCAGGAGTCAGCGTTGGACTTGAACTTGATACGGGTGTTCGTGGCCGTCTACGAGGAGAAGACAGTAACTGCAGCTGCGCGTGTTTTACAAATCTCACAACCATCGGTGACGCAGGCGCTTAACCGCTTAAGGCGCATTACGGGCGATGAGCTTTTTGCAAAATCTGGGCGTACTATTTCACCTACACGTGCTGCGATACAGCTCTATAACGAAATTGGGCATCTCCCCTCCGCTGCTGAATCTGCTATAGGTCAGCTCATCGAGTTCGAACCGCAGACTTCGGTAGAGACGTTCCGTATGGCACTAACCGATATCGGACAGATTATTTTTCTCCCCACCTTGGTATCCGCGTTAGCAGACGTGGCGCCTAGGAGCCAGCTAGACGTTGTTAACCTCGATGCCTCAAGGGCATCTGAGGACCTTCTGAAAGGCAAAATTGATATCGCAGTAGCATCTACTCTACTGTCTGGAAGGCTGCAAACTACGGTCATTCGACCTGATATTTATTGTTGTGTAGTTCGCAAGGGTCGATTCGGTTCGGTTGCGCCTAGTTTCGATGAGCTGGTGACAGTCCCTCGTGTAGTAGCTCGAAACACAACCGGCCACAGCCTTGTTGAATCCATGTTGCCAACCCCGCCTGAAGGATCAATCTACTTACCCGCCTTCGCTGCGATTCCGGCAATTGTTTCTGAATCCGATCTGATAGCCTTCGCGCCGCAAGCGGTAGTCGATCATTGGTCACGAGGCTGGGAGATAGAATCATGGCCTTTGTCGAGCGGGGCATTCACCTCCATTGTTCGAGCACATACAAGTACTTCCCCTGTCTCGGCAGCAAGTGCATGGTTCACTCAGTGGGCTATCAGCACAATGCAGGACATTGATTGACCGGGCAAACGCGCGCCGGGTACCGTGCACACGTTAGCCTCTAAAGCTCATTTGCTGCTACTGCCGCGAGCTTAGATATGCGCTTCAAATCTGATACAGATACCCAGATTTTTCACCTTAATCATCTCCCGTCATTCCAGTATGAGCGGATTTGAAGATCTTGAAAGGGATACTAAATGAAAATAGGAATAGTTGGTGCCGGCGCCATGGGACGATTATTTGGGGCCCATCTAATCGCCGCAGGCAGAGACGTCACCATGATCGACGCGTCTGGAGCAGTCCTAGACGATATTAGGCAACACGGAATTAACGTGGATATGGGAACGTATCAGTTTCATGTGCGAGCAGCTGCATCCAAGGCAGCCGATGTATTGGAACACTTGGACATTGTAATGGTCTTTACGAAAGGATTTCACACAGAGGCTGCTCTTCAATCAGTTCGACACGTGCTTACGCCCGACTCGATCGGGATTTCCTTGCAGAACGGCATTGGCAATGACGAGCCACTCAT
This sequence comes from Enteractinococcus sp., assembly GCA_036516115.1. GTDB lineage: Bacteria > Actinomycetota > Actinomycetes > Actinomycetales > Micrococcaceae > Yaniella. Next base: position 157,065 of record DATBUL010000072.1, on the reverse strand, counting down.
TAGGATTTTTGGATACGAGCGCACAGTGCTCGGAATGACAGACTTCCCTTCGGACCTCAAAGCCAATGGCACAGTAGTTTCTGAGGCCACCGGGCGAGTGGTGCTCGGAGCCTTACACGAAGGGGGCCAAGATAGTGCTCATCTCATGAGACGGATTCTCAACGAAAGCAAGATGCACACGACTTATGCTCCAGACATCATGATTCCTATATGGGAAAAGGTAATATTTAATACCGTTTACAACACAGTTAGCGCTGCTACGGGATTGACTGTAGGCGAGGTCTTTGATCGACCTGAGGCCGCAGAGATAGCAACCTTGGTACTGAGCGAGTCATTAGAAGTTGTACGCAATGCAGGGGTTGAGATCGATGAGGATCGGCTCCAATCCAACATCGAGAATGCTCATAAACATCATTCTCAGCATAAAACCTCCATGCTGATCGACCTTGAAGCTGGTCGGAAAACCGAAATAGAGACGATTGGAGGAGCGGTGGAGAGAGTGGGGAAAACAAAAGGCGTAGCTACGCCCACCCTTTCAGTGCTCTGCAACATGGTCAGATTACGCGAGCGTACAGCGTAGGGGGCTTCTACCTCTAGTCTTGCTCGCGTTACTCTAAAGGGAGCACGTTTGTTTAAAGTACGTTTTAAACCCGCAAGGGCCGGTGCTTCCAACCGTTGAGTTGGAGGGCACCGGCCCCGCGTGGTACTAGATTATGCGTTGGATTGTTATGACACAGTTGCTGTAACGTTTTCTTCTTCGGACACCTCCTGCTTGACTGGGCGGACGAACATCATGATCAGACCGGACAGCAGGACACCGCCCAGTGCAATCACGATGGTGGCATTGCTCAAACCGAAGTTCGCAGTGACCAGTGCGGTGAGGATGAACCCACCGATCACAGCACCGGGCTGACTCATCGACACAATGAACGCAGAACCGGTGCCACGGCATTCGGACTGGAAGCATTCAGCCTGGAAGTACATGATGGCCGCGTATGGGCCGAGCAGGAAGAACAGCCCGATCATGTACATCGGTAACACGAATCCCGGGTTGCTTGGTCCCAGCATCATTGCGGTGAATGCGATGCCCGCAATGGTCCAGCCGAAGACAATCACATTCTTGCGGCCGAAACGGTCACCCAGCCAACCGTGGGTCAGATAGCCCAGCGCACCAACAATGTTTGCGACGATGATCATCAACAGGGCGCTGGAGGCCTCCACACCTTTACCGCTTTCCAACACGGTAGTACCGAGGACCGAGAAGGTCTGGATGCCCATCCAGTTCAGAATCCACGCAAAACACAGCACCAGCGTATTGCGCCGGTGCACGCCATTGAAGATCATCTTCAATGGCGCCTCGGTGGTGATCTTCAGACCGGTTGCATCGGAGATGGCCTGAGCTGCCTCCATGTTGCCGGCCTTCTGATAGGCCTTCATCTGCTTCATCGCATTGAACTGCGGGGTTTCTTTCAAGAAGAAGTAGATCAATGCGAACACAACGGCGGCGGGGATCATCGAAATGAGGAACGCAAGCCGCCAGTTGTCGGGGCCGAACCAGGCGGTCACCAGGCCGACGAAGCCCGCTGCCATGAGCGCACCCACGGGCCACCCGGTCTGGACGAAGGCGTAGATGAGTCCCTGGTTCTTTTTGACTTTCTTATCTTCGGAGAGGGCGAAGACCTCATTGAGGTAGGTGGCGTTGACCGATTGCTCGGCAAGTGCCACACCGGACAGTGCACGAATCCCCACGAGGCTTACGGAGCCGTTGGCCAGTGCGCTGGCACCGCCGGCAGCGGCTGAGCCGCCAACCGAGGCCATCATGCCTTTACGGCGGCCGAGTTTATCGATCAGGGGACCAAAGAAAATAATGACGAGGAATACTCCGACACTGACCAGTGTGGAGACTAGGAGTGCGTGGCTGGAGTCCCAGCCGAAGCTTTCTTCAATACGGGGGAGCAGTGTGCCAAACAGAATGTAGTCGTAGACCGCGATGGTCCAGGCGAGGAAGGCGATGATCGTGACGAATCGCGTTTCCTTCAGGCTAATCTTACGAAATGCGTGGACGTTATCTTGCATAACGACTCCTAAGAGAGGGCTTCAATGAAGAAGAAAACGCATAGTGGTGTGTGGCCGTGAAGAGTGCAAAAAGGTATGAGGAGCCCGCGGGGATCAGACAAAGTATCTGCTCCCCGCGGGTGGTTTAGATGTATTGAGTTATTGTTGGTGTCAATCGCGCATTACGCGGTGACCGTGGCGGCTAGTTTTCCCGCGGTTTCAGCCATTTCGGCTCGCAGGGTTACGGTGGCTTGGTCATCCACTTGGAGGCGACCATCGACTTCGACGAGGACGACGCCGTAGTCGTTGCGGGCGGCTTCACGGGTGGTGAAGTCATCCAGCACGTCTTCTAGCACCTTGGCTGGGTCGCGCTTGGTTGGGTCACCGAAGCCACCGGCTGATGGCACGGTGATCTGGATCGAGTCGCCGGCCTGCAATTGACGACCGGTGACCTTCGATGGCCAGGACTCTTCGCCTTCGCGGCCTGGGTTCTTGATCAGCGAGGCGTTGCGACCATCGTGACCACCGTGGGCACCCCATGGCAGGTCGGACTCGTGGCGTTCACCTTCACACGTGATGACCGTATCGGTCAGGAACGTGTTCTCGCGGACGATGCCGATCCCGCCGCGGTACTCGCCGGCTGCTGCCGGTTCGTCACGTAGTTCGTAGCGGTCGGTGCGCATTGGGAAGCGCCATTCGAGCTCTTCGATCGGGTTGTTGCGGGTATTGGCGATCAGGTTGTCGACCGAGTCCGGACCGTCACCGTTGTGACGGGCGCCGTTGGCGCCTTCGTTGACTTCCAGATAAACCCAGTATTCGCCTTGGACTTCGTCCCAACCGGAATAGGACATGAAGTGAATATGGGCCGAGTTTCCTGCGGTCACCTTTTCTGGCATCACTGGTGCCAGGGCGCGCAGTGCCAAGTCCACGGCACGCTGGACCTGCGAGAACCGGGAGAAGGTCGCAGCAGGGTATTTCGGATTGAAGATCGTGCCCTCTGGAGCAATGACTTTCAGGGGTTTCAGCATGCCCTCGTTCTGTGGCACGAAGACCGGGAAGGCCACTTCGTCCAGGAACATCATGCGGGTAATGAAGGTAAACGCCGAGACGGTGGTGCCTTCAAACGCACAGTTATAGGCGGTGGGCACCTGTTCGGATGAGCCGGTCAGGTCATAGGTGATCTCGTCGCCTTCGATGATGACTTTTACAGCGATCGGCAGTTTCTTGCCGTAGTTGCGGCCGTCGTCGTCCAGGTAGCCGATCTCGGTTTCATAGACACCGTCTGGGATCTTGGCGATCTCTTGACGCAGCATGGTCTCGGAGTAATCGATCCAGGCCTGACCCGAATCCTGTACGGCTTTCAGGCCGTAGCGATCCACCAGCGACAGGTAGCGGTTCGAGGCGAGCTCGGTGGCTGCGATCATCGCCTGGAAGTCACCCTTATTCGAAGTCGGAGTGCGGGTGTTATCCAAAATGTGGTTGATCAGGGGTTCCTGGCGGACGCCCTTGTCGTAGATCTTCACGGCCCGGAAGATCTGGCCTTCAGACTGGATATCTTGGATATCGACCATCAGCCCGGAGTGGGCGCCACCGTTGTCGATGAGCTGACCGGAAGCACCCGAGAAACCGACGAGCTGACCGTCGTAGAAGATCGGTTTGATGATCGCCACGTCAGGGGAGTGGGTAGCACCCAGGTAGGGGTCGTTGTGCAGGATGATATCGCCTTCATTGATGTCATCACCCAACACGGAGATGACACCCTTGACGATTTTTGGCATCGAGCCCATGAACATCGGGGTCGAGTCCGATTCGGCCAGAACGTTGCCTTCGGCATCGAATAGGCCGGCACCTAAGTCTTCGGACTCACGAATAATCGATGAGTACGCCATGCGGAACAGCACGGAGGCCATTTCTTTGGCTGCCGAGTTCAGCGCGCCGCCGATGACACGCATCAGAATTGGGGTGGCCAGGTCTTCTGCGGTGGATTCATTGGCTGGGCAAGCAATCACCATGTTGCCTGCATTATCGATGGTTACGCTGAAGCCTGGAGGCACCACGGTGGTCGCATCGTATTGCTCGACGATGGCTGGGCCTTCGAAGCTCTGACCGATGGCCAGTTTTTCGCGATCGTAGAACGGCGTTGGCAGGGTGGCAGGTTTGCCCGACACATCGAAGGTCACATCGCGGGTCTCGATCAGTGCATCTTCGAGGCTGGCCTGCGTGGTCGGGGTGACCGCGGGGAGTTCAGCCATCTCGGCGGTGGCCTCCACGCGAATGTTGATCAGTTCCACGGCGCTGTGCGAGAAACGATGACCGTATTCTTCCTCGTGGGCCGCGTGGAAGCGGGCTTCGGCTTCGGCCAACCAGGCATCGTTGATTGGACCATCTGGCACGTCGAAGCGAATTTCGTAGCCCTGACCTTCGTAGCGTGCATCGGCCAGGCGCTGGAGTTTGCGGCGTTCTGGGGTGACGCTTTCAGCATCCAACTGCGCATTGGCTTTAGCTTCGAGCTCCTCGTAGGAGGCTTGTAGCGATGGGCAGTCAGCATCGGCCAGTGGGAAGCGCACGGTCGACACGAATTCGTAACGCTCATCGGTGGCCAGCAGACCCAGTGCGGCAATAATGCCGGGGTTGGCGGGGACCAGCACGTTGGGCACTTCGAGTTCGGACGCAATCTCGCAAGCGAACAGGCCACCGGCTCCACCGGCAGCAACCAGAGTGAAGTCGCGAGGGTCGTAACCGCGGCGCACGGAGTTTTCTTCAATCGCTTGGGTCATGCCGTATTTCTGCAGCTGCAGGGCACCGAGAGCGGCCTCTTCAACTGACATCTCCAGTTGGTCGGCCACTTGCTGCATGGCGTCCTTGGAAAGGTCAGGGCGCAGGTCGATACCGGAACCGGCGAGCATGCGTTCTGGACGCAGGCGGCCTAGCAGCAGTTGGGCGTCGGTCGAGGTGGGTTCTTCACCACCGCGGTTGTAGCAGACTGGACCCGGATCGGCACCCGCGGATTGTGGCCCAACGCGGTAGACGCCACCCTGGTCAACGTAGGCGATCGAGCCACCACCGGCGCCAATGGTGTCGATGTCGACCATGGGGATCATGGCCTGGTAGTCACCAATCTTGGTGTCGAGTAGGTGGCGCATGCGCAGTTCGCCCTGGTAGGCCACACCGATATCTGCTGAGGTGCCACCGATGTCGAGGGTGACAATGTTTTTGAAGCCGGACTGTTCGCCGGCCCAGAGCCCACCGATCAGACCACCGACGGGGCCGGACATCATGAGTGACACCGGACGCTTTGCGGCTTCCTTGATGGGTACCATGCCACCGGAGGACTGCATCAGCAGGATTTCGCGATCGTAGCCGAGGGTTTCGATCTCGTTTTGTAAACGGTAGAGGTAGTTGGAAACGCGTGGACCAACGTAGGCGTTGAGCGCGGTGGTCGAGAAGCGTTCGTATTCGCGGTACAGCGGAACAATGTCGCTGGATAGGGACAGGTAGGCTTCGGGGAATTCTTCGCGGACAATTTCGCCGATGCGCTGTTCATGTGCTGGGTTGAGATAAGAGTGCAGTAGACATACGGCGATGGCTTCAACGCCGGCTGCTTTGAGTTGGCGGACGCGGTCGCGGACTTCGTCTTCATCCAAAGCACGCAGCACGTCACCGTAGGGCGCGGTGATGCGTTCGTTGACTGTCAGCCGGTGGCGGCGCTTGACCAGCGGGTGGGTCTGCCAGGGGAGGTCTTGTTGCAGCGAGAAGTTGTGTGGTTTCTTATGGCGTGCGATGTGGAGAATATCGCGGAAACCCTCGGTGGTGATCATGCCGACTTCTGCACCCTTATGGGTCAGCGCGGTGTTGGTGGCGACCGTGGTGCCGTGCACGACTTGATCGACCTCAGCCAGGGTGATCCCGGCTTTGGCGACCAGGCGCTTGAGGCCATCGACGACAGCAATGGAGGGATCTTCTGGGGTCGAGGGAACTTTTTCTACGAACCCAGTGCGTGATTCATCATCTGAGTAATACAGGTCGGTGAAAGTACCACCGACGTCTACACCAATGCGCTTCATGTGTTTCCTCCTAAATGGAAAGACCATGCAAATTATGTCGCGAGGTTGAAAGGAAAGGGGCGGGAAGGATAGGCAATATCCCGGAAAACCGCGGGAGAGAATTTTGTTATGAATACTGTGAAGAACAGGTTGCAATCGATGTGATGCACATCACTAATTGTTGCTAGTCAAACAATTTAGTTGCTATCTAAGCAATAGGCAAGAGTAACTGGTGGGTAACTTTTAGAAGATTTTTCAAGCAAGCAATGCTGTGAAGGTATCACCAGATCAGTGCCGTGTCGGTGCGTAAAAATGCACCTATCGCGCTCGCATGAAATGCGTCACATCGAGTGTGGGTCCGCTTAAACGCAGCCGGGACTGCACGCTCTGTTGCGAGCGTGCAGTCCCGGTCATTGGCTTGCGTTGGCGCCTAGTTGGCTGCCAGTGCCTGCTGTGGGGCTTTGGCGGTTGGGGTCGGTACGGTGTCTTCGAAGTTCGGCAGGTTGTTGAGGTATTCCACAACGGTGCCAACAGACTCTACGTCCCCGAATTTGTTGTCGATGTCAAACAGGTTCCAGGCCACGGTGCCGGCAACGCGGTCACCGATGGCTTCGCGCACGGCAATTGGGCGGAAGCCTTCAGCCATGGCGTCTTCGACAGTGTTGCGGACACAGGCCGAAGCGGTCACGCCGGTGACGATCAGGGTGTCGATGCGGTTGGCGGTCAGGAACTGGTTTAGGTACGTGCCAGGGAATGCCGAGGCGCGCTTTTTGGTGATGACCAGTTCGCCTGGCTCTGGGGCGATGCGTGAGTCGATATCGGCTGCACCGGTCGATGGATCCAGTGTTTCCAGCGGAATCTTCTGTGACCACAGGCCCATGTCTGATGGCAGTTCTGCATTAAGGACTTCGTAAGCGGTGGTAATGAAGATAACTGGGACACCTTTTGCGCGGGCTGCTGCGTTGAGGTCCTGGCAGGCAGGGATGATGGTATCCATGTTGCGGCAAGTGAATGCGTGGCCGGGGCGGGTCCATGCATTGGCCATGTCAATGTGAATCACTGCTGGGCGAGTACCGAAGCCGACGCGACGTTTGAAGCCGCGGCCTTCCATTTCCTGTGCGCCCAGATTGAAGGCGTTATCCAGTGCTTGTTCTAGCTGATTTTCGATCTCTTTGTAGGCTTCGTCTGATTCGTAAACGCTATCCACCATGGTCGTCTCCTTTGAAGATTCGGTTGTGATTCGCATCACGGTCTGTGTTGCTGTTATAACAATCTAGTTGCTAGGTGAGCAATAAGCAAGAGTCTTGGAAAAGTATTTTTCCGGCCCTTGCCGGGCTGTCATCTGACATGGCCATATAGCGAAGGAGGATGTGAATCTTGGGTGAAAGTTCATGTGCAGGTCACACAAAAATCAGCGACTAAAAGACCGTGAGCAACCAAAATGCCTCCGGAATGAACAACGCCCACGAACCAGGACTCGTGGGCGTTGGAGAGGGGCGAGAAAGTATTAGTAGCCGGTGGGGTTTTGGGATTGCCAATGCCAGGCATCCCGGCAGGCATCAGTAAATGATCGCGTGGTTTCCCAGTTGAGTTTCGCTTTGGCCAGGCTCGGATCCGCGACCACCGTTGCGAGATCTCCGGGGCGTCTCGGGCCGATCTTATAGGGAATCGGACAGCCAGAGACTTCCTCAAATGCGCGCACGGCTTCCAGAACACTGGTCCCCACACCGGATCCAAGGTTATAGATCTGCACGCCAGGAGTTGCGTGCTCCATTGCGGCGACGTGGCCTTCGGCTAAGTCCATGACGTGGATGTAATCCCGTACCCCGGTGCCATCGGTTGTGTCGTAGTCGTTACCGAAGATGGACAGTTGCTCGCGACGGCCCACGGCAACCTGGGCAATAAACGGCAGGAGGTTATTGGGAATGCCGGCGGGATCTTCGCCGATGTAACCGGAAGGGTGAGCGCCCACGGGATTGAAGTAGCGCAGTAACACCACTGCGATCTCGGGTCGTGTGGTCGCAGCATCCATGATGATCTGTTCATTCATGTACTTCGACCACCCATAGGGGTTTGTCAGCCCGACTCCGACGCGGTGTGTCTCAGAGATCACCGGGGTTTGGGGGTCACCGTAGACCGTGGCCGAGGAGCTGAACACGAATTTATTCACGCCGCGTTCCTCGAGCAGATCTAATAAGTTCAAGGTGGATGACAGGTTCGTTCGGTAATACCGAATCGGCTGTGCCACGGATTCTCCGACAGCCTTGAGCCCGGCAAAGTGCACTACCGCATCGAACTCAGTATTGGCGAGGGCTCGACGGGCTGCCGCAGCATCGATCAGATCGGCCTGAACAAAGGAGATGGACTTGCCGGTGATTGATTCAACGCGTTGCAACGCCTGGAGGTTCCCGTTCGACAAGTCATCGATGACGACGACTTCGTGACCCTGTTCTAATAACACAAGGGCTGTATGACTGCCGATATAGCCGGCACCGCCGGTTAGTAGAACTCGCATGACCTCAACCTCTTCTGCTCATCCGTGGCGGCTGCGTAGCTAACCGCGGGATATTCGATGGTGTGGGATTCGTGATGAACGCTAAGCATGGTGATCCTCTGGATTAGGTGACACGGCGCTGGGCGGATAAGGCCAGGCTGAGGGCGCCGAGGAAGCGACCCCAACCGGTGGTAAAGGCAACGGCCATAGCACCTAAGAGTGGTGGGATCCCCGGAACGTTGATGACGAGGAATCCCACGCCCACTCCGAGCAGGCAGGCGATGAACCAAATCCAGGCTTGTCCGGCGTATGCATTGAGTACGTTCAGGGTGGCTTCGTAAATATAGGATGAGGCGATCGGGATCGTCGCGGCGGACAGCAACGCTAGTTCTATATAGGTCAGTGCGAATTCATCACCGTAGATGAATTCCAAAACGGGGGAGCCGGCGAAGATGATGAGGGGAACCGCCACGAGTACTAACACGATGAGCACTCCGGAGACTTTGTGGGCTCGACGTAACAGCTGACCTGCCCCGGATTCTTCGAAGGTCCAGCGAAATGAGGTGATGTAAATGTCTTTGAGAGTATCTCCAGTGAGGTTCGCGGCCGTGAGGAGATACGCGGCCGTGGCAAAGACACCGGTGGTGGCATCATCGGCAATCACTGACAAAAATAAGATCGGCAGATACGTGGAGAGCGCTGCGAGTGTTTCGGAGATGGTGGTTGGGAAACCAGCGCGCAGAATCTTTCGGTAGCCACCCGATGCAGCGAGGGGATCCGCGGGGACCTTCAGTACATAGCGTTGGGCCGAAGCAGCCACCAGGGCGGAACTGATCCCCACGCACAGGATGGTCAGGGCAATGCTCTGGGTTAATAGGATCGCTACAAAGGCGATGATCATGGTCATGACACTGTTGACCACGCTGTGTAAGCCGATGAGTAGCAGCCGGTTTTCGCGTTGGAAGCGGGCATATAAAATGTCGTGATAGACATCAAAACATCGAACCGCCACCACCGCGGCGAGCAGGGGCAGATTAGCGTTGGGCTCGAGCTGGTAGTAGACCACCACGATGAGGATCGAACTCGCAATGCCAATCAGCCGCAGGATCAAATACGATTTCCACGTGAAACTGGTCTGCAGGCTCAAATACACCGTCCGCAGCCCCAGCTGCCCGATAATAAACACCGGGGTCACGATCGCCAAGGTCAGCGAGTATTGTCCGACTGCGGATGCCCCATCACCCACTCGAGCGAAGAGCCAGACCAAAAACCATTGGGACAGCGCCCAGCCCAGGGTGCCCCCGGCAAAAATGTACCGGTCAATCGCACGGGTCTTGACCGGCTTGAGGTCTACGGAATCGGTCATCTGAGGGCTACTTCGCGTCTCGGCTAGTGGTGCGAGCCAGGTGCGGCTCAAGCTGTTGAGTAATATTTTCTTCTTGCAGCGCCCACATGTATCGCTGCTCGAATTCCTCCTCGACCCGGGCACGAGCATTCAGCCCGCGTTCACGGATGTGCTCTGGGTGCTCGGTGATATCCACCAGCACCTCACTGAGAGCTTGAGGATCTTCCACCGGGAAGATCCAGCCGGTCACACCATCGACCACCGAATCGATTGCTCCGGTCGCATCTGTCACCACAGCGGGAACCTCAAGGGCAGCCGCTTCTAACACGACGTTGGGGAATCCCTCGCGCAGCGTCGGGAGACACAGCACGTTGGCGGCAACGATATACGGGCGCACATCTTCCACGAGTCCCACGGTGTGAATGTACTCAGGAGCCGCAGCAATTTGTCTGCCGCTGGCTTCGTGCTCGATATCTCCCACGAGTAACAACCGGATGGAAGCTCCGCGCTCGCGGGCAGCAGCCACGCCGTTGAGTAGCGTGGTGATGCCTTTATCTGGGGTGATGCGACCGATGAATACGATCGTGAGATCAGCGGTGGTTCGATCTAGAAATGCTGTGGTCTCGCGGTCGGGAGCAGCAGCTTGGGATCGGTCGAAATATTGGAGATTCACACCGTGTGAACTGCCTGCCCCCAGCACCTCAATCGAGTTGCGTGGAGCCAGCCCTAAATCCTCGGCTGCACGGGCCAAGCTGAAGCTGTTCGCCACCGTCTGGGTCGCGGCACCAATCGCGGCCCGTTCAGAGCCGGTCAGGATTTTTCGCATGACACCGGTGGCCGTTTCTAACCGCAGCCCCCACAGTTGATAAATCCGAACCGGTACCCCGGTCAGCTTTGCGGCCAGGGTCCCAAGTAACGCGCCCTTGGGGGTGGCTGACACCACGGCATCGGGTCTGAGCTGGCGCAGGAGCCGAACCGTGGCAGCCAGAGCCTTGAGATCCCTGACCACCGACGGGTTACGTTCATAGGGGATGGCATAGCCGGTGGCACCTTCACTGCGTGCCCAGGCTTCCAACTTTCCTGAGGAGTTGGAGACCACGGTGACTTCCCAGCCGCGTTCGCCGAGGAAACGCGGATACCCCTTATAAAATCCTGTGGCGCTTGATTCGTCGGTCAGGATGAGCACGAGTTTCTTCATGTCCTTGCCGCCTCTTTTTCAGTGTGAGTTGGGTGTATGAAGGGTCTGTCACCGGTGTACTCATGACTTCTTTACATAGTGAAATTCCTGGTTGAGTACCGGTCGGCGTACGGTTTCAAAAATATGCACGGCGAGGAGCATCCCTACAATGAGCCAGAGCAGCCGTGAGTTCTGCAGCGAGATACCAAGCGAGCCAATCATGATGACCAAGAGAGCATCTCTGGTAGTTGCCCAGAGTCTCAGGTTGGTGCCGGCCTGCGGGCGGCGCAGGAGCAGGATGAGGATCCACACCCCGATGATCGCAGCGAAGATCAGGCCCCATTCAGCCGCGATTTGCAGGAACGTATTATGCGCCAACACGGGGCTTCCGGTCAGCTCCATCGCAACCTCTTCATAGGTGCCCGCCCCAATGCCGGTAAAGGGGAAGATCTCCAGAATCTTGGTCGCGTTCAGCCAGGCATCATCGCGGGCCGAACCATCCATCTCGATGCCACTGCCGAAATCAACCAGCAGCGGGCCAAGACGACCGAGCGCCGGAATCTGGTCGAGGCTCGCGGCCACGCTGAGTCGTAATGCCCGATTGGCAAACAGCAGGATGAGCCCGATTAAGCCCGCAGGTAGTGCCATAGCCAACAGGATGCGGTATCCAGAAAAGCCCGGGCCGCTTCGTTGTCGGGTGAAGATGGCAAGAACCACGCGCCAGAGCGCAAAGATCAGTAAGGTCAGCGTTCCGGTCTTGGAACCGGATGCGAGCACCGAGGCCGCCAAGAAGACCAGTGCTGGGTAGCGCAGGCGACGAGCAATGTCTTTGTCGTGCCACATCACCGACATGGCCACTAATTGAATAACGGCAAAATAGTTCGGGTCGTTCATGAGACCACGGAATCGGATCTCCCCGTAAAACATGAACTCAATGGTCGGCACCGCCGGGATCGCAGTCTGCACGACTGCCACAACACCGATGAAAGCTGCGGTCAAGGCAAAGGCGTGCAGGACGAGTCGAGCCTGTCCGGCACGCACAATATTGACGCCCAATAGAAAATAACAAAACGAGGTGGCCAGTTTGATGTAATCAGACAGGACATCGGTATAGGTCTGGTCGATGGGTATGACATTGGGGGTGATAAACCCGCCCATGATCAGGACCAGCAGTGACAGGGCGCAGAAAAAGATGGTGGGTCCGGTAGGGAAGAATAAGCGCGATGTCATGGCGGTGAGCACGAGGATCACCACGGCGAAGACATCGGCTATCGACAGGTTGAGCCCAAAAATCACACTGGTCTGGTTCAGAGCAATGCCAAAGAGGAATAAAAGGAGCGGGGCGCGTTGTAAAGCGAGTCGGCGTGGGCCTGCAGCAACGGTAGTAACCATGTGATCCATTCCATCCGCCACGATCCTGTGAGCACTGCCGGACAGAACAGGCGGGGGAGCGGCACCATACGGTACGCCCAATTCGCCAGACCGCAGCTACCCCGGTGAGGGCATTCGCGATATGGTTGCCTCTTCGTGAATGTCGGCAGAAGGTGTGATTCGCCTAGACATTTAGAGTTGTGAGTTGCTTCACAATCTTAGCGCATCGTTGCCAGAAATGGAGGGTTGGAGAAAACTCAAATGCTCAACTATGTCAAAGTTTTTGTTTATGCCTCTTGCAAGTCTCTAACTATCGATTCAAGATAGTACCTAACTAGCATCCACTCATTGCATTCTTGGTAGAGAATTCCTCGTCAGCACCTACAAGAGAAAATAGAAGACTCGTGCGTAAATTCTTCACGATCAGTGGCATTATCGTCACCTTAGCAATCGGATGGTTGCTCTTCGTTACGCTCAACGTGCTGTATCCACGCCAAGGCGACCTCGAATCACCCCGGAATGCGGTGGTGAGCCTCTCGCCGCAACACTACCGATTGCCGCTTGCAGAAGAGGTCATCGCCAACACGAATACACCGACACTGGTGATTTCCTATGTTGAACCTGGTCGCGGCCGTTTTGGTGCCTATGCTCCGCCTCTGCCCGACGAGGTCGTCGAGTATTGTGAGCTGGCCACGCCCAAGAACGTTGTGTGCTTCACGCCGGATGAAATCTCCACGATTGGTGAGGCATTCACGGTCAATGACCTTGCAGAACAAGAGTCGTGGGACTCTATCACCGTGGTGACCAGCAAGTACCATACTTTTCGGACTCGGTTCTTGTTCAGTCAATGTATCGATAAGGATGTTGATGTCAACATTGTGTACCCGGATCCCGATATGAGCGCAGAACAATGGGGGTGGCATCTCGCCTACGAAAATGCTGCCTTTGTTAAAGCGCTCTATGAAGGGGTCTTCCGCTGCTAATTAGATGGCGCTGTCGGCCGTCATGTGGCGAAGGGACTCTCGCGGCGTGAGCCGCATCAGCTGAGTCACATGGTCTGGAGACAATTCATCGACTCGGCTGACGCCCAATAATCCCATCGTTCGTTGAACTTCTGATTGTAGTATTTGAATCATTTTGTCCACACCTGCTCGACCGCCAGCCATTAGGCCATAGAGCCAGGCGCGACCAACCATCACAAAATCCGCGCCGAGCGCGTGGGCGGCCACCACGTCCGCACCATTCATAACCCCAGTGTCTAACAGGAGGGTGGTGTGATCGCCCAGTTCACGAGCGACCTCAGGCAGCAGTTGGAAGGGGACCGGGGCGCGGTCGAGTTGGCGGCCACCATGATTCGACAACACGATCCCATCGACCCCAGCATCCACCATGCGTTGTGCATCCTTGAGCGTTTGGACGCCTTTGACCACAATATTGCCGGGCCACATTTGGCGAATAACATCCAAATCGGCTTCAGAAATGGTTGGATCAAACGCCGCAGAAATTAGATCCGACACCGTACCACCCGTATTCGACAGTGACGCAAACTCTAATTGTGGAGTGGTCAGAAAATTGAACCACCATGCGGTTCGGGGCAACGCATCAAAGATTGTTTTTGCGGTCAGTTGAGGTGGAATGGAAAACCCATTGCGAGTATCACGCATCCGATTGCCAGCAATGGGCGTGTCCACGGTAAACAGCAAAGTATCGAAATCTGCTGCGGCAGCACGCTCCACCAGGCCGTAGGAAATCTCGCGGTCTTTCATCAGGTACAGCTGGAACCAGTTGCGTCCATGCGGATTGGCGGCTTTCACTTCCTCAATGGACACGGTCCCCAGTGTTGAGAGTGAAAACGGAATGCCGGCGGCACCTGCCGCACTAGCACCGGCAATCTCGCCTTCGGTCTGCATCATCCGAGCGAAACCCGTCGGTGCCATACCAAACGGCAGTGCACTTGGGCCACCGAGAATCTCAACCGACGTATCAATCTCAGGGGCAGGTCGCAAGATCTCTGGGTGAAACTCGATATCCTCGAATGCCTGCCTAGCACGACGATACGAAATCTCACCTTCTGCCGAACCGTCTGTGTAATCAAACGCAGCTTGCGGCGTGCGCCGCTTGGCAATCAGCCGTAGCTCATCAATCGTCAATGCCTTATCCAACCGCCGCTTAACAGCATTGAGCTCGGGTTTCTTGAACTGCAAAAGCTCACGCAATTCACTGAGTTTGGGAAGCTGTCGTTTGAGTGACATTGAATCGGGCTCCTTCACTGACGGACTACCGCTCAGCCTGATGCGCAGGCCCAGGATAGTCAATAACCTCTCGGCAGTTGATCCTAAATCATGTATTGTGACACCTATCTCACCTTCAGTCACACACCTTGCGGAGGAACCACGTGCGTGCTGCCCTTTTACTGGGACCTGATAGACGCCTCAAAGCATGGGAATACGAAGCTCTCAAGCAGGCCATCGACGCAGGTCTAGACATTACAACGATTTTGCACTGCACCAATGATCAGCATCCACCACGGCAAGCCAAACATGCGGCATATCATGCGCTCACGTTAGCTGGGCGTCTACGTATGCCGATGCTCCGCAACCGTGAGGTCACTCCGTTATTGCGTCACGACGTTGAGAACATTTACTTCCAGTCCGAATGGGAAGGTGCGTGGCAGCGTATTCCCGAGCATGTAGCCGAGCAGCTGGAAGACCACGATGTCGTAGTGAAGCTTGGGATGAATCTGATGAAAGATCCCGAGACCCTGCCTGTGACACATGGTGTCTTGGCTTATAACGACGCTGCTCCTGAAACACATCGCGGCCGCCCAATGGGGTTCCATGAACTTTCAGGCGGTGAAGCCACACTGAGGGTCACGGTCCAGCAACTCAGTAGTGATCCCGATAGTGCATGCGTTCTGGCCGAAGCTTTTTCTCGAGTCGTGCCAACCTCTTACAGAGCCACACTCAATAATGCCTATGAGACCAGCATTCCCCTGCTCGCCAAAGCCATTGGGGCATTGGAGAACCAGCAGGCGGTTCAGGCTGCGACGCCGGAATCGAATCACCGGTTGCCAACTAACGGCCAGGTGGTTAGGACACTGGGCAAGATGGTGACCGCCCTGGTGGGCCGTGGACTGTATGGAGCGTTTCGTGAAAAGCGTTGGAACGTAGCTTTCGTTCCCCAGCCGTTTGATCCAGAAAATCCCGTGCAACCACATTTTGCCGATATGCAGCCCATTACTCTTCCCGAGGGCTACACCTTTGCTGCGGATCCTTGTGCATATCATAATGGTCGGCTGTACGTGGAGGTCATGCACGGTGGCACCGGCAAAGGCGAGATATTCGCCTATACGGATGATGGTCAGAGACAGCGCGTCGACCTCCCCGTCGGCGGCGGACACCTCTCGTATCCTCAGATCCTCGAATACGAAGGCGTCACCTATCTCTTTCCAGAAATGGGTGACGTCGGCCCACCAACCTTTTTCCAACTGGACGAAGAACAGCTGGCCTCCAAAGCAGAGCATCAGCTGATTGGTCTAGAAAACGAACGCGTTATCGATCCCACGCTGATCGAACACGAAGGACACTGGTACCTCTTCGGAGGAGGACCGGACGACGTAGGGGAGCGGTTGGAACTCTGGGTCAGCGACAGCCCATTTGGACCCTGGACGCAGCACCCACAAACACCGGTGTGCCTTGATCCGCGAACCGCACGCATGGCCGGCCCAATCATCCGCATGAATGGCCAGCTATACCGGACCGGTCAAGACGGATCTGTGAGCTACGGTCGGGGTGTGACAATCAACCGGATAGAAAAGCTCACGCCAACTGATTTTGAAGAGTCTCGCATCGGCCCCTTCACCATTAAAGGCGCGTTCGGTCCGCACACCATCCTGCCGACAGAAGACGGATATTGGTTGGACTACTACACCGAACAAACCACACCAATGGCGGGCGTTCGGCGAGTCAAAGGGCGTCTAAAGTAGGGCGGTCTATAGGTCACTCGAAGTCATTATCGTCGAGTTCTTCCTCAAGCGCATCGGAATCCATAATGTGGAGTTCCGCTAGAGCCCAGTCATCTTGGGCTAAGGACTCGGCGTGCTGGCCAAAGATAGTGGAGGGCCCCACGGTATCGCTGAGCACGACATCTTTGTTTCGTAGCGGATCGTGAGCTTCCAATGTTTCTGGTTCATCGGAAGAGCCTTCTTCAGGGGCTGACCATCGCGACCATCTTGCGGTACTTCCATGTCCGAATCGTCAAGTTCCTCGAAGAAATCCGAGGTATTCTCACTCATGGCCCTGTCCCTTCTCCCAGGTTCTGCAACGAACCTTGTAATCCCACGCTACGCTCCAACGCATGCAGGGGGAATAGTGTCAGGATATAAAACTGCGCACCGTTCAGAACGAACGATGCGCAGTCGACAGCGTGACTATCGCCAGTGACTTTTACTTTGCAGCAGGCTGGTAGTCCGCTAATTCATCATTCTTAAATCGCTCACGTACTTCTTCCAATGCATCCCAATCCACGTAGACCACGGATTGTCCACCGCCTTCACGACCTGTTCCATTGGTCGGCAAGGTGAAACTGGTAATGTCACCGGCTCGGACAGACGACATGGAGGTGCCAAGGCCGAGCATCGTCCCCACTCCGAAGTCGCCATCGAGGGCAACGTATGGTGTGGTCGCTTTGACCAGATCGTTGAGCTTGCTAGGGCTGGTCAGAGTATCGCGCGATAAAATCTCTGCAGCCATGCTCTCCAAGAACAGCTGCTGATTCTCAACGCGAGTGTAATCCCCGTCAGAGAAATTTCGACTGCGAACAAACGTTAGAGCTTCTTCGCCATTCAACGAGATTGGCCCCTGAGCAAACTGGACGCCGCTGTAGCTAAATGCTCTAGGGTTATTGACTTCGATTCCACCAAGTGAATCGGTCATATTCTGAAAGCCGTTGAAATCTATCACTGCCACGTGGTCAATGCGCTGATCGATCAACCCTTCTACAGTCTCCACCATCAGTGGCACGCCGCCATATGCCATCGCCGCATTAATTTTGGCGTGGCCGTGCCCTGGAATCTCCAACCATGAGTCCCGCATGATCGACATGAGCTGAACACCGCTGCGATCCGACGGGATATGTGCGACCATGATGGTGTCTGCTCGGTTACCGATGTCGTCAAGCACTGGTGTTGATGTATTGGCTCGTGAATCGGAGCCAAGTAACAAGATATTGACCGACGCATCATCTTGACCCTCGGCAGGCTCGGAAATTGCCGGTCGCAATGACTCATCCGGGAAAGCTTGGTCGATGGTCTCGAAATCTCCTAGTTTGGACAGCGCTGCCCAAACGATGCCGCCAGCGATGAGGAGAAAGACAAGAAATGAGCCCAGGACCCAAAAAAGAGCTTTCTTGCTCTTCTTTGCACGGGACCGGTCTCTCCTGGTCGGAAGACCTAAGGTGCGATCAGTCATAAATGGGACTATATATGCGCAGATTGGCTGACACTTCCGTGAAGAAGTCCAGTTGTGCAGACTGCACAGAGAATAGTTCGAACTGAGCCCGCGTATGGAGGACCACGACCAGTATGATCGACAAAGCCTTGGCTGTATCAACCCAATCCAAACGGTTTTTCGACACGGGCGATCACTTCTCTTCACGGTGTGCGTGCGGTGGTGTGGGATCACCGGTCGAAGTACGGTAACCAGCGGCCTATATCTCAGCCGTTGTGTCGAAATATTCGCCCGGGACCGAGCGGATAGAGATCGCTCATGAGTCGACTCCCTTGAAGGGTGGCTGGCCGGGCGCTCTTTACCGTTCGGGGTTATTCTATTTTGCTCATTTTCTGTTTCGCAAGAGCTTCACTCATGTCAAATGTCCCGAACACTTGCTCGGCCTCGTGTGTCCCTCTACGTTTGTCACTACATATATGTGTGGATGTGGGGCAAACCCGACAAAAAACAAGTGCGTCTGGATCATGCAGACCTTCGACTGACTTGTTAAAACTGTGGGTGACCGTACATATAGCGACTTGTGTACGGTCACCCATAGCTTTCACGCAACTCGCGGCGAAAGTCGATGACGTCTAGGACTTACATACTGACTTGTAGTCCTGAAGGTGCGGTGGACGCCAGTGCTCGTCGTGCTTTCATGTGTGGCCCGGGCGCATTAATCGTCTCGACTGCCACGACCTCGCCATTACGAAGCCGCTCGACGACCAGTTTGCCCTTGGCAGGATCTTGTTCCACGATCTGGGCTTCGTCCTCGGGTGAGGCGAGCCCGGCAATCTGGAGTCGACGCTCACCTTGTACACTCCAAAACCACGGGACAGCCTGGTAGCCAGACTCAGCAGATCCGGTAATCATTTCGGCGACGTGACGGGCTTGATCGGTTGCGTTTTGAACAGACTCAATACGCATCTGCGAGCCCGCAAAGATACTGGGGAACACGGCGCAGTCACCAATCGCAAAGACATCGGGGTCACTAGTGCGAAGATGCTGATCCACCACAATGCCACGATCTGTTGCAAGCCCAGCTTGGGCCGCGAGCTCGTCACGAGCCACCGCTCCGATTGATACGACGATCCGAGTAGCAGCAAGCTGGGTGCTATCCCCGAGTTCCACGCCGGTGACGCGTCCACTGTCGCCCAGGATCCGTTCAATGGTGACTCCGCAGCGGATATCTATACCCAGCGAGGCGTGATAGTCGGCTAGCGCGTTGGCTGCAGGAAGACTCAGCACTCGACCGAGAATCTGTGGTGCAACTTCTAATACGGTGACCGCCCCGTACTTCAATGCTTCAACGGCTACTTCCAGATTCAGGAAGCCGCCGCCGATGAACACGGTATCGCCACCTTCGGCGAAACTTGCGCGGAGCAAATCGGCATCTGTTGTGGTTCTCACCGTATGGATACCAATCAATTCACTGCCTGGAATCTCAAGATCTCGAGGTTGGGAACCGGTTGCAAAGATCAACTTGTTGTAGGACAGTGTTTTACCATCAGACAGGTCTACCTGTTGCTTCTCGCGATCAACCCGGAGTACAGCTGTGCCGAAATGTCCTGTGATATCTCGTTCGAATAGCGCCTGGGGTGAGGTCAAGGCAAGGTCTGTGCCAGTTTCTGTGCCGGCAAGGTAGCCCTTGGATAATGGTGGACGTTGGTAGGGAATATGATCCTCTGCGCTCACGAGGTGGATCTGACCGGTCCAGCCTTTGTCACGCAGTGACATTGCAACGGTGAGTCCCGCTTGCCCGGCCCCAATAATGACGATCGTGTTGTTCATGTTAGATCTGGCTTTCTGGGAGACGGACTCGGATCTCGTTGAAGTGCTGGCCGGCAGCGATTTGGCATCCCAAGCGGCTATTCGGCAGCTGTTCGTCTGCGGTGCATTCCAGCATTTCTTCTTCGTCTTCGCTGATTTCTGGTAACTGCCCGTCGACGTCCTCAACATAGATGTGGCAGGTTGCGCACATGGCCTGACCACCGCATTCACCCACGATGCCATCAATGCCGTTGAGGATAGCGGCTCGCATAATGCTTTGGTTGTCTTCGGCTTCCACGACCTGTTCGGTGGCGTCGGCATTAACGTAAATAATCTTTGACATGATGTGCTCCTCAGGTGCAGTACGCTCAGTGCTTGGTGTTGTCATCGATTATGGCGAACATCAAACCGAGGTGGAAGCGGGAAGATTCGTCTTGCTTCCCCGGATAAGCCGTGGAAGTGGAAGTTTTATGAACGCCTCAGATATGCATGCTCATGAGCTGATACAACCAGCGCCTTCAATGCGCTTCACGCTGCGTCAGGTGGAATGCTTCATTGCTGTTGCAGAGCAGGGCTCGATATCGGCGGCCGCCGAAGCATTGCGATCTTCAGATTCTTCGATTGCTGATGCCATCTCTGCCATGGAGCGCTCGCTGGGGGCCAAGCTGTTTTACCGGCAGCGCTCGCGAGGCGCGTCGTTGACCTCTGACGGGCTGACGATTCTTCCGATTGCGCGAAGAATCCTGGCAGACGGTGCTGAACTGACCGCAGCGGTAGGCAAAGACGTCAGCGCAATAGTGGGTCCCGTTCGCATCGGCTGTGTCGGCACCCTGGGAAGTATCATCCTGCCCGGTCTCATTGTTGAGGTAAATCGGCGATACCCTGGCGTTCAGCTCGACTATCACACCGGCGATTATGACACCCTGCTGGCCATGCTGGAGAAGGCCGAACTCGACCTTATTGTGGCTTTTGATATTGACGTCGAGCCTGAGCTGCAATCGATCAAGCTCGCCGAAACGGAAGCCATGCTCGTCGTGGCGTCTGATCACCCCCTTGCAGAACGTGAAGAAATTGAGCTTGGGGAAGTGGCCGATGAGTCCATGGTGTTGCTTGATATTCGTTCCAGCAGGACACATACCCTGGAGTTAATGTCTGCGCGTGGGGTCAAGCCGCGGATCGGGTATCGAACCGCGGATTATGAACTGTGCCGAGCGCTGGTAGGTCGCGGCCTGGGGTATTCCCTGTTGATGCGTCGAGCAGTCTCCCGTGACACCTGGGATGGGCGGCGCGTGGTGTATCTGCCGATCAAGCCCCGTCCTCGAACGGTCGAGGTGCAACTTGCCTGGCTGCCGGGCAGTCTACCGCCGAGAATCGAGGCGGTTGTGAAGTGCGCTCAAGAGCTCACTGTGCAGATCGGCCAGGCCATGGATGAAAGCCCTTCCCCGGAAACTCCGTGAAAGTTCTGCGGAAATAACCGTTTGAGCCGGAGTGGGCGGAGCTTACATAATGTTCTCCATCACTCAAAATGGCCCATGTCACATTCTGTGGGCGTTTGGCACAATGCGAGGAGAGGAATTAGCTCATGAGCACCGCAATCACCAGCCTGGATATTCCAATAGCCGACTGGTTCGATCCTGTTGAAGCAATGAGGGATCCGTATCCTCAGTACCAACAGCTCAGAGCACTCGGACCCGTGGTGTACGCACCAGCCGTGGGCCGGGTATTTATCACCACCCACGCTGCCGTGAGCGACGCCGAACATCACCCAGAAATCTTTAGCTCGTATTCCGAAACAAACCTCACGATGATGCGAGCCATCGGCGCTCGTCCCATGTTGCGCAAAGACGACCCCGAACACGCCCAAGAGCGCAAAGCGATCAACCCAACGCTGCGCCCCAAAGCAATTAAGAACATCTGGTCACCTAAATTTGAACAGACCGTCGAATACTGGCTTCAGCGACTCATCGACATCGGACCAGATCACGCCGATGTTAATAAAGACTTTGCCGCTCCGATTGCCAGCCAGAACCTCATCGATCTTCTGGGCTTCCCGGATACCGTCGACGTAACGGATATGGCCCGGTGGTCAATTGACTTCATCGCCGGAACAGGCAATCTGCTCGATGACGAAGAAATCTGGCGCCGTTGCGACGCTAGCCGGGAGGAAGTCGACGCCATTCTCGATGAGCTAATACCACGGCTGCGTTCCAATCCGGATGGCTCTATCACATCGCACCTGCTGGAAGTCGGGCTGCCCGAAGACATCGTACGAGCCAACGTGAAACTGTCGATTTCTGGCGGCATGAACGAACCCCAGCACATGATCTCGAATATGGTCTGGGCGCTATCGGAACATCCTGAGCAGCGCGATAGGCTGCTTAACGGAACCGCCCAGTGGAGTGCTGCCTTTGAAGAAACCGCTCGATGGCAGTCACCCATCGGCATGGTGCCAAGAGAAATCGCCGTGAATACCGAATTCTATGGTGTGCAGCTGACCAAGGGTACCAATGTTGGCCTCTTGCTCGCTAGCGCGAATCGCGACCCAGAAGTCTTCGATCATGCTGATGACTTCGACATCACCCGACCCTCCCGAGGCCATCTCGCTTTCGGCAGTGGTGTCCACCTGTGCGCAGGTCGCTGGGTCGCCAAGAATGCTATCGCCGACCATGCCCTGCCGCGGTTATATGAGCGAATCCCGAACCTGCGCCTCGATGCGCAGCGCCCAGCGGTCTGGGATGGTTGGGTCTTCCGTGGCCTAACTGATCTCCCCGTGACCTGGTAAACCTTCCGGGCAGCAGCTGCATCAACTTCCCCTTATTCACATCATTGAGGAACCATCATGAGCACTCACGCGAAAACCACAAAGCGACCACTGACCAGAGAACAAAAACGCGTTCTCGGGGCCACCCTGGTCGGAACCACCGTTGAATGGTACGACTTCTTTATCTATGCCAACGCGGCAGCAATGATCTTTGCCAGCCAGTACTTCGCCCCTGTGGGGGAAGAAAGCCCACAGGTGGCACAGCTCCTGGCCTACGCATCCATCGGTATCTCTTTCCTTTTCCGCCCGCTGGGTGCAGTGATCGCCGGATGGATCGGAGATAAATACGGTCGCCGTATGGTTTTGATGCTCACCCTCGGCCTCATGGGTGTCGCCACAACACTGATCGGCCTGCTGCCCACCTATGCCATGATTGGCGTATGGGCGCCTGTACTTCTGATCGTGCTGCGAATTCTCCAAGGCGTGTCGGCTGGTGGCGAGTGGGGTGGCGCGGCACTGATGGCCGTCGAACATGCCCCAACTCCACGCCGAGGCCTCTTTGGGGCTTACCCGCAGATCGGTGTCCCACTCGGCATGCTGTTAGCTTCCGCAATCTTGGGGATCTTCTCCCTGGCTTTGACACCTGAGCAGTTCCAAGCATGGGGCTGGCGCATTCCGTTTCTGGTGTCATTCGTTTTGATCTTCGTTGGCTACTACATCCGCCGCAAAGTCGCTGAAACCCCGGTATTCCAGGCACTGCGCGAAAACGCAGCCCAAGCCAAAACCCCACTCCGTCAGCTCTTCCAAGAAGACTGGAAAACCATTGTCAAAGCAGCCCTGGCCTTTGCCGGCAACAACGCAGCCGGCTACATGGTCACCGGCGGGTTCGTGTTGGGTTACGTCACCACAACCCATGGTGTCTCCCAATCCAACATGTTGATCCTGGTATCTGCCGCAGCAGCGCTGTGGATCGTGACCACACTGTTTGGTGGCATCCTGTCTGACCGTATTGGCCGCCGCCCAACGTACTTGATTGGGTTTGGCTTCCAACTGGTCTGGGCGATTCCGATGTTCTTGCTGATCGGAACCGGCAATATGTGGCTCATTGTCCTGGCAGTGTTGCCGTTCACGATTCCGATCGGCCTGAGCTACGGTCCGCAATCGGCCATGTACTCCGAAATGTTCCCTTCGCGGACCCGACTATCCGGTGTCTCCATTTCTTATGCAGTCGGAGCCATCTTAGGTGGTGCCTTCGCTCCAACGATTGCACAGTATCTCGTCGGCTCGACTTCGTGGATTGGTTCCGTTGGCATCTACATTGGTGCCATGGCAGTAATCTCTGGCCTCGCAGTGCTGTCTATCCGCGAACCGCGCGGTACACCTCTGACCCCCGAACAAGAGGCTGCACACGAAGAATCAGCACACCTCGAAAGTACTGAAACGCAAAAAGTCGGCCTGTAAGAGGCCGCGGTGCAGTAAACCTGCACTGCTCAATAACACTCAGTACGAAGCCCTCGTCATGACGGTGACGAGGGCTTCTGTGGTCTCACTCGACAGAAATAATGTCAGTAGTTGCGGCATGACTACAGACGTTTCGTGGCGCTTCGGAACAGGTGGTCCGACCCGAAACGCTGCCGTTCTAATATTGCAGCGGGAAGGCGGCCATCGTTTGATCAGCTAGCTCTTTGGTGCGCCTGATAATCGCATCCTCATCCCAGCACTCGAGATCGGCCAGGCAAGTGTTCAAGCTCAGCCCATTGCGGTATCCAATGGGGTTACCTCTTGGATCAGTGTGGTCTCGTTTCCGCGCGAAACTAGCATTACTGAGAGAGCTGTTATATCCGGTGATCGTGAGATTTCCAAGATGGTGCACCACTCTTTGTTGTACAGCTGAGGCTGTTTCAGGTCCTCCAAGCATCTCGACCCATTCACTTGGTAGGTTGTCTCCTTGAGGCAAAATATGTTCGATCGACCAGACATAGGTGGACCGAGAACTTGACTGGGTGCGCTGCCATAGGTCCTGATAGTTCTCGCGGGTCATATGTTGCTCAGCCAGGTAAGTAAGGATGAAACGAACGACGTCTGAATTGAGATCGTATACCGGACCTGTTAATGCGGTATAGAAGTCCTCATCAGAAGCAGAAACTCCTCGCAGGGTCGTCAGAATAATCGACTGCCACTCTTCCAGCGGGCTTTCACGGAGCGTACTGACCAACTCCATGTAGAGACGTACCAGAGCATTCGTAGGCGGTTTGCCGGTGAGGTTGCGTCGGACAAAGAAGCTTGTTTGTAAATCAACAATGTCGACAAGCTGGTCATCACTGAGCTGATTTTCAGGCCGAGTGATGAGAAGATAAATCAACAAAATATGTGCAGGCATTCCCTGTGCATTGCGAAGTCGGGTCAATGCTCTCGTAAGTGCTGTCGTCTCTTCTGATGCATCTCCCAGAAGCTGACTGAAGGCTGCGATCCCCAAATCGAGATTGGTCACCAGCTTGCGGAGATCCCTCTGGATAAGGGTTTCGTAAATTCGTATCAGATTAGACCGTGTCGCGACTACTTGGCCAGGGACAACGAGATCATGCTCGTGTTTCATCGCATTGTAGTAGTAGCGGAAGAACCGTTCTTGTGTGCTGTACTCGTCGCCCAACACCTCAAGCCATGTGCTCCATCGCGAATAGGCTTGATCTAATGAAATATCAGGCGTGCGTTCAGCCGTAGCCAACAGGGTATTCTTGATCAGGTCTATCGGCGTTAGTGGAACCCCTCTATTATTCAAGGACTCGAACAGAGTGAAAGCGTCGGCGTGAGAGACAACTTCAAGTTTCACCACGTGTGCGCCTTTAACATGAGCAAGAAGGATATTACAGGCTTCAACGAGTGAGATATCCTCGCTCTCGGCTAGCTGCTCGATTCGATATATAAAGTGCTTGTACGCGCGCTTTATCCGTCTATTGCCAGAATAAGGTGGCATAGGGTCACCGATCGGGAAGCCTGCTTCCGCAATGACATGCTCATAGTCTTCATCGTTTCGATTCTGTGATTGGGGCCGAATGCGTGGTCGTACAGGGTCTTTGAGTACGATCATTCGCTGGAGGTTGATGAGATCGACTTGCTGTTCTAATTCCATGTCGTCTTTGTGATCATTGAGAATGGAATAGAGCGCTATGAGTAGGAGCGACAGTGTCGTGAGTCGCTGTTGACCATCAATAACTTCTAAAATCGATTCCTCAGTGGTATTTGCTGTGGAATTGACACAAATAATCGTGCCGAGAAAGTGACCTTCTGACCCGTTATTCTCAAGCAGGTCGTCGACCAGATCGTCCCATTCAGCTTTACCCCAGGTGTATTCTCGCTGGTACTTCGGCACTTTGAAAACTATGTTGTTTTCAGGGTTGAGAAGGGAGTAAACCTTATCGTTCGCTAGGGATTTCAGCATAGGGCGAGTTCCTTTGATGATTCGGGATCGGAGTCATACTGAGTATCTACACCCTACTTAGGCCCAAGGCGACGACGTCGTCATTTTTCTACTGGGGTATGAGGGTTCCACGTTCTTACCAACAAACACCTTGTCTGCGCCGAGCACAGCATGCAGGACGCTTGACCACTGTTAGTTAAATTTGACCTCGACTGGTGGTTGGCCAGCCTTATAGTCATGGTCGTCATGGGTGTATCCCACGCAAGATAACGTTTCACTGGCACCCACGCTTGTTTCCTGGTAATCCAGGGCTACCTGTTGTTTCACTTCAACGATGAGACATGTGAGACGCCCATCGTTAGGTGGGTCGCTCACCAAACTTTCGGCTGTGAATGTTCCACCGGGAGGGACGGAGAAGTCTTTGGTGAGGTATTGCCCTGAGTCTATTGATGGCACGAGGTCGCCAGGGGTGCTTGGCGTGACATACGATTCTTGGACTTCTTGGGTTTCATCTTTGATTTGGATATTCAGTTGGGCCTCAGCAGGCTTGATGCTGGGTAACTCTGGTATCCACTGGTACATGACGCGCATGTCGTAGCCATCGGGGTTCGGCTGCAGCACATCGGTTGCTGTATTTACCGCCTCGATGGGGGCTGAGGAGGATGTTGCTGGTGCCGCTTCGGTCTCGCCGTTGCCGCATCCCGTGAGGGCAATGAGTGTGGCCGCCGCGAGGAGGTTCAAGGTGTGTTTCATGGTTCCCTCAGTCTTTTTTTTGATGCTACTGGTCGTCCATGGTTTTCCATCGGGGCGGCTGTTCCGTATAGGTGTACCTATTGTGTGTTGTTTTGGTGCATTTTACCGGCGTGACTCGAAGAAAGCGATGGTCGCTCGACCGTGCTTTCGGTGGCTCTTAGGGTTCCACGTTTTCGCCAGCGAGGACTCTCTCGGCGCCAACAACATCGTGCAGAACGTTGGGGTCTAGCGTGTCGTCGTAGCCAAGGACGCTGAGTGCGCCGCTGGGTTCTAGGACAATACAGCGGACCTTTGCGAGATTCGAAAACCCCGCCTTCCGAATGCAACTGGTGATTTCGTCGTACGTAATGTGGGTTTTACGCATCAGGTCTGGCTGGGGTTGACCGTGGGCCAACACCACGGTCGGCCGGGCGTTAATCGCCCGATGGAGGCGGATGTTGTTGCGGACTAAGCCGAATGCGGCTTCGCAACACAGCAGGGTGACGAGACCGATGACGCCCGCCGCCAGTGTCGGTGGGTGACCGATAATGACGCGTCCTGCGACGGCACCGAGCATGACCCCTACGACGATGTCGAAACCCGTGAGACCGGAGAGTACCCGTGCGCCGAAGATGCGAACGAGCAGGAGAAACACCAGGTAGATCGCGATGGCTGAGACGATCACGATGGGGATGCGCCACAGTTCAATGCCAAGTGTCTCAACCAACTGCTGTTGTGTCACGGTGAAAGCATCCATACCGCCATAGTAGACGCTGGCGTGAACACACCCGCCCAAGCCGGCCATGGCAGTTTGTCGCATCTCGGGCTTGAGCGATTGGCTACGATGACAAGATCAGAGTAAATCCTGATATCTAGCGAGGATGTTTCATGCAGTCACGTTCGGTTCGCGTCGCAAGACGGTCTGTCTGGACTGCGCTGATTCTTGGACTGGTGCACGCGTTCTGGAGCTTCTACTGGGCCTTTGGTGGCACATGGATGTTAGACACCGTGGGGCAATGGGCGGTCGTGAGCCAACTTGAGCAACCTGTTGAGACGTTTCTTGTGCTGCTAGGTATTGGCTTCGTGAAGGCTGCCGCTGCGATTATCCCGGTGCTTGTCGAATACGGCAAGCTTGGCGGTCGACGCTTCTGGCGGTTCATCAGCTGGGTCGGAGGCGTGGGGCTGGTGCTGTACGGTGGCGTTTATGCCGGAGCTGCGTTCTTGATACTGAGCGGAGTGGTGGGACCGAGCGCAGCCTACGACAAGCCTGTCTTGCTCGGCCACGCACTACTGTGGGATCCATTGTTTTTCTTCTGGGGACTCACCCTGGTGGTCTCGCTGCTCCTGACTCGGCGGAGATCGTCTGCCAAGGACTGATGATTGTTGAATGCTGACTCGTGTCTGCATGGTTCGTTGATGAGTACCCTCCAGCTGGCATATCCAGCTTTTGCCGTCATCGATAAAAAACTCCATGCTAAGGGCCGTTGTTCAAAGTGGTACTGAGAACAACGGCCTGTTTCTATTTTACCTAGAAGAGCATGACGGCCGGCTCCCCTCATTCTGACGTATGAATCCAATAAGGGTGCTTAGCGCCTCAAGAATCTTCGGAATCGAGCTGAGGACCGGGAAAATGGGTCTGCTACTGAACGCTGCGATCTTAAATCTTTCCAAATCGACTTCAATAATATCATTCGACATGATATTCTCGTGAAGGACAAGTGATAAAACTCACAACGATTGGAGAGGTCAATGAAATACGGGCGTCTGACTGGAGTCGCACTTGCAGTGTGTGCAGCCATGGCACTATCAGCATGTGGAGGCGGGGGAGAAGAAGCTGCCGGAGACAATGCGGGACAGCAGAGTGATGCTCCGCTATACGACATGCTTCCGGAAGAAATCAAGGAAAAGGGCAGTATCACCTTCGCGGCCGATACGCATCCGCCCTATCGGACGATTGAAGAGAACGGTGACATCACCGGGATTGACCCGGATCTTCAAGAAGCGCTTTCGGAGCAACTGGGTGTGCCTTTCGAAATGCAAACCACCTCTGGGCTTGATGCGATGCTCACCGGTATGTTGTCGGGACGCTATGACGCATTCAATGGACCAGTCCGCACGACTCCAGAACGCGAAGAAGATTTCGATGCGATTGTTTGGATGACCACCCGCACTTCGTATCTGTAAATGCAAGAGCGTGAAGATGAACTCGGTGACCCCGAAGCCGTCTGTGGCGCTCGGGTTGCCGGCGTGAATGGTTCTGTTACCGAGAGTCAACTAGAGCTCTACACGCAATGGTGTGAAGCTGAAGGGCTGGACTCGCCAGAATTTATTGCACTGGAAGACACCAACTCGACGATCCTTGCGATTAACTCCGACCGTGCCGACTACGCAGGAACGACCCAGGCTGCAGCCCTCGATATTCAAGCTGGCTCGCCAGATAAATACGAATACATCTCTCAAACTGATGAACAGGGTGCCGGTGTCGACCAGTTGGCTATGTTCCTGCCTCGTGAAAGCGGACTGTCAGAGGCCATGTTTGCCGCATTTGAGAACATTTTCGAAAACGGCGATTACGACCGCGTCATGCAGGACTGGGGTATCACCGACGTGGCAGTCGACGAACCAGTACTCAACCCCATGACCTCCGGATAAGACATGACAGCGACGGAAACACAGCACATGCAAACCACTACAGCGCAGCCCCCGGCCGTTGATGTGTCTCATGCCCAAAAGCGCATCATTCCCAGCCGTGTGATTGGCTCCGTTCTTCTGGGACTCATCACCGTTTGGATCATCTATTTCCTGGTGAGTAATGAGCGCTTCGAATGGCCAGTCGTAGGGGAGTACCTCTTCAATCCAAGCGTGCTCATGGGGTTGGTCATGAGCCTGGTACTGACGGCTACTGCCATGGCCATCGGCACCGTGCTCGGGATTGTCCTGGCCGCCGGCCAACTGAGTGACTTCTGGCCATTTCGTACCGCCTCATTAGCGTTCGTGGGATTCTTCCGCGGGGTACCACCTTTGGTGCAGCTAATCTTTTGGTACAACCTCGCCTACCTGATCCCGAATATCTCCATTGGCATTCCCTTTGGACCTGATTTCATGAGTTGGTCCACCAACTCACTCATTACGCCACTCACCGCAGCGATTATCGGACTGTCCCTGCACCAGTCTGCATATATGGCCGAAATCATTCGGGCCGGGTTGTTATCAATTGACCAGGGACAACATGATGCTGCCGCAGCCATGGGCTTCAGCAGGTGGCATACGTTCAGTCGCATCGTCCTGCCCCAAGCTATGCGAGTCATCATTCCACCGGCGGGATCGCAAATCATCGCGCTGCTGAAAGGTACCTCGCTGGTGAGCGTGATCGCCATGGGCGACCTACTCAATGCCGTCCAAGTGATCTACAACCGCACCTATGAAGTCGTGCCAATGCTGATCGTTGCGGTCATCTGGTACCTGGTGATCGTCACCTTATTGACCTTGGTGCAACGACGGGTCGAAGCATACTTCGGTCGCGGCATGAAACATTCGGCACAACATCAAGCAAAGATTAACGCTAAGGAGGCGACCAATGTCTAGCACTCCCGTCGTTACCGTTTCGAATCTACGAAAAAACTTCGGAAGCTTCACGGCCCTCGACGACATCAACCTCGAAGTCCATAAAGGTGAAGTCGTCGCGATTCTTGGTCCCTCCGGATCGGGTAAGTCCACGCTGGTCCGATGCATCGCCCAGCTCGAAGAAATCGACGCCGGCTCAATTTTTCTCGATGGGGAACTGCTTGGCTTTGAGCACCACAAAGGCTCGCTGCGGCCGCTCAAAGATTCGCAGCGCCGTGCCCAGCGTCGCCGCATGAGCATGGTATTCCAGCAATTCAACCTGTTCCCACACTGGAGCGTCCTGCGCAACGTGACCGAAGCGCCCATAAACGTCCATGGACTCTCGAAACACGAAGCACGCGAAAAAGCCCTGACCCTCCTTGAACGAGTAGGCCTAGCCGATAAGGCGGATGCCTATCCGCGCCATCTGTCCGGTGGTCAGCAACAGCGCGTCGCCATTGCGCGAGCCGTGGCCGTCGATCCGAGAGTACTACTCTTTGATGAACCCACCAGTGCGCTTGATCCGGAGTTAGTCGGTGAAGTGTTGCATACGATGAAGGCGTTGGCCGCGACCGGCCGCACCATGATGGTTGTGACCCATGAGATGCAATTTGCGCGAGAAGTCGCTGATCGTTGCATCTTTATGGCCGACGGCAAGATCGTCGAGTCGCAACCGGCCCACGAATTCTTCACCCAACCCAAAACGGACAGACTCCGGGCCTTCCTAGAAAGAAGTACTCAGCGGTCCGATGATGAGGTGCCGGCGTGACCACGCTCATCATGGCAACGGGAGATCTGGTGTTAGAAGACCCCCAGAGCGGGGAGCTTCTTGATGCCGCAGCACCGACGCTGCAGCAGGCTGACCTGGTAATTGGTCAGTTAGAGGTACCGCATTCCGATGCCCAGCAGGTGATGACTTCCGATGTCCCAGCCACTCCCGCACCTCCAGAAACATTAGACGCAGTAGCCCAAGCTGGTTTTCACGTCATGACCTTAGCCGGCAACCACGTCTTTGACCTGGGCGGTCGTGGCATTGCAGATACTCGTGCACATTGCCTCAAGCGCGGGCTGACACCTATTGGGGCTGGACAAGATCTCGAAGAAGCGTGGGAACCCGCGGTCATTGACGCGGGTCAACGCCAGATCAAGGTCTTGAGTGTCAATTGCGTCGGCCCGAAAGAGTCGTGGGCAGGAACAGCAAAGCCAGGGTGTGCTGCTGTGAATGTCATCACGCACTATGAACCCCGTGGTGCGAACCCGGGTGGGCCTCCTAGGATCTACACCTTTGCGGAACCGCGTTCGCTGGCTGAGTTCAGGCGTCGTATTGCGGCTCACCGCAGTGCGGGCGTGGACGTGATTGTCGCTTTGCATAAGGGCCTGGTGCATCAGCCTGCCGATATAGCCGATTATGAATATGAGATCGCTCGGGCCGCTATTGACGAGGGTGCTGTCGCTGTCATCTCCCACCATGCCCACATCCTCAAAGGTGTCGAAGTCTACCGGGGCAGACCGATCTTCCACGGCTTAGGTAACTTCGTCACCGTGACATCTGCCCTGTCCGATACAGCTTCGAATTCGGTCGAGCAGCGCAGATGGGCCCGGGAGCGACAACGGCTTTTCGGGTTCACCCCCGACCCCAGCATGCCAAATTATCCATTTCATCCAGAAAGTCGATACACAGCCATAGCCGTCTTGGCACTCCACGAGAACGGAACCCTGGACGCGGGTCTGATCCCGTGCTGGATTGATGACGATGCGCGACCCGTCCCTCAAAGCCAAGGGGGCAAGGCGCTCGAAATCGTGGACTATATTTGCGGAATCACTCGTGATGCTGGCCTGACCACAGACTTTTCCTGGACCAACAATCAACTCAAAATTAATCTATAGGACTGAAAGACGATGACGACTTCGCCGCTTCAAGGCAAAACAGTAATTGACCTCACCACGGCTCTGGCCGGTCCCTATGCGACCCTGTTGCTTGCAGGGCTGGGGGCGAGGGTCATTAAAGTCGAAAACCCCACGCGAGGAGGCGATTCATCACGAAATAACTCACCGTATGTGACCGACCAAGGGCTCAGCGTTAGCTCCACATCGGAAGACGATATGTCGGTTTCGATGTTGCTGCGAGGCCGTGGCAAAGAATCGATCACCCTGAACCTCAAACATCCGGACAGCAGAGAGATTCTGTTCGATCTGATTCGCGAGGCTGATATCCTCGTGGAAAACTATAGCGCCGGGGTGACCAAACGTCTGGGCATCGACTACCAGACCGTCCGCGAGCTGAATCCGAAATTGGTGTACACCTCGATTAGCGGTTTTGGTGCTGACTCTTCCAATGGTGACCGAAAAGCGATGGACACAATTGTCCAGGCACTCAGCGGTGTCATGATGACTGCAGGGGAACCAGGTCAACCGCCGGTCCGGTTCGGACTACCCATTGGGGACTTGGTGGCACCCCTATTTGCGGTCATCGGCACACTCGGTGCTGTACTTGAAACCGAGAAGTGTGGCCGCGGACAACACGTTGATGTCTCGATGCTCGGAGCCCTGACCTCGTTGGTGGCATGCGAACCATTTGATGCCCTCGAATCCATCGGGTTCCCACTGCGCACCGGCGCCTATGTCCCGCGTCTAGCGCCCTTCGGCACATTTACTGCCCGTGATGGCTGGTTTGCAATCTGTGCACCAACAGACCAATTCGCTGCGGGAGTCCTGCACGCCATTGACCGAAGCGACTTACTAGAATCCCCTGACTTCAAAACTCGCGATGCACGGGTCGCCAATGCTGATCGGCTCCACGCTTTGATCGCAGGGTGGGCCGTAGAGCGCAACCTCGACGACGTCCTGGCGGCCTTTGAGCAACACGGTGCTCCGGCAGCCCCCGTGCGCTCCACCGCCGAAGCGGTTCGTGATCCAGAAGTCCTGGCCCGCGGAGAAGTGGTTGAACTGAAACACCCGAAGTTTGGTACCTCCGAAGGATTATATGGGTCCGGGTTGCCGATTCGTTTCTCTGAAAGCCAGCCGAGCTTAGATAAGCCCTCACCCTATCTGGGGGAACACACAGACGAGGTGTTGTGCAGTCTTGGCTACACACCAGCCAAGATTCGCGAACTCAGAAGCGAGGGGGTCCTGTGACCGGGCAAAAACATCCGGTCACACCACATCGAGTTGGTGTGGTCGGTTATTACCTCCCGCGGCAAATCGTCTTCGCGGCCGGTGCGACACCAGTACAGCTGCATGGCAGTTGGACAGGGACCTATTCTTCACAGGCCAGCAGGCTGCTCGGTGCCGTGGATGCCGTGACGAAACGCATCCTGACGCAACTACTCGAACACAAGGTTGGGGATCTTGCGGGCCTGGTGATCTGTAATGATTCTGCCGCCAATCTACGACTCTTCTATGTTGCCCGCATGCTCTCACAACGTGGTGAACTCCCGTACCCAGTCCTTCTATTAGATTGTCCAAGTGGTGCGGCTCCCGCGCGGCATCGGTTTATCAGACAACAGTATGAACGGCTCGGGGCATTTCTTGCTGACCTGACCGGAACGTCTCTGTCGTTGCGAGCATTGAACGAGGCCGGGGAACAAGAATTACTCTTAGGAGAGGCGCTAGAATCACTGCGCATCCAGCGTCGGGCCGGCCGGTATACCGGGGATCAAGCCCTGAACGCTTACCTCGCAGTTAGCCAGTCGACACACGAGCAGGCGCTGCAACTGTTGAAAGACATGAACCCGAATCGTGACGTAACTGGCCTGCCGGTGTTTATGACCGGCAGTAGTCATCCCGATGCCACGGTCTACCAACAGTTAGAAAACAGTGGCGTGATGGTGGTCGGGGAAGATCACGCCAGCGGTGATGGTGCATGGCTTGGGGAAGCGGCCCTTGGCAACACGGAATCTTCGATCTATGAAGAACTCGTGACCCTGCATTTCGGCAGAGCACCGTTAGCGGCTCGTGCTCTGAGTCATGAACGCGCCCAGTATCTCAAGACCAACCTGGTGAGCACACGCCCCGAATATGTGGTGGGGCTCGTCAGGGACTTAGATGACGCTCCCGTGTGGGATATCCCAGCCTGCCAGACGGCATGTGAGGAACTGGAACTGCCATATCGCGTGGTCTCACGCATCACGTCGGAAGGGCTGCAAGCCGGCATCGACACAATCCGAGCAGGAATTCAGGAGGGCGAGCATGAACCACGAACGGCTCAGCGCAGCTTCACAGGCGCTTAAATATCAAAAGCAATGGTTCGCGTCTGTTCAAGACGCGGCTAACGCTGGTGAACCCATCGCGTTAGTAAATGCCGATGCACCACATGAGATCTTTCGCGCATTAGGCATCCCGTATGTCGTGAATCAATGGTGGGCGTCGATTATTGCCGCAAAGCGTGCTGGTCCAGCAGCATTGGAACACGTCGCATCGCGAGGGTTTCCTGATTTCAGCCAACAATACGACGTCCTACCGCTCGGGGAGCAGTTCTTGCCGGCTCAGGACCGTCCTTGGGGCGGTTTGCCGACACCACGCTTTGCCGTCGCGGAACGAAGCGGCGATGTAACCCAGAAAATCTTCGAACAGTGGGGCACACTCGAAGGAGTCGAAACGTATCTGCTGTCTCGAACCGGCGCTGATCCAGCACCCGATGCGTGGTGGGACCTCGTGCCCCGAGACTGGGAACAGGTGTTCGGCACAAACCGCCTGGACCTGCTGCAAACAGAACTGCAAGAACTCATTGCATGGCTGGAAGATCGCACCGGCAGAAGTTTTGATCAGCAAAGATTCCAGCAGATCATGGATCTGGCCAATGAACAGGCCGAGTGGAACAGACGAACTCGTGACCTCATTGCCCAGACGCGACCAACTCCGGTGCTAGTCAATGACACCATGCCCGCTGTGATGATTCCGCAATGGCATCGCGGGACGCAATGGGCGGTTGATGCTGCCCGCCGTCTCTATGATGAAGTCCTTAGCCGTGTGGAGTCTGGCAAGGCAGTGTGTCAACGCGAAGAATCTCGGCTCATGTGGGTGGGCCGTGGCCTGTGGTCTGATCTGAGTGTTTACACCAGGTTCCACGAAAGCCACGGTGCCGTGTTTGTATGGTCCATGTATCTGGCACTGGCTGCTGATGGTTATGTGCGCTACGGAGATGACCCGCTGCGGGCGCTTGCTGCACGGTTCGTGGGCATGACAGATCTGCTCTATGTGCCCCCGTTCTCATCGCAGTGGTACGTCAAAGAAGCCCTCAACCATGGGGTAGACGGGGTGGTGCATCTGGTAGCGGATGATACTCCCGGCAGTGGTTTCATCACGGAGGCGTTAGAGAAAGAAGGGATCCCAGTGTTGGAGATTCGGGCGAATAACGCCGACCAACGCTCGAGCCAACAAGCAAGCATCCCCGAGCGGATCGAGGACTTTCTTCGAACCCGGGTGCAGCAGCCGGCCGGCAACGTGACGGCGATAAGCCCGCAATAGTGCTCCTGGACGAGAAGCGTTGGTGGTTATCCTCGCGCCTGTTCGCGCAAGCGAGAGGAAGCTAAACGCGACGGGACTTGCCGTGGGCGGCTGGTGATCTTCCGTTTGGCGATCGCTGCCGCCTCGGCCTCGTCGTCCCCGAAGTAACCACCAGACAGTGCACTCGCGGCCCGATCAATCATGCTGACCAACTGCTCGCTGCTGACGTCGCCTAACTTCGCTGCGAGTTGGTCTTCATGCTGCTGTAGCTCTGCATAACAGGTGTGAATGAGCGACCACCCTTGTTCGGTGAGACGAACCAATCGAATGCGTTGATTCGTCGGATGGTCTCCACGTTCTACGAGACCGGCGTCGATGAGCTCATTCGACACGTTGTGCGCGGCTTGTGCACTGACAAAAGTACGCCGAGCCAGCTGGGCATTGGAGATGGGGACACCTTCGGCCAGTACCTGAAGAACTAAGAACTGCGAAAGGGTAATGCCATGGGCTAGTGCGAGATTTTCAGCAAAGCGGTCCATCGCTCTGCTGAAACGATACGCCGTGTAATTTAACCGCGCAGTTGAGGGGATGCCACGGGGGTCCTGTTCGATATCCATTGCCATCCAAGCATACATCGTGGATCACCCACAGGCGTTGATAAAGGCCCCCGTGGCTTCAGTCCACAGGCAGGTTTTCATAAGCGTTGCACCACAAATTAACTGGACGAAAGACAACAGCACAACATATAGGAAGCGGAGAAGCACAGTGACGACCACGGCACAAAAGCTCTGGAGCGGGCAGTACTTTCGTGGCTTCACTGCGGCGCTCGGAATCCATCTGGTCTTTGTCATTCTGATGGCCTACATGGCCATTTATGCCGTCCAACACTTCCAGGTGGGTTCGACTGCCGCGGGCTTCGCCGCCAGTTCGTTCGTGCTGGGAGCCAGCGTCGCCAGACTCCTCGTGAGCAAATACATTGACTTCGTTGGGCGACGCAAAACCTTACTCATCTCCTTAGTCGTATTCATCCTGTGTTCTGCTGCCTACCCTTTCGTGGAGTGGTTTGGGCTCCTGCTTGTGCTTCGGATGCTGCACGGCGCCGCGTTTGGGGTTGCTTCAACAGCGCTGACCACCGGCGTCATCGAAATGATTCCGCTCGGGCGACTCAGCGAGGGACTTGGCTACTTTTCGTTATCAGGCACTATTGCCCACACCATCGGTCCACTGCTAGCAATTCAACTCAGCGTGCGAGCCAGCAGCCTATGGGTGTTTAGTGTCGCGACCTTTTGCGCGCTGATCGCATTATTCGTCGCATTGAAGTTACCTCTGACCGAACGACCCCCAACTTTCCAAGAACGACGTCGCTGGAAAACGCTGAGCTTTCACGAAATGCTGGACAGCAAAGTATTGCCCGTGGTCGTGGTGGTGCTGATCAGCTCGCTGTCCTATTCCGTGATTATCACCTATCTGCCGCCCTACCTGGTCGGGCTACAGCTCGCCGACGTCGCGTCAATATTTTTCTCTGTGTGGGCGGTTTCCACGCTTATTGTGCGCGTCATTGCGGGCAGAATACAGGATCGATACGGGGAAAATGCGGTCGTTCCGGCGGCATTATGTCTGATGGCCACGGGCATAGGACTGCTTGCTGTGGGGGAGAGCTTCTGGTCGTTTATGATCGCTGCCGTTGTGGGCGGCCTCGGACATGGAGCGGTAGCGCCGAGCCTGCAGGCAGTTGGTATCAAACGCACGACTCCGGATCGTTTGGCGACAGCAACTTCAACCCATTACTTAGGGCTGGATGCCGGTCTGGCCATTGGACCGCTGCTGCTTGGCTTTCTCATTGGTTTGGCGGGTTATACCGGACTGTATCTCGTTGCCGCTGCAATTCTGTTGCTCAATCTCATCGTGTATTGGGGTGTGCATGGACGCGGCGTGGGGCGACAGATTCCGAATGAGCGTCCAACCGAATTCTAAAACCCGACTCGGTTGAAGCCACTCATAACACCCATGTGAGCGCGGGGTAGCTTTCTCCGGTGGGAAGAAGAATAGCCACGGCGCAATTCATTACAATGAGCGTATGCCCTCGAAATATGCACTCCCAAAGTACACGTTGCGCCAGTTAGTGTATTTCGTTGCGACCGCCGAAGCGGGGACGACTTCGGGGGCAGCAGACCGACTCTTTGTCTCACAGTCAGCCCTATCAGCTGGGCTTGAC
Organism: Enteractinococcus sp.; assembly: GCA_036516115.1. Lineage (GTDB taxonomy): Bacteria > Actinomycetota > Actinomycetes > Actinomycetales > Micrococcaceae > Yaniella. The sequence goes on along the minus strand of DATBUL010000072.1, from coordinate 119,150 downwards.
GACCTTGAAGCGGCCCTGGACGTGCAGCTCATGATTCGTCGGAAGGGCAAAGGTGTTGCACTGACAGAAGCTGGCCGCCAAGTGTTGGTCCGGGCTCGCGGCGTCTTGCAAGCAACCGATGAAATCCAAATGTTCGCTGCCGACGAGGGTGCGGAAATTCGTGGACATCTCAAAGTAGGAGCCTTTGAGATGATTACTCCTGCGGTCTTGCCACGGTTGATAGCCGAGTTTCGCGAGGTCTGGCCCGAAGTAACCGTCGAGTTTGTCGAAGGGCCTCAACATGAGATCACTGAGGCGCTATATGCCGGGCGAATCGAATTGGCTTTCCAGTTTGAAACCGTCGGGGTGGAGGGGTTGGATTATGAAGTGTTATCTACTCCTATGCCTCACGTTCTCTTGCCAGAGGGGCACGATTTAGCGAATGAGGAAAGTGTTTCGCTACGGCAGTTGCAAGACGAACCCTTTGTATTGATGTCTACCGATGCTGGCGAGTCCTTCATGCTCAGCGCTTTCGAAGTGGCTGGCGTGACGCCAAATATCCAGTACCGTTCCAGCACCATGGATACCATCAGATCGCTGGTGGCTCATGGGCTGGCATACACGATCGTGGTGCAACGTCCGTCCTCTTCAAATCGGCCACGCATGCGGGGCATTGTCTCGGTTCCAGTCAATGACCCCATACCTGGTGACTCCATTTTGATCGTGGCGCGTCAAGGTGTGAATCTCACGGCTCGTGCACGCGAGTTTTGGAACTTTGCGATTCGAAATACATAGCGCACGTCACCATTATCCCAGTGCTTTGCAGTTGATGCTTCTGCATGTACACCGCACTAAGGCTCGTCCAATCTATGCGACAGTCGAACTCTGAAGGCTTTCTCGAAAGCATTGACCACCCGCGCGGGTATAGGAAACCCTACGCTTCATCCATACATATCTAGCGTGTAGGCGTTCAATACAGCTGATCTCACGCCAAAATACTGACGACTCGACAGATTCCCGACCCTTTGCGCGCTTAAACCAAGAATGCATATCGTTTTTTTGAGGATGTGCAATAAAGATTATTGGGTAAACTCATATGCACGTTCCGAATTCACAGGAAAAGAGAATCGCATCACAGTTATGGTTCTCAATCGTTCATCACGTTAGAAGTTTTTTGGAGAGGTCGAATGCACGCAATCGATAGTTTTGACCGGGGCCTGGCACAAGCCCCAGATGCGGCTGTTGTGTTAGACGAGGAAACTGGCCTCACTCGTACCTACCGCGAAACTGCGGACTTCACACACCGGTTCGCACACGCAGTTCGGGCACGCGGTTTAGGTTCCGAGGACCGAATTGTGCTCATCGCAGCGAACTCAGCGCTCATGTACGAAGTGGTCTTGGGCGCGATCCGCTCCGAAGCGACGTACTTTCCCATTAACTATCGATCAAGCCGATCTGAGATCGACAGTCTGTTGGAACTCGTGGGGTGGAGCTACATTTTCTACGACGAAGAAATGCAAGGGCTTATCGCAGATCTGTTAGCTGATCCGCGTTTTGAAGGCAGATTGATCCCCTTGATTCGGGACGCTGTCGAGGAATGGATCGGGGATGTGCCTTCGGGTGATTTCGTCCCGTCTCCGATGCCAGCGCCCGAAGACGTCTATGCGATCCGCACGACCGGTGGCACCACTGGTACGCCGAAAGCGGTGCAATTAACGCACGCTAACGCCAATTACATTGTCAGCACCTTCAACAAGTGCTCGCCATTTACTCCCACACCACGTACACCCCGGCCAAACTTTCTCGTTGCAGCCCCAGTCACCCACGCTGCCGGTGAAGTGATGCACTTGACTATGGAGTACGGCGGGACAGGCATTATGCTGCGTAGCTCCAAGCCGGCCGACCTCATCCGGCTCGTTGAGGAGTACAGCATTACGCATCTCTTTCTACCGCCCACCTTGATTTATGGCATGTTGGAGCAACCGGAGCTACGTAACTACGACTATTCCACGTTGCAGTACATGTATTACGGGGCTGCTCCGATGGCACCAGAAAAACTGGCTCAAGCCATCGATGTCTTTGGACCGGTATTAGCTCAGATTTATGGACAGACTGAAACCGGGGTTCCCAATGTCTTTATGACACCTGCGGAGCATTTCGTGGATGGAGATCCCGCAAAAGGACTTGTCAGCTCTCAGCGACTGGCTTCGGCAGGACGACCAACCCACCCCGAAGAATTTGCGATTCTCGACCCTACCGGTCAACCCGTAGCTCAAGGCGAACGCGGAGAAATCGGCATCAATGGACAAGCGGTCACTCCTGGCTATTACGGCGACGAAGAACAAACGAAGAACGCAAAAGTCGGGGACTACCACATGACTGGTGACCTGGCATATCAGGATGAAGATGGCTTCGTCTATATCGTGGACAGGCTGCGCGACATGATCATCAGCGGAGGATTCAATATCTACTCTGCTGAAGTTGAACGCGTCGTGCTGGCCTACCCCGGAATTCAGGAGTGCTCAGCATTTGGTATCCCAGATGAAAAATGGGGTGAGGCTGTCACCGTCGCCGTTGAAACTGCACCGGGAGCGGTCGTGGACGAAGACGCACTCAGGGCGTACTGCCGGGAAGAACTTGGTCCCATTAAAACTCCGAAACACTTTTATTTCTATACAGATCTCCCCAGAACCCCCACAGGAAAAGTTCGCAAGAACGATATCAAATCCCAGTTCTGGGCCGACCAGGAGCGCAAAGTCTCATGAACCACACGCAAACACTCAAAGATGCCCCTGCCATTGAAGCGCCTCCAGCGCAGTTTGAGTTTTCACCCGAGCAGGAACAATTCCGTCAAGAAGTCGCCGATTTTGCTGCATCAATTGCAGACACCGCTCACGAGCGTGCCTCAAATACGGCGTGGTTCCCGGAGATCTACCGGGAGCTCGGCAATCGCGGATACCTGGGTTTTTCTGTTCCGCGGGAAGTCGGCGGTCGAGAAGAAAAAGCGGTCACCACAGGAATCCTGCTCGAAGAAATCGCACGTCGCGATGTACACGTAGGTTTCTCCGTATTCAACGCGATGTGTACTCATGAGCTGATTGGCCGATTCGGTAGCCAGCAATTGCGCGATGAGTGGTTAGAACCGGCGATGCAGGGCGAAAAAGTTGTTGCCTTTTCCCTGACCGAATCTGTGGCTGGTTCTGATGCACGAGGCATTCAATCACGGGCCACCAAAGTTGAGGGTGGCTGGAAACTTACCGCAAGCAAAACATCATCTGGCTTTGCTGCTGTTGCTGATGCCACCATCTTTATCGCCAAAACAGGAGATGGACACAATGATTTCGGAGCCTTCTTTGTGCCTCTAAATCAAGATGGAATTTGGCGGGACCGAATCCAGGCCTCGGGCTTCAAACCGACAGGACGAGGCAAATACGAGCTCGACGATGTATTTGTTCCAGACGCACATGTGATCGGTACTCCTGGCGCCGGGTACAAAATTGTCATGAGTACGTTCGACTATACGCGTGCGATTTTCGCGCTGTTGGCCGTCGGCGTTGCCAAGACCGGACTCGAAATGGCCGTGGAATTCGGCCGAGAACGCGAGACTTTTGGGGCACCGCTCTCCACCCGTCAAGGCTACACCTTCGTGGTGGCCGAACATCTAGCGAAGATCGAGGCCGCTCGCATGATGTGTTACCGCGTTCTTGGTCTCAAAGACGCAGGTAAACCTTTTACTACTGAAGCGGCCATGGCCAAGTATCTCGCGGCAGATTTTGGGGTCGCCACTATGCGTGATGTCATGGTTCTCCACGGTCAACGCTCCTATGCCGAAGATCTCCCGATCTGGCAGATGAACCGGGATATGCAAGGACTTGAAATTGCTGAGGGCACACCACAGATCCTCAAAATGATCATCGCTCGGGCCGCATTTGGTTCGTCACACGTCAAGAACCGAGCAGCCTAAACATCCTCATCTTTTGAAAGGCAGAATTTTTGATGTCTACTTTTGAAACTCTCCAGGTCGACGAAGATCACCACGTCATGGCCATCACCTTGAATGTGCCGGACAAACTCAACGCTATTAGTGACCGGATGATCCAAGAACTCCACGAGGCTCTTGATCGTGCGGAACAAACCCAGATGCGAGTCTTGACTATCACTGGCGCGGGCCGGGCCTTTTGTGCTGGAGCCGATTTGAGCGCCTTTGGCAAAGAACCTGGCGATTCGATTCCATTTCTTGAGCGGCTGCAACACCTACTAGTTCGTATCGCTGAATTCCCAACGCCCGTTATCGCAGCGGTCAACGGCACAGCTATGGGTGGGGGATTAGAGCTGATCCTTGCCTGCGATTTTGCCATTGCTGCAGACAACGTCAAAGTCGGAGATGGCCACACCAATGTTGGGGCTATCCCAGGCGGCGGCAGCTCCGTATTGTTGCCCGGTCGCATCCCGCGAGGCCTTGCACTGTATGTGCTCTATAGCGGTGAACGCCTCACGGCCGAAGCCCTGCGCGAGGCTGGCCTGTTTAGCGAACTCACAGCGCCAGAAGAACTTGATAGTCGGACACAACAGATTGCTGACAATCTTGCCGCGAAAAGCCCCTTGGCCCTGCAACACATCAAACGCCTGGTGAGGCAAGGCCAACAGATCGATGACAGAGCCACCGCCATGGCATTGGAAATCGAAGCAAACCAAACTTACGCGCTGTCACATGACTTTGCCGAAGGCGTCTCTGCATTCAATGAGAAACGCGCTCCGAATTTTATCGGCAAATAATGCCGCCCGCCCTTGGAGGACCTTATGGAAAAACTTTTCGTGTTCTATGGACAACCCGAAGATCCTGCAGCTTTTGAAAACTATTACCGATCCACTCACCTGCCGCTAGCAAGACAACTCCCCGGCGTCATCTCAGCTGAATTTTCACTGGGTCTCAACGGCATGGAAGGCGACGCCCCGTTCTGGGGTATCTTCGAAGCCGTTTTTGAATCCCGGGAAGCCATGGAGTCCGCGCTGAGCTCACCCGAGGGGATTGCCGTTGGTGCTGACGTGGCCAACTATGCGACCGGCGGTGCCACGTTAGCGCACGCGCCAGTCAGCCCCCTCGCGTAGAGCAACAGCATCACTTCAACTTGAAAGGACCTCCCTCATGGGAATTAAAGACGCGCACTTTGACGCTGGAATAGAACTTCGCCGCACGATGTTCGGGCCAGGCGGATCAGATGACATCGTGGATCACACCACGGATGTTAACGACAAATTAGAAGACTACGTAACTCGCGTGTGCTTCGGTGACATCTGGCAACGCCCCGGCTTGGAATTGGCAGACCGCAGCAAGATCACCCTGGCAATGCTGCTGGCCACTGGGAAATCACATGAAATCCGCGTTCACATGCGCGGAGCGTTACAAAACGGGGTAACCCCGCTTCAGCTTCGGGAAATCGTTGTGCACTCAGTGCTTTACTGCGGCATCCCCACCGCGGTGGAAGGAGTTCGAGCCATGCATGAGGTTTTTGCAGACCTCGGCATCAGTACTGAACTCGACGGTGAAGCAGCCGCTTCCATGGCCGCACAGCACGAAGCGTAAGACATGTCAGAAAGTAGATTGATGATGACAGATACACTCACAGTCGGATTTGTTGGCCTTGGCAATATGGGCGGACCTATGGCAATCAATGTTGCCAAAGCCGGTTTCCCATTGGTGCTGGTTGATGCTGACGCGAACAACGTCAACTCAGTGGCTCAGACAACCGGTGGCGTTGTTGGTACACGCGAAGATCTCGCCAATTGCGACGTCGTCGTGATGATGCTTCCCACCAGCAAGATCGTGGCTACAGTGCTGTTTGGCAACGATGGAGAAGACCCGGTGCGCTTCAAGAGCGGCGCGGTCGTGGTAGACATGAGTTCCTCGGATCCCAAAGACACTGTCTTGACCGGTGAACGACTGGTGGAGCTCGGGGTTGAGATGGTCGATGCTCCAGTCTCTGGAGGTATCCAAGGTGCCACCGATGGCACGCTGGCGATCATGCTCGGCGGGAATGATCAGAACGCGATTGATAAAGCAACACCGGTCATCGAAGCGATGAGTCGGGTGATTCGCCAAACTGGGCCATTGGGGAGTGGCCACGCTGCGAAAGCGCTCAATAATTATATCGCTGCAACCGCTTTTGCATCTTTGTCAGAAGCCCTAGCGGTTGGTGAGGAGTTCGGGCTAGAACAACAAACTCTGTTGGATATTGTCGAAGCTTCCACCGGTCAATCCTGGAACTCGACCAATGTTGCAGGCCCACACATTGTCCAACGACAATTCTCGAGTGGTTTTGCGTTGCCACTCATTACCAAAGACATCCAGATCGCAGCTAAGCTCGCCGATTCGTTGAACCTTGAGACGCCAGTTTTGAAATCAGTTGAAAACCGTTTCAGCACCACATTAGATGAGCTTGGCAACGTCGATCACACCCTTGCATATAAGCAATGGTTCCTGAACTAACTCATCCTCGAGATTTGCCTCATGCGCCTACGAAGTGGAGAAGAACCAATGACAGTATCCGGTAACCAAGAACAACATGTCCTGCTCAGCCGTGAAGGACGAGGTCTTCGGGTCACCTTGAACCGCCCACGGGCCATCAATGCCCTGACCACCGACATGCTGACCGTTATTCAAGAGGCACTGACCATGCTCGAAAACGGTGAAGCGGAAATCATGCTTATTGATGCTGCGGGTGAACGTGGGTTCTGTGCCGGCGGCGACGTCACCATGAACCTGCGCTTTAACCGCGATCAGATGGCAGACTTTTGGATCCAAGAACACGACATCATCCGCAGAATCTCTCAATCTGCCGCGCCGATCATCACCTTCCAAGACGGAATCACCATGGGTGGCGGCGTCGGACTCTCAGCGCACGCAGAATACCGGATCGCTACTGAGCGTACGCGCCTGGCCATGCCAGAGACCCGAATCGGTTTCATCCCTGATGTCGGAGGCTCACTGCTCTTGGCTCAAGCACCGGGACGTCTCGGCTTGCACCTCGGTCTGACCGCAGGGGACATGACGGCGGCTGATGCCATTGCATGTGGATTCTCCGATACTTACGTCGAATCACACCATCTCGAAGCGCTCAAAGAACAGCTCCTGCACGGCACCGACGAGGTTGCCTCGATTATCGACCAGTTTGCTGCAGCAGTCCCAACCAGCCAGTTACTCGCCCAGCGCTCCTGGATCGATGAAGCATATGTTGGCAATACCGTTGCCGAGATCCTTCGCAACCTCGACACTCGCGAGGAACCCGAAGCCACCAAAGCAGCGGAACTGATCCGACAGATGTCTCCAAACGCATTAGAGATGGCATATTTCGCATACCGCAGGGCAGGCCAACTCAATGACCTGTCTCAAGTTCTGGCCATGGAACTGTCCATCGGTCGAGAGATGTTTGACACCCCCGACATGCAAGAAGGGGTGCGCGCACACATCGTGGACAAGGACCGCAACCCACAATGGCGCCCCTCTTCACTAGATGACGTTGACCATTCATGGATTCAACGTGTGGGCTCCACGCTCATTACTCAATAGCACCCTCGAATTTTAAGGATAAGACCATGTTCAACCGAAAAGGACCGTCCCGCCTCACTCAAGTCGCTGCGGCAGCAGCTGCCGCACTTCTCGGACTATCAGCTTGTTCTGGTGCTGAAGGCAGCAGTGCCGAAGGAACTACAACAATCACCGTGGCCAATGCGGCACTTGAAGGTACTCCTCACGCGGTGGTCTACGAAGCCTACCTAGATCTCATTGAAGATAGGACAGATGGGCGCATTGAATTCGATAGAACTTCTTTCGAAGCGCTCTGTGGAATGGCTGAAGTCGCGCAGTGCGTCAGCGACGGTCGCGCTGATTTTGGTGTCAGCGTACCAGACTACACACCTAACGTTTTCCCAACATCAACGCTGGCCGGCGTCCCGTTCCTCAGCCCGGACATCCAGGCAACATCAGCGGCCTTGCATGAAATGCACACTACTAATGACCAGGCAATGGCCATGATGGAGAAAAATAACCTTCACTATGCCGCTACCTGGCCGGTGGGCACCCTGTTTATCGGATCGAAAGAACCGGTAGAAAACATCGATGACCTCAAAGGGCTGTCCATGCGAGCCTCCGGACCAGCAACTCAAGCTGTTCTCGAAGACGCCGGCGTCAACATGAACGCCATTACGGCGGGCGAAACATACGAAGGCCTCCAGCGTGGAGTCATCGACTCAGTGGCCTCCGCATTAGACTTCGCCACCGGATATAAGATCAACGAGCAAGTGGGCTATTGGACCGACCCGGGACTCGGCCAGTACTCCACCTATGCCATGTGGTGGAATGCCTCAACATTTGACGCGCTGCCTGAAGACCTCCAGACCGTCATTGATGAAGCAAGTGCCGAGTTCAACAACGGGCTGCTCACTGAAACGTACAACGAAGCCGTCGCTGACGTATGTCAGGGCATGATGGACGCCACCACAGTAGAAAATTTCGACCGCTGGGATGACGCAGCGAGTGAAGAATGGCGCGCTTCCGCAGGGGATCTTGGTAAATCGGTCTGGTTGAAACAGGCCGCTGACTCTGGCCTCGAAGATCCAGAAGGATATCTGGAAGCGTACCAAGCCAGCTACGAATCTCACGTCTCCGAAGATAACCCCATCGACGCTGCCGTGACCTGTGTAGACCAGTGGCAAGCACAAAAATAACTGGCCTCGGCTTAGAGCATTGAATTGGACTGAACATGACACAAACAACGTTGACTACGCTAACCTATCAACAACTTCTCGCTGCCATCGATGAGCCCACAGGCCGAGAGATCATTGATCCCGCGACCGGTGAACTTATCGGGCGCACCCGGGAAGCCACGACTGCCGAGGTCGATAATGCAGTACAAAGGGCAAGGAAAGTTCAACCTGCATGGGAAGCGCGTGGTCATGCCCAACGTGTGGAACTGCTGAATCAAGCCGCAGACGCGATCGAAACATCGGCTGAAGCACTCGCTGAGCTACTGTCTCGTGAGCAGGGGAAACCGCTCAACGGTCCGAATGCACGATTCGAAGTCGGAGCCTGCGCTGCCTGGTTACGAGCTAACGCCAGCTTCGAGCTGAAACCAGAGGTACTCGTCGACGACGAGTCGGGCACCGCTGAACTGCACTATAAGGCCGTCGGAGTCGTCGGAGCCGTAGGCCCATGGAACTGGCCGATGATGATCTCCATTTGGCAACTCGCTCCAGCACTGCGAATGGGCAATACCGTGGTACTGAAACCATCAGAATATACCCCATTATCAGTCCAAGCCCTCGTCCATGTGTTACAGCAGGTACTTCCCCAAGACGTACTCCAGGTTGTTCCAGGAGACGGCGTTATTGGTGCTGCGCTGACATCTCACGAGGATGTCGACAAGCTGATGTTCACCGGTTCGACAAAGACTGGTCAAGCGATCATGCGCAGCGCTGCCGATACGCTAGCTCGTCTCACGCTAGAACTTGGTGGCAACGATGCCGGGATCGTCTTAGAAGATGCCGACCCACGTGCCATCGCCGAAGACCTTTTCTGGGGCGCATTTATCAACACTGGTCAAACATGTGCGGCCATGAAACGGCTGTACGTTTCCGAAACACTGTATGACCAAGTCTGTGATGAGCTTGTCAAAGTCGCCCAGTCGACTCCTATGGGCGTTGGGCTGGACGAAAATAACGTGTTGGGGCCGCTACAGAATAAGCAGCAATATGACATCGTCGCCAATTTAGTCCAAGCTGCTCAAGACGATGGCGCTCGCATCTTGATTGGTGGCAATCCGGATAGCGAACAACCCGGTTATTTCTACCCAACCACCCTCGTTGCAGATATTTCTCATGACAACCCATTGGTGACGGAAGAACAGTTTGGACCGGCGCTGCCGATTATCAAATATTCCAGTCTGGAGCAGGCCATCGAGTGGGCAAACGCGCTTGATGTCGGATTGGGGTCCTCGGTATGGGGCACTGATCTCGAACAGTGTAAGCAAGTTGCCGCCCGTCTTGAAGCCGGAACCACATGGATTAATAAACATGGTGCTATCGATCCGCGGGTTCCGTTCGGTGGGATCAAACGATCCGGTTTCGGCCTGGAGTTTGGTCTCGAAGGGCTCAAACAGGTTGCTGTGCCGCATGTAATTAGTTATTGAACTTACTGTTCCCATTGAGAATCCAGGGGCGGTCTTATTGCTGAGAAGTGACAAGACCGCCCCTTATGGCACGAGAAATACATTTAGTCCACGTGCCTTAGATGACACCGGTTGTGCGGGTTGCAAATACCGCACGGTGAGTCATCTGGGTGACATCGTTTAGCAGTGTTGGAGAAGTAGGATGACGAAGCCATTGGAAGGCGTACGAATAGTTGAATTTGCTGGCCTCGGCCCAGCCCCTCATGCATGTATGGTGCTAGCTGACCTCGGGGCGGATATTGTACGGATTGAACGTCCAAACAACATCGATCACCAGGCTTTTCAACACACGCTGCGAGGACGTTCCATCGTCGAAGTAGACCTGAAATCGGAGTCTGATCGATATGAGATACTCGACCTCATATCGCATGCTGATGTTCTGGTCGAGGGTTTCCGTCCGGGAGTGATGGAGCGGCTTGAGTTGGGACCAGACCATACGTTTGCTATGAATCCGCGTTTAATATATGCGCGCATGACGGGGTGGGGCCAACACGGTCCGATGGCTCAACGAGCAGGTCACGACATCAATTACATTTCACTTACTGGAGCGCTGCATGCCATCGGCACGACAGACCAGCCAATGCCACCACTGAATCTGGTGGGTGATTATGGCGGTGGCTCCATGATGCTTGTTGTGGGCGTCCTGAGCGCACTGTATGAACGTGAACGTACTGGTGAAGGCAAAATCGTTGATGCTGCCATGGTCGATGGTGTCAGCGTACTCATCCAACAAATACTGGAATTCATGTCGAAAGGCATGTGGAATGACACACGCGAAACAAACTTTCTTGACGGTGCCGCACCCTACTATCGAACATATCGATGTGCAGACGGAGGCTATGTAGCGGTGGGCGCAATCGAGCCTCCTTTTTATAGTCAACTACTTGCTGGCTTAGGGCTGGATGAAGAAGAGCTACCCGACCGGAACGACCCCCGTTGCTGGAAAGCACTAGCAGACATTCTTGCTGCTCGATTCGCTGCCAATGATCGTGATCACTGGACAACAATATTCGGCGGCACCGACGCGTGTGTCACTCCGGTCCTTTCCATCGAGGAAGCCCACCGGCATGAACACATCGCCGCCCGGAGGTCGATCATTCGAAGTGAGGGTGGATCGCTTATTGGAACACCCGCTCCACGCTTCCAGTCGCACGGTGACCGCGAGGGCACGGAAGAGTCAGAATCCTCGACCACAGTCACAACGATTACTGATGTTTTGGATAGTTGGGTTGTTTCAAAACCAGCATCATGATCAGACCAAAAAAGTCACTATCTGAGCCAAATATTGAGGGACGGAATCCACTTCAGCCTGGGTAATGTTGAGGCCACAAAGTACAATATGGCATATGAAAACGAGCCATGGAGCGTGGCTTCGTGTCCTGAGTCTCCTAATGCCAGGCCTTATTTTGGTCGCAGGGTGTTCGACTACACAGCCGGATACGAAGTCCACTACTTCGTTCGAACCCATCACTCAGTCACAACCTCCAAGCGTCAGCTCACTTCCCGATACTCTCCAGGAATCGTTACAAGAATCGTTACATGAAAAACTCATTTCAATAATGGAGCAGTACGAGGTTCCCGGCGCCGAAGTTCTGGTGGCAGCACCCGAGGGAATGTGGTCAACCGAGCAAGGTGTGACCGACCTGGAATCTGGGGATCCCATCGAAAGCGGTATGGCCTGGCCTTTGCGTAGCGTGACGAAATCGGTCGTTGTCACCGTACTACTCCAGCTCGTTGATGAAGGCGAGGTCAGTCTCGAAGACACTATCGATCAGTACGTTAACGATGTACCAAATGGTGGTGAGATCACTCTGCACCAGTTGGCCAATATGACCAGTGGGGTAGGGGACTACACTCGATCGGAATCATTCCTTCACGTGTTGATGGGTAATCCGTCGCAGTCCTTCACCCTCGAAGCGCTCAACCGTTACGGTTTGGCAGAAGGTGCCCAGTTTGAGCCGGGTATCGACCATGTGTACTCGAATACTGCAACGAATCTGCTCGGCGTGGTGATCGAAGAAGTCACCGGTAAATGGATTGCTGAGGTTATTGATCAGCGCATTATTCAGGAACTGGGCCTGGCCGATACCGTGTATGCCGAATCGGAAGACGACTGGGTGAGCCCACATGCACAAGGTCACCAACCCGCAGAGGGCGAGGTAGCGCCCATATTCAATAACTTCTCGGCCATGGGTGCATCGGGTGCGATGATCTCCACCACTACGGAGATGGCAGTCTGGGCGAAAGCGCTGGCCACCGGAGAACTAATCTCGCCAGAATTACATGAGGAACGACTGGTCGGCGAACCACTGTCTGAAGGTCCCGAATACGATGAGTACGCATTGGGCATCGGGTCAATCGTGGGCTGGTGGGGCCATACCGGTGAAGGACTGGGCTTTACGTCCTTGGTGATGCACGACGAGCAGTCAGACGCTAGTGTGGTGATCTTTATGAACATCTCCCAGGCCATTGATGCGGAGACGGGCAAGGAACGACATGTTCCCACGGCGCTGATGCGTGAGTATGCTCGGATTCTTGCGGCGCATCCGTGGTGAGCCCACGGGAATCGATAGTACATAGCAAAGAGTGATACTCAGACATGCAGTTAGAAAATGAACCAATTCACATACCATCCGGTGAGTGGGCCTCGTATCCAACTGATGGCAATCGTCCCTATGAATTATTCGAAATCTACAACAACACTGATGGGACCCATACTGCGGCTCTGATTACCTGGATCCTCTTCGATAGCTACTTACCGTCCAAGCTCCGATGGCGCAAGCGTCGGAAGTTTATCGAAGCGCGCGGAACCGCAGCCCTGGAAGACGTGGTGCAGCACCATTTTCCGTCAGCACGCTATGTTGATACCCAGGAGGGCGCTATTGTTGAATTCTCCATCAGCCTTCCCGTCGACGTCCAGCCCATTCCAGCGCAGGTAGAAACTCAATTGCTGGCCGAGACTGATGCCAGTGATTTCTACAACCAGGTGCACAACCCGGATAGTCCGCTGAACCGCGAGGTGCGACACCGTTTACAGCTGGCCAGTGTAGGAACCGAATGGCAGAAGTATTTTACGGACGGGTCTGTCTAGTCTTGCGGAGCGCAGTGTAAGGGTTCTTGGCGAATAGTGACGTATTCGGCCTAGCCGAAGTCAAATCTAGGCTTGGCTAAGTGGGTCATCTAAGATGTCGATATGGTCAAGACAGATATTGAAATTGAGCCTCAAGAAGTCCAGGTCCGTAGTCTTGGAGAAAAGGGCTCAGAGCTTGCCGTTTTCGAATTTCAAGGTGAGCTGCGGGATCTTATGGTTTCCAGCATGCATGAGGCCTATCTGACAACTGGCAACTATGCCTCTGATGCCCGTGCGGTGGCACCCCAGGGAGCAATGTCTGCTGCATTTGCGGGTTCGTCGCTTGCTGCCACGGGTCTGTCTTCATCCTTTTCGTCGTCATTATTTATGGCCACTGCCAACCCCTCTACGCTGATGCAGCTGAAAGGCGGAGGCAAGTTTCTGTCCGCAGTTGTGGGACCAAACGGCATCATCCGTCAAGCGCCCTTTATCCCGGTTGCCAGTTCGTTGCCGACTGTAGCTCCGATCGTTGCGCTGCAAACTCTACAAACTGCCATGATGATGCAACAATTCCAAGAAGTTGATCGCAAACTCGATCGAATCAAAGACACCTTAGACACGGTCATCGCCAGAGCAGAAGCTACCCACGCCGGTGAGCTCTTAGCTGCCTCTGGTGTGGTGGACGAGGTCTACCGCCAGTACGAACTCGAAGGCCAGTTCTCCCAAGACATGCTCATTCGTTTGAGCTTGGCTGAGCGTGATGTCCGTTCCCTCGCTGTCAGATTCCGGCATCTTGTCGAAGCGCAGCGTGACATGAACGTTGAAGAACCGGAAAAAGTACAACAAGCTAATTATGATGCGCATAGCGCGATGTTGTCGTCATTCCTGGATCTCAGAATTTCATATCTCCGAGTTTGTGTTGATATGCAGGAAAACCCGAAATCGGTCAGCTCCACCGTCGAGATGCTGAAGAAGAAAATTGATGACAGCACAGCATTCTGGACACAGATGCTGGAGCGCTCGCAGCTCTTGAAGAAACGCATTGAGGAGTTAGAAGCTGACCTTGAGGATATGAACGTTGCTGGTCGTTTAGCGAATCTTATTGGCAATCGGGGTGCTTCAAGCGGTACCACGTTGGAACAGCTGCGGTCGGCCTATACAACGACTATGGAGAGCGAACGCACCATCATGAAGGGCTTCCACTCGCTGATTGAAGCTACCGAGAAGACGCGTCGAGAGCTTGACGCTCCCGCCGTCGTTCAGGACAGCAAGCAGACACTCGTCTATTGGAAAGATGAGTCTGGAACTCACTCCTTTGTGACAGAGCAGTTGCAGTTGTCCTAGGTTATTCGCCGCCTCCTTCAGTGACCCAGATGTGTTCTTCATAGGCTCGTCGTGCGAGTTCACGTGAGTGCCATCTGCGGAATATCCCAGACTGATTCGATCGCATCAGGTCCAGACAGAATTTGCGTACCCCTTGAAGGATCTCGGGACGATCCAGAGCTTGACCAATCATGCCTGTGGGTACGGCAAGCCGGTCTACGGGCCCGACGCGATATGAGGGTGAGTCCATAAATGAGGGGACGACCGGTGGGTTTTGTATCCATTGTTCGTGAATGACACCGTTCTCCGTTAGCGTCCCGGGCATCATGTTGAGACAGCTCAGGTGCACGTCAGCGGGCGTACCGTCGATTCGGGTGAGTTGGAATGGGGCTTTTGGAATGTAAAGGACTTCAACGACGCCTACGTTGAGAGTGGCCAGTCGTCCGCCAACGGTACTGGGATAATCCGAAAGGGTCCAATAAATACTTTCGAGCTCGACGGCTTCTGGAATTGCGCGAGCGATGACTTCTCCGGCATCAGCGCAGACGGCGTCAGCCACGGTTGGCCATGTTTCGTCATCGGTAACCTGAGCGAGCCAGGGAAGTTTGCCCTCAGGGCTTCGATGTAGTTTCGTGTGCCCCTCGACTGGACGGTCGGCTGCCTCTCGGATATCAGTGATGTCGTAGTCGGAGACGCCATTCGCCCAATGCTCTTGGTCGATGATGGGGACTTCGGTGTCTAATGCGCTGGGACCTTCGAACCCGAAATTGAAGACTTTATTGCGCAGTGAGTGACCGTTTTCTTTGTATTTTCGGATGAAGTATTTCTCAAGTTCATCGAGGTCTTCGGGTTCCGCGTCCATGATCATAAGGCGAGTGATGTCACTCCAGGCTGGGTGATGGCTGCTGCCACGTATATGGGCAGGAAATCGCCTCGCGAAATTCTGTGTTTGTCCAACATAGAACTGCCCATTCGTGAACTCGAAGATATAGATGCCAGAACTTCGACCCTGCACAAACGGTGCGAAACTTGAACGGTCGCTGACGTCGAACCTATCGAAAGAGCGTTGATTAGATGTAAGTGGCATAGCTCCCTCTATTTGCGGTGGTAAGACACATGCTGATGGTAGCAGTCGGTCTATTTGTTGTTCGAGCGCAATTAGCCTGTCGGCAGGCTCTTTCGTTCAGTCAATGAGAGGTTTAGTGTTGAAGCAATCAAGCTGATCAAGGTTTCGACGCAAGGAGTTTCAAGATGAGATACGGCGGAGCAATTGGGCTCATAGTTCTCGGAGCCATCCTCTATTTTGCAGTCAACGTCGAAGTGCAACCGGTCGACATTAGCCTCATCGGGTTGATCTGTATGATCGCCGGTGCTGTGTGGCTGGTTATCAATCTGATTATGGACGCCTCGGCACGTCGTCGCCGCGTTGTCCCTGTCGAAGAGCGTCGCGAGATTATTGAGGAATAACGCAACCTACTTGTGACGATCGCACATTCAAGGGTATTGGACTACAACTGAGTGGGCTAGATTAATTCGCAGTCAATATGCAGCATGCAAATAGCACAAGCCGCTCCAGATCTGGTGATCGGAGCGGCTTGTCTGGTGTGTAGGGAGCAAGAGGGAATTCGTATGAACAGTACAGCAAAGCAACCGGCCTACGATCGGCCAAACGTCCTACTTATTTTCGCTGATGATCTCGGGCAGGGAGATGTCTCGTGCTTTAACCCCGACGCTGCGTGGCGGACAACGAATATGGATCGGCTCGCGCAACAGGGGATGCGTATGCTGGATTCGCACGCCACCAGTGCGCTGTGCACACCATCTCGGTACGGGTTGCTGACCGGACGATACAACTGGCGCTCCCGCCTCAAACAAAGCGTGCTCCCAGGAGATTCGGAAGCACTGATCGAAAAGGATCGTCTCACGCTCGCCCAATTCCTCTCCAAACGTGGCTACACCACCGCGGTCGTGGGCAAATGGCACCTAGGTTTAGACTGGCAGTTACGCGAAGACGGCGACGATCTGAATGGTTTCGGGATCGACCCGGAAGAACACCCGATACCCGCCAGCCGCTTTGGGCGGGCGGGGAATTTTGCAGCCAAAGACCGGTGGGAAGTCGAAGGCACCGACATCGACTACACCCAACCCATCACGTTTGGACCCAATCAATTGGGATTCGACTACTCTTTCATCACCCCGGCCTCTCACGACCAGCCGCCGTTTGTCTACATCGAAAATGGTCAAGCACTCGATGCACCGACGCGCATGGGTGGCGACCAGTGGCACCTGGACCGGCATTCTGCCGCCCACCAGACACAAACGCAGCGCGGACCGATGGCCGATGATTTCAACGTCGAACAACTACCTGAAGATTTCCAACGCAAAACCCTCGAAGTCCTCGACAACATGCTGGCCGGAGAGGACCCATGGTTCCTTTACGTGCCATCCCACCTTGTTCACGGGCCATTGGTCCCGGCCCCACAGTGGCAAGGACGCTCCGGAGCAGGACCCTACGGTGATTTCGTCCTACAATTTGATGACTACGTAGGCCAACTGGTCGACGCCATCGACCGAGCTGGACAAGCTGACAACACCGTGGTGATCGTAACCTCGGATAACGGGGCCTCACCGGTTGCCGATTTCGCACACCTGAACCGCCATGGGCATGATCCATCCAACGGGTGGCGTGGCTCGAAAGCCGATCTGTGGGAAGGTGGACACCGTGAACCCTTCATCGTGCGCTGGCCAGCCATGATTGAACCGAATACCACCTCAGAGCACCTCATTTCCCACGCCGATGTCTTTGCCACCCTGGCCAACGTGCTCGGTGCCGACCTTCCGGATGCTGCTGCCGTGGACTCGGTGTCGCAACTTGCCGTCTGGCAAGGTGAAGCGACACCCGCCCGGCAGGATGTCGTGACGTCCTCGGGTGGGGGAGGACTCTCCATTCGCAAGGGTCGGTGGAAACTGGCGTGTGCGACCGGCTCCGATGGCTTTACCGATGCCCACAAACGCGCCACTGAACCCACGCGCTATGAGCCCGCGCAACTCTATGATCTCGAGACTGACCCCGGTGAGCAGCAGAACCTCATCGACCAAGAACCAGCGATCGTCGAAGAACTGACCGCGCTGTTGGCTGAGTACGTTCGACGGGGTCGTTCCACACCGGGACCCGATCAGCCCAACGACGCTGGCACACCATCCCACCGGTGGATCCAAATCGACTGGCTGACTGATGCAAAAGACATCATCGCCAACACCGCGCATCCAGAGTAGGCTCCAACACTCTCGACTGGATCAAGAAAGGTTTCATGCTAAAGGGCGCTATCGGACGGGAAGTCCCGGTCGAAAGCGCCCTTTGTGGTTGCCGCTAGATAACGTAGTGCGATGGTGTTTTACGCATGAGGTATTTGAACCTTGGGCATCACCTCAGCCAAGGCCGTTCCGACTCCGAGCAGGTGCGTGTCTGTTCCTGGGCAGGCGGTGATTTCCACTCCGACGGGTAGTCCGGTGGTCGCTCCACAACCCGCGGGCAGCGATATGCCCGGCAGTCCAAGTGTCCCTGCTATGGGGCCGTGGCGCATGAGTGTGCCAAACGTTGGGACCGCTCGGCCGTTGAGCATGGTCGTCTCCTGGGCTTCGAGGAGTGGTGCGGTGCTCAGGCGATTCACGTACGTTCTTTGCAGCCTGCGTTGTTCTGTCAGCGCCTGGTGGTAGGCCTTTTCTGATGTTGCACTGCGCCCACCGCGCATCAATGCTGCTACACCGGAATCGCCCACCTGGTCGAATAAGGTGTCAACACTGACGGTGGCTTCGGTGTCAGCCAGATAGTGGCGTAGGGCCTCTTCGAATTCACCAAAGACCAAGGTCTGGGAGATCTGGTGTGCGCGGTGTACGACGTCGTCGATATCAACGGTTACGATCTCGACGTCACCAGTGGCGGTGAGCCGCTCGAGTGTCTCGGTGAACACTCGAGCCACATCTGGTTCCAGATTCTCGCGGTGTCCTGGGCTCACGCCCAGTTTGATCTTGGTCGGTTTGGTGATGCGCTGCTGTCGCCATTTGTCTTTCCGGCACTCATCGATGCTGTCTCCACACACCATCCTCAGGTGCAGCTGGAACTTCGCGAGGATCTGTCTCACGTGGTTCAGCACGAATTGCTCATTGGCAAATTAGATCTTGCGTTCGTCAACCGACGCCACCTGGAACCCGGTATCACAGGGCAGTTAGTGCAGCCGGCTGAACCGTATGTGATGGTACCGCTGGGCACTTCTTGGAAGCGAAGTCTTCGATGACGTTTGCTGACCTTCACGACGTGCCGTTGATCCTGCTCGATACCCCCTCGGTACGGACCCGTTTATTGCCTTCGATACAAGCAGCAGGCGTAGACCTACAGGTTGTGTGGGGCTCCCAGAGCTTGGAAACCGTGCGCTCGCTGGTTGCTCGAGGTCACGGGGTGTCAGTGTTGATGCAACGACCCTTGACCAATATCACCTACGACGGCAGGGTCGTCGTCCCGAAGCCACTCAACGAGCAACTGGAAGATGGACTAGGGGTATACGTGGCATACCCAGCCCAGGGGCACCTGTCGCGACGTCTTCGCGCCATCATTGGACTCTTTGTAACGTCACAAGGCTTACGGAACTTCGGACCCCCGGAGACTCAGGAGTAGTAGCACCCGCAAGCACCAGGACAGGATCGCACGGTATCCCGTAGGAACACTTCAGGGCCGTGATTCACTGTTGATACTGCGAATCACGGCCCTGAAGTTATTCAATTATCAGTGCGGTGGTTGTATTAGTTTTCGCTGCGACGGTTGCGTGCTCGGTGGAGGAGTGCTCCGAATCCAAGCAGTGCGACCGCCAATGCGATGAGATACCAGAATGCGGCCACACCGGTGGATGCCAGATCATCACCTGGCTGTGACGGATCGCCTGGCTGAGGATCCGCCGGATCGGCAGCCTGTGGTGGATCGGTTGGCGCCGGGTTGAATGTACACAGCGGGTTATTATCGGTACATTCTGTTGGCGGTTCCTGACCTGCCAGGGTCAGGAAGTTACCCAGATGGTGGTTGCCACGGTCTTCGTAGTCGTTGACGACCACGGTATAGGTGACCGTAGCTGTTTCACCTGGGGCAACCGAGCCACTGATCAGCAGCTGGTTCTCTGCTGGCCCGGCCACGGAAGCACCGTTGTCGGTTTCGATGTCACCAACAAGCTGTGCGTCGTCGAGGACATCTGCCATGTGGTCAATGTACTCGATGTCAGCGGCCCCGGTGCCGGTGTTTTCGAAGGACAGCGTGTAGGTCAGTTCTTGACCTGCTCGTACTTCGGTACCGGTTGCTGGATCTACTGATTTAGTCGGCACGATATTGCCTACCGGGTTGATGGTGCAATCCGGACGATCCTCGTCGGTCGGTTCACAGACTGGTTCGG
Source organism: Enteractinococcus sp. (assembly GCA_036516115.1). Taxonomy (GTDB): domain Bacteria; phylum Actinomycetota; class Actinomycetes; order Actinomycetales; family Micrococcaceae; genus Yaniella. The sequence continues at coordinate 99,120 of DATBUL010000072.1, read as the reverse complement.
TCGGTGTCTCGGTGTCTGGTGCCAACAGGAAGTTGGCCAGCAGGTCATCGCCGCGTTCATCGGCTTCGAGGACGCGCACGGTGTACTGGATGGTTTCCGTGGCACCAGGTGCAACTTCACCACTGAACTCAATGCGCTGACCGTCGCGGTTGACCTCCCAGTTTTCACCGGAGGCAACCGGTTCAGCAATGACCTCAGCATCATCTAACACGTGGGTCAGGTCATCGACCTTCTCCACGGTGCCCGCAGCGGCCCCGACGTTTTCAAAGTGCAGCGTGTAGGTCAGCTCCTGACCTGACACGACCGGGGTATTGGAAGCAGGATTTACCGTCTTCCAATCTTGGATGTGCGGAACCGGGTTGGTGGTGCAGGCCCCGTCAGTGCATTCGGTGGGTGGTTCTTGACCGGTTTCTACCAAGAAGTTGCCCAGCACGTTGTTGCCGCGTTCGCCGTCGTCACTGACCTCAACCGTGTAGGTTACGGTCGCTTCCGCGTCTGGCTCGAGCGTGCCGTTGACTGTGAATCGGCCGCTTTCGATGGCACTGACAGTCAGCGTGTCGGTTGAGGCGACTGGCTCGTCAATGATGACGGCATCATCCAGCACATCGGTCAGGTGGTCGGTGTAGTTGACCGGTGCTGAGGCTTTACCAGAGTTGGTGAAGGTCAGCGTGTAGGTCAGCTGGTCACCGGCTACCACGGTGCTACCGGACTCCGGGTTGACTGACTTGTCAACGCTGAGGTTGGGCAACGGGGTGGACGTGCACAGTGCTGAACCTTCCTCACAGGTTGGTTCTTCACCGGTTGGCACCAGGAAGTTATCTGCAGTGTCGTTACCACGGTCGGTTTCGTCATTGACGGTCACGGTGTATTCCACGACGACGGTTTGGCCCGCTGCCAGTTCACCGGTCACGGTGAACTGGCCCTCGACAATCTCAGAGACCTCTAAAGCGTCGTCGTCAGCAGTCGGTGCGCTGGAGATCGTGGCATCATCGAGCACGTCGGTCAGGATATCCGTGTGATCCACTGCTACGGGACCTTGACCCTGGTTATCAAATGTCAGGGTGTAGGTCAGTTCCGTGCCTGCTTCGACTGGGTCGGTTGAGGCGTTGACCGCTTTGGTGACTAACAGATGGCCGATTGGTGTGGCCGTGCAGTCTGGGCGCTCGCTATCTGCTGGCTGACACACAGCCTCGGTCGGTGGCGTTGGGGGATCTTCACCGTCGGGGGTGTTGTCCAGGAGGAAGTTCGCCGCGATATCGTCGCCGCGTTCCCCGTCTGCATTAATCGTCACCTGGTAGGTCACGGTCGCAGTTTCACCAGCACCGAGTGCTCCCGTAATGGTCAGCTGATTATTCGCATCCAGTTCGCTGACGGTCAGTGGCTCATCAGCCGTAACGGATTCGATATCCAATATGGCGTCATCCAGCACGTGGGTTAGGTCATCGACCTTGTCCACGGTGCCTGTGGCAGCCCCGGTGTTTTCAAAGTGCAGGGTGTAGGTCAACACCGTTCCGGCAACCACCGGCGTGTTATCGGCTTCCACGGTCTTCCAGTCTTCAAGCTGCGGGACCGGGTTGGTCGTGCAGTTGAAGCCGTCGCACTCGGTGGGTGGTTCCTCACCGGTTTCCACCAGGAAGTTACCCAGAACGTTGTCTCCGCGTTGACCGTCGGCACCAACTTCGACCGTGTAGGTCACCGTTTCTGTGGCACCTGCGTCCAGGATTCCAGTCACCTGGAATTGTTCGTCAACGACAGCCGAGACCTCGAGCAGGTCCTCAGTTGCCGATGGCTGGGTGACCAGTTCGGCGTCGTCGAGCACGCCGGAAAGGTGATCGGTGAAATCAACCGCACCGGCCGCACCACCGCTGTTGGTGAAGGTCAGCGTGTAGGTGAGCTGTTCACCGGCGACCACGGTGGTTCCGGATGCTGGATCGACATCCTTGGTTGCTTCGATCATGGGCAGTGGTGTGACGGTACACCGGTTATCTTCACACTCGGTGGGTGGCTCTTGACCGGTTGGGACCACGAAGTTATCGGCGGTGTTATTGCCACGGTCGTCTTGAGCGTTGAGTGCCACGGTGTAGGTGACAGTTGCCGTCTCACCGGACGCTAACTCGCCGGTGATTTCGAAGCGATTATTGTCATCGATGTCGCTAACCGTGATCGCCTCGGAGTCTGATGTCGGGCCGGAGACCAGGGTGGTGTCATCCAACACATCATCAAGCACGTCTTCCAGCGCCACGGCCATGGTGGTTTGACCGGTATTGGAGATGACGATGGCGTAGGTCAGTTCTGAGCCTTCGACCAGCGGATCATCGGTGGTCGCGACTGATTTTTCGTAGGTCAGTGCCCCGATTGGCGTGGTGGTGCAGTCGGGACGCTCATCGTTGGTAGGTTCACAGGTTGGGTCTTCCGGTGGCGTTGGGGGATCTTCACCCTCCGGGGTGTTGTCCAGGAGGAAGTTCGCCGCGATATCGTCGCCGCGTTCCCCGTTTGCATTGACTGTGACCTGATAAGTGACCGTAGCAGTTGCCCCGGCTTCAAGTGCTCCTGTGATCGTGAGTTGGTTATTGTCATCCAGCTCAGATACGGTGAGCGGGTCTGCAGCCGTGATCGTGTCGGTGTTTAGAGTGGCGTCATCCAGCACGTGGGTCAAATCATCGACCTTGTCTACGGTACCTGCAGCGGCTCCGATGTTTTCGAAGTGCAGGGTGTAGGTCAATACCGTACCGGCACTGACTGGCGTGGTGTCAGCTTCTACAGTTTTCCAGCTTTCGAGGTGAGGTACTGGGTTGGTGGTACACGGTGAGTCTTCACACTCAGCCGGTGGTTCTTCACCGGTTGGAACCAGGAAGTTGCCCAGCACGTTGTCTTCGCGTTCGCCATCGTCGTTGACTTCAACGGTGTAGGTCACGGTTTCGGTTTCACCGGCCTCAAGGGATCCAGAGACGGTGAACTGGTTATCTGCTACCGCAGAAGCCGTGAGTAGGTTGTTGGTTGCTGTTGGTTGAGTAATCAACTTGGCATCATCGAGGACTCCGACCAGATGGTCGGTATAGTCCACAGCACTTCTCGCGCCACCCGAGTTGTTGAATGTCAGCGTGTAGGTCAGTTGTTGACCGGCAACCACAGTTGACCCGGATTCGGGATCAACATCTTTGGTGACTTCCAGGAATGGCAGCGGAGTTACCGTGCATTCGTTACTCTCGCACTCGCCCGGTGGGGTTTCACCGGGCACTACCAGGAAGTTATCTGCTGAGTTGTTACCTCGATCCGCTTGTGAATTGACTTCAACCGTGTAGGTGATCGTGGCGGTTTGCCCTGCAGCAAGATCTCCTGCGATCTGGAATCGATTATTGTCATCAACGTCAGTGACGGTTACCGAATCAGTATCCGAGGTCGGCCCTGCTACCAAGGTGGTGTCATCAAGGACATCATCTAGCACGTCTTCACGCGCCACGTCCATGGTGGTTTGACCACTGTTGGTGATGATAATGGAATACGTCAGTTCCGAGCCCTCGACCAACGGATCATCAGATGACTCAACTGTCTTCTCATAGCTCAGCACACCGATTGGTGTGGCAGTGCAGTCTGCACGCTCATCAAACATTGGTTCACAGATAGGATCTTCTGGGGCCGTGGGCGGATTATCTGGATCATTGTGCATCAAGAAGTTTGCCGCTACATCGTCACCTCGTTGCCCGTCTGGTAGGACAGTGACTTCGTAAGTCACCCGAAGTGTTTCACCCACTGGGACAGTGCCAGTAATGGCGATGATTTCTTCATCTCGGAGAGCTTCTAAGCCATTGTCAGCTGTTGGTTCAGCAGTGACCTCTGCATCATCTACAACGTGCGATAGGTCGTCAATGGCGTCGACGGTAGCAGGTGCTTGACCTGTGTTTTCAAAGTACAGGGTGTAGGTTAACACTGATCCAGCAACGGCTGGGCTGTCAGAGCTTTCGACCGTCTTCCATTGTGTTAGACCAGAGCCTGGAATATTCACCATGTCACAGGCTTGAGCACCCGGAGCGATCTCTTCACCCGGCACACACACGAGGTTGTCGAGTTGCTGATCGCCGGCACCGGTGTACGTCATGGTGTACTGAATAGTCGCGGTTTGATTCGCTTCAAGCGCCCCGTTCCACGTGATAGTTTCTTCGTCGGCATTGAAGAGGAGATCTCCGGTTGAGGCGCTCAGCGACTCTTCGACCAGGTTTGCATCATCAAGTACATTAGAGAGATCGTCACTGAACGTGGCAGGAGCATCGGATGTGTAATCGCCTGGCCCCTCGTTGGTGACCGTGATGGTGTACGTGACTTCTTCACCTTCAGCTGGCAAATCGGTGCGGTCAGCTGATTTATCGATGATGAGTCTCGGCAGCAGGTTCTCTACCAGGCCGCAGGCTTCGCCAGTGTCGGGATCGGTGCCATCGTCGGTGCGGGGATTACACACCGGTGAGGTGGGATCTTCTGGATTGTTTGGTACCCAGGCCACGTTGCGTACTTCGCCGTCACCGCCTCCTTGGAGAGTTACAGTGTAGGTTAGTTCGACCGTCTCCCCGGAGGCCAGGGGCCCAGACCAGCTCAGCAGTGGCTCGGCGTATCCGAGGTCCCCGTCCATGGACGCGACAGCATCGTCATTGAAGACCGCGTCATCGAGCAGCCCAGAAAGGTCATCAAATACAACTGCTGGATTCTCTGCGGTGAAATTGGCCTCGGTGTTATTGGTAGCGCGCACCGTGTATTCGATGGTGTCACCGACGCGAACATCCGCTGTAGCGTTCGAGGTTTTCTCGATCGTCAGGCCCGGTGTGAGCTGACAGGTCTCAGTGCTATCCGAGTTATTGCCTGAGTCTGGATCTGCTTCGTTGCCCAGAATGCTAGCGACGTTGGTGATACATTCACTGTTGATATCGTCTGCGGTTACAGTCAAAGTGATAACGCGTTCTTCGCCGATGCCTAAGCGTCCGCCATTAATCCGAACTTGATCAGTGACTGAATCGTCCCACTGGGCCTCGCCCTGGACATCCACCAGGGTTACGCCTTCTGGGAGCTCATCTGTGACAGTCCAACCGCTAGAGACACCCTGTCCGTTGTTGCGAACGGTGAGTTGGTATTCGAACTCTTCACCTGCAATGAACGTCTGATCACCGGTCTTTTCAATGGACAGGTCGGCGGGCAGTCCTGGAACACTCGTTCCGTCGTTGCGGCTGTGGCTTGGAGTGGACTGGGAAGAAATGAGTTCAAATATGGGCTGGGCTGAGCCTGGGTTGGTGATGGCAACTTGATGCATTACTCCATTGTTTTCACCAAAACCCAGGTTGCCGTTGCCGAATCGCCAGGCTGCTCCGACTGAACCAGAGGTAAACTGGAAGGGCGCTTGGAACGCGGTCGCAGTCCCGTTCTCTGGGTTTATACGAAGAATTCGTCCACTGGCAAGTGACCAGAAGTAACCATCGCTGTAGACGAAGTCCCAGATGGACATATCGGCCGGCACACCGGTGATATTCACGGTACCTGAGGTCCCGTCCTGAACATCGAACCAGGTCATCTGCGTTCCGTTCGAGTTAATAGCGTAAAGGTTACCGTTGTCGTGGAATGCGCCGGCCCATGCTTGGTAGGTTGGCGCGGCATTAATATCTACTGGTTCCACGACACCGCCTTCGCCTACTCTGACGATCGTGCCACGAGGGTACTTGCCGTTCGCGATTACGAACCCGTAAATATATCCATCTCGCGGGTTCCAACCAATGCCGTTGTACTCTACATTTGTGGCAGTACCCTCGGCTTCGAAATCCCATTCGAGAGTCGTTCCATCGAGGGTCGCTCGGTACAAAGTGGTATTGGGTGATCCTTGTGAAATGAAGATCGCAGGTTCTTCAACAGGAAAGGGATCGCCTGGAGCAGCGGTCGCGGTGGTATTAGTCAAAGCTCCATCGGCTCCAAGAAAAGCTGTGGACAAAATAGCCGCCGAACCGAGCACGCTCACCAATTTTTTGATGCGGTTGCTCAGTCGGCGCCGTCTTTTTGTATATCTTCGTGCTTGGGAATCATGGCCCATGAATTCTCATTACCTCTCTGAAATATGAGGATGTGATGATGCACACGGCACCAACACCAAATTGTGGGCGAGTTCCGATGAGATGTCAAGCTTTTGTTCAGAAAAAACCCAGGTCACCCAGGGGTTCCGAGAAGCGCACCTGCTATTCGAGGGGAAGTTCGGTTGATTGAGGGTCGCTCAGTACCTTGAGTGCCGAGAAAAATATTCCTGGGCATAGCATTCAAGTCGCACGACCCACAACCACAAAGAATGGAGGACAAGGCAAGCTATGGATAGTCGTCGGGTCTCTTCGATCGCCCCGATTGTTAGTTCGGGGCCGCACCATCACGACTCATCTGTGGGCAACGGTGTGGAGTGATAGAAACTAAACGCATCACACGCTTCTAACAAGAACCGCAGTCTCCCTTGCTGTTTGTGTCAGAAGCTCAGGAACAGAAAAGCTGGCTCATTTGAAAAGGGCTAGTCGAAAAACAACTCATCATCATTGGGCGCCTCGTCGATGAAGCCATATCGATCCGCGAGGTTGACCATAAACATGAGCTGCTCGCGGTTGAGCTCTCCTGAAAGACGCTCAAGCACGAGCTTTTGGGCTGCTTCATCCGGGATATCGAGGAACTCGACGAGCAGTTCACGGGAACCCTCTTGATCAGCTTCAGCTGCGGCGAGCGCTTCGGTCATGGCCTCACTGAAGTCTGCCACCATTTCTGGATCTTCGGCTGCCAACTGTCCCGAGGTGAAGGTGACCATTGTGGCCATACCTGGATCGGTTTCCTGAAACGAATAACCCACAAGACGGTTGTTCTCATTAGCAATGAGTTCGGTCAGAAAGGGGACTGGGATCCACACCGCATCGGTATTGCCACGTTCGAGTTGAGCCGGCATATCGGCAAATCCCATTTCAGAAAAGTTCAAAGCTGCCGGATCAGCGCCATCCTCTTCGGCCAGGTGCATGATGGTCAGATCACCTAGAGTTTTCACCGCATTGACCGCAGTCGTTTTACCTTCGAGATCCGACCATGTTTCAATGCCCGAGTCAGCCCGCGTGACCACTCCGCCGACATCGTCACCTTCAGCTAGCGAGTGTGAATAGCCAGCAATGATTTTCATGTCCAGTCCCTGGTCAACGGCAGTGGTGACCGACAGGGGATTACCGACCCCAAAATCGAGCTGTCCTGCGGAGACCGCGGGCAACATAGCGGCACCTGCGCTAGATATTTCATAATTCACGTCAAACCCGTGATCTTCAAAGATACCGTGTTCGATACCGTACGCGACACCAACGCTCGGGGCGATGCTCAGCAGCCCAATCGTCACTTCGCGCAGTTCTTCGTTGTCACTTTCGGTGGCCTCGCTATCACCGCCACATGCGGTAAGGGACAGTGCTAATGCGATGGCGGTCGTGACGCCATAAAAAGTCGTATTCTTCATGAGCTCTCCTGGTGAGCATGATGGTGAGCGGACGCTACCGCTCAATGAGTGTGTTTTAGAACAGCATGTGGAGCTATCTGGCGTGCGATAAGAGCCAGCACCTCGCCGCTCGCAGGTAAAACATCCACAAAATTCGAGAAACCGTGCATTTGACCAGGCCATACTTGGTGAGAAACTTCGACACCAGCTGCCTGTAGTTTTGCGGCATACGCATTTCCTTCGTCACGCAGAATATCGTGGGCTGCAGTGATAATCGTTGCCGGTGGAGACTGCTCAAGACGGTCAATGTGCATAGGGGAAGCATCGGGATGACAGCGTTGACCTACTTCTGGCAGGTAATGATCCCAGAACCATTTCATGGCTTGCCAAGGCAGCAGAGTCTGGTTGGCTGGTTCGTGGTAACTGGGATAACTGAAATCTGCTGAGGTGGCGGGGTAGAGCAAAAATTGTCGTGTGATGGGATAAAGCATCCGCTCATGTGACCGATGCGCTATCACGGTGGCAAGTGTCCCACCAGCACTGTCGCCAGCTATATATAGCGACGAGGGCGTATTGGCTAGCTGTGGTAGATGACGCACGGTCCAGGTTAACGCGTCCCATGCATCTTCCACTGCGGTAGGAAACGGGAATTCTGGAGCCAAGCGATACTCTGGAAGCACGACTGTGCAGTTCGTTTCGTCAGCGATAGCGCGGGCTAACGTATCGAACTGCTCAAGGTCTCCTAATACCCAACCACCACCGTGGTAGTACACAAATACCCCGGTCGGATGCGGAGTGGGCTGAAAGACGCGAAGACGGAAATTGCCGTCGAGGGAAGCTGCAATCCTATGATCATGAATCTCATGCATAGGACGTTGACGTTTGGGAAGTTGTCGAGCGTTGGACTGCAGTTGACGGGCCTGGGCGGGTGTCATCTCCCATAGTGGTGGGACTGCGCTTGCCGCTCGCTGTTCGAGAAGTTTGAGGGTTGGTGCATCTAATGCCATAAGGTCTACCTAGACTGTTGAACCGGCACGGGCGCTCCGAGACGGAATAGTGTTATTCGTTCGTCTCTTCAATGGAACGGAGACGTTGATCGATAAGTGCTTCGACTGCAGACGCTGAGAGATCTGCAAATTCTTCGAAGTCAATCTCGTCTTCGGCTGCCGCGGCAATATAGAAACCATTTGTCAAAGCCCGGCCCAGCACCACCATTTTCCGACCGAAATCAGGATCTTCATCGAGTATGGCGTCGGGGATCTGAGGTTCGATCCGAGCAACCATATGTTCGAACATCTGTTTTCGGACTTCTAGGTAACGCTCGCGGGCGAGGTTACCTTTAAGGCGTCGTTCAAGGGCAAAAAGCAGGGCAATGACCCAGAACGCTTCAGGCTCGTTTTCTGGATTGGTTGAGCCAGCTGCAGAACCTACAATACTTCTGCGAAGCAGCGCACGGTTCGAAGGGTCGAGGTGGTCAAGTTTCCACTGCTCAAAACAATAATCGATTAGTTCTGAGAAAAGTTGTTCTTTATTTTTAAAGTGCCAATATACGGATCCAACAGGTAGTCCAGAACGGCGCGCTACCTCCGCCATAGTTGTTCCCTCGTAGCCTTCTCTCACCGCTATCGTCAACGCCGCGGCTAGGATCGCCTGCGCGCTATTTGACGATTCTCGATGGGTGTGGCTGCGCTTGGACATGATCGTTTCTTTCATTATGAAATTGCTCCCGTCCAAGCAGATGCTACTTGAGGTGGAGCTACTGAATCGATAGATGGCGTGGTCCCTCGAGGGATACGGTGGTAATCATCGAGTTGGAGCGACTGGGTAATCTGCCAATATTCCATGTTGGTATAGGGCCAGATTTGAGAGACTCGACCTTTGGAATTCTTATACCAGCTGCGGACATAGGGTTGTCCCCAGGCCATTTGTTCGTTCTCTTGGTCGACCCAATCCACAAATCGCTGCAGTGCCTCTGATTTAACATCTAAGGCGGCGAGATCGTGATCAATGATGTGTTGAATGGCTGTCAGAGAGTATGCGCTAGCTCTTTCGAGCATGAAGTGCAGACTCCCTGCCACCACTCCACCAATATTTGGCCCATAGATCATAAAGAAGTTTGGAAACCCAGGAACAGTGATGCCGTTATATGCGCGAGCGTCACCAGCCCAAAAGTCGTGGATTTCTTGCCCCTCACGCCCATAGATTTCGATGTCTTCTAGATAATCGGAAGGACGGAACCCAGTGGCATACACGATCACATCAACTTCATGTTCTGTTCCGTTCTCAGTCACAATCCCGTGAGGTGTGAGGCGGTGAATTGGTGAGGTCTCAAGGGTGGTTTTGTCATCCGTGAGCGCCGCTGCCCAAACCCCATTGTCGCGCAGCATGCGTTTTGCCCCCGGGGGATAGTTCGGGATGGCATGCTGCAACAATTCCGGTCTGTCAGCAAATTGCTGCTCCAAAATACCTATGAGCCGATCTCGCACCTCTTGGTTTTTGGCTGAGACACTCAACGGGGCGCCGGCCCAGTCCTGTTGGGCTCGTACCGTATGGAATCGACCGGGTGTGCCAAGAATAAACACCCAGAGGCGGAACCATCGAGCAAAATGCGGAACTTTGCGAACCAGCCAGGAGAAGGTCTCCGTCATTTTGTCGTGATAGTTGGGTGCCGGTAGCATCCATGGTGCGCTGCGTTGAAATACCACAAGGCTGTCGACTGTATCTACGATGGAGGGCACAATTTGATAGGCGCTGGCGCCGGTGCCTATCACAGCGACGCGTTCGCCCGACAAATTGACGGTAGTGTCCCATTCCTGCGAGTGCATGGCAATACCGGTGAACGTCTCAGCTCCAGGGAGCTCAGGGATGTGCGGGATATCAAGCTGCCCTGTTGCGCTAATGATTGCGTTGAATGCTCTTACTTCGGGCACATTTGTGTTGTTAACGGTGGTAGCATGCCACACTCCGGCAGCGTTATCCCAGCGTGCTTCGGTGAGCTTGGTTGAGTATTCGATTTGAGTAGCTATACCGCTCGAACACGAAACATTTTCCAAGTACTCAAAAATCTCAGAACCTTGAGCGAATTGGTGTGGCCAATCGGGGCGTTGTGCAAAAGAGTATGAGTAACCAAAAGTTGGTGTATCTAAACGGACACCAGGGTAACGGTTCTTATACCACGTGCCGCCCAGGTTGGTACTGGCTTCAATGATCGTGAACGGCACACCGGCTTGGGAAAGATGATACGCAGCTGCGAGACCGGCGATGCCTGCGCCGACGACCAGTACAGAAAAGTCACGAGTTGAAGCTCTGGTTGTATAGTGCCAGCGCGATGATTGAGGTCTATCAGCAGGAAGGTTCAACTCGTGACGCAGCATATCGGCCCATTCACCGCGCCCATTGGTGAGGAATTCAAAGATCCGTTGTTGGACCTCACCATCAACGTTTTGTAGCTGTGTGATGTTGGCATCCCGCAATTTCTGTAATCCCTGGAAAGCGATGTCGCGTGCGGTGGCTTGTTGCTCGGGACTCATCCCACCGTGGGGATGATTTTCGGTATCAATTGGGGTTAGCGGTGGTTGCAAAGAGGCATCGAGGCCACTCATGTCTCCGGTGGCAGCTGCCAAAGCGGCAAGTAGGGGTGGCAGTTCAGCATATTCCACGATGTTGCGAAGCGTGTCGTCGGTTTCTGTGATGGGCTCGAAAGCTTCCTGCCAGAAGAGATCTCGCACGTTGTGAGAAGAGTTCATGGTGGTCATGCTGCAGGTTCCTTCACAAGTTTAGGATCGACGATTGCGCTGGTGTTAGTTTTTGCAAATTGAACTTGCTCATAAACTTCTGTCCGTAATTTTGCAAAGCGTTGATCAGCTCGCGTGACGAGTTGGTCGCGTTCTACGGGCAGATCAATGGGAATATTCCGTTGGATAACCGTCGGTGAACTGGAAAGGACGAGGACTCGGTCGGCAAGATACACCGATTCATCAATGTCGTGGGTAACGAAGAGAATAGTCATATTGTGCTTTTTCCAAATGTGTCGCACGAGGTCTTCAAGTTCAGCCCGAGTCTGGGCATCGACAGCGGCAAAAGGTTCGTCCATAAGCAACACGCTGGGTTGTGAGGCCACAGCTCGGGCGATCGCTACACGCTGTTGCATACCACCTGACAGCTGCCATGGGTATTTTCTTCCGGCGTCGCCCAAGTGGACTGACTCAAGTGCAGAACGAACGCGTTCACGTCGTTCCGAACTGGGAATACCACGGGCTTTGAGCGGCAGTTCGACGTTGGCTTGTACTGTCATCCAGGGAAACAGACTGCGACCGTATTCCTGGAATACGACAGCCATGTCTGTGGCCGGCCCGGTGACGGGTTGACCGTCGAGAATAACTTGACCTGATGTCGGTTCCATCAGACCTGCAATACACTTGAGTAATGTAGTTTTCCCACTACCGGAAGGACCTACTAAACAGGCGAACTCCCCGTCGTGGAGATCAAAGGTCAGAGAGTGGACAGCTTCGAAACTGTTTCCATCCCCGCCGTGATAAATTTTCTGAACTCGGTCTACTTGAAGCCGTGCTTGAGACTGTGTGCTAACCATTTTGGTGCTCCTTTAAGCCTTCGTACCAAGAGAGTACGCGTCGCTGGAAAAAGAGAAATATGGCGGACATCAGCACACCAATGAGGCCTAATAAGACGATGCCACTCCACATTTCTGGGATCGCTACGCGGTTTTGGAAATTGATGGTCAAATGCCCGATGCCGTCTACTGAAGCAAACATTTCAGAGACCACCATAAGAATGAGCGCTACCGCCAGACTCTGCCGTATCCCGGCCATGATCTGAGGAGATGCGGAGGGTAGGACAACGTAGCGGAAATGATAAAAACTCGAAAGTCCGAACACTTTGGAAGTGTTTTTGTGTATCTCATCTACAGAAGTCACACCAGAGACCGTGTTGAGCAGTATCGGCCAAATACAACTCAGCACAATTAACGTGATCTTCATACCGTCGTTGATACCAATCAATAACAAGAGCACAGGGATCAGAATGGTGGACGGAATAGCACGGATAAACTCAAAGAGTGGCTCTAAGAGCCAACGAAGCCAAGTGACTGAGCCAATGATCGTGCCGACGATAATACCGGCGATAATGGAGATCCCCAGACCTACCATCAGGCGCCAGATACTCGGGAGAACATCAGTTATAAAGTGATCGGACAGCCACACCTGTACGAATCGCTCTGCAAGGATAGCCGGTTTCGGAATAAAGAAGTTATCCGAAACCGCGGTGTAACCAAACCACAAGAGAATTAACGCAAGCGGTAGAGCAAGGGCAAAAAAGGACTTTTTCGCTAGGGTCATGCTGTTGCTCCGATTCGGATTGATTCGTGCCAGAAGAGTGTTTTGCGCTCAATGATTCGCATCAGGGTGTTAATTCCAATACCTAGTAACCCACTGGTAATGATCAAGGCATACAGGGTCGCCGTGGCGCCATTAATCTGTGCCAGTGCGACTGCTTGACCAAGCCCTGGCGTCCCGACAATGAGTTCCACGCTGATCGCCAGGATGAGTGAGACTGTGGCTGCTAAACGCAAACCGGTCATCAAAAACGGCAACAACGTCGGAAAGACTACATAGCGGGCATACTGCGGGAAGTTAAGATTCATGGTTCTTGCCGTGTCAGTTGCGACTTTATCTAGGTCAGCAATCCCGTAGAGAACTTGAATTAGCACAATCCAAAAGCACGCGTAAATGATGATCAGCAGCTCTGAACCTAACCGGGGACCAAATAGTAATGCTGCAATCGGGATGAGTGCTACCGCCGGGATGGGTCGGAGAAACTCAATAGTGGTATGCGTCAGCTGAACCAAAAATGAGCTCGAGCCGATGATGATCCCAATGACTAACCCCGCTGCCGTTGAAATGAGCACACCCAGGAGCCAAGCACGCAGGGTGTAGCCGGTAGCAAGCCAGAAGTCCGCGTTGCCGAAGTTTAAAAAGAACTGCTCAAGCACTACCGTTGGCGGCGGCATATGACGGGCATCAACCCAGCCTGAGGTAGAGGCGATCTGCCACAACACTAAAAATCCGATAATCCCTGCGGTGCCAAAGACTGGTGGTCCAAAGGCCAACCAAAGCGATCGACGACGAGCAGCAATTGAGGCAGGTGTCCTCCGATCAGCACTGCGAGATCGATTGTGGGGTGTCGGTGAGACAGTGACAGACGTGGAGTTTCGTCCAGCTGGAGCACTTGCCACAACGGCCTCAGGTTGAGAGCGCGTATTTACTGGACCCATACTGTCTCCTCAATATTGGGACGAGTCTCAACGAGATCGTACTTATCCATGAGATCAGCAAATTGTTCTAGTGCTTCAACATCCAGCTCGGCACTCCACCGCAAAAATTCTGTTTTCTCGGCTGCTTCAGGGGAGGTGTCGAGCACTTCTGGCAGCAAGGCACGAACTTCATCCTGGTTCTGCTCTGCATATTCCAGCGTCTGATCTAGGGCTCGGACAAAGGAGGCCACGAGTTCTGGATCCTTCTCGGTCAGTGCAGCACTGGAAACCATGACGAGTTCGGCGCCGGCCAGGTCTGCTTCCTGAATGAAATCGGAGATGACTGTGCCACCATCAGCAAGGATCTGCTGCATGAAAGGTGGACCGACCATCCCAGCGTCAATCTCTCCGCTTTCGAGTTGCGCCGCGACCTCATTGAAACCTATTTGGACGAAGGTTACAGAATCTGGATCACCACCGTCGCGGGCTATAGCTTCACGGATCCCAATATCGCCGATACTTCCTAAGGCGTTGATCGCGACAACTTTGCCCTCAAGGTCTTTGGCGGACTGAATATTCGAATCTGGGCCGACGAGTACCGCAACGGAATCTTCGACAATGTCGGCTCGGTTTTGGCCGTACCCGGCAACGATTTTCAGATCGAGTCCTTGGGTGGTCGCTAACAAGGGAGTCGTGGGGCTGGCCATCATGAATTCGAGACTGCCTGAACTCAGTGAGGGTAATTGCGCAGTGCTTCCTTGACCAAGCAACATTTCTAGGTCGATTCCTTCGTCTTCGAAGAATCCTTGATCGATTCCTAGTTGAATTGCTCCCACGGTGGAGGATGGAAAGAGGCCTAGCGTGACCTCGCGGAGTTCAGTCTGGTCGGATGCTGTTTCTGCATTGGCTGAGTTGTCGGAGCTACAGCCTGTGAATACGAGTGCTGCCAGCATCGCGCTTGCGGAGACTTTGCGGAAAACTCGAGGTTGCATGAGATAGGTTCCTTAGTATGCGTCGGGAGGTATATCGATGGGACGAGTAGGTAGCGGTGTTATGAACTAGTGTGCAGCTCAGGCGTTCCACGCTCTTGAGTATCGTCGTCAAGTTGTACGAACTGTGACCATGGCATATCTGAAACTGCTGCCGCAGAGGACACAGGCAATACGTCAGAAGTGGACTTGAAATACCCGTTGCTGAGGACTTGGCCTACAGCGTTGTTGAGATCTTGGGCTAAACCTTCCGCAGCTATAACATGATCTGGTCTCACGACGACTGCTGAAGTTGAGTGGTCGTGGAACCAGTCCTTCAAGACACCTGAAATGTCACCGATGACTTCCACGTTCTCTGAAGCATGCTGTAAGGCCCAATTCATTTGAGCGGCAGGAACTATCTGGATGAGTTTCGCTCCTAACCGGTTAAGCCGTGCAAGGGTCTCAGTGTCCAGGAAGGTTGTCGGGTCATTATTCCAGACCAGCACGCGCCACCCATCGGTCGTCGCCTCGTCCAGCAAGACAACACGTTCGTTTACTGTTCGTACCATTGGCTGTGGAAAGAGCGTGCCAACAATGGACTGGTCAGCGTTTTCTATGGGCACAGATTTTGAATCGGTCTGCACTCGGGGCACCACGACGCCACGAGTATATTTTGGCATTGGCTTGAATCCCTGGCCCGACAGGTAGGCTTTTAGTTTTGGTATGCGGTCGATTACAGAAGCAACCGCGTCTCGAAGACCTGAAGCCATCTTGCTGTTATTCGTAACCAGCTTCGACATGCCCACAGATAGATCAACCATGGCTTGGACATGGTCACGTCGTTCATCGGCATACGTATCCAACAGTTCATCACTGGCAAGGCCGTGAACGACTGCTGGAAGTTTCCAACCGAGGTTCATAGCATCACGAATACAGGAGTTCCATCCTTGTCCGGCGACGACTGGCATGACATGTGCAGCATCCCCGGCCAGCAGGACACGGCCTTGTCTAAAGCGAGAGGCGATGCGGGCGTGGTGTGTATAGACCCTACGACGGATGATTTTCAAACTCGCTGGATCTTTCACATGGTCTTTTAGCAGCTCGAAAACAAATGCATCACTTTCCACCAATGACTCGTCTTCGTCATCCATGAGGGTGAACTCCCACCGACGAATGCCGTGGGGCAGACTCAGCGTTGCGTAACCACGTTTCGGGTCACCACCGAATACCGCATGTGGCGTGCCTAAAGGATCCTCGGCCACATCAATGACAAGACCGCGCTTGCGACGGGAGTTTCCTTCAAACGCAATACCAAGTTTTTGTCGCGTAAACGACCTACCACCCTCACAACCGACGACGTAGTTGGCTCGTACCACGGTTTCTTCGTTACCGTGCCGGACGGTGACCAACACCGAATCATCTTGTTGTACCAGGTCGATGGCTTCGGTACTCAGCTGCACTTCAACATTGTCGAAACGTCGCGCTCCATCAAGCAAAACCCGATCTACTAGGGGTTGTACAAAACCGTTTCGACGGGGCCAGCCGAACTCGCGAGTTGATGGGTTAACCCCGGCAATGATCTTGCCATTGCCGTTTACTACTCGAATTTGTTGATCCGGTACCGTATGCTCCAGAACGTCATCTACTAATCCGAGTCCTTGCATCGCACGAAGAGATTCATCGTCGATGCCAACGGCTCGTGGATAGTCAATAAGTTCATCTCGGGCTTCGATTAATAAAGTGTTCACGTGACGGCGACCAAGATAGTTCGCCAGTGTCAGCCCGGTCGGGCCCGCACCGATGATGAGTACTTCACAATGTTTTTTCATGACTTCCTTTGAAAATTTCCATAGTGCAACGAGCGTGCTTGCTCATCAGCATCAGATCAATGCCCAACCCAACGAAGTCGAGTCCAAGCCGAGCAGCCTCTTTGGCCGCGAATGCGGGGTCACTGCAATACAGTCCCACGGGTACTTGGGAAGCTTTAGCCTGGGCCACGACGTGATTGATAGCTTCCACAACAGGTCCGTCTGTCCAGTCAGGTCGACCAGCCAAGCCGTAGGACACCGCAAGATCTGCTGGCCCGATATATAAGGCATCCAGACCTTGAACCTCTAAAATGTCGTCGATCGCTTCGACCCCGGCCGCGGTCTCGATCTGGGCTATAGTTTGCACCGCTGCGTTGCCCGCTCGACAGTAGTCTTCCCCCACATAGAGTCCTGGTCGTGAAGGTCCGAGACTGCGGTTTCCAATCGGAGGATACTTTGATGATGAAACCAGAGCTTGAGCCTCAACGACTGTTTCAATGGTGGGCGCGACAATCCCGGTGGCACCACTATCGAGTAAACGGCCAATATCTCCATCGTCGAGACTAGGAACTCGAACATAGGCATAGCGATGATCACGTGGAATACACCGCAGCATGTCACACGCTCGATCAAGTCCGACCTCGCTATGTTGCAAGTCGATCATGACCCCGTCGTATCCCAATTCAAGGACGTGTTCAACGACCGCCATCGACGGGGTGACGACGTGCAAGAGCGCCGGTAGTGTTTGCTGTTGCATGATTACTCGCTTGGTTGTGCTGCAAGACGTTTGGCGTGTGCCGCAGCATTTTGTTGCCCAAAGACCGGAACAATTTCGCGACGTTTGATCCGCCACTTGCCATCTACCTGAACGTATTGTTCTCGGAATTCACCAACGCTTGCCGGCTGGAGTGGATCACTTTGACTATCGCGGAAGGTCATGTAATACGTGGTGCCTGTCAACACGCCGTCCTCATAAGTCAGACGGGTCCCACCAGAGAAATGCCGGACGATTCCGCCATCAACGGTTACACGACGCTCGCCCCAAGCTTTGATGGCATCACGGCCCTCCATCGTTCCCAACGGTCCAACCGAGACGGCATCTTCTGCATAAAGGGTATACAGTTTGTCGGCGTGACCGTGATCTAAGAGCCAGTGGTGCTCGGCTACGAGTTGTTCAATTTCTACGCGAGTTTCTGTTGAAATATTAGACATCGCAATCCTTCTTCGTTTGCAGCGTTGCGGACACTGAACCGAAATCGTGAGTGTATTTTGCGGTATATGGCGTGTCAGGGTCCCAGTCGACGATCATGCCGATTGACCCGGACAACAGGATTTCGCCGGCTTGTAGCGGTTGACCGATACGAATTGATGTTTCTGCGAGCCATTGAATGGCATTGATGGGTCCATTCAGGACGTTCTTTCCAACACCACGAGTGACCTCCTCATCGCCTCGATACAGAATCATTTGAAGCTCCTCGAGTTCGGCGCGATCGTATGGTTTGCGCACCGTACCAACCACCACGCCCTCACATGCGGCGTTGTCGGCCACGGTGTCGAGAATGCTCATGCCGTAGTTGTGATAGCGACAATCCACGAGTTCCATGACAGGCGTGACGTAATCAATGGCTTCTTCGATCGCTTCCAAACGAGCATCTAAGATGTCATTTTTGAGGACGAAGGCGATCTCTGCTTCGATCTTGGGCTTAATGAATGCATCTCGTGGTCGCACGACACCGGTTTCAAAAACCATGTCACTCAGGACAAATCCATAGTCAGGCTGGTCAACTCCGGCTTTCTTTTGAACCATCGGATTCGTCAGCCCGACTTTGCGACCGACTCGTTTGAGTCCTTGCTGTTCAATCCGTCGGTTGATGCTGTATTCTGCGATCGCATATGCAGCATCGAGGTCACCGTCAGGGAGACGATGTCGAATGTGGTCAATCGGCGTGAGGGTCTGTCGCGCTGTGTAGAGATCCTCTGCGATGGTGACAATTGTAGAACTCACGTGATTAGCCCTTCCTGCGTAAGAAATCCACCGCGTAGTCGTTAAATGCCCTGGGGTCTTCCCACTGAGGCCAGTGCGCGGCATTGCGGATAATCAGTAATTCCCCGTCGGGAATCAGATCGGCGAACCGTTGTCCCGTTTCTACTCCACCGGTAGGTTCATGATCAGTCCAGACCAAGAGTGTAGGCACCGGCAGGGCTGCGTAGTCTGCTTCTGTTACCCGATTTCGGTATCGAGTCTCGGGACGTTGGAGAGCGAGAATATGGTGCATTGAAGTGGCGAAGCCTTCGCGGCTATATACTGCTTGCCGCATCCGAACGAGTTCATCTGTGATGAGCTCGGGGTTATGAATGACGACTTGCAGCCGCTGCTTTACATTGTCAAACGTAGGATGCTCGACAGCGGCTTTGCTCACGGGCCGAGTTTTGGACATAGCCTGCTTATTGACCATCTGTCCACCGGGCGCGCTGAGGATGAGGGTCTTGACCCGCTCAGGGTAGTTTTGGGCGAATTTTAGAGCGATCCAGCCACCCAGAGACTCTCCACACAGGTGCGCTTTGTCGAGTCCTAGAACATCGAGAAGTTCCAGAAGATGAGCCTCATAGTCTGAGATTTCCAGATCATCCTCGGCCAGCGTTGAGAATCCGTGCCCAGGATAGTCATATGCGACGACGCGATGGTTTTCAGCGAGAGCCCGAATATTGTGAGCAAATGCCTCAAGATGTCCGGTGGTTCCCGCTAGCAGGATGATGGCGTCGTCTCCTTCGCCTACGCTCAGCACACGGGTGTTCCAATCACCGACCTGTAAGTAACTGACCGAATGCGGGAGGTCGCCGATTTCTTGCCAAAATGTTGGAAGTGCGGTTTTCATTTAGCGCCTACCGTGCTTGCTGCAACGACACCAAACCCTGCACCCCAGGTTTCGACTGGCCAGTAACCATCCACGACAAATTCATAGGGGCCGGCGGTTGCGAGAGCACTAAACGCGGCAACCCACGTGCGTACTTCATGGGCGCCACTGCCACCTTCAGTATGGAACCACTCGTTCGTCCAATGATCGACTTCCGAAAGATTGCCATCGCGTAACACCTGAAGAACAGTGGTATCCCACTCTTCGTTGAGAGGTTGGGCCTTTGCCTCACCGTCAGCAAACTTCTGGATGTTTGCTAGCATGCGGGTTTCTTTCGCTTCACGCTGTTCTGGAGTCATATTTAATGTCACGAGGTTTTCGCGAACATCTTCCGGGGCAGAATCCCACACAGGGATCGGTGGGTTGTGAGATAACCCTCCCGAAGCGAAGAGTAGAACCTTTTTGCCCATCGCTTGTGCAGCTCGTCCAAGTGATTCGCCGAGCAGACGGACGCGGTTCATCGGAGTCAGCGGTAATCCAACTGAGTTTACAAAGATAGGGACGAATGACTCTTTAAAGTCCTCGCCGTATACGAACTCGAGGGGTTGGAGTACACCGTGATCGACCTGAAGCTTTTCAGAACGCGCAATATCAATGCCATCTTCAAGGATCAGACGGTGAAGTTCACGTGCCACCTCGCTGTCAACTGGAAGTGGCCCTGCAGTCGTGCCCCAGTCTCCAACACCACTTGCCTGCGCTCCCACACAGAAGGGCGGCATCATTTCGTACATCACGCCATTAAAGTGATCAGGCCCTAAAGCGATCGTGATGTCTGGTTTGAAATCTTCAACGAACGTGCGGACTTGATCGATGGACTCATTGATTTCTTCAAAAATTGTTCCGCCCGGATCGACGTTTCCAAATGACGGTGCGTGAGACATAGCGACAACTGCAAGTGACATATTTCTTCCTTTCACGGATTTCGCTTCCCTTGCGTGAGGGCAGAATCTCTAGAATGAACTTTCTAGAATGCATCTTCTAGAATCAGCACTCTAGTGATTTTCCTCACGCTTGTCTAGGGTTCTCAGAAATGGTTGAAAATTCATGCCTGGTGTCATTTCGTACGAATGCACTCTTCTGGAGTGTCGCTATGAATCGGCGCAAATTTATGGCCAGTTGCTTCTTGGGCTAAATTAGTGACAATACAATCCCCCCGCGTACCCAAATACTTTCGAGGAAGCCCTTATGTCTACAACGGCTCGACCGCACGTCAATATCGTCGGTTCCGGGCCGAATGGCCTCACCGCAGCGGCAATGCTCGCTCGGGCCGGTTGGCAGGTGCGGGTCTTCGAACGCAACGACATTGTGGGTGGGGCAGCGGCCTCAGCGGATATTTTTGGCGATGGCTCAATCGTCGATCTCGGTGCAGCAGCACACCCTTTCGGAGTGGCCTCCCCGGTGTTCCGCCACCTCGAGCTAGAAAAATACGGACTGGAATGGCTACATTCTGACTACCCGCTAGCGCACCCATTTGATGATCATCCCGCCGCGATTCTGCACCGCGATGTGCGAACCACCGCTCGCGGCTTGGGCATCGACTCCACAGCGTGGCGACTCATTCACCGCCTGCTCGTCAACTCGATTGATGATTATCTCGAGCAAATTATGCGTCCGCTGTTGCGGTTTCCGAACCATCCGGTGAAAATGGCCCAATTCGGCATGCTCGGCTCACCGCCGTCGTCGTGGTTTGTGCGCACCGCGTTTCGGGAAGAGCCCGCACGTGCCTTATTTACCGGTTCCGCGGCGCACGCCAATACGCCGCTGGGTCACCCGTTTACCTCGACCTATGGGGTGTTGTTTTCTGCACTGGGCATGACACGCGGTTGGCCGGTCGTCAAAGGCGGTACTGGCTCCTTGGTCAAGGCATTGGTGCAGTTGATCCGTGAGTACGATGGGGAGATTCTTACAAACCACGAGGTCACGGATTTAGACGCATTGCCCCCTGCTCGCGCGACGATTTTGGATGTGACACCCTCGCAGGCGTTGGTCATGCGGGGCAAACAACTTAGGGATTTGCCCGACACGACGGTGCAACGCTTCCAACGCTGGAAGTACGGCCCCGGCGTGTACAAGGTGGATTGGCAGCTGGACGGTCCGGTGCCGTGGGCTGACCACCGGGTTGCGGCTGCAACGACGGTGCACGTGGGCGGGCGTGCGGCTGAGATTCGCTTGGCCGAAGCACAAGTCAATGCCGGCCGGATTCCTGAGCGACCGTTTGTGATGGTAGTGCAACCCCAAGTGGCTGATCCATCGCGAGCGTCGAATGGCAAACACATGCTGTGGACCTACACGCACGTTCCCTATGGCTATAAGCCCGCGACCAAGGATCGCGAGTACGTGGCCGATGTGATCCAGGCGCAAATTGAACGCTTCGCACCCGGGTTCGGATCGAAGATCTTGCAGAAAAAGGTCTGGGATCCAGCAGCGTTGGAAGAGTGGAATCCAAACCTCGTCGGCGGTGATATTGCCGGCGGATCGATGGCTGGCCTGCAGTCACTGCTACGTGGTGGACTGACTCTTGAGCCATACCGGATGGGTGACTCAGGGTTGTATATTTGCTCATCATCCACCCCACCGGGGGCCGGGGTGCACGGCATGCCTGGCGCTTGGGCAGCGCATGCCGTGCTGGCGGACCAGCGGCACTAGCCCTCAATAACTTGTTGCATGGCTGGATGTCTTATGAATTCAGCCCGGTGGGTTAACGGTGCCGATATTCGCTCGGGCTCATGCCATAAGCCGTTTTGAAGATCCGGCTAAAGTGCGCGGAATCCAGTAGGCCCCAGCGGGTGGCGATCTGGTTGATCGACACAGAATCATATGCCGGATCCATCAGATCCAATCGACACCGCTCGAGGCGACGGGCACGAATATAGGACGACACCGTCTGGCCTTGCTGGCTGAACACATACTGCAGTTTGCGGGTCGAGATGAAGTGCGCCTTGGCAATCTTTTCGGAGTTCAACTCGGGATCGTGCAGATTCGATTCGATGAATAACCGATATTCGTCGCCCTCAGTTTGGAGTTCATGGTCCTTATGGAGTTGGCTTCGAGAAACCTCAGCTGAGAGCAGCGCGGCAATCAGATCGATCGCGCTGTGCATGATCCGTTTTCCACTGACGCCTTGCAGCTGGTCGAGATTCGTGGCCATATGTTCCAAAAACGGCGAGACCATTTTGCCTAAACCGCTATCGCCCGGCATGGGTACCGCGGTGACGTGTTGGGTGATCTGTGCAGGCATACCGAGCATATTGTGTGGAAACACCATGACCATCACGTGCACGTCATCGGTGAATTCAAAAGTGTAGGGCCGGCTCGTGTCATACACAGCGAGATCACCCGGTTGCAGAATGGCCGTGCGACCGTCCTGTGTCATCAGACCCGACCCGCTCAACAACAGGCTGAGTTTCAGATGAGTCGGATCTTCAGCAGATATTTGCTGCGCCTTGCGCTGTACCTCGTGTGGGCTGGCCGAGATCTCCGTGACGTAGGCGCCGTCAATTTCCGTGCTGCGAATTTCACCGTGGAACTGTTGCGCCCATGTCGACAACGACAACCTACCGAAGCGGTTGCTCATGATCGCTTTCCACTCCGCGAAGTTTTCGGCACGACGACCTTGCACCGTGGTGGTGTTATCCGGTGTCGTTGCGTGCTGTTCTGCTGGGAAAGTTGTCACGGAAGCTCCTTTGGAGTTCAATTCGCGTCCTAAGTGCTCACGGCATTTATGACGTAGATCATAGTACACCGCGTTGTCTTGCCGTGAGGCGTTCCATCGCTGGCTGCGCAAGCGCAGCTATGACGACATACTTTTGTTTCCCACCTCACGAGGGCTGGCTTGGTTCGCGGTTTCAAGGGCAGAGGTGGTCTGCGTAGTTCGACAACCGATGTGCAGCTACGGGCAAACACCCCTGCTGTGTCGCGAGTCATACTTGAAAGCAGATGCAATAGCCGCCAGGACGGCAACCACACACCACGATCGGAAGGAACGACCCCGTGATTCAAGACGAGCTATACGAGGCCGGCCTCAATTTGCGCCGCCACATGTTCGGCCACGCAGGCGCAGAAGGCCAGGTCGAACACACCACGGACTTCAACGACAAATTACAAGAAATCGTCACACGGTACTGCTTCGGTGATATTTGGCAACGCGAAGGACTGGATCACAAGACGCGTAGCCTGATCACCTTGGCCATGCTCACCGCGCTGGGGCGCGAACACGAGATCAAAATTCACCTCAAAGGCGCTCTGGCCAACGGTGTGACCGAAGAAGAAATTCGCGAAGTCATGCTGCATTCGTTCTTGTATTGCGGCATCCCCGCAATGGTCAACGGGCTGCGCTTGGCCGAAGAGGTCTTAGCGGAAGATGAAGGCAAGGAGAACGTAGATGCCTAAAGTTGGTTTCATCGGTCTGGGCACCATGGGCAGTCCGATGGTTCGAAATGTCGCCAAAGCCGGCTACGACGTCGTGCTCTATGATCAAAATGAGCAAGCCCTGCAATCGGTCGCTGAGGAAGTTGGCGGCACGGCCGCAACTTGCTCGAGCGACTTTAGCCAAGTTGAAGCCATTGTGCTGATGCTGCCGACCAGCAAGATCGTCGCGTCTGCCCTCTTCGACTGGGACGGTGGTATCCCTGCACAGCTTGAACCCGGAACCGTCATTATTGATATGAGTTCCTCAGATCCCACCGATACCGTGGAACTGGGCAAGCGCCTCGCAGAACACAACATCGATCTGGTGGATGCGCCGGTTTCTGGGGGAGTGGCCAAGGCCGCCGCCGGAACCCTGTCCATTATGTTGGGTGCTGACGACGAAGACGCCGCGCAGCGTGCGATCCCGGTGATCGAAGCGATGAGTGAGCGAATTTTCCGCACCGGTAAGCTCGGCACCGGGCACGCCATGAAAGCACTGAATAACTATGTGGCGGCCGCCGCGACCACCGCATCGTGTGAAGCCCTGGTAGCTGGTCAACGGTTCGGCCTCGATCCGGCGACAATGGTCGATATTTTCAATGCTTCGACGGGTCAAAGCTTCGTGACGCAACACGTGCTCCCCGAACACGTCGTCAACAAGCAATATGCCTCGGGTTTTGGCCTGGCGTTGTACACCAAAGATGTGGGCATCGCCCAAAGTCTCACCGAGGCGATGAACCAGGATGCACCGGTATGCCGGGCGGTAGCTGGCACGATGAACGCCGCCCTCGAAGAACTGGGCAATGTCGACCATACGTTGGCGATGACCTACTGGGAACAGCAATAACACGCTGCCCGCTTGCACGCTAGACCCGGGTGCTCACCAGCACGCGTGACCAAACATCTCAACCGGTGTCATTCGTGCTGCCAAAAACGCACTACACGCGCGTCCCGACCTGCTGAGCTACACACAGACTCGACAGCTCGAATCCTATTGCTTTGCTACTGCAACTCTTTTGACGTTCTTGAAGGGAACCAATGCTATGAAACGACAAGTACTAGCAGCCGTTGCTGCCATTGGAGCACTGTCGCTGTCGGCCTGTGGCTCAGGAGTCACGGCCAACGGTGGCGACGGCGACACCTACACGCTGACCGGTGTGACCGCAGCTCCTGCCGGAAGTCCCAGTGAAGCCATCACCGAATGGTTCGTCGAGGAAGTCGAAAAACGCTCCGACGGCCGACTGGTCGTGGACATGGCCGCCACTGGAACACAGTGCGACGCCGCCGAAGTCGTCGTGTGTGTCCAGGACGGTCGCGCCGACCTTGGTGTCTCCGTTCCTGACTACACCCCGCAGCTCTTTCCTGATGCCGCAGTAGTCGGATTGCCGTTCTTGGGCTTGGACCACGGTGCCGTGACCGAGGCGCTGGCCAAGACTCACGAAGAACACGAGGGCGCCCAGCAACTGTACGAAGACCACGGGCTGACCTATATCTCTGAATGGCCAGTCGGTCGACTGCTCTTCGGGACCAAACAGGCCCTCGAATCAGCAGACGGGCTCGAAGGACAGAAAATGCGTCTCTCAAACCCGCTGATCATGCGGGCTGGGGAGATCGCCGGTGCAAATAACGTCTCGCTCACTGCAGCAGAAACGTATGAGTCCATCGAGCGCGGCGTCGCAGATGGTGTCGGGTTCTCACTCGACGGTGCTGTGAGCTTCAACCTGGCTGAATTGCTGCCGTACTGGAGTGACCCAGGGACCGGCCACTATTCCAGCTTCGCGATGTGGATCAACTCCGACACCTACCAAGGTTTGCCGGAAGATCTGCAGGCCGTAGTTGAAGAAGTCAAAACCGAACTGAACACGGGCCAGGGTGCTGAACTGGCAGACATCAAGACCGCTGAACAGTGCGATCAGCTCAATGAGTCCTCGAATCTCGAGAGTCTCGAGGTTTGGGATGCCGGTGCCACCGAAGCGTGGAAGGACGAACTGGGTACTGAACTCGAAGAGCGCTGGCTGCAAGAAGCCGAAGAATACGGTCTCAACGACCCCCAGGGGTACCTGGAAACCTATAAGAAAAACCTTGAGGCCGCAGGGAATAACCCAGAAGACGACCCCACGGTTCAATGCCTGAACCGCTCAAACTAGCGCAACACCATATGAAGAGAGGAAGCCATGTTCCGCCTACAAGTCCTATACCCGCATCCTGAAGATCCACAACACTTTGCAGATCACTACCGCAACGTGCACCTACCGCTGGCCAAAAAGCTCCCCGGAGTCATCTCGGCACGGTTCAGTCTCGACGTCGCGACTGCGAATGCAGACAGCCCATATTTTGCGACCTTCGAAGCGGATTTTGAAAATGAAGAGGCTATGGTCGCTGCGATGAGTTCCCAGTGGGGACAAGACGTAGAAGCCGATGTGCCAAACTATGCATCCGGCGGAGCCGTCGTGCTGACCTATCCTATGGAATCACTCGATAGCATCCCAGCGTGACGCTTGAGAGGGTGCCAAGTGACAACGTGACATCCTCATAAAACATTGCAGCATTGAGTCCAGCTGAGACGGCATCGTCTGAGCTGGACTCAATGCTCCCTGCCTTTTTCTGCTGCAGATTTCATGGGGTCTGAGTGAAGAAATTTCATGGGGTCTGAGTGAAGAACTTGGGCAGCGAGTACTGGTGGTCAACCGTGAAGGCGGCGGTGGCTCGATTGCCACGACGGAAGCCCTTGGTGCCGATGCCGATGGTTATACTCTGTTGTTTGCTCCCACCGGCGCGTTCACCTCGACGATGTTGCAGCAGAAAGTCTCCTACGAAATTGAAGACTTCCGCTCCATCACCCCGATTGCCGAAAATACGTTCGTGGTGGTCGTCCCAGCTGACTCACCCTATGAGACTTTCGAAGACCTCATCGCAGAAGAGAGCCCCCAAAGCATCGCGCGATCACCACTATAAATCCCACACCTCGCCTGAAGATGCGATCAAAGTAGCCCGACTTGCCGGAGCGAAACGATTAGCACTGCACCACCTCGTGCCAGGCATGAAATCCGAAGAACACTGGAGAACATGGGCCACCGACTTTCCCGGCGAGTTCTACATCCCGCAAGATTTGGATGCTTTGCCCATCGACTAGGCGCTTGCTGATCGAACTTCGTGTCGAGCCGGGGACATACGCTGTAGAATCCGAGGTGTGAGGAACCGCTCGGTGCAGTCATGGATTCCACAACGTCGTCCGTGCCCTCGGCAGACCGAGATTGGCGAACGTCGTCGCCTTGCCGTGATGTTAGCGATGTCCCTGGGCTCCTTTGCGATTGGGACCACCGAGTTCGTGTCGATGGGGCTGCTCAGCACAATTGCCGACGATTTCCAGATCTCGGAAAACGCGGCCGGCGTCATCATCACCGCCTATGCCCTTGGCGTGGTGGTCGGCGCCCCACTGATCGCCGTCTTTACGGGACTGATGCCGCGACGACGCCTGCTGTTATTGCTCATGGCGGCGTTTATGCTCGGCAACGCGCTGACCGTTTTAGCTAATACCTACGAGGCGCTGATTCTCTCTCGATTCATTGCGGGGTTACCGCACGGCGCGTATTTTTCGGTTGCCGCATTATCGGCCGCATCCATGGCCCCAGTGTCGGAACGCGGGCGAGCGGTGGCCTTCATTACCATGGGACTCTCGGTAGCAACGGTGCTTGGGGTGCCTGCAGCAGAGATGCTGGGTACCGCGCTGGGATGGTCGGCTGCCTATGCGCTCGTGGTGGTGCTGGCCCTGGTCACCATCGTGTTGTTGTGGTTTTTGATGCCGCATATGGTGCGGATGCAACCGACCAGACCGCGCACGGAACTCAGTGCGCTGACTCGGAGCCAGGTGTGGTTTACCCTGGCCATCGGAACCGTGGGATCCGGTGGCATGTTCGCGATTTATACCTACATTTCGTGGACCATGATCGAGGGTGCTGGCTTGGACCCAAACTGGATGTGGCTGGTGCTGATGACCTACGGTGTCGGCTCGGTGGGTGGCAACTGGTTTGGCGGTCGAATCGCGGATCGCAATCTCGAGTGGGGCGTGCTTTTTGCCCTGGTCATGATTGCTGTGGTGCTCGTGGTCTTTTATTTCACATCGACACACCCGGTGTTGGGCGTTCTCACGTTCGGCGTGTGCGGGTTCTTTGGCACAGCCTTGGCTCCGACATTGCAGGTGCGGTTGATGGAAGTTGCCCATGACGCTCAGACGTTGGCCGCCGCGTTGAATCACGCAGCGCTCAACAGTGCCAATGCAGCGGGTGCTGCGATCGGGGGAGCCGTCATTGCAGCCGGTTTCAGTTATTCAGCACCCGCGCTGGCCGGGGTGGTCTTAGTCCTGGCGGGTATCGTGATCTGGGTGCCCGCCTATCTACTTCGGCGACGCAGCGCTCACCACGTCACGGTATGAAGTTTCCTGCTGCCATTGCCGATGCGATAATCGTTGAGTGTTCAACAAGTACGGCTTCATGATGCCGGTGTGATCGTGCCAAATACTGATCAATGTCGTTGATCCGGCAATGGCCAGGACAAAACTATGTTCTATTTTCTGACCCTGTTTTAGGCTCAAGACACATTCGGTCGGTACGACCCGCACAGTTGTCGGTCACGAGGTACACCGAGGAGTCGCCTTGGCTCGCAAACAATATAAGACGATTGAAATCGATATCCCGGCACGACTCGATCGGTTACCGTGGTCGAAGTGGCACCTGAGAGTGCTCATTGGGCTGGGCACCGTGTGGATCCTGGATGGCCTTGAGGTCACGATCGTCGGGAACATCACCACTCGCTTATCGGAACCCGGCAGCGGCATCGAGATTACCGATGTACAAGTTGCCGGGACTGCCGCGGCACTCTATGTGCTCGGTGCATGTTTAGGAGCACTGTTCTTTGGCCATCTCACGGACCGG
Source organism: Enteractinococcus sp. (assembly GCA_036516115.1). Taxonomy (GTDB): domain Bacteria; phylum Actinomycetota; class Actinomycetes; order Actinomycetales; family Micrococcaceae; genus Yaniella. Next base: position 70,352 of record DATBUL010000072.1, on the reverse strand, counting down.
TGGGGTCGCAAGAAATTATTCATGCTCACCCTAGCGTTGTATCTCGGCGCGACGGCACTGACTGGTCTGACAACTGAAGCGTGGATGTTCTTTGCCCTGCGTTTCCTGACCGGCGCCGGGATCGGTGGGGAATATGCGGCCATCAACTCAGCGATCGATGAGCTCATTCCCGCGAACTACCGAGGCCGAATCAACATCATCATCAACGGCACCTTCTGGATTGGTGCGGCCGGTGGGGCACTGTTATCCATCGTGGCACTGAACGAGGAGCTGTTCCCCAGAGATCTTGGCTGGCGTCTGACGTTCTTCCTCGGTCTAATCTTCGGGCTGGTGATCTTGCTCGTGCGCCGAACGGTTCCCGAAAGCCCGCGGTGGTTATTTATTCACGGCCGCGAAGATGAAGCAGAAAAGATCGTTCGCAGCATCGAGGAAAAGGTACAGCAAGAAACCGGTGAATCACTACCGGAAGTCGGGGAAACCATTACGATTCACCAGCGCCCGGCCATTGGCTTTGGACTGATCGCCAAAACCCTGTTTGGTACCTATCCCAGACGGGCAGTGTTGGGGTTTTCGTTATTCATCGGCCAAGCGTTCATCTATAACGCCGTCACGTTTGGTTTCGCCACGATTTTGGCCACATTCTATGAGGTGCCTTCTGGCAGCACCGGGTATTACTACGCGGTGATTGCCGTCTTCAACTTCCTGGGACCACTGTTATTGTCGAGGTTCTTTGATACCTGGGGTCGCCGTCCAATGATCTCGGGGACCTATATACTGTCCGGTTCGTTGCTGTTGATCACCGCCTGGATTTTCAATGCCGGACTACTCACCGCGGTCACCCTGACGGCATGCTGGTGCGCTACGTTATTCTTCGCCTCGGCCGGAGCCAGCTCTGCCTACCTGACGGTCTCCGAGGTCTTCCCGATGGAGACCCGGGCGTTAGCCATCGCGTTCTTTTATGCGATCGGAACCGCGACCGGTGGCATCACCGGGCCGTTGGTCTTTGCCAATATGGTCGCAACCGGAAACCCCTTGGATACCGCTCTGGCCTTTACCATCGGGGCCTCGCTGATGCTGATCGCCGGTATTATCGCCATCTTCCTCAGTCTGGACGCCGAGAAACAATCGCTGGAAGATATTGCTGCCCCCCTGAGCACTCAAGCAAGAGAAAGTAGCACAGCCTCATAACGTCAGTGGGGGTCCTTGCCGGTTGGCAAAGACCCCCACTGATCGTGCTGAGAGATTAGTTTTGTGGGTAGTGACGTTGCCGGAAGGCCCCGGCGACCCCGAGGACACGTTGCATCGCTTCAGCAGGTCCAATACTAATGCGCACCCCACTGCCAAGGTTCCGCACGGCCAGTGATTGTGCCACGCACGCATCTTCGAATGCCGTTGAGAGGTCTCCTAGGGGGAGCCACACGAAGTTGGCTTGCGCTTGGGGGACATCCCAACCCTGAGCGCGCAGCGCGTCGGCGAAAGCATCCCGCGCGGTTGCAATGGTCTGAGCGCGTTGCATGACTTGATCAATATTTGCCAGGGATGCTCGTGCAGCCTGCTGGCTGGGGTGGGTGACCCCGAATGGGATCAGTGCCTTGGATAGGCCAGCAATGATTGCCGGTTGTGCAACCGCATAGCCCACGCGGAGTCCGGCAAGACCGTGTGCCTTGGAGAACGTGCGAATCAGCACGAGGTTGTCGTATTTTGCTAATGCCTCAAGACCTTTGACTGCCACTGGGTCAGTGGCGAACTCCCAGTAGGCTTCATCGAGGGCTACCAGTACATCGGATGGTACCTGCGCCATGAATGCGTCAAAAGCCTCTGCACTGATGGTCGGTCCGGTGGGGTTATTGGGGGAACACAATAGCACCAGGCGGGTGCGATCCGTGATGGCTGCGGCCATAGCGGGCAGATCGTGTTCGAAGGTTTCGGTCAGTCCGATCGGGCGTTGTATGGCAGCATTGAGTGCGGTGGCCTGCGGATAGAGTTCGAAACTTGGCCACGGATAAATGACCTCGTCGCCTGTCTCGAGCGTGACGTGGGCGAGGGCGCTCAGTAACTCTGAGGCGCCCGCCCCGACCAGCACATGATCGGCCGGAACCTGCAGATACTGCGATAATTCGCTCACGAGCACGGTGGCCGCCGGATCCGGGTAACCTGCCGGGTTGACCGGCTGCGCCATGGCCTCTGTGACCGCAGACAACGGTGTCAGGTAGTGCTCATTGGAGGACAATTTGTACGGTTCCAGCCCCGGGATGGTGCTGGGTTGTTTGCCGGGCTTGTAATTCGGCACAGCGTCCACGGCGGAACGGAAGAATGTGGCAACGGTTTGTTGTGTCATATGAGGTAATTCCTTGTGAGAATCTGGGTTCCGATTAGGCGTTGACGAGGGTCTTGTCTTCGACTTTTTCGGTGCGTTTGATGGTGAATCCGGTGTAGGCATAGATCAGGTTGATCAGCGGGACCAGGATCGCAAAGAAGATAAACGGAATGAACTCGGTGGGCGCTAGTCCGAAGACGCCAGCGGCAAAGACGGCTGGGACTGACCAGGGGACCAGGTTGATGCCCACGGTACCGGCGGCTTCTGCGGCACGGGTCAGGTTGACCGGTGCCAGGCCCATCTTCTGATATGGCTCTAGGAATGCACGGGCGGGGAGCAGCACGGAGACGTATTGTTCACCGGAGGCAAATGCCACGGTCATGCCTGCACCGAGTGAGCCTGCGACCATGGAGCCTGGGCGTTTGATGCGGTTGATCATGGTGCCCACGATGGCTTTGAACGCGCCGGTGTGTTCAAGGATCCCACCCAGTGCGGTGGCGATGATGACCAGGGCGATCGTGTTAAGGATTGCTTCGATACCACCGCGAGACAACAGGGCGTCGAGGAATTCGACTCCAGTGGCAGCAGTGTAGCCGGAGGTCATGGACTGCAGGATGTCAGTGACCGAGCTGCCTTGGACAACCAAGGCGGTGAGTCCGCCGAGCAGGGAGATCATCAGCAACGTCAAAATGGCTGGCATGCGCAGCACCATCAGGGCGATGGCCACGATGGGAACCAGTAGCAGCAGCGGGTGAATCACAAATTGTTCATTCAGACCGGCCAGTAGTTGTTCGAGCTGTCCGGTATCGGTGCCGGAGTTTGAGGAAATCGAGGTGCCGATGACCCAGTAGAGGATGGCGCTGATCGCCAGGGCCGGGATGGTATCCCAAAGCATGTGGCGGATATGATCAAATAATTTCACCCCGCCCATGGCTGCGGCGAGATTGGTGGTGTCCGAGAGCGGAGAAAGTTTATCGCCGAAGAAGGCCCCGGAGATCACGGCGCCGGCAACCAGTGGCGCGGGGAAACCCATGCCCTCGCCAATGGCCATAAAGGCAATGCCGACGGTCGCGATCGTGGTCAGCGAGGTGCCCAGCACCAAGGATACGACGGCTGGTACCAGGCATGCCAGGGGCAAGAAGATACTCGGGGAGATTGCAGTCAGACCGTAGTAGATGATGGTCGGGATCAACCCACCTTCGATCCAGCTGCCAATGATGGTGCCGATGAGAAATAGGATGAACACGGCCGGTAGGGCGCGGCTGACGCCTTGGACCAGGGAATGTTCGAGGTCTTTCCAGCTGTAGCCGAGCCATTTGCCGATACCTATGGCGACGATAACCGCGGTCATCAGCGGAATGAGCATGCCGATATCCCAGATGGTGATGGATACCAGGGCCATGACCACTAACACGAGGATGGGTAACAACGCGATGGGCACGGACGGAGTCTTATGAACCTGCATAGAAGTCCTTACATAATAAAGCCAGTGTGACGGCTATGAAAGTGATCGATACAGTGTAAATACGGATGCTTTGTGGCAGGTCAACCGGCTGATGAGCCGAACAGACCTCCACGCCTGGGCGTCTTCGCCACGACACTGTTTGGGACATAGACCACATCGTGCTCAAACTCTGCAAGATCTGCAATCTGTTTTGGACGGTATTGAACAAAATGCTCAAAATTGCCGTGAGCCACGTCTCAAAATGCTCAATACCGATCGGTCAAATTGTGATGACTTGCGGTTGACCCGACGTCATCCCGTAGAACATGTTGGTAGGCAAGAACGAGAGGAGTACCCCGATGGAATGGTCGATTCACGAGGTCATTGAGGCCACCGGGATCACTTCGCGTACCTTGCGCTACTACGACCAGATCGGCTTGCTAACTCCGAGTCGAACCGGGGCCGGTGGGTTACGGTATTACGATCAAGCCCGCCTCATCCGGCTTCAGCGCGTCTTGCTACTGCGTGAATTTGGCATGCCGTTGGCCGAGATTGGTGAGGTGTTAGCAGGCGAAGCCAGCGACATTGCTGCCCTGCGCGATCATCGGGAACGGCTCCTGGTCGAAAAACATCGAATAGCTACGCAGCTGCGATCCGTGGACGCCACGATCGCAGCACTTGAAAAGGGAGAGTCGATTATGCCACAGCACATGTTTGACGGATTTGACCACACACAATACGACGCCGAAGTACGCGAGCGCTGGGGCGACCAGGCCGCTGAGCGTTCCAGTACGTGGTGGCAGGAGCTTGGTGAGGATGGTCAGCAGGCGTTCCAGCAGCGAGTGCAAGACCTCAATGATGCCTGGGATCGGGTCATCGCAGCCGGAGTTGCTCCCGAGTCAGCCCAAGCCCAACAAGTTGCTGAAGAACACGTCAAATGGCTTGGCGCAGCCGTTGGGCCGCAGCAGTTGCCGAAGAGCATGGTGCAAGGCATCGTGCAAATGTATGTTGATGACGAGCGCTTTGGTGCCAACTACAACAGAGTCTCCCCGGCTGGGCCGCAGTTCGTCCGTGACGCGGTGTACCACTGGGCTGAGCAGCACCTCGAAGACTAAACACAACGTCTCCCGTGCTGGTGACAGTACGGGAGACGTATCGAGAACCTTCAGATGACTCGTAGCTAGGCTGGTGCCTTTCCGGTTGCGATGTTGATGAGTCGGCGAACGGCATCCCCCATGATGATCACGATCAGTGCAAAAGCACCCCAGGCGAGTGCATCGGGCTCACTGGCCACCGTCAGGAAGTGCACGCCGATTGCCAAGAGCATCGCGGCGACGAAAATCTCCATCGACACCATGAACATGCCCAGTTCTGAAGGTTCTCTCGGATGGTCCGATAGTTTTCGATATCTTGGTAAAGCAAATCTGTGAGGACTCATAACCGTTCCCTCCCTCACGCCCTGGCTGGCGTACCTCTAGTTTAGTGAGAAACACATCACAAAGGTAGCGCTTTCGCCGAAGATAAGCTCAGCGTTTGGCTCGACCGGTGGAGATCCGAAAGAGCCGTCGTGCAGCGTCTACGAGCAGCACAGCGGTGATGACAAATGCTCCCCAAGACACCGCATCCGGTTGCAGCCGATCGCCGAGGAAATACACGCCGATGGCCAGCATGATGGCCGCCCCGAAGATTTCGACGAATGCGACAAAGATGCCCGACTGTGTTGCCGACTTTTCATGTTCCGGATCCGGCCGAAGTGGTCGTTGATCTGGTGCTGTACTGCGAGGATTCATGGCCCCCTCCTTGCCCCTATGACCCCGTAGGAGGGTACTTCCACCATAGTCCTTTCGGTAGGGTTTCTATAGGGGTTTTCGGGGTCTCGCACAGCATGTGCAGCAGCGCCCGCAAGGATGCAATAAGCTGGCATCCCAGGCCATAAACGTGGATCTTGGATGCCGTAACACCGATTAAGCAGGTGAGCTGAACTCAAGATGCAGGACTTTACCCGTGACCTTCGTGCGGTGGAAGCGCGACAGCAACGACGCCGCCGACGCATCGTGTTGCTTGCTGGGCTCGGCGTGCTCGGTGTCACCATTTTATATAGTGCTCTCTTCTTGGTACTGATGCATCACGAAGGTCGCTCGTATAACTGGGCCAGTGCGATCTATTGGACCATCAGTACCATGTCCACCCTGGGATATGGTGATATCACGTTCGAATCCACCGCGGGCCGGTTGTTCTCCATCCTGGTGTTGGTCACCGGGGTGGTCGTCATCCTGGTGCTATTGCCGTATCTATTCATTCGCTTTGTGGTGACTCCATGGTTGAAACAGCGTGAACAATCACGGATCGCCCGCCGCGTCCCAGAGACACTTCGCGACCACATTGTGCTCATCGGCCTCGACACCGTAACCCAAACCCTGGTTGCTCGGGCTAAGCGCGCCAAACTCCCCACCGTGGTCCTCGTGGATGATCCGTTGGAAGCTTTGAAACTCCAAGATGAGGGATACCAGGTCATGGTGGGCCCGTTTGATGCACCGGCCACCTACCGCCTGGCGGGCGTCAACCGTGCGCTCATGGTCGTTTCGACCCAAGCGGATACCACCAATACCAACGTGGCATTTACGGTGCGGGCTGTTAGCCAGGATGTGCGCATTGCGGTGACGGCCGATAAGAAGGCTTCCACCGATGTCTTGGAATTGGCCGGGGCCGATTATGTGATGCAGCTGAGCCATATTCTGGGTATCGAATTGGCTGCGCGGGTGCTGGGCACCCGAGGCGAGAGCCACATTCTCGACACGATCGGCGATACCTTGGTGGCTGAGGCCGCGGTGCAGGGCACCCCGCTGGTGGGACGAACGGTGGATGAAGCTCAAGCATACATTCGGTCGGGCGCTCGCATTCTGGCGGTCATGAAGCGCGGCAGGCTCTTGCGCTTATCAGCGACAGAGGCACTGCAAAGTGGCATGGTGTTAGTGATTGCGGGAACCAAAGAAGATCTGAACCACTATGATCGGCAGTTTCAAAACCCCCAAAAGCGCGAAGGCCCGGTGCTGATTCTTGGTGGGGGACGAGTGGGGCGTGCGGTGGCAGAAGCATTCGAAGCCTCGGGGGAGTCCTACACGATTGTCGAACAGCACGCCTCCCGCGTGCCGGGCCATCTCAATGTGGTTGAGGGTGACGCCGCAGATATTGACGTGCTGGAGGCCGCCGGGCTGCAGGAGGCCTCGGCGGTGATCATCACACCCCACGACGACGACCTCAATGTGTACCTGACCCTGTATTGTCGTCGCTTGCGCGGGGAGGATCTGCAAATTATTTCTCGGGCCTCATCCGAATATAACGTGGCGACGCTGTATCGTGCCGGAGCCGATAGCGTACTGTCCTATGCGGCCATCGGCGCCACCGAGATGTGGAATGCCCTGGGCCACACCCACCGCGTGGTGTTAGCAGAAGGCAGCGAGCTATTCACGGTGCAGCTGTCCGGGCGACTCAGCGCATCAGAGCTGGATGATCAACAAATCTATGAGACCACCGGCTGTCACGTGGTGGGAGCACTGAATGCTGCAGGAGAGCTCACCGACGTGGAGTCGCTGACCACCGATCACACCAATGAGTTGATCCTGTTGGGGAGCCGACATGCCGAGCGCGCCTTCCGCAATAAGTACCTCAAGAAACGCTGAACCCTCGACTGACGGCATAGTTGAACAAGCCGTATCCGGTTGACCAGGAACGCGCGCTGATTGTCCTAAAACTATGTTCAACGCCCTGACCTGTCACTAGAATGCGGCACACTACACCCGGGTGGTTGCAGGGGGATCGATGGGCAACGCGATTGTTATTTACGAAACGAAATATGGGTCCACTCGGCAGTATGCGCAATGGATCGCAGGCGCTTTGAATTGTGAAATCTATGCCCGCACCGCAGTCGAACCCAATGAGCTCAACGCCTTCGACACGGTCATTTATGGTGGCCCGATCTATACCGGTGGGGTGCGCGGGGTCAAATTCATTCGCTACAACTTCGATATTCTGCGCCACAAGAACCTGGTCCTGTTTACATGTGGGCTCAGTGATCCCACCGACCCCGACACAATCGTCAATATTTATGAGCGCCTCGGCACGATACTGACACGACAGATGATCCAACACATGAAAATCTTTCACCTGCGCGGTGCCATCGACTACAGCAAACTCAACGTGGCCCACCGAGCCATAATGGCCATGGTGGTTCGACCCGTGAAGAAGAAATACCCGGCCTCACGCACCGCCGAAGAACAGCACATGCTGGACACCTACGGCAAAGCGGTCGACTTCACCGACCGCAACGCGGTCAACCCGATTGTGGACTACGTGCGTGCACTGTGATCTGGGTTAGTACCACCAGTCGTCGGAAGGGCGAACCGGCAGGCGACGTTTGTGCTCGGAGCGCTGGTAGGTGGTTTCTAGCTTTTCGCGTGCTTGGTCATCGATAGCTTGCCCGGAGAGGTAGGCGTCGATGTCGTCGTAGCTTATACCCAGTTCGTCCTCGTCGGTTTGGCCGGGTTTATCGGTCAGCAGGTCAGCGGTGGGTACCTTGTCGACCAGGCGGGCATCGGCGCCTAGGCGGGCACCAATATCGCGGACCTGGGTCTTGGTCAGCCCGGCAAGCGGCATGATGTCTGCGGCGCCGTCACCGAATTTAGTGTAGAACCCGGTGATCGCTTCGGCCGCCTGGTCGGTTCCGATGACGAGCGCGCCGTGTTCGCCGGCCAGCGCGTATTGGGCGACCATGCGCATCCGGGCTTTGACGTTGCCCAGGTTGTAGTCGGATGGTTCGGCACCGGTGGCGTCTTGGAAGGCGGCGGCCAGGGCATCGGTTGCCGAGCCGATTTGTAGCTCGATGTCTTCATCGGGCTGGATGAACTCGATGGCGGCTTGTGCATCATCGGCGTCGCCTTGGATGTGATAGGGCAGACGCATCGCATAAAAGCGGCCGGTCCATTCGGGATTGACGCGGCGGTATTGTTCCACGGCCAGCTGTGCCAGTCGTCCGGCGACCGTGGAGTCCACGCCACCAGAAATGCCCAGCACGAGGCCACCGGCGCGGGTGTGGTGCAGGTAGTCGACCATGAAGTTCACACGGCGCACGATTTCGGAGTCGAGGTCGATATCGGCTTGGACACCCAGGGTGTTGATGATCTGGCGTTGCATGATGACCTTCCTGCTAGTTGGCGTGTTCGTAGCGGCCGATGCGTTGCCACACCTTGGTGGCCGCTTGGTACTTTGCCTGCATGATGTTGGCAGCTTGTTCCAGCATAACCGGGGGGATGCCTTCAAAGGTGGCGTCGTCGCCGTGGGCCTCGTAGAATTCGGTTTCCATATCGTCTTCGAGCTGGGCGATGCGTTCGATTGCCGCGTGACCTTCGGCGAGGAGTTGCCCGGCCTTATCCGGCCAGGCGTAGCGGGTCAACGCTCCGTAGTCGAGTTCGATGAGGCCATCGAAGGGGCGACGGATCTGGTAATCGGACAGCCAGCGGTGCAGTTTGACGATCGCGTTGCGATACGGGTGGCGCAGCGGGTCGGGACCGTAGGTGTCGAAGTACCGGTGGATCCAGGACACTTGCACAAAGGCGATGTAGAAGTCGCGGACCCGGCGTACCACCCGGGTGCCGTCGACGATGGACTCTGTCGTGGCCTGGTAGTCATAATCTTCGGGATCCCCGGTGAAGGTGGCCAACCAGGCCAACGGCACGTTCCACAGTTCCATGCGCATATTGGGTACCGGGCGGCTGATGAGTCCGGCATCGGCTTGCAGTTCGCTGATCTTTTCTAACGTGGCTAACGTCTTGGGCGGTACCAGGCGGTTATAGAGTCCGTCGTCGTAGTACCGGCGGCGCATGTACTGGGACTCAAAGGCCGCGCGTTCTAGGTAATTGACGTGGAAATACTGTCGGGTCTCGCCGTACAAGTCCACGGCTTCGAGCACCCGAATGATGGGCGGATCCGAGGATCGTGGTGCGAGGGAAAACGCATCGGGCCGAAGCCGGCGGTTGAGTCGTTCGGCGGCTTCGGCCTCAATATCGGCACGTGACAGGTTTGCGGCATTGCGTGCAAGCTGATGCAGTCGCTCGGGAAGTCTCTCGAGCGGCACGTAGACCCGCAAAAATGCCAGGTGCCTCATTGTTGTGTCCTAATCGTCGAGTTCTACCACCACGGGCACGTGATCGGAAGCGCCCTCACCTTTGCGTTCCTCACGATCAATCCAGGCGTCCTCGACTTCTGCGGCCAGGTTCTGGGAGGCCAGGATGAAGTCGATGCGCATGCCCTCGTTCTTGGGGAACCGCAGGCGCTGATAGTCCCAGTACGTATAGGTTTTGGGCCCCGGGTGACGCGGGCGCACCACGTCCACCAGCCCGGCGTCTTCAAACTGCCGGAAGGCGGCACGTTCTGGTTCGGACACGTGGGTCAGCCCGTTTTCTAAGAAGAACTCCATGTCCCAGACGTCCTCGTCATAGGGTGCGATATTGAAATCCCCGGTCAACGCGACCCGAGTGTCCTCGGTCAGGTCGCCGGTGATGTGCTCGTGCAGCGCGTTAAGGTACCGGATCTTGTACTCCATGTGCTCATCTTCTAACGAGCGACCATTTGGAACGTAGAGACTGTAGAGACGGAAGGGTTCGACGTCGGTCTTCTTCGTCCCCACGATCGCCGAGATCGCGCGTGCCTCAACCTCCGGATCGACCCCGTTTTTGCCGAATTCCGGCTGGCCCGGGAAACCGTATTCCACATCTTCCAACCCAACGCGGGAGGCAATAGCCACCCCGTTCCACTGGGAGAACCCGAAATGCGCCACCTGGTAGCCCATCATCTCGAACATGCCCCACGGGAAGTTGTCATCTTTACATTTGGTTTCCTGAATGCACAGGACATCGACGTCGTGGTCGTCTAACCAATCTTCGACCCGATCAGCTCGGGCGCGCAGTGAATTCACATTCCAAGTCGCAAATTTCATAATCTCCAGCCTACCCGGGTCACCGCGCCCGGTTGGGGTGTTGTGGAAACTTACGACGGCGGCGAAACCCACCAGAATCCAGCAGTCTCCCGCGGCCCCAAGATTAGAATAAGACCGCGGTCGCCACCGTAGGCGCCGCTGGTGATTTGGAGGAGACACATGGGCAAACGTGCACACATCTTAGCCGGTGCACTCGTTGCGGCGGCACTGCTATTGTCAGGATGCGCCACGGGCACCGATGCGGCTTCGGACACCACCGAAGCGTCAGTCCAGGGGCTCATCGAAGCCCACGGCCTGTCCGGTATGGACGCGGTGGAAATGATCGACCACCTCGATCGTGTCCCACTTGAAGAACGCCCCACCGATCTGATCGCCTCCGTGACGCCCGAACAGCTGATCCTGGTCTCCGAAACCGAAGAAACCGCATTGGATTTGCCCGAGGATGCCTTCTACTTATCCATTGCCCCGTTTGTGAACCACACCCACGAATGTCACTTCCACAGTCTGACCACGTGTGTGGGTGAGCTCAGCGACCAAGAGGTTGACGTGAAAATCACCGACGACGCCGGGCAGGTGCTCGTCGAGGCACAGCGCACGACCTTCGACAACGGATTCGTTGGGGTATGGGTGCCAACCGGTACCCAGGGCACCATCGAGATTTCCTATGACGGCATGACCGGGAGCACCCAATACTCCACGAATGAAGATTCCGCCACCTGCATCACCGACCTGCAGCTGAGCTAACACCACCAGGTCAGCGGCCAGTTCTGGTGCTCTGGCTCCAGCTCGCGGTAGGTTGAGGCTATGACTGATTCGAAACCAGTGATCGCCGTCGTTGGACCGGGGGCTGTGGGTGGCTTGGTTGCCTGGTTCCTCCACCGTGGTGGTGCCAATGTGGTCGTCGTCGGCCGGCCAGCTTCCGTTGCACGCATCACCGCCCGGGGCCTCCACGTCTCCAGCACGCTGTTCGGCGAAGCAACCGAAAACGTTCCCGCCTCTCAGACCGTACCGCACGGTGCCAGCGTGATCCTCGCGGTCAAAACCTTTGGCCTGGCCGACACCCTGCCATTAATTGCCCAGAGCCAGCCGCGCGAAGTGCTTTCTGTGATGAACGGCGTTGGGCATACCGAGGTACTGGCCCAACACCTGGCGGGCATTCCGGTGGCCTCCGGGAGTATCTCTGTTGAAGCGACCCGCACGGCCGATGGCAGCATTGAACACAAGAGCCCTTTTGTGCGCATCGCTGTGCCCTCCAGCGCCGAGGATTTTGCCTCGGCTCAGGCGCTGGCAGACACTGAAGCCGAACTCACGGTGCAGGGTACCGATGCGGAAGTGCTATGGAGCAAGTTCCGCTTCCTGGCACCCATGGCGCTGCTCACCTCATACTGGCAGACCACACTCGGGGAGGCCTTGAGCAAGGACCCTGAACTCACCGAAGCCTTACTCACCGAGGTTGTGGCCTGTGAAATCGCCAACGGGGTGGCCGACACGGTCGAAGCTTTGACCAGGACGCTTGGCAGCCTGCCGGCGACGATGCACTCCTCACTGCAGAATGATCTGGCCGCGGGACGGATAAGCGAACTCGATTCAATCGGCGGCGAGCTACTCCGCCAAGCACAACGCCACGGTCTTCAGACGCCAACCATCGAGACGATCGTGGCCGACCTAACCGCCCGATGAGTTGGCTTCGGATGAGCTCTTCTACTCCAGCCGGAGCAGCCTAAAGCTTCCTTGATCCCGTGCGAGCTTGTGCGATCCATGGTGGTGTTACAAGACGCTAGACTATCTATCTGTCGGAGTACGGTGCACCGACTTCCTCCCCGAAGTGGGGTCGTGGCAACCCAAGAAGGTTGAACCCATGTCTGAACATCTCACACCTGAGCCTGCCAAACTCGCCCAACGAGGCGTCCCTGCCGACGATAAACTTCCACGTTCAGTCGTAGTTATCCTGTCGATCCTGCTGTTCACGGCTTTCGTGATGCTACTCAACGAGACCACCCTGGCCGTTGCACTGCCGGCCATGATGGACGACTACAGCATTTCTGCTGCCACCGCCCAATGGCTGCTCACCGGGTTCATGCTGACACTGGCCGTCGTCATGCCCACTACCGGGTGGATCCTGGACCGTTTCGACACCCGCTCGGTGTTTTTATTCGCGGTCGTCGCCTTCCTGATCGGCACGATCATCGCCGCGCTGGCGCCATCATTTGTGGTGCTCCTAGCAGCCCGTGTCGCCCAAGCCGTTGGCACCGCGATCGTCATGCCACTGCTGATGACCGTGGCCATGACGCTCATTCCATTTCACCGCCGCGGCACGATTATGGGCATCATTTCCGTGGTCATGGCCGTCGGACCGGCCCTGGGCCCCAGTCTGGCCGGAGCGATCCTGAGTTTCACATCGTGGCACGGCATCTTCTGGTTCATGGTTCCACTGGTCACCCTGGCCGGCGTCATTGGGGCTGCGAAACTCACCGACATCGGCGAACAACGCGCCACTCCGCTCGACGTCCCCTCCGTGCTGTTGTCCGTGGTGGCCTTCGGCGGACTCGTCTACGGGGTCAGCTCGATCGGCGTCATCGTCGAAGGTGGCATCCCGGCTCGCATCGCGCTAGGCATCCTGATCGCCGGTATCCTCGGCCTGGGCGTGTTCGTGTGGCGCCAGATTGCCCTGGGCAAACATGACCGCGCGCTCCTCGACCTGCGCCCCTTAAAGGTTGCGAACTACACTTTTTCATTGGCGGTGCTGATCGTGATGTTCGCGGCCCTGCTCGGCGCCGTGAACACTCTGCCCTTGTATCTTCAGGGCTCGTTGCTCGTCACGGCTCTGGTCTCCGGGCTCGTGCTGCTGCCCGGCGGACTGCTCGAAGGGGTGTTGTCCCCGTATTTCGGTCGACTCTACGACCGCTTCGGACCCCGCCCGTTGATCATTCCCGGCATGTTCGTGGTGACCGGGTCAATTTTCTGGCTCGCAACCGTCACCGAGCACACCAACGTCTGGCTAGTTGTGACCATTCACGTGATCTTTTCGATAGGACTCGCCGGATTATTTAGTCCACTCATGACGACGGCGCTGAGCTCGTTACCCAAAGCGCTCTTCGGCCACGGTTCAGCGATTCTCAACACCCTGCAACAATTGGCGGGTGCTGCCGGGACCGCGGTCATGCTGACGATCTACAGCAATGTTGCAGCGGACGCTCAAGCCCACGGCGTGACGGAAACCACGGCGTTGGCCGATGGTGCGAATTCGGCGTTCTTGGCCACCGGATTCGTTAGCGCGGTCGCCCTGATCCTGGCTTTATTTATCAAAAAGATCCCGGCCGAACCCACCGAGTAAGGGCACCTCACAGCAGTACGGAGAGCTCGCAGGTTTCATTCACGAAATTCGCGGCGTCATCCATCTTGCTGATTTGGTCCTCGGACAGCTCGGCAAGTTCTTCTTTGGCCTCCAGAGCGGCCTGTTCGTCGTCACCGGTCAGCGCGCCGAGCTTTTCTAACAGGGGTTGTAAGTCGGTCAGCGCATCCCCAAGTTCACCTTCGGCATGCGCTGCCAGCTCACTGACATCCATGTAGGTATCCGCTAATACGTCGCTGACGTTGGCGTCTTCGGGGTCCGCATCAATGATGCGTTGTTCAAGATCCTGGAGATCCTGACAGGTCTGGTTGGCTGCGGCTTCGCTACAACCAACCAGCAGCACTCCGGCAAATACCGGAAGAAGCAGTCGACGCCTTCGAGTTGTCATCGGCTGGGTTAGGAACCGAAGTAGGAGCCGCAGTAGCCGGTCAATGCCTGGGTGGCTTCAGAGTGGGACATGCCGTTGACCTCGACGTCCTCGGGGGTCATCGTGTTCAACGCGCTCACGCCGTCATCGCCGATTGTCGTGGCCATGTCGTCAAAGAACTGAGCCTGGACCTGCAGCACGGTACGTAGGGCGATGGAGTCATTGGAACCAGGGGCTTTGACGTCATCGGAACGATCAAATGCGTGGTTGCGAATATCCAGGGCGGCCGATTCCACCACGGTCGCCGCACGTGCGTTGCCGGAATCCCCGGTTTGCATGGCACGGCTGACGGCTTCATTGGCCTTGTTATTCGCGCCGAGGAAGACTCCGCAGGTTTCTTCCTGTGCCCGAGCCTGGCTGGTGGCCTCATCTGCGCAAGCGGTCAGCGCCAGACCAGCAACAGCGGCGACGGCAGCGATTTTGCCCAAGGATTTGATCGACATGAAGGTTCCTTTTCGTGAATGTCGTAAAAACTTCTACCCCGTACCCTACCCGAGCACCGGAGGCCAGACCGTGAATGCAACCTAAGGTCACGCGGAGGTGAGTGCACCGTAAGATAGAGGCCATGACCCATGATCTAAATGCCGACCGCGCGCGGCTTGCTGAACTCATTCGCGAACTGGCCGTAGTCCACGGCAAAGTCACGTTATCTTCCGGAAAAGAAGCTGACTACTACATTGACCTGCGCCGCATCACCCTGCACCACGAGGCCGCACCACTCGTTGGTCGCGTCATGCTGGGGCTGTTAGATGAGGCCGGGATTGAATTTGAAGCCGCCGGAGGCCTCACCATGGGCGCTGACCCGGTCGGTACCGCCGTGATGCACGCGGCCGGTGATCGTAACATTGATGCCTTCGTGGTGCGCAAGGAACAAAAAACCCACGGCATGTCCCGACAGGTTGAAGGCCCCTCGGTTGAGGGTCGCAAAGTGGTCATATTGGAAGACACCTCGACCACCGGGGGCTCCGCACTGACCGCAGTTGAGGGCGTGCGCAAGGCCGGTGGCGACATCCAGGCCGTGGCCGTGATCGTCGACCGGGATACCGGCGCGGCCGAACACGTGGCCGAAACCGCCGGTGTTCCATATCTGTATGCGTTTTCCAAGAATGACTTGGGCTTGACCGACTAAACGGGTTGTGAACCCCAAACGAAAGGACCTTTCATGGCCGAAACTCCATCTGAACCGACCGCACCGCTGGTCGTAGCCGGAATGCTCGGTGGCTATGTCACCGGCCGCGTGACCAAAGTTCGCCCACTGGCCGGTGTCGTGCTGGGGGCCGCTGGTATTGCGGCTGGCATGCGCTGGCACCGCAACTCCGGACCCGGGACCACCGCGTTGCTGTCTGCAATCTACATTGGTGCCTTCGGCGCCTCGCACCCGCTGGCCAAGAAAATCGGGGCCTGGCCATCCGTGCTCGTCTCGACCGCAGCAGCCGCCGGTGCCGCATGGGTGTTGAACGACACTAAATGACCACAGAACACCGCGAAACCGGGTGGGAACAGCGCGAAGTCGGCGTCGGCCCCTGGGAAGGTCCCTGGCCCGAAGGCGACCACTGGGATGAAGAACTCCTAGCCGAAGGGGATCGTCGCAACGTCGCCGACCACTACCGCTATTGGACCGTTGAAGCCATCGTCGCCGATCTGGACACCAAGCGCCACCCGCTACACATTGCCATTGAGAACTGGCAACACGACTTCAACATCGGCACCGTGGTGCGCACCGCCAACGCGTTCAACGTGGCCGGGGTACACATCATTGGGCGTCGTCGTTGGAACCGTCGTGGCGCGATGGTGACCGATAAATACATGCACGTTCACCACCACCCCACGGTCGACGACTTCTTGTCCTGGGCCGAATCCGAAAACCTGCCGGTGCTGGGCGTGGACTTATTTCCCGACTCGGTGCCCATCGAAACCTTCGAATTTCCACAACGTTGCGTGATGGTTTTCGGTCAAGAAGGCCCCGGGCTGTCCGAGGAGATTCACCAGGCGGCACAGGCCACCTTATCGATCGCCCAATACGGTTCAACCCGATCCATTAACGCCGGAAGTGCAGCGGGTATTGCCATGCACTCCTGGGTTCGCCAACACGGTGGGACTGTTCGCTAGACTTACCCGAAGAATCTTAAGTTTCATACCCAAGGAGCTTTCATGGCATTTGCCACCCCAGACCAGTACGCCGAGATGATCGACGCCGCCAAAACCGGCGGCTATGCGTATCCTGCGATCAACGTGACCAGCTCACAAACCCTCAACGCAGCCCTACGCGGCTTTGCCGAAGCAGAATCCGACGGCATCATCCAAATCTCCAACGGCGGGGCAAACTACTTCTCCGGCTCTAACATCAACGACATGATCACCGGCTCCCTGGCCTTTGCCGCCTTCGCCAAAGAAGTCGCCAAGAACTATGGTGTGCGCATCGCCATCCACACCGACCACGCGATGCGTGACAAACTCGACAACTGGGTTATCCCACTGCTGGATGCCTCCGAAGCCGAGGTCAAAGCCGGCCGCGACCCGATCTTCCACTCCCACATGTGGGACGGCTCGGCCGAAACCGTGCCAGAAAACATGCGCATCGCCGAACAACTGCTCGAGCGCACCAAATTCAACAAACAGATTTTGGAAATCGAAGTCGGCGTCGTGGGCGGCGAAGAAGACGGCTATGCGGCCGATATTGACGAGAAGCTCTACACCACGGTCGAAGACGCTCGCCAGATCGTCAAAGCCCTGGGCACCGGGGAAAACGGTCGATACATCACTGCGCTGATCTTCGGGAACGTCCACGGCGTCTACAAGCCAGGCTCCGTCAAACTGCGCCCCGAACTGCTCAAAGAAATCCAGGATGCCATTGGCGCCGAAGTTGGCCAAGAACGCCCATTCGACCTGGTCTTCCACGGCGGTTCCGGCTCCTCGGCCCAGGACATCGCCGATGCGGTGTCCTACGGCGTCATCAAGATGAACGTCGATACCGACACCCAGTACGCCTTTACCCGTCCGGTCGCGACCCACATGTTCGAAAACTACGACGGCGTGCTCAAGATCGACGGCCACGTGGGCGATAAATCCAAATACGACCCACGTTCCTGGGGTAAAGCCGCCGAAGCCAGCATGGCAG
This sequence comes from Enteractinococcus sp., assembly GCA_036516115.1. GTDB lineage: Bacteria > Actinomycetota > Actinomycetes > Actinomycetales > Micrococcaceae > Yaniella. The sequence continues at coordinate 52,703 of DATBUL010000072.1, read as the reverse complement.
CCCGTGTGGTTGAAGCCTGCCAGAACCTGGGCTCTGCTGGAAAATCTCTGAAGTAATATGGCGGAATCAAGATGGGTGCAGATCAGCATCTACGTGCCGATGGGCAACGCTGAGGCCGTCCGAAAAGCTCTGGATGATGCCGGGGCCGGACGTCTGGGCAACTATCGCGGAGCCAGCTGGTCCACCACCGGAGTCGGCCGGTTTACCCCGATGGAAGGCGCCAAACCCACTATCGGTGCCGTGGGCGTGCCAGCCGATGTGCCCGAACACAAAATTGAGGTCCTGGCACCGCGCGAAATTGCTCGCAGTGTCATTGAAGCTGCGATTGCTGCCCACCCGTATGAAGAGCCCGCGTACTATGTGACCGAAGTGTTCATGGCCGACGAGCTCTAAGCGATCTTGTGCAGGTCGGCGACCAGATGATTTTGTAACTGCTCGCCGACCGCAGCCAAGTCAAATTCGTGATGCACCATGGTGCGTTCCGGATTAAACACATAGTGGCGGGCCGTGGACTCCACGAGTTTGGCAGACGTCGTATTGACCACCTGGGAATACCCCAACACGATCGTCATGCTGCCATCGTCATGATCGGTTGCCGTACCCTCTAATAATTCGGTTTGACCCATCGGTTGGGCTAACACAAATTCAATATGACCGCTCTCGCGCGGTCGAAAATAGCCAACCTCGGTATGCATCGGCCCGCCATCGGGGCTGGCTGTTTTTTGTTCATACCGCAAAAACGGTTTGCCCGGGACTGCGGAAAAGGTCAGGGTTTCGGTGTATTCGAAGCTGTCAATCGTTGGATAGTGACCGCGACCTTGGCCCTGCCAGGTGCCGATCAGAAACTCATAGGGTGCGACTAATTCGTGCAAGCTCATACCGTCCAACCCTAACGGCTCGCGGCCTGGGGTGACAGGGTTCCCGCTTGCCCACATTGATGTCCTGTGATTCCTAGTATCTAATCGATCGAGTCACTACACTGAATTCAAGACGTCAAAAGAACGCTATGGCTCGGCATCATTGCCGGTGTCTGACCGGTCATGAGAGGAATATAATGGCTGAGATCCCGTGGTGGGCCTGGATCGCAATCGTGGCGATCGTGATGGGAGGCCTCATTACCATCACGAATACCCTGGCGCGCCGTCCACGAGTCGACGATACCTCTGCAGCGGACCGCGAAGAAATAGCACGCCTGAAACGCCGTATCGAAGATCTGGAATACCGACTCAACCGCGGCGATTTCCCCCGCTCCTAACATTCTCACAACGCCGGCACCGCAGTATTTACCGTCTATGACGGAAACTTCGCTCGCAGCGCGTCAACATTGAAAAGCTAAATATCAATGAGATAAACTTGCTTATGAGCAAAAAGCTGTTTGCACACAACTTCATAGTGCCCAAATTCATGCGACTTTCCAGCAAATCTTCTTGAGGAAATCAAGCTGAGCTGCATAAAGAAGGTGGAACATCATGGCAAAGAATATGCTGTTAATTTCTGATCATGGAGACCCACTCGCAGAATTAGGTAGCGAGCAAGCCGGTGGCCAAAATAATTATGTCTTACAGCTCTCATTGGCACTTGAAAAACTTGGCTACACCGTCGATGTGGTGACCCATTGGAACAATCCAGAATCCCCGCAATTTGAGCAGTTCTCGGATAACTGCCGCGTGATCCGGATAGCGGCGGGGCGCAAACGGTACCTTGCCAAACATACGATGCATCAGCTGCTACCAGCCTTCTATGACGAACTGACGTCGCTGCTGTCGATTGATTCCTACGATCTGATCCACACGCACTACTGGCTCTCAGGCCTCCTTGGGGAACGCTTACAGCGCGAATATCAGGTGCCCTTTGTCCACACCTCACACTCGCTCGCTAAAGCCAAACAGTTCGGCACCGGTCGTTTGGATCGTCAGCGATTCGAAGCCGAATGCCACATCCTGCGCTCAGCACAAGCCGTCATTGCGACCACGCAGCATGAACGAGATCTGATCTACAGTTTCGAACCAGACAGTGCCCCAATCCATGTCATACCGTGCGGGGTCAGTCAGGTCTTCACCCGCAAAGCTGAGTCTTCAGGCCATCAACCCACCGGCACAACATTCCTCTACGCCGGGCGACTCGTAGAAGAAAAGGGTATTTACACGCTCCTGGAAGCGTTTAATGAGTTTATGGACCGGCAAGAAGACCGCTCCACCGCGCAGCTGATTGTTGCCGGAGGAGACCACTCCAGTATTGACCTGACAAAGCGTTTACCGCGGGACCGGAAACTGAAAAAAGCGCTCCACGGAATCAGAGACGCCGTACAGTTCATTGGACCCCAAACACCAGAAGCCTTAGCCAAACTGTTCAACCGTGCCACCTCGACCATCGTGCCGTCCCACTATGAATCCTTTGGCATGGTCGCAGCGGAATCCCTGGCTTGCGGAACGCCAGTCATCGCATCCCGCACGGGAGGCCTGCAATACGTGGTCCAACACGGCGAAACCGGGCTCCTCGCCGAGCCACGCGATGCACAACATCTCGCTTCTATGATGAGCCTGATGGCAAGTAGTGACCGATTCAGTCAAACACTAGGAGAAAACGGTCAACGCATCGCCGATGAACTCTACCGCTGGGACACGATCGTTGAACGCGTCCATGAGCTCTACACCCAGGTCGCAGACCGTGTCGACACCAAGCTTGCTTATCACTGACCTAGACGGCACGCTCGCCGGCGATGGGCCAGCACTGCAGCGATTCAAGGGATTCTTGAACGCTCTCCCGGATCCTCCAGTGCTGGTGTATGTCACCGGTCGGCATCTCGACTCGGCACGTGCATTGATCCACGAAGATCACTTGCCAAGCCCACAGTTACTGGTCACGGACGTCGGAACAGCCATATACGATGGTGCCACATTGCGTGAAGACGCCACCTGGCGCCAGCGCATGCAAACGAACTGGGAACCAGAGGCGATTCGACAGCTCGTCCAACGCATCCCCGATATCTCGCTGCAGCCCATACCGGAGAGCCGGCGGGTATCGTGTACCACCACCGACTCTGACAGCGTGGCTGCGCTCCAGCAGGCCCTGGAGGCCGCGAATCTGGCGCATACACTCATCTATAGTGCCCAACGCTACGTCGATATCCTGCCGGCTGACAGCGGGAAAGGCCAAGCGGTCGCATACCTTCTCGAAGCGTATTACCCGCAATCTCGCCAAGTACTCATTGCGGGGGACTCGGGGAACGACACCGCCATGTTGAAGCTCGGGCTCCCTGCAGTGGTCGTGGGCAACGCCCACCCCGAACTTGATGCATTAGCTCAGCTTCCCCACGTCCATCGCGCACAAGCCACGCATGCTGCGGGCATCATTGAAGGGTGGCAACACTTCTTTGGCCCCGCCATTGTCCAACAGCCACCCGACCCAGCGGCCATTCAGGAAAACGCTGACGTCTAGGCGAGTGATCTGCCTAGTGCAATTGTCGTGATAGGTGCCATATCATGAAGACACCTGACACCTTCGAAGGAAGAAGACACTCATGGCGACAGAAATTCTTCCCACGACCACGGCACGAATCGCAGCCGAAGTCATTGGCACGTTCATCTTAGTCTTCGGCGGGGTGGGCACCGCCGTGCTGGCCGGCACCCACGTGGGATTCCAAGGCGTGGCATTGGCTTTTGGCCTCACGGTCGTCGTTGGGGCATACGCCTTTGGCCCAGTCTCTGGGGGCCACTTCAACCCGGCCGTGACGATCGGTCTGGCAACCGCCGGACGATTTGCTTGGAAAGATGTCCCCGGATATGTGATTGCACAAATCTTCGGTGGCATCCTGGCATCATCGCTGCTCTTTATTATTGCCATTGATCGAGACGACGGCGATCTCGGCAATTTTGCCTCCAACGGCTATGGCGCAGCATCCCCAGATGGCTATGGACTCCTCGCGGTGATCCTCGTCGAGGTTATTCTCACCGCGGTCTTTTTACTGGTCATCATCGGCGTCACGTCGTCACGAGCCACCGTGGCGTTTGCTCCACTGGCCATTGGGCTGACCCTTGCGCTGATTCACCTGATCTCGATCCCGGTCTCGAACACCTCGGTCAATCCTGCGCGTTCCATCGCCGCAGCGATCTACGGCGGGGGAGAATCGTTGATGCAACTGTGGGTCTTCCTGGTCTTCCCGATCATCGGTGCCGTGATCGCCGGACTCGTCTTCCGCCCGTTGCTCGACGGGGTACAAGAGGCCAGATCAGCGCCCTTAGAGGAGCTGTAATGCTGTCCTGACAGCGTCAAGTAGCAGCGGAAGGCTTACCTCTTGTGTTGAATGTTCGCTACCCTTTGAATATTCAACGAAGTAGCACATTTCCGCCGAGATCAGGGTGAGCGTGGTCCTATGACTCCGAAAGAACCGACGACACAGCAAGACAGTACAAGCACATCGGGCAAGAAATCCGGACCTCGAAGTGCATCCACGGTACGGTCGTGGGACTATATTCGCCCCACCTACCCGCATGACATCCACCCCGCATTAGTACCCGGCATTAGTGTCGATGAGCAACGCCGCAAATACAGTGTCGACAAGGTGGTATTTAGTATCGCCGGGGTCCTCACGGTCGCATTCGTGATTTGGGGGCTGGTCAACCCGGCCAGCGTTGCTGAAGTCGCCAACGCCGCCTACGGGTGGGTGACCAGGAATCTCAGCTGGTTATTCAGTGCGGTCGCCACGATTGTGTTATTCACCCTCCTGGCGCTCGCCTTCACACGCTACGGACGCATCCCGCTGGGCAAGGACGGCGAAAAACCCGAGTTCTCGACCTTCTCCTGGGTCGCGATGCTGTTTGCCGCGGGGCTGGGGATCGGTGTGATGTTCTGGGGTCCGGCCGAACCGCTGACCTATTTCATCACCCCACCCCCGCTGACCAACGAAGCGGAATCTGTTGAGGCGATGCAATTCGCCCTGGCCCAAACCTACTTCCACTGGGGTGTCCACGCCTGGGCGATGTATGCGCTCGTTGGCGGGGCCGTGGCCTATGTCGGATATCGACGCGGGCGCACCCTGTTGATGTCATCAATCTTCCGCAGGCTCTTTGGTGGTTCCTATACCGATGGTTTCGCGGGCCGACTCGTGGATATCTTCGCGATCATTGCCACCCTATTCGGCACCGCGGCAGCTTTGGGTATCGCCGCATTGCAAATTGGTGAAGGCATCACGATCGTGACCGGAGTATCGGAAATTACCAACACCGTGCTAGCGCTCGTGATTAGCGTGCTCATGGTCGGGTTCATCATCTCTGCCGTGTCGGGTGTGGCCCGCGGGATCCGGTACTTGTCGAATATCAATATTGTCTTCACGATTGGCATCGTGGCGTTCGTGTTCTTCCTCGGGCCAACGTTGTTCTTACTCAACCTCATTCCCTCGGCCACGATCGAATACATTGGCTCACTCTTTGATCTGATGTCCCGCTCTGCTGCGTGGGGACAAGAAACTATTGATTTCCAATCGGCCTGGACCGTGTACTACTGGGCCTGGTGGATTTCTTGGTCACCATTCGTTGGGATTTTCATCGCCAGGATTTCGCGCGGTCGCACGATCCGCCAATTCCTGCTCGGCGTCATCCTCATTCCCTCGTCGCTGCTGATTGTCGCCTACGGCGTGATGGGTGCGGCATCCATTTGGATGTACCGCGAAGAGATGCCCGGTTTCCACGACGACATGGCCGTGCCACAAGTCCTGTTTTCCTTGGTGGGCAATCTTCCCTTTGCCGAGTGGATGCCCTATCTCATCATGGTCATTCTGGCGATTTTCTTCATCACCGCCGCCGACTCGGCTTCCGTCGTCATGGGTATTTTGACCACTCGAGGCCGCCAGGATCCACCAAAATTTGTGGTGCTGTTCTGGGGCCTGGTCATGGGTGGAATCGCCATGGTCATGTTGCTGCTGGGCGATGAGACCGCACTCGAAGGCCTCCAATCCCTCGTGATTATCACCGCTGTTCCATTCGCAGTGGTCATGCTGCTCATTATCATCGCCTGGATCAAAGAACTGCGCACCGACCCATATGCACTACGACACAGGTACGCCGCTAATGCCATCAGCCAAGCGGTACGTGAAGGCGTGGATCAGTATGGTGATGACTTCCGATTAGAAGTCGCCCCGACACCACCCGGAGAGGGAGCCAGCGGGGGCACTGACTCGGCCCATGAGGATTACACCGAGTGGTACCAACGCACCGACGAAGAAGGCGAACCCGTCGGATATGACTTTGAAACCGGCGAATGGGAAGACGGCTGGGACCCCGCAACCGGGGCCATCCAGGTACAACCAGAGCGCTCCACCGAGGACGACGCCGAGAAATCACCCGAGAAAGACTAGGCCCCGAGAGCTTACGGGGGAGTTATCCCGACACGAAAACCCGTGTGGCCCAGCGACGTATCGGCGGTTGCCGTGGTACGCGCCGAGGTGCGATACCGTTTGCAATACGAGGCGTGACACATATACGATCCACCCCGTAAGACCGGGGTGGTTTGGGCGGTGCTAAAGACACTGGATGTCCATTCCCACACGTTGCCGGTCATATTATGCAGCCCATACCCATTGGGCTCGAAAGCATCGACGGCGACCGTGCCCACCGCGCCCTCGGGTCGATCGGGGAAGCGACCGGTAAACGTATTCATCCTGGCCACCCCATCGGGCTCGCGCACGCTACCCCATGGATAAGGTTGTTGTTCGAGGCCACCGCGAGCCGCGAATTCCCACTCGGTCTCGGTAAGCAATCGCACTCCCGCCCACCGGGCATAGGCGAGTGCATCGCGCTGTGACACATGCGTCACCGGATGCTGCGGACGATCCACGACCGATGTGGTGTCACCCAGTGGATATAACCAGGTGGCCCCGGGGGTCTGGCACCACCACGGGGCGGCCTGCACCCGCGGAAGGCCCGCACGCACCGCTGCGGGTAACAACCCCTCAAAAACCAGCGAATCGCCATGCACTTCGGCATCAGTGACATGACCTGTATCGAGAATAAAGGCGGCGAACTGGGCATTTGTCACCGTGGTCGCAGCGATCGCAAACGGAGCCACCGTGACCCGCCGAACGGGACCTTCAAAGTCTTGCGCATAGGCATCCTCAGCCTCGCTCCCCATCAGAAAGTCACCCCCGGCTAACCCGATGAGTTGCAACCGGTCGGGAGCCTCAGCAGCTAAACGCTCGAGCAATTCGCTCCGCTTTTCGTCACAACCGGTATCGCGAAGGCCGGCTGCAGGGCTACGCTGGGGACTACAGCAAGAACTCATGTGGCGTATGCTCCCATCCGAGGTGTTGGAGGTAGGTTGATGTGAGACCCAATATCGTCATTATCCAAGCTGATCAAATGGCTGCCCAAGCACTCGGTGTCTACGGCAACGAGATCGCCCAAACCCCCACCATTGACGCGCTGGCAAATAATGGGGCGGTCTTTGATAGAGCGTATTGTAATTCGCCGCTGTGCGCACCCTCCCGAGCTTCCATGATGACCGGCACCATGCCCTCAGTGCTGGGCTGTTATGACAATGCCGCAGATTTTCCCGCCTCCATACCGACTTTCGCCCACCATCTGCGGGCGGTTGGCTATCACACAGCACTCGTGGGGCGGATGCATTTCATCGGACCCGATCAGCACCACGGATTCGAAGAACGCCTGACTACCGACGTGTATCCAGCCGACCTCGATATGGTGCCCGACTGGGAACGACCCTTGGACCAACGTCTGCAGTGGTATCACGACGCCGAACCGGTCTTCACTGCGGGACCCTCACACGCCACGGTGCAACAGGACTTCGACGACGACGTCACTTTTCACACCCTGCGCTACCTCGATGACCGCGTCCGAGCCAATCAGGCCACCGGGCACGACGTGCCGTTTTTGATGGTCACAAGTTTCATGCACCCACATGACCCTTATGAGCCGCCACCGGAACACTGGGACCGCTTTGCTAAGGTCACCATTCCGGATCCACAGACAGCCCACCCACCAGCACCGGATCAGGATCCACACACGCATCGGTTACGCATGATGAGCGGCTTCGACCAGCGCCCACCGGATGCTGCCACGATTCGCCGGGCTCGCCGCGCCTATTATGCTGCGGTGAGTTATATTGACGACCAGGTCGCACACATCATTCAGCGTCTTCACGAGCTGCGCCTGACTGACAACACTGTAATCCTGATCACGAGTGATCACGGCGACATGCTGGGTGAAAAAGGGCTGTGGTTCAAAATGTCGCCCTACGAGGAGTCCATCCGGGTGCCCCTGATCATCTCAGGGCCAGACCGGCTGATCCCGCGAGGAAGATTCGCCTCCCCGGTCTCGCTCCTGGATCTCTTGCCCACCCTCATTGAGTTGGCAGATGCACCGGGTGCTGACACCGCGGGGACCTCACTGCTGGAAGTGCTGCGCCGCGAGCAATGGCAAGAGGCCCCCTATGAGCGTGATGTGTGGATCGAATACCTAGCAGAAGGCACACACGCTCCGCAGATTACTCTGCTTCGGGGCCAATATAAGTTCGTTATGTGCCCGGGGGATCCAGATCAGCTCTTTGACCTGACCATCGATCCAGAGGAGTTACATAACGTCGCCCACGGGGAGGGATACCGCAGTATCGTGCACAACCTCCGGGTCGAGCTCTTCAAACAGTATGACTTCGAAGTACTGGAACACCACGTCATGACCAGCCAACAACGGCGCCGCCTCGTGGCCCACGCCCTTCAACAGGGCCGTCGGCGCCCGTGGGATTTTGTTCCGCAGGACCGACAACGCTATGTTCGCGGTGATTTCTGGTCGGCGGTGCATTATGGCCAGATCCGTTTGCCAAACGACGACTGAGACACGGCGCTGACAGCGTTAGCGCCGAGCATCTGTGATCCATTGTTTGGCGACGAGCGCCGCTACTCCTGCAGCCCCCAGTGAGGCTCCGAGCCCGATGAGCTTTCGACGCCGTTGCCGGGCTTTGCCACGCCATCCACCGTGGGCACCGTAATCGTCGTCGCCGGTCGTGGATTCATACAGATTGCCCGAGGTATCCGGGGCTGAATGCTTGCGGGACAGATGGGTCCGATCCACTTGCAACGCCATCATGCGCTCGGTGGCAATCGGTGCGGCGCGATGTTGTTTGATCAACTGTTTAGCTCCGGCACCCACCGCAATTTCTGGGCGAGGTTTGACCGCAGCTTTGACGATGGCTTTGGCAATGGTCTCAGGCGGATAAACCGGTGGCATGGCTCGAACTTTGCGACCGCTGTAATTGGCGGCACGCTGAAACAGCGGAGTGTCAACCGCCGGCGGCAGTACTGTGACCACGTGAATATCTTCGTCTTTGGCTAACCACAGTTCGGAACGCAAACTCACCGACAGGGCACTTACCGCGGCCTTTGACATCGAATATGCTGCAGTAAACGGTTGGGGCACATTCGCCACGGCCGATGAGACGTTGATCAGTACCCCGTGGCCTTGAGCCTTCATATGCACGATCGCGGTGCGACTGCCGTGCACATAGCCCATCACATTGGTTTCCAGAACCCGCTGAAAATGATCCAATGGCACTGTCTCGACCGCACCAAATAAATGCACCGAGGCGCTATTGACCCACACATCGATCTTGCCGAACCGTTCCACCGCGTGCCGTGCGAGGGCTTCAACATCGGGAGCCGAGGTGGTATCAGTGGCAATAGCCAATGCCCGAACACCGTAGTTGCGGCATTCTTCGGCGGTTTTATCCAGGGCGTCTTGGCCGCGAGCTGCTAACACCACGTTGCTGCCAGCTTGGGCGAAACGCCGTGCCGTGGCGCGGCCGACACCACTTGATGCCCCGGTGATGACGACCACGGCACCCTTGAGTTTGACCTTCGATCTCATGCCCATCCCTCCCGAGAATGGCTTAGTTATTCTCGCATTTCCATGTATTCCAGCCTGGTCTGCGCGGTTTGTCCACCCTCCCACGCATTTGCACCCGGTTGCACCATCGGTGTGGGTATATCTTGACGGTCCTGCCGGATCTTTTCGGTTGAGATGCCAAGGGTTTCATCGCGATGCGCTAACAGGTCCTCGCGTAGTTGCCCATCGGCGGTGAAAGCCATCATCAACTGCGGAATGCCGTATGGGAAGTCGTCGCGATCGTATTGCCAGGTGTGGAAGGTTTTGCCATAGGTGGTGATGAGGTCTTCGAAATAGGCCTTCTCGGCCAGTTCGGGCACACCCGGAGCGACCAGGGTTCCTGATTTTACCTCGTGGTGATGACTGTGCCAGAGCTGTTTTTCTTCCTCATCTAAGCTCTTGAACCGTTCTTCGCTGATGATGTATTCAATACCAATGAGGCGCGCATCGGGTTCATTGCTATCAAAAATCACGCACTGGTGCAGATCATGGCGCAAATGAATACAGAAGTGGGTGGCTTCCACTTGGCGACCCATGTCGTCGGCGTAGAAGTGGAAACCGTTGAGATAGGTACTCATCGCATCCAATGGGTATTTGTGTTGCAGCAGATTGGAGCTGATATCTAACATGCGATGTTTTAGCGGGTGACCTTGTGAGATTTTGGCGGTGGTCATGACCTGTCTGCCGGCAATGATCCCGGCCGCAGTGGTGGCACCGGCCGCGATGCCTAGGCCAAGACTTTTCAGATAATTGTGTCCCATATCGAGACTCTACCGACCCGGCTTCGTGCACGAAACCGGTAGCATTGCCCGTACGTTGCATCGACATAGCCGATGCGTTGCGATTGGGATGAGCACGGCGCCGCTGGAAGTTCAACAGCCCACGGCATTGTTGGACATCTCGACCGGTGACCGCCAGGATGAGTCGAGGACAGACCTCGGCGGTGTGCTCCCGGTTGGGAACACACCGCCGATCGGACAGGTTCAGGAGGTGAGAACGCTTATTTCAGTGCCTGACTATTCTCCGAAATCGTCACCCTCATCGTCGTCGGAGGTTTCCTCATTCTTGGGCCCCATGTCATCGGTTTCGCCCTCTTCGGGATCAGTATCTGGGTCTTCACCTTCGGACGTGCCGGTGGCACCATCCTCATCAAGCGGAGTGCCACTTTGATCGGGCTCGCCGCCTTCATCTTCGAAACCATCAAATTGTTCGGTGTTGGGCTCTTCGGGCACCGGGCTGGTGTCATCGTCGGCACCGCAGGCAGATAAAGTGACCGCTAAGAGCGCTGAACTAAGCAGTGCGGCAGATCTTTCCAATGATGTTTTCACGGATCTTCCTTTCGCTGGACTATCACGCACTCGCGGGTGCGTGATGCTGGTTCAGGCGTGAGCTAACGTAACCGGCGTGGTCGCCGTGTCGTTATTTCTAAGTACAACACGTCGCGAAAACCCTGGTCAATGCGTGCTGCTACCCAGGTGTGCGGCAAAGACATACAGCGGCCGTGTACCCCACGGGATTGGTCTGAGACCTGGTGGAGTACACGGCCCGGGTGATTAGGCGGTTTGATGGGGTGGTGCTGCCGTTGGACGACGACGAGTCAGTGCGTGCTCGGAGAGCACCGCCAACACGACTGCTACGGCACCGACGACCAGATGGAATCCAATATCGAAACCGGTCAGACCGGTGGGCAGGAGTCCAAACAGGGTGGCATCAGCAAAGGCGAGCACTCCCATGGCGATATACAACGCACCGACGATTCCGACGACGGAGCGGGTGACGGTATCCGAAACATGGGTGAAGCCCACAATTAATAATGCAGCGGCCAGAACCGCACGGGTAATGTCGAGGACAAGATCGACATTCATGAGGTTCAATAAGAGGGTTCCTTCAACAAAGAACCCGGCGATGGCCAGCACCCCGATGATAACGCCTAAGATTTGCGCTACAACACGGTGCATCAGGTATCAGACCTTTCATTGATGATGCTGAGGCCGGAAACACCGGTTTCGTAGTGGGCTCGTAAGAAGATGAGTCGTTATGGCTGGTGCCGACCTCGTGGCGTGGTGATTATGAACTTGTTGTCGATTCTGCGAGTTTGTTGTTCGATATGAGACCCTCCAACACGGATAACGCTCGTGTCTATGAGTGTCGGTGGCGACACTGACATAGGGAGCCAGCCCGTCAAAGGGTGTGCTCCTACCGAACAGATTAAGCCTGATACTTTGCTACGTAAAGACATTTCAGTACCGAATTCGGCCCGAAGTCTTGCGGGATAGTGAACCAGTTGCTAGGCCACCGGGAGCGATCTTTTGTGCCTGGTCAACTGTGCGTTGTGCTAATGTCGCTGGATCGCCGGATGAGACGGCAACGGCGCGGTTCCTGTCATATTGTTCGACAGAAACCGCGCCGTTGAAAATATCAGCTGACGCGGGGCTTATTCGCCCGAGCCCGCTGGGATGATTTCGCCTTCTGGCCAGGTCTCGGTGATGTAGTCTGCGACTTCTTGAGAGTGCAGGAGTTCATCGAGTTTCTGGATGGCTTCGTTGTCATCGTTGGAGGTGTTCCACGCCAGAATATTGGCGTACGGGGAGTTCTCCGCTTCTTCAACGATGAGCGCGTCGTTGACGTTCAGCCCGGCTTCTAGGAAGTAGTTGCCGTTGATGATAGCTGCATCGATCGCGGCGTCATCCACGACCTGGGCCAGGATTTCTGGTGGGTTCTCTTCGAATTTCAGGCCCAGTGGGTTCTGCTCATCGGTCAGCGTCAGGGCTGCGGAATCTTCTTCAATGTCTTCCAACAGGCCCACGGCTTCTAACAACAACAGGGCTCGTGGCTGGTTGCCGGCGTCCGAGGTGATACCAATTGTGGCGCCTTCGCCGATATCCTCGACGTCATCGTGCTGCGAGGAGAACAACGCATATGGTTCGATGTGAATGCCCTCACCGTGGGAAATTTCATACCCGTGGTCGGCGATTTGTTGTTCTAGGAAGGGGATGTGCTGGAAGTAGTTGGCATCCAGATTACCCTCATCCATCTGGCGGTTAGGCAACTGGTAGTCATCGAATTCTACGACTTCGATTTCCAGGCCGGCTTCTTCGCCGAGTTCTTCGGAGACGAACTGCAAGATCTGACCGTGGGGGACCGGGGTCGCGCCGACGGTCAGGGTGGTGACACCGTCCTCGTTTGCGGTTGGACCTTCGGCGTCATCGGATGAGCCACCGCAGGCGGCCAAGACGAGCGCGGAGGCGGCAGCAAGACCGGTCAGAGCCAACCGGCGCGAGGTGCGTGATGATGTGAACATGTGTACTCCTGACATGGTTTTTTCTGTTGCGACCGTGTGCTGCTACTGAAACGTATCAGCGGTGGTCAACAGCCGCTACTATTTTATCGCCAATCCATTGAATCAGCTGGACCCCGATCACAATGACAATGATCGTGACGATCATGACCTGGGAATCAAAGCGTTGATACCCGTAGTTATACGCCAACCGTCCCAGACCACCGCCACCGATCAGCCCCGCCATGGCCGAGTACCCAATCAGTACGACGGTGGTGTTTGTGGTTGCGGCAATCAGCCCGGGTAGGGCCTCGGGGAGGAAGACTTTTGTGACGATCTGCCCGTTGGACATGCCCATCACCTGGGCGGCGTCGACCGTGCCGGTGGGGACTTCGCGCAGCGATGTCTCCACGAGGCGAGCAAAAAACGGTGCCGTGGCGATCGTCAGGGATACGGTCGCAGCGATTGGGCCGATCGAGGTTCCAATGAGCCATTGCGAAAACGGAATGAGCGCGACCATCAAAATCGCATACGGAATTGAGCGGGTGATATTCACAATGATCGACGACAGGATCGCATACGTGATGCGCATCGGCACCAGCCCACCGGGACGGGTCAGGTGCAAGACGATACCAATTGCCCCACCGATGATCACCGTGGCCACACCAGAAATCGCGACCATCACGATGGTTTCCCAGATCGCTTCGGGCAGTGCGGTTTGGAGCGCGCGGTTGTTGAGGAGTTGTTCAAACCAGTTCATGCTTTGACTCCTTTAGCGGCGCGCACGCGCACGGTAAAGCCGTTGCGGGCCAGGGTAGCTTCAATGCCGGTCAGATTAATGGGCTCATCGGAATTGATGGCCAACAGGTAGTGGGCAAAACGGGTATCACCCAGCGTCTCAATATTGGCTGCGGCGATCTCGACGGTCACCGGGTTTTCTTCGGTGATTTTCGTGCCGATCGGAATATTCACCGCATCGGCCTTACCAACCACCTCGATGACGAGATCCGCCATGTTGTTCCGGTGGGTCGGAAGCGGCAGGAGCGAGCGCGACAGTTGTGAGTTCACATCGGCGGCGACTTCTTGGAGTTTCCCGGATTCCAGAATCTTGCCGGCTTCGAGGAGTGAGACCGAATCGCAGAGTTTTTTGACGACCGACATTTCGTGGGTAATCACCACGACGGTCAGATTCAGCCGGTCGGCCACCGAGCGGATCAAATCCAAGATGTCATCGGTGGTACTGGGGTCTAGCGCCGAGGTGGGCTCATCGCACAGCAACACATCAGGGTCCGCGGCCAGGGCCCTAGCAATCCCTACGCGCTGACGCTGCCCACCGGATAATTGTGCCGGGTAGGTGTCTTCTAACCCGTCTAACCCCACGAGCTCAAGCAGCTCGAGCGCCTTGGCACGCCGTTGGGCCTTTTTGGTGTTGACAATTTCTAACGGCATGGCCACATTTTCGGCCACCGTCCGCGAGGACAACAGGTTAGCGTGCTGAAACACCATGCCGATGCGTCGGCGCGCATTGCGCAATTCGGTGTCGGACACCGCGGTCAGATCCTGGCTGCCCACCACGACTTGGCCCTTGGTGGGTCGATCCAGCAGGGTCAGGCATCTGACCAGGGTCGACTTGCCGGCACCTGAGCGGCCGATAATCCCGTGGATCTCGCCGTCGGCAATGTCGAGGTTAATGTCGTCGATGGCCACGACATCCCTGGTGGGCTGCCGATACACCTTCGTAAGCTCTCGAACGGAAATCATGGTGTCCTTTGACGGGTTTACTTGTTGAATCAGTATAAACACTGGCAGACTCAGACAGCGTAGACTCAGCCGTATTGGCTTAGTGGAAGGAAATAAACGTGTCGTCACTCATTGGCAAAAATCTGATGGAACCAGAACCAACGTTGCTGCCCGAAGAACCCGAGGTGCACGCCCGCTATGAAGCTGGCGATCTGCCCGAGGAAATCGCCCAACGGTTCCCCGCTTCATCACTGGCCTGGGCCATGGCCGCCGAGGATGCCTGGAATGACGGTCGTACCTTGGAATCCTATGCTTATGCCCGGGTTGGCTACCACCGAGGTCTGGACGCCCTGCGAGGTGCCGGATGGAAAGGTGCCGGTCCAATCCCATGGGCACACGAACCCAACCGTGGCTTCCTGCGCGCGCTCTACTCGCTCGGCCGTGCCGCGGGAGCGATCGGGGAGACCGAGGAAGTGGACCGGATTCGGAAATTCTTGAACGATTCGGATCCCACTGCCGCCCAGCAGATTGAAGCCACCCAGTAAGAGATCATGATGTCCACACCGGATGTTCGTCCCGTCGGAGACTTGCCCAATGCGATCGGCAAGACTGCTGCGCGTGCGCTGCACGAGGCCGGTGTGGACTCCTTAGCCAAGGTCAGTCAACACTCAGCACAAGAGCTGCTCGCCCTGCACGGAGTGGGGCCGAAAGCGCTGCGCATCTTGAACGAAGCGTTGAGGACACGCAGTATGAGCTTCCGACAGGACGAGTCTTTTTGAAGGTCCGGCTGTTCTTAGCGGCGTCCGCCGAAAACACGCTCCAATGGGATACTGCCGTCTTGCCAGGGCGTGACGATCCACACCAGGGCATACAGTAACCAGCCCACGACCGGTAATAAGAACGAAATCAGCACGAGAAGCCGGGCGAGCCACACGTTGATCTTCAAGCTTGCGGCAATGCCTCCGGCAATACCACCCAGAATCCTCTTGGGTCCTCTGCGGAAACCGATGCGTCGGATGGAATCAAATAGCGCGCTCATGGCACCGACACTACGCCAAATTTCTAACATCAACAACAGAAATATTGAGCCTAATTGTAGAGCCTCTCAGGTAGAGCTGAAGCAACGGAATGAGGCAGGCTCCCGGGTGAAGATCTGAAGCGATTATAAACAGCACTGAACCGCGGGCAGTTTTGGAGGACATAAGTTTGATCTTTTAGTCGGCACTTGCTGGATGAAAATTGACTTAAATGGCTCAGCTTCCGACCAAGAAGTATCGGAAGCTGAGCCTAAGAGGTCGACCATCAGAGGTGAAAACTACCAACCGGCCTTCATTGCTCCGACCGTAGCCCGATCGAAGTCAGGTGTGCTCTTACTACGCTTCGCGACTTCAGCTCGAACTGTTGGCAAGACTTCTTTAGCAAACAACTTCAAGGATTTTTCAGCCTCGTCGTAGGGCATCCCGCCGAAAGTTGGAGCCAAGACCATCTCGAAATCACCAGTACCCTGATGAATTTGCAAGAGACGTTCGATCAGCTGATCTGGGGTTCCAGCTAACGCCGAATCTTGATATCTCCTGCGCGCTTTATCGATTCCAGTCTTGCGCATTTCAGCATTCTGTTTAGCATGACGCTCGTAGCCTTTGACGTTATCCAGATGCGTTCCACCAAAGTTATAGTGCTTTACGTTAGCCTCGTAAAACTCCGCCGTGTGGAGGTCAGCTTTTTCACGTGCATACTCACTGTCCGCATGGCAGAAGACGTTAATATTCAGCATGATAGGAGTTGGTTCTTCACCATTTGTCTCGCGGTAGAGATCTTGATACTCAACCACAGTTGGCATGAATTCTTCGACCGGGCGTGTCAGGAATGACAGAAGTTTAGCCTTCAACTTAGTTGCCGAAACGATTGAATCTTTAGAACTAGCTACGCAATAAATGCGATCCTTGAATGAGTATTCAGGTTGTGGTCTAATCGGCACATCCGGGGTGGCATAGAACTTACCGTCTCCTTTCATAACTCCTGTCTCGAGTGCATCGATAATCATTGCAGCCGCCTCGTCGAAACGTTCTCGAGATTCGCCCATATCGACTTGGAAGAGTCCATATTCAAGAGGTGACAGGCCACGACCCATACCGAAGCGTGCACGTCCTTTTGAAAGGATATCGAGCATGATCATTTCTTCCGCGACGCGAATGGGGTTGTGCCAAGGCAGGATAACTGCCCCTGTACCAAGTTTGATTCTCTCAGTTTTGGCTGCAATGTGTGAGAGCATGTGCATGTTGTTCGGCATCATTGAGTATTCATCGAAGTGATGCTCTACAGACCAAACGCTGTCGAACCCCAAATCTTCGGAAATTACCCCTAAGTTAACTTCAGCACGCATCATGTCTGCGTCCGACATTTTTTTCCCGGGCACGTTCCCGAAACCTAAGCCAATACCAAACTCCACGGCTACTCCTAAGGTGTTGTCAGTTACTAGTCAATATTCAACGAGGCGGGGACCCCGTTCTGTGATCCATCTCATCAGGTTTCACGTGTCGTTCGAGTCTCAATTTGAGATTTTGTTGGTTAAAAGAAAATGGCGCACAGCTTTTGTGCGCCATTTAGGATGGGTTTTAGTCTTAAGAATTTTGTCGTAACAAATTTACCTGTTGCTGATATTCGACAAAATCAGCGGCTCGACGTTGAGCCTCCACGTCAGGACTTCCATAACTATCGAACGCTGCTAGGACCTCGTCAAAGTACTCCTGGAGTGCGGTTCGGGTTTCGGTAAATGGCACGATATACAGTCGTTTATCAACAATTCCTTCTACGACATGTCCGGCTAGTTGCAGGGGATCCATACCTGATGAATAAAGACGTCGTTGTAATGCCCTAAATTCAGGATCATTATTGAAGCTGCTGGTCTGTGCCAATTCCGCAGGTCTAAGATCCAAGGTCTCAGCAATATTTGACTGAATACTTGCAGGACAAACAATAGAAACGCCTACGCACTCATCTGATAGCGACTTATGATAGCTCTCCATCAGGTTAAAAACTGCAGCTTTTGTTGCCGCGTATATTCCAGCACTCGAGCTTCCCATAAAGCCGGCCATAGAACCAGTGGTTGCTATCCACGCAGGTTGTTTGTGGTGGAGCATTTTAGGCAAAAATGTTTGGATCCCGTTGATAACTCCATTTAGGTTCACTCCCACAATCCAGTCAAAATCACTATAACTGGCTTTATGTAGAGGTCCGAACCCGTTCACGCCTGCAGTATTGAAAAGTAAGCGAGGGAATTCACCAAAATGTTCGTAGACCGTTTGACCAGCGGCTGCATACGCTTCGCGGTCACGCACATCGAGTTGGATTGCTAAGACTTCGATTTGTTCTTCGCGTAACTGTATAGTGGCGGACTCGAGTGCCTCAGATTGCACATCAGCAATAACGATACGACAACCGAGTCTCCCCAGTAGTCGAGCTTGTGCCAAACCAAGCCCGGAGGCTCCACCGGTAATGAATGCAACTGCCCTGTTATAAGTCAGCGTAAATTCTTGTGCCTTCGTCTCTTCAATAACAGATGGTGTAGTCATCGATTCTCCTGCAGTGTCTGTTTCTATGGGCATCCGGAACTACCGTTAGTCTCTATCGAGGGGCAGAATCCCCAGTTGATGGAGGACAGCGGACTTACTCCAGCTGGCCCATTCTTCGGCGATCTTGCCATTTTCGAATCGACACTGCACCAACCCAGAAACCCGCACTCGTTCTTTAGTGGGGGGAACTCCCATGTAGTAGCCGAGGTGAGTGCCGGTTGCCTCCCACCTATAAGACGCCAAGTCGCCGTCGACCAGGACATCTTTGACTGTACGTTTCATATCGGGAAAGCCCTTATACATTTCAGCCAGTCCCTGTTTCAAGGAAACCAGATCATAGCTTCTTTGATCCGAATGGCGAATATAATTGGGAGCGTACAATGCATGATCCGAAACCCCAGAATCGTCCGACAATAAGAGCTCTAGGACTTCACGGTTAGATAATTCAATCTCGGTCTTTGATTTTCTCATTCGAGGGGGTTGTCCTGCTCCTTGCAGTATTTCTGCCCCATCGAAAAAATCCCCACCATGATAAATTAAGGGTGCTTTCTTACTATTTGGTGATGCTTCAAGAACCTGTCCCAAAAATATGGTGTGAGTGTACGCTGGAATTTTGTACTTAACTTCCAACTCAAAGTGTCCAGCAGTTGAGTCCAAGACCGGTACCCCGGTGGAGCCGGATCGCCACTGAATATTTGCAAATTTATCGCCTCCTGACTGAGCAAAAATATTGGCTACATCCACCTGGTCTGATGCCAAGATGTTAATACCGATAAATTGTCCATCGAAAATCCGTGGAAAGGATTTCGAAGACTCATTCACGCAGACAAGGATCATAGGTGGTTCACGAGACACAGACGTGAACGCATTGACGGCTAGGCCCACCGGTGCACCTTCGTTCATCGTTGTTACTACGACTACACCAGTGGGAAACTGACGATTCAACCGCCGTGCTCGGGCTTCAATTTCCATTGACCGAGACTTGTTAGTATCTTGCGGAACAGTGCTCATCGATTAGCTCCTACCTCTTTCTAAACTCACGACCTCGTCAGATGGACGCACGATACCGGCAAGTATTTCGTCGTGGCGTTTCTGGATTTGATCTTCAAAGAAACTGTGAGTGATTAAATATGGGCTATTTTCAATAATCGACTCAATAACTTGCTCACCAACTTGACGAGGTGGGAGGAAATTCCATGTCGGGCGCTTCTGTGAAAGATTGAAATCTTGCAATGCAGAAGAAGTGTGTTCTGGGAGATTACGCAAGCTGTTATTGATATTGGTAGTGACCGGTCCCGGTATTAGTGCAGTAACTCCGACGGACGAACCATCATTCTCTAGCTCTTGTCTGAGGACTTCGGTAATGCCGAGCACCCCAGCTTTCGATCCGACATAGGGAGCCAGTCCTGCTGGTGGGGTAAGAACAGACATCGAAACAGTATTGACTATGTGTGCAAAACCGTTATTTCTGGTTAAATGCGGCAAAAAATAATGTAACCCGTGTATAACTCCCCATAGGTTGACATCTATAATCCATCGCCAATCGCTAAGACTCATATCGGAGATATCACCGCGTGGACCCACACCAGCGTTATTACATAGTATGTGTACCTCTCCAAATCTTTTCAGCGTCTGTTGAGCTAGATTCTCGACACTGGCAGCATCCGTCACATCTGTTTCTACGGGAAAAATATCCAGCTCACTTGCTATTGCCTCAAGTGCTTGAGCATCACGATCTGCAACCACAACTTGCGCATCACGCTCCAGGAGCGCTTGGACGATCCCTTTGCCAATCCCTGAGGCACCCCCGGTAACAACAGCGACAGCATTTTGAAAATTTTGCATTGTTTTCTTTCAGTATTGGTTCAAAGTCGGATTAACTTAGTTGATAACGTCGGAGTTTTCGATACATAGTCGCCCTAGAAATCCCTAGTCGCGCAGCCGCAGTATTCCTGTTTCCTCCGCAGGAAGTGAGAACTGATAATAAAGCCTGACGTTCCAGACGTTCCATTAGCGTCAGATTTCCGCCGGCTGCTGACGTTCGGTAGGCTGGCGGTAAATCCTCTTCTTGAATCTGAGCGCCGAGCGCCCGTATAGCGGCTGTATATAAAACTTGTTTGAGTTGGCGCACGTTTCCAGGCCAATCATGTCCGAGGAGGGCTCCAAGAGCCTTCGTAGACAAATACCGTTTTGGACCATCTACGAAATCGCTGCCAGTTTTGTCAGCGAAGTGAGATAATATTTCTTCACACATATCTGGGATATCTGCAATCCGTTCACGCAGTGGAGGTATGCGAACGACAGCATTGAAGGACTCCATGAGGTGGCTGTACTCTGGGTCTTCTTTGGAACCCTCGGTACAAGTAGCGATTACCACAGACCGCGTTTTTCGGATGAGAGTGCCAAGAATTTCCCTGGCGTCTGTAGGTGTTTCGTCAATATGTAGCAGCAGTATTGGATGAGTGTTGTTATCGAACGCTTGGGCTATTTCACTGAGGTTGTCCGAACCCACCCAAAATTCGGTGGCACAATCGATGGCATTCACGAGTCCCGTTATGCCTTGAAGAACAGTGTTAGCCATCCAATGCTTTCCGGTTCCACGCTCTCCAGTCAATAGCACTTTATCGGCGGCTTTAACCGCTTTTTGCACAGCTTGATCGATAGTTGCAGTGCTATTCTTCGTCGGAGGTCCTGTTTCACCTTGACGTTTCTCTTGCATTAGTAGGAGAGCAGCGAAACCACCGCCTGGCTGCGGGGTAGGGATCGAACGAAATTCCACGTTTTTCCCATTGCTAAGCGTTCGTATTACTCGCGTTTCATGGCTCTGTGTAGCAGCCTCGCGTGCTATAGATTCAATAAGCGGACCGTCAGCAGGTCCGTAGAGTTGCCGAGCAGTCGCCGTGGACAACATAAGATCATGACTAACAGCGATGAGGGGACCGGGGAATCTTCGTCGCACATCCGTGAATGCTTGGAAAAGTTCTCGGTCGCTATCCGGCTTTTCCAACAGCAACTGATTTTCAATTGAGCGTCCTAGCTCTGTTACAAGCGGCAGAAGCGAGACTGATGCATATTCACGGCGGCAATGGATTCCCAACGTACCTAGCGTTCTACGCGTAGTGGGATCAACAATGGGGACTCCAGTTGTAGTGATGGTAGTTGGTGCCCGGAAGTGCTCAGTACCTGAGACCAAGAAAGGCATGTGGAGTTCCTGTGATATCCCAATGCCGTTGGTGCCGATACGTTCTTCTGAGAAACATTGACCCGGAATCATTTTGGCTCCCACGAGGTCAGGAAAATCCGAATGTTTATTGTGTACAACTTTCACAAGTCGAGAGTACTGATCTGTTAAGAAAGCCCAGCCACCGAAGCTCGCAACTTGAACTGACAATCGATCCATAATCGGCTCGGATATTTTAACCCAGGAAGCCTCTGGGTTGTAGTCATTTTCTATTGGAATTTCCGATGCGGTGGGGTCTACGCCTACCATCATTGATCGCTTCCAAGACAACAGGATCTGAGGGCGTACCTCTGGGAAGTTTTCCGGAAGGAGTTCGTTATGCGGTGTCGAAAGTGCACGATCCTTAGCCTCAGCGATCACCTCCCACTGTTCTTCTGAGAATGGTCGTAGTATCTGTGACCTGACTGAGGCGATCATCGCGATGAGAGCTCCAAATCATTTGAGGCATCCTTATTAGGGGATTGCGGTGATTTCTCGCGATGGAAAAGACCCAAGAGCTTTTTGCCGATGGAATGCGCGATTTGAGCGAGGCCACGAGGTTCCAGTGCCATGACCAACACAAGTGCTGCCCCATAAAATAGGAGCCCGACTTGAGCAACTGGTATGCCGAAACCCGGAGCGCCTGGGTCAGCTTTGAAGAAGGGTAGTGCTGCGCCATATTGCTGAGCAAGTAGTGGTATAGAAGCAACTATCAATGAGCCAAATAGAGGGCCCCAAGAGATACCTAACCCACCGACAACGGTAATGATTAGTAGCTCTAGCCCCATTTCAATGCCAAATTGTTCGGCGGTAACGTAACGTAGTTGAGCCAAAAGAAGGCCACCTGCTAATCCACCGAATGCTCCCGCAATGATAAAAGCGCGAATCTTGACGGTGCTGACATTAATCCCAGCTAATTGGGCTGCCGTTTCGTTTTCCCGACTTGCGACCATAGAACGTCCAAAACGCGTTCGCATCATATTGGTGACGGCGATCATTGAGGCTGCCACGACAAACCACACGAGTATGAAGAGCCCTTGATCATATGCGTAATGCATACCGAATAGTGAAATTTGGGCGAAATCAATCACCCCAAGACTTAACGATGGACTGGCTGTAATTCCGGCGTTGCCTCCTGTTACGGATGGAATGTTTACAAAAGCATACAAGCCGATAAAGATGAGTCCTAAGCTAAGGATAATTTGGAAAACTCCGCGGATTCGGAGGTTTAAGGGTGCGATAATTGCCGCAATAAGGCCGCCGAATATAAAGCTTCCCGGAAGCCAAACTAGTAGTGGCAGCTCTAATATTCCACCAAGGGCTACGGCGGTGAAAGCACCAATGCCCACAAATATCGAATGAGACAGCGAAATCATACCGGTATAGCCGATCATGACATTAAGCCCAATCGTAGCGATGGTATAGATTCCGATCGTAATGCCCAACGATAAAAGAAAAGCATCAGCGGTGCTTAGTGGTACCAAGATAATCGCGAGGAACCCTATAATCGCCCAGATTCTTTGAGCTCTAGTCTGGAAGAGGGAGGCTCCGGTGAACGCCCATCGATGTATTGCGCCAGGCCGTTCGGACGGGTCAGCAGTTGTGGGTGAGATCTTAAGAGGAGCACCGGATGACTGTTCGTTTTTCAGCGGCGTGTACGCGGGTTGTCTTTCGCTGGTGACTTTCATCTTATGCCTTCCGAGTTTCTAAGGATTTCGCGAGACCACTAGGACGTAGAACGAGCAGCAGTATCAGCACTGCCCATGGCACGGCCGTTGCAAAGCCCTGCCCGAACGCGTTTCCTGCATATCCCGCAGCGAAAGTCTGGATTAAACCCAGCGCTAAGCCGCCATAGATGCAGCCGGGCAGTGAGCCTATTCCCCCTATGATCAGGGCGGGAAGCGCAGTAAAAGCGATTTGATCCAGGGTGGGCACTAACCCACCGCCAATCTCAGTCGCGAGCATGACGCCGGCTAGGACAGATGCACTGCCACACATCATCCACGCAGCGACTCCAACTGTTCGAGGATTGATACCCTGTGCCCGCGCAGCTTCTGGATCTTCGGCTAATGCCCGCATTCCGACTCCCACGTTCGTTTTCTGTATAACGAAGTAGAAGATTGTTAAGAGTATGAGAGCCAAACCGAGCGACCAAATGTCACGTTGTGCGATGGAAATACTGCCCCACCTGACTACTGATAGTCCCCAGGGATCATTGATCAAGAATGTATTCGATGTCCAGATAGAAACGACCAATGCTTGGACGATTGACAACATCCCCATACTGACCAGAAGTACTGCTAGGTGTTCAATCGCGGAGTGGCCCTTTCCTCCTAAACCATTGAATAAGAGCCGATCTAAGACCAGTCCCAGAAGGGAACATAGGACAACGGCTCCGATCACGGAAAAGAAGAAAGTCCATCCCCAGACGACATGGAATTGGTATGTCAAATACGCCCCCAGCATCACGAGCGCGCCCGGGAGCAGATTGAAGTGACCAGTCGCTTTAAGCAAGATCGCAAATCCAATAGCCACTAGGGCGAATAGGGAACCTAAAGAGAGGCCCGATATCGTGAGTTGAATGAAATTATCCATTGGGTACCTCGTGCAGGTTCATATTAGCTGTTGTTTCGTCATCGAGGGATCCTAAATAAGCGGCAATAACCCGTTTATTTTCTTGGATCTCTGTTGGGGTACCTGTTCCGATGTGCTTACCGAAGTCCAGTGCGAGAACCCTGTCAGATAGTTGCATCATGAGAGAGATATCATGCTCGATTAAAATGATGGTTAGGCCGAGATCTGCTTTGAGCGTCTGAACATAATCCATGAACTGTCGTGATTCATCATGGTTCATCCCAGCGACAGGCTCATCTAGAAGCAGGAGTGACGGGTTGGACGCTAAAGCCTTCCCAATTTCCACTCGCTTCCTAATTCCGTATGGCAGAGTTTCAACTACAGTGTCGCGGTACTGAGCGAGATCCATGCGAATCATCAATTCAGCCACACGCTGTCTGGCAGAGCGTTCTGAACGAAAAGTACTTGGCCATCGGATCGCGGACAGAAATGCTCCACCATCTATTTGCTGATGTGCACCCACCAACAGGTTCTCGGCAACAGTCATGGAATTGAATAATCCAAGATTCTGAAACGTTCTCCCCACTCCCAATGCAGCGATTTCGTGGGGTTTTCGACCAACGAGTTCTTTTCCGAAAGCCCGAATTGAACCGTCTGGTGTCTCTAACCCTGATAAACAGTTAAACAGTGAGGTCTTCCCCGCACCATTTGGTCCCAGAATTGAAAACAATTCATCTTTCTTGACGTTAAAGCTGATTGAATCGAGTGCTACTACTCCACCGAACCTTAACGTGACATTACGAACTTCAAGTACATTCTCATTCATTAATATTCACCGTTTCCGTGGAAGTCCCTAAATACATCTGCATCAATGATGGGTCCTTACGAATCTCAGCCCCTGGTCCCTGGTGTCGGATCTCATGGTGCCCCAGGATGTATGCATAGTCAGCGATAGAGAGCGCCGTTGCAGTATTTTGCTCGATGAGTAGGACTGAACAACCACGTTGATTTATTTCAACGATGATGTCGCGAATTTGCTCTACGATTTTCGGGGCTAAACCCAGTGAGGGTTCGTCAAGGAGTAGCAACTCTGGTTCTTGCATGAGAGCACGACCTACGGCGAGCATTTGTTGTTCACCCCCCGATAGCAAACCAGCATTGGTGTGGCGTTTTTCGGCAAGCCGGGGGAAGAGATCCATGACATTCGCAATAATCCGGTCACGTTTCTTCCTGGATTTGATGTATCCGCCAGCCCAAAGATTGTCTGCCACCGAGAGGTTAGGAAACACACGACGACCCTCGAGAGAGATAGAGATACCACGTCGGATACGTTTCCACGGTGGCACGCCTCGCAAGCTGTCGCCTCGATAGCTAATGTCACCGTTTCTAACGACTCCGTTGTGACTTGACAATAACCCTGAGACTGCTCTGAGAAGTGTCGTTTTACCGGCACCGTTGACGCCTAGAAGAGCAACAATCTCACCTTGATAAACTTCAAGGCTGATCTCGTGCAGCGCCGTGATGGCACCATCTCCGTATGTGACGGTTAAATCGGTTACGTCGAGCACGACCGCGTCTCCGCGCGGGTTATCGACAAGTGGTTTTGTACGTGGCATCTGCGAATTCGCATGCATTGGCTTAGCACCTATCAACAGTCGATTAGGACGGCCCCATTGTTAGTGCTGGGACATAGTCTCTTCGTTATAACGAGCAGCTGTTTCAGAGTCATAGTACTTCTCGTGCAAGACAAGTCCTGTCGGAGAGCCATCGTTCACCCGGAACAGTGAGATCGTTGAGTTCGGCATACGCTCATCAAGAGCGGAACCAAATACAATTTCGCCCCCACTCAAACCCTTGTCATCGAGGACTCCGAGTTCAGACTCTGCAATACGCAAGAGATTTTCACGAGATAAGTCGCCCGACTCGATGCCTTTTTCAATGACTTTTGTCGTGATCAAAGCATTCAAATAACCGGACTGATAAGCATTAGCTACGGGCTCTTCATCAGGTACTACAGCGGCGAGATCCTCTTCCAGATTCTTTTGCCCTTCGACAGAGTGATCTCCCCATTCGGTACCAGTTAAGAGGAATAACGCCTTTTCTTTCAGGTGATCACTGGCGGGCCCGGTGGCAACCTGCTCGTTATAGGCAAAGTTCGGGGCCAACCACTCTGGTTCAAAGTTCAGTGCTACGGCTTTAACTGCGGCATTTTGAAGGACGGAACCAGCGCCCCCGACCACGACGACATCACAGCCTGCCTGACGCATTTGGCTTACTTGTGGTGTGAAATCGGCATTATTCAGTGGGAAGCTGGCTACGACACCGACCTCAAGGTCGAGATCCTCGGTAGCGAATTCGAAACCATCTCGGACCTGTTCTCCCAAGTGGTCGTCCTGCACGAGGGCACAGAATACGCTGTCGCTATGATCATTGGAGTTAGCCATATAGTCAATTCCGGACGCTACATAGGTTCCGTAGAGTGGGCCAGCGGAAAGCATGTTCGGATCGCGTAACGTTTCAGACTCGGTGGATGCTGCCACCGCCAGAATATTGTCATTTACGTATTGTTGGTGCAGCGCCTTATTGATCCCTGAGCCAAGCACCATAGAGTACATAAGCACTTCATTCTTTGAAGAGTTATATAAGGGTACCGCTACCGATGGGTTATATTCGGTATCGTAGTTCTTCACTTCTACAGTGAAGCCTTCTAGCGGGCCGCCTGGTTGCGTGGCTCTGTGAAAGTAAGCTTCTTGTCCATAGACGTTTGCCCTGGCACCTTCCCAGATTCCAGATACAGGCACCATAGAACCTACTGTGATAGTTTTTGTTTCTGCGTCGAAGCCTGGTACTGATTCCAATTCACCCGAGGCCGCGGCATCATCAGACGCAGAGCTTGAGGTGCCAGCACAGGCAGACAAAGCCAGAGCCGAAGCAGCTGTTAGGGCAAGAAAAATATTACGCTTTTTCATCGAATGATCCTAAGGTTGTGAGCAAATCAAAGGTATTAAATTTGATGATTATGGATGAGGGATAACTGGAAGGGTTATTCGGCTGGGATAGTCTGGGCCACAATAGATGGTCTGCTGGATCGGTCGCAGGTCGGAGCTTTGAACTTCAGCAATGGGGAGACCCGTGCCAGAGTTCCTGTCAAAGGCTGGAAAATCCGAGCCAGCAATTTCGAGACGGAGTCGACTTCCAGCCGTAATCCTGCGAGCAGTAGCTCCTAGGTCGACTTTTGCTTCCACGGGTTCATTTGCTTCCAGTGGTTCCGGAAGGTCCATGCCATTGCGGTATTTCAACCGTAGGTAGCCATCGACAAGATTCACCACTCTGCCGTTAGGTTCGATGGAACTGAGGTGGACAGCGATATCTGCATCCACTGCATCGGCGGAAGTCCAGAGTGTTGCTACGATCGGACCGATGAGGTCGACATCACGATCCAGAGGTTCT
Source organism: Enteractinococcus sp. (assembly GCA_036516115.1). GTDB lineage: Bacteria > Actinomycetota > Actinomycetes > Actinomycetales > Micrococcaceae > Yaniella. The sequence continues at coordinate 24,980 of DATBUL010000072.1, read as the reverse complement.
GAGGCCCAGCGAAGAATATCATCTCGTTGGTCGAGTATGCTGCGGTCACGTACGCCGGGTTCGAACTGGGAAGATGATTCGGGGCCGCTATGGATGAGCGTGTTGCCACCGACGGTCGGAACCGGATTAGCAGGATCGGAGATCATGCTAAATTCTGCATGGTGAAGCGATTGACGTTCGGTTATTTGGCCGTTCGCTGCCAGATACCAATCTTGTAGTTTGGCTTCTGGTAGGGGCCATTCCTGGGCCGTTCGCCACTCGTTAGCTCCCATAACGTAGTACGTGACGGGTGGCAAGTCGGGAACCTCGCCATCAAGAATGGAACGAATGTAACTGATTTGAATATTTTCTAGATTGATAGCGTTCTCAGACCCTGAAGGGAACGACTGATATCCAACTGAACCGGAACGATCGGTATGGGTCCAGGGGCCAATTATCAGACGCTGTTTATCAGCCACTTCTGGCTGAGCTTTATCTGACGTCATGGCTAGGTAATTTCCAAGGGTTCCGCGGAGGAAGAGGTCATACCATCCGCCGATATGCAGTGCTGGTGCTTCAGTAAGATGTTGCTTTCCTGCGAAATTGAACGATGCCCAGTAGTCGGGGTCATTTTCAGCGCGAATCCATCGTTGCCAGCTGGGTAAAGTATCGCTGATAACGTCTCTGTCCTCTAACGGTAATTGCTCATATAGCGATGAGGGGTCTGAGGTTAAGCGTGCAAATCGAATAAAGTCTTGACTATTTGAATCGCCTTGAGCCTGCTGATCCTGGAGCGTCTGAATGGTTTTTAATTGGTGCCATCCTATTCCTTGCCCAAGTTGGAAAGCACCTTGCTGATAAACCAAGCCATTACGATAGTCGTGGGTGGTCATGGCTTGGACCATCGCGACCAAACCGAGAGGCCGTTTCCAAGCGACTGCGTTCTGAGTCATACCTAGATAAGAACTACCCATCATCGCGATGCGACCATCACACCATTCCTGGCTTCTAACCCATTCGATTGCTTCAAGACCGTCTGCTGTTTCCGCTTCGAAAGCTATCAATTGGCCTTCAGATCCAAAGGCTCCACGGCAATATTGAATTACGACAGCAAATCCTGATTCGATTAAGGGCTTGACTGGAATGTTGCGCTGCATCGGTTCGGAGTACGGTGTGCGTATGAGTACCGCGGGAACCTGACCGCCGACACTGGGCAAGTAAAGTTCGGTTCGTAATGGTGTGTCATCTGAAGTGATCATCCACGCAGTGCGTTGTTCGTATGCGAATCCAACTTGGGAACGAGCCGTAAGCATTGTAATCCTCAACATAGGTGCCTGTGACGTAGTTCATGTTATTCGCATTGCTCTTACCGTAGGGTCTCAAATTGAGACATTACGTAAATTCGACGCGATGGCTTTGCTCAATTCATTCGATGTCGTCCGGATCGAGCTTCAAGAATGGAGACTTCGGAGCCCTGAAGTATAGCGCCCAATAATCTGGGCACGCTTCTAAGATGTGAAACCCTCACGTAACGATGTTTGCCCCATTGCTTCACATTAGAATTGATGTCGAACGTCTATATAGGGCAGTCACAATTTCCAGCATTTTTACTGAGACAAAAAGGCTCATCTGTTGTCCAATAAAGGCTATTAGCGCATTACCGTTTTGGGCAATTGAAGAGTAAAGCAACTCTAACGATTTAGCTGCTACTCAGTGCTTCCTAACGACCTGGTGAAGTTATAGAGCAGATCGGCTGCCGGTTGGAGATTCCCCAAGAACGCTTCAGGCCGGGGTGTACTGTCGCTCCAGGTCAGCGTGAACTCGATGCCGTCGGGGACCGGGGCATAACTGATCCCAAAACCGGCCTCATCTGCTGGGGCGAAGAGGCTTCGAATTATGACTGCGGTGCTATCCGCGGTCGTCGTCATGAGGAAATGTTCCCGTGCTTTAGTGTGCTTGGTGAAAAAGTCCGCGTCGGCGCCCCCGAGCTCTTGGGCGATGTGTTCCAACATCAAGAGATGTCGGTCAAAGACCTTGCCGGATTGAGCGGCACGTACCCAATCCCGGTGGGCAGTCAGTGCTGCGGCGAATTGCTCGGTGGTTGCCTGTCCCTGCACTACCGCCGTCACAAAATTGACGGCCTCAACGGTGACCGGACGAATGATGTCACTGCGCCCAGCCCTAAAATGGCGCATATCGCAGGGTTGTGCTTGAGCTCGAATGCTCCCGTAGGTCAGCAGCTGACCAATCGTCAAGATCAGTTGTGCAGCGGTTTCAAAACTCATGGGATATGGCAGGTCCTCATCGCGACGCACCACCACGCGCTGCATCCGGAGAGTTTCTGCCGGGGTGCCAATCTCGGCTGGATCATAGTCGACGCCGTGCCAGACTAATTCCTGTGGCGCTGTCACGTGTGGATCAGGTTGGGTCTCCAGCGTCTGGGGATCAACGGCTTGCATGCGAGCGACCGCGGTGGCTAGCGTGCCGGCTTCCAGCACTGAGTGCTCGACGTGTGCCGCGACAAGGTCTGAGTCCAGTGCGACCAGGTAGCTGATGGGTTTATACACCCACGCGTTGCCGGGTTCAAAGGCCCAACGTCGCAGCGTATCCAGCTCATCGGTGGGTTGAGGGTCCAGGGTAAGCGTGAACAACATATTGACTAATCGGTTATACATCGACCGGTTTTCCTCAAGATTCCACGGGGCCGCTAAGGATAAGACTTCCGAACCCAGCGCCGAGAATGCTGTGAAGTTCTGTGCGGCAGGCTCAGCAGTAGCGAGCACGGTCTCAAGGGAGGCCCGCAACTGAGCAGCGTCTAAGAGCTTGCCTTGTGAACCGGTCAGTGGCACTTCCCACATGCGTCCCCGATACAGCACACCGATCGTGCGGTACGTGGCGCCGGTACCTGCTCGCATCCACAGGTCTTCACCCAGCGCAGGCGTTCTGATTCCGCCGTTGAACTCGACCCACGGATCCATCGTCAGGCGGCGGCCCTGGGTATCAAGCTCTGCCGGAGTGGCTCGTCTGGCCTGCAATATGTGAATACTGCCGATGCGTTGGATCAGTTCCACGATCCGCTCCACCCCGGTGGTTCCGGTGGAGAGGTTCAGCTGATATGTGACATTGGTTGTGGCCTGCAGTGGTTGGCGGTTACGCAGATACCGTTCCAGCCACTGCTCAGCCAACCAATTCGACCCGGAGACTGCCATTGCGCCGGCATAGTCTTCCAAAGTTTGTTGCAGTGCCGGTGCAAAACCCATCATGAAATCAGCCAGGGCCTGATTCACATCGGCTTCACCTTCGGGATCATAGAGCGCCGCCGACGCCGTGCGATAGCGTTCCAACGACTCATCCAGATGGGGGACCGGGAGTTCGGGCAGATCCGTGGTCAGATGATGGGGATAGGTGCGCACTTGGACTCCTCCAAACGGTGCTGAGCAATGCTTCCAGTCTAGTTTGAAAGCACGGTCCCGGCTCCGCGCTCGAGGATGTAAGCATCTAGCCAGAGCCAGCTATACGTTGGCATCGTATTCATCACGTGACCTTGTTTACGCCTCATTGCTGAGGCTTGAGTCTGACCAGCGCGAGCAAATATACGCTTGATGTTTATTCTGTTTTCTCGTTACTGCTATTGCTGGGTGTAGTTGGGGGTCTTTGGGCTTGATACATGTCAACGATAGAAATTAAGCGTTCCTCTTGTCTGGGCGCCCCGATGAGCATCGTGGACACCGGGAGTCCTGACTGATCGAATCCGGTTGGAAAGCTGATGGCGGGAAATCCGGTAATGCTACAAATGGAGACGAATTCCGACTGGCGCTGGTAAGTTTCAACCTCTGTGTCATTAATTGTCATTATGGCGTCAGAAATCCTTGGTGCAGTACCAGGCACGGTGGGTAAGACAATCGCGTCCACTTGATCTAGAATTCTGCGAAGCTTCTTGCCCAATGCGCGACTGTACTGTTGTCCACGAATGTAATCCGTAGCGCTGATCGCGCGCCCATACTCTAGTCGTTGGCGAGTGAAGGCACTGTACTCATGCCATGCGTTCGATTCGTGACAATGTTCATAGGCGGCTTCCGCAGAGACTATGAGTCGTGCTGCTACTGGAGCGTATGTCATGTCAGGTAGGGAAGGAGTGAATATGGTGCCACCTTGGGTTTCGATGAGTTCCAAGAAATCATTCATGCCTTCGATTACAGAATTGTCGCAGTTGCTGAAGACACTTGGGTGGGGAACCGCTAAACGAATATCTCGAGGAAGAAAGGTGGGGGAATCACCTGCCTGTGACTTCAGGGCAGAGGTATTTTTTAGAACGGGCAGCACGCTGTGTAAGGTCTTAGCATATTTCGCTATGGGACCAACCACTTCGGTACTTGACGCCATACGCAAGATGCCATTCATAGGCAAGAGCCCTCGTGTTAGTTTGAGACCGACAACACCACAGAAGGCTGCGGGCATGCGGATTGATCCGTTTACATCGGTTCCAATACCAAATGGCACGACTCCTGTCGCCACTGATACCGCTGTACCACTCGAAGAGCCTCCAGCCCAGCGTGCCGGATCCCAGGGGTTTCGACAGGGCCCTTTCAGCGGTGTGTGCATATCACCGATTGCGAATTCACTCGTTGAATCTTTAGCAATGGGAATTGCCCCCGAAGATAGCAGACGGACTATGACTTCAGCTGAGTGAGCGGCAGGTGTGTGGTGATGTCGTGTTGTGGAACCTCCGGTAGTGCGTATACCCGCGATGTCGATGACATCCTTAACCGTGAACGGTATGCCTTCGAGAGGTCTTGGAGGAAAGGCTTCGAGCCTCTTGTCCGAGTCGAGTGCCTGGTTGTGCGCGAATGAGTTAAGAATTTCGATGCTTGTCGCGAGCATCTTATCTACATTCGTCAAATGTAGAAGAGTACGTTCAATACGCTGTGTGATGGTCACGAGTGCAAGCTCCCAAATGACTGGTATAGATCGCTGAAGTAATGTACGTGTTCTTAATCATCAGGCGACAAACGCGTACAGGATCAAAGAAGATAAACGGGCCAGGTGCCATCCGCACCTGGCCCGAGCATATTAGAGTGGGATTTCGAGATCTAGCAGAGGTGGATACTGCTGACTTCCAAATATGTCTCCTTCACCCGGACTACCACTTGGGGTCAGACGCTGAATGGTAAATTTGATAGCCAGTGCTGGTTCGAAGGCTACGAAGTCAGTAATTCGATCAGCGTCGATCCTGAATAATTCCGTAATCGATTGACGTGTGAGGGCACCACTGTTTAGAACTAACTCATAGGTCGCTTTGTCTTCGAAAACGATGTCAAACGTTATTCTGTCGGTTCCCGCGTTCTTGCTTCGCAGAGTTTTTGCTAATTCTCCAAGTGTTTTCGTTGCCACTTATACTCCTACTGTTGCTGATTCGATGGTGAGGTAGGACAGCTGGTAGAGATCTGCGGGATCTTGAACTGGAATGGTATGGTTCATGGTCCAGGTATAGGCCGCGGTGGCTGGGAGTACTTCGTCGACGACAAATGAAGCAGTTCCAGCGGTGCCTTTGACCTCGGGCAACCGGGCATAAAAGATCTGACGTGTTCCCATGAGTGCTACAGCTTCAGCTTCTTCCTTTGTGGGGGCGATGCCTTCAATGACCAACATCAGCTCATGACTCTTGACCTCGGTGACTGGTTCAAGATCGCCCATGACGCCATTCTTTCCGAAGATCCTAAAGCTGACTTGGTAGTCCGTACCTGCAAATTCTTCAGCAATTTGTTCGTTGGCCATGCGAATAACTTCATCGATATTCTTGATGGTGTATGGATCGCGCACACCAGCTAGACCGATATATTTTTCGCCCACGAAGCCGGATCCTTCAAGTTTGACCTTGATATCTCCTTGAACTGGTACGAATTTTTGGCCGGTAATTCGGGTAGTTTTTTCATCGACTTGTTCGTACACGCAGTCAGTCATATCGAGCATCCCTCCAGCGAAATACTCGTAGTACGGGTTGCTGCGTTCATACATCGCATGACTTGCCACGCTTGCTGGAGTGCAACGTTGGAAGGGTGCCATAGCTGTCACCTTCACATCTTCGTGACTGACTGTACCAATGACACTTTCTTTTGCCCCATATGGTTCTGCACAGAAAGAGGCGCATTCGAGCACTTTCCCCGCATAGTAGGCGTGTTCTTCGGGGAATCCTTCAAAGATGGCGGGTGCAGCGAAGATAGCAACATCCGAAGAGCGACCACCAATAATGACGTCTGCGCCGTGCTGTAAGGCTTCAACGTACGGATGAATGCCCGTGACAGCGACGGCACGTTCAGTCGCGTTGATCTGTTCGAGCGTGAGATTGTCACGCCCGTCTAGTCCCTCGAGGACTATGCCTTGGCCAAGTTTTTCTGCCAGATCTTCGGTGTCGACTTCTGAATGAAAGTATGCCAATTTAAATGGCGCGAGATTGTGCTCAGCCGCGAGGTCCCTAATAATTTGGACGTACATGTCGACTCGGCTGTTGGAGCCGCAGTCTCCTGCACTCCCGATAAGCATAGGGACGTCTTGCTCACGTGCAGCTAAGAGCATCAGTTCTAAGTCGTGTTTCTGCCATTGATACATACTGACGGAGCGGTCGGCTCCGAGTGCGGCTGGTCCGATGTCATCGCTGCCTGAGTCGGCACAGTAGTAATCAGGCTTTGTTGCAGCAGCTAGGTAAAAACTTTCTTCCTTGGTGGGGGCGAAGCCCAAATGTCCATTCGGACTGACGATTCGAATTTTATCTTTCAAGATTTCTCCCTCATCTCGACTGGTTAGTACCAGGTATGACCAGTCTTGTGACTCTCGTCCCATTTGTCAATACTGGTGCGTAAAATTAGGGAGAATCAGGGTGCGGCAGGGAGTATCTTTCCGGCTCTATGATGCGATCGAGCGCTCCAACGCGAACTTGTACTGGTCTCCACGGTAGTGGGAAATGCGGTACTCAAGAGGCTCTTCGCCGTTATACATGACCGACTCGACTCGGAATATTGGCCATCCTTGTTCGACTTGGAGTAATTCTGCTATTTCTTCGGAGGCGATAGTGGCCTCAAATGTCTGCTCCATTCTGGTGACCGCGTATTCCTGACTGTCCCGGTAGATGTCCAAAGTGGAAAAGGCTTCGCCAGAGCGCGCTAGTGTCAGAGCTTGTTGGGTCACGTAGGTGCCGAGATCGGCGGTTAAGTAACTTTCATAAGCTACTCTGGGCGTCTTGTCTCCCATGCCTCGCAGATGCAGGAATCGCACTGGAGAGCCCACTGGCTGATTGAGAATCCGAGCGAGACCGAAATCGGCTGAAGTACTCTCAGCCTTTATGACTTCTGTGGAAGCTACCATGCCACTTTCAATCATTGTGGCGGCGAAACTTTTTACCTCGCTCAGTGACTGTTTGTACTTTGGCGCGGCAACAAAAGTTCCCATGCCTTGAATGCGTTCAACGAGACCTTCGTTCTCTGCTCGGCTGATGGCATTTCGAACTGTGATACGACTAACGTCATATATATCGCAGAGTTCCCTTTCTGATGGGAGCTTCTCGCCCGGTGCGAGTTGCTTCGATTGAATCTTTTCTCGCAAAAGGTCAACGAGTTGAATATATAGCGGGATGCTGCTCGTTGGCTCTAGGGGGCCCATGCGTCTCCTTGGGGATCTCCGGTTATTACCATTATCGTACAAGACGCAGATTGTCGTCAGTTAAGTTCTGGCAAGAGAGAGTTGAAACGCCTGTTTCACGAGCGCCTACCACGCGGTTTTATCGATTCCTGAGGCTTGCTGCCAGCGTTTTCGAATTCCATGCGACGTTCTATGATGGAATGCGCTGGTGTGTATGTTGTCGTCCTCTGATGCAGCGTGCGAATTCTAAGGAGAAGAATTTTTTCGACAAAGTGCTGGTCAACGTTCCTTGTGCGCGTTAGTGTAAGATGCATCACTTAGTGGTATTACCGGTTATGGCCACCTGAGTCTCACAGTTTCCGACTATTACGTTAGGCGTGCTCCAATATGCCAGTCGAATTACTCATCCTTATTGGTGTTTTCGTACTGATAGCTGTCCTATTCCTGTTTGCCAAGCGACCGATCTACGAGATCATGGCAGTGGCTTTTCTTTTTGTGGTCGTTGTCTCTGGACAGTGGGCGCACTTATGGGAGTATTTGGTTTTCCCTGCAACAAATAACCTCTTCTATATCATTTTTGCTTTTCTTGTTGTTGCTGCGGTGTTCGATGCTACTGATGCAGTCAATCGCATCATTAAAATCATGCTGGCAGTGATTGGCAAGCTACCGGGGGGAGCAGGCTATGTAGCGTTGATGGCTAGCACTTTCATGGCCTCCTTGTCTGGTACGGGCCCAGGCAACGTTGCTGCAACCGGCGTATTTACCATCCCGATGATGAAACATACGGGATTTAAGCCACACTTTGCGGCAACCACGGAGATGTCTGCAAGCATGCTCGGGAACATTATTCCGCCTTCAGGAATCGTCTTCCTATCGTTTGCGATTTACCAAGATGTTACCGGTGACGATCTACCGCTATCCACATGGATGCTTGCCGCGTACATTATAGGCGCATGGTTCTTCTTGCAGAGATTGATAACGCTCTTTGTGCTGGCAAAGATCAACAAAGTACAGCCAGTCCCGCACAACCAGATTCCGAGACTAGGAGCTTCGCTTCGAGAGGGCTGGTCTGCACTCTTACTACCCCTGATCATTTTCGTTCCGTTGTTTATCGACTCGCAAGCTACAAACTTTCTGGTTTCCCGTCTCGGTGAAGATGGTGCCGAAGCATTTTCGAGTGCCGTTCTGATGTTTACTCCGGCCATCGCAGCTACTTACGCATTCCTCATTGGTCGCAAGAATTTCTCTGCCGGTGGCACAGGCATGAAAGAGCGTTATCTGGTTTTTGCGAACTCCATGAAATCCGTTGTGCCAATTTCGGCGACGATTTATTTCGCATACGCCACTTCGGAGGCCTTTGGCGGCATGGGTGTCGATGACGCTATACAAGAGGTATTTACCGCCCTGGACATCCCATTATGGTTGCTCATTATCGTCATTCCATTGTTCTTCGCGGTTCTTGGCATGATCCTGCCGGGATCAGCTCAAATAGCGATTCTCGGCGGCGCAATGATCAGTGTGTTCGCTACATTGGGTGGAGACCCGCTAATTCTGGCTGCACTCCTTCCCGCAATGACCGGAGCATTGGAAGGCATGACACCGCCGCTGGCTCTTGGACTGTACGTGGCCATGGGGATTGCTGACTCGAGATTCGATAAGACAGTCCAATACGCGTTGATCTGGGTTGGACTCCACGTTCTTTTGAGCATGGTGCTTTTGGCCGGCGTACTACCAATTTTTGTAATTTGACCGGAGTGACATGATGACCAAGATACTTACAAATCTTTACGGAATTTTAACTACTATCGCACTGACTCTCGGCCTGATCGTCGCGATCATATTCTTCGCGGCACTAATTATCGGGCCCGATACAGGAACAACCTGGGCCCTCGTCGCAGGTGAAATTATGACCTGGGGCATCATGCTGGCCGCTATAGCAATGTTGGCAGGGATGATATACATCTACGCGACCAGGGAACACAGTCTAATGATGGAAAAGCCATCGAAAGATAATGAGCGTGGAAACGACTAGAGGCAAATAAAACTGTCAGAAGAAATGCTGTGGCTACAAACCGAGACGGTGCGTAGCCACAGCATTTTGGATGGACTATACGATAGGTGTAACGTCCCGCTGGTTTGGCTCAGTCCATACCAGTATTGTGGTGATCTATGCGACCCGCACGCACAGCCTGACGATGGAAAAACCGCCAAATAATGACCACGACACCACTGATCGCAATGGTGAATAGTAACGTCTGGGACGCAAGCCGAGACTTCACGCCGCGTCACATAACGGCTTTCGAGCAAGTTGCCTTGTCAATGCTTGGAATGTGACGTCACATACGGTCAGGGGATTGTTTCTGCAGTGCCGATTGCCTAAACTGACCGACAGAATCACGAGATCCGGTGATAAGCCCTGGCTGGCCGGACGGCAACCCTCTGAACCATAGTGGGGTGCTCCAGGTGATGATTCGGCCCGCCGCAACACCGCCGCGGGCAAGTATGGCTCATCTGAAGATGCTGGAAGATCAGTTCCAGCGTGTTCTTCGTATGCATCTGGGTGCGCCAGTCACAGACGAAGGACCCACCTGAACCATGTCGCAGCAACACAAACCCCTGCATTTCAACGCATTCGTCATGAACACCACCAGCCACATCCACCACGGACAATGGCGCCGTGCCGATGCACAACAAACCGAATTTGCTGACGTCAACACGTGGATCAACCTGGCCAAAGACCTCGAAGCCGCGAAATTTGATGCTATGTTCTTCGCCGACGTCGTCGGCCACTATGGAGACGCCGACGCCGATTATTCGGTGTATGTCAATGAAGGTCTCCAGATCCCGTCGAACGACCCAACGGTGCTGCTGGGTGCGCTCGCGGTCGTGACCGAACACATTGGTTTGGCCACCACTTCAAATATTTTCCAGTCCCATCCGTTTCAGTTTGCGCGCCAACTGTCGACCCTGGATCACATCTCCAATGGTCGTATCGCCTGGAATATCGTGACCGGCACCCAAGACAATGGTTCCCGAAACTTTGGCCTGCCGCGCCTGACCGATCACGCCGAACGCTACCGGTGGGCCGAAGAATACGTCGATGTCACCTTTAAACTCTGGGAAGGCTCCTGGGATGAAGGGGCCGTGCTGAAGGATCGCGAAGGTAGCCGCTACTCCGATCCAGCCAAAGTCCACAAAATCTATCACGAAGGCGAACGCTACAGCGTTGAAGGTCCACACCTCTCGGCGCCCTCGCCACAGCGCTCCCCGGTCATCTTCCAGGCAGGCTCCTCAGCATCGGGTCGCGAATTTGCCGCCCGCAACGCCGAAGCCGTGTTTATTATTGCCGGTACGCCAGAGATCGCGCGTCAACAGATCGCCGATACCCGTGCTCGAGCAGTCGCCGCGGGCCGCGTCGGCGAAGACATTAAATTCTTTCAGGGGGTCAGCTTCGTCATCGGAGACACCGAAGAAGAGGCCTATCTCAAACTGGCCGAATACGAAGAATACGCCTCAGTCGAAGGCTACCTGGCACATGCCGCGCTTGTGGACCCGGACGGCAGAGTCTACCCGCCAGAAACTCCGCTGAAGAACCTAGAAACCAACACACAGCGCGGATTTTCTGAATGGGTATCCAAGGCCATTACCGACCGCGAACCCGTGGTGGCGGATATCGCCTGGCGAAGCCACCGCAACAATCGCATCGTCGGCACTCCAGAACAAATCGCAGATGAACTGGTCACCTGGCAACAAGCCGGCGTTGATGGCATTAATGTGATCAACTGGGTGATCCCCGGATCGTTCCGAGAGTTCGCAGACAAGGTCATGCCTGTGCTGCGCGAACGCGGATTGGCCCAGACGGAATACTCCGAGGGTACCCTGCGTCGCAAACTCTTCGGCCACGATCGGTTGCCGGATACCCACCCGGGTGCTCAATACCGCGGTGCGTTCGCTCAACAGGCGGTGACCGTATAACCGCCCAGCGTTCGTGATGACCACCGAAGACACACCATCCAGAGCGGCCAAGAGATCTGGCTCGATGACGCCGCAGCAACCCTCCGATCATCGGGTAAGGGTGCTCACGCCAGAAACGATGGAGGAATTCGACACTATGACATCGGCACTCTACGAAGCGATCAGCCAGCGTTACAGCACGCTCTTTGCAGATATTGCCCGCGGGGAACGAGCCCGCGAAGCCGGCCGACACTTACCACTGGTGCCACTCAAACAACTCACGGACCAGGGATTCGGTGCGATCACCGTCCCAGCAGAAGCCGGTGGGGACGGTGCGAACTATCAAACAGCATTCCGTATCCTCATGGACTTGGCAGCAGTGGACGCAAACCTGGCCCATATTTGGCGTAGTCACTTGGCGTTTATCGAATACCTGCGGCTCATCCCGGATGAGGAACAACGCAACGCGTGGTGGCAGCGGATCCTTGAGGGCCAGTGGGGTGGCTCGGCGCTATCGTCACATGACAATCCCGAACCGGCCACCATGATCAAACGTGACCCGGATGCCACCCTGCGGATCACCGGCCAAAAATATTACACCACCGGTACCCTTGCCTCGGAATGGACAGTGGTCAGCGCCAGCTTAGAAGAATCGTTGGCCGAAGCGATCCTACGCCGTCGTCGTCGGGCCGGAGAATCAGGACTCAGCCTGCACCATGTCAAAGAATGTCTCGCTGTGATCCGGGTGCGTCAGCCACGAGTGCAAGTCAAGGACGACTGGGATGGTTTTGGGCAGCGCATGACCGCCACCGGAACCCTCACCATGCGCGACGCCGGAGTAGAAACCATACTCAATATCGGCAGCCAACACGTCTTCGTTCCGGTCTTTCACGAAATCTCGCTGGCAGCACTCATAGTCGGCATCGGACGGGCTGCCCTGCGCGATGGCACGGCAGCACTCCGAGAGCGCACCCGGATTTTTAATACCTCAACCGGCCAGATCCCGCGGTATGACTCTGAGATGCTAGGTATCATTGGTCAACTTTCCGCCCAATTGGGTGCGGCCGAAGAAATGGTGCGCGCTACCGGGCGTGAATTAGATGCCCGACACCTATCCGAGGCTACCCTGCAATCGCAACGAGCCAGTGTCATGGTGCCACACCTGGTGTTAGATGTGTGCACCCGGATCTTTGACACTCTGGGAGCCTCGGCGACGTCTACCGGCCAAGAATTGGATCGGCACTGGCGCAACGCGCGCACTTTAGCGACCCACGATCCGGCAGTTTTCAAACAACGGATGCTGGGGGATTGGGAGGTCAACGGCGTCATGCCGACACCGTTTATTTCAACGAATCACGGGCAACAGCTCTACGATGCGCGCCACCCCGCACCAGCGGTCCGGTCATAATGTGGCGACGTCGCCACGAGGCAGGGTGCTGTCAGCTGGAAGCATGCAAGGCGGCGAAAGCTCCGCGGTATTGCGTGCCCGGGTGATTATCCGGCAGATGATCGTGGCCAAAGATCTTCTTTCGCAAGGTCCCTTCGGCATATTTGGTTTTTGCCAATCCGCGACGTTGAAGGATTGGCAGGAGTTTGTCGTTGAATTCCTCATAACTTCCGGGCAACCGCCAGTTGATCAGGTTGATGCCATCGACGCCTGCCGCCTGCCACTGTTCTAACCGGTCAGCAATTTGTTCGGGCGTTCCCGCGATATAGCCTCGACGGATCCGCCCGTTTGCCAGATCGGCCAGGGTTGGTTCACGGTGGGGTGTTGCCCGACGCAACCATTCGACGTGTGCTTGACCACCATTATTTGGAATATCAATGAGGCGCGTATCGTCAGGCAGTCGTGAGCCATCCGGCAAAATGCCGAGAGCCGCGTGCGTCAGGAAGCCAGTCACCGAAGCATAGTCCAGGTAGTCCTGTTCCTGGGCTTGAACATCCGATGCTGAATCCCCAATGACCAAGGAGAGCCCCTGGAAGAACTTCACATCGTGGGGGTTCCGACCGGCCTCCGCGATCTTTTGACGGGTTCGGTCAATGTGATCTTTGGCCACCGCTGGATTGGGCGTCACAATAAACTGGCACTCGGCATGTTGAGCGGCAAATTGGATGCCACGTTCTGATCCGCCAGCTTGGAATAACAGCGGGGTGCGCTGCGGTGACGGTGACGGAAGATGCGGGCCTTCGACCTTATACCGTGGCCCCTCGTGATAGATTTTGTGAATTTTATTGGGATCAGCGAATCGCCCGCCGACCTTATCTCGCAGCAAAGCCCCATCATCCCAGGACCCTTCCCACAGTTTATACACGACCTCAAGATACTCATCGGCCCAGTCGTAGCGTGCATCGTGTTCGACCAGGGCCTCCAGCCCATAATTTCGTGCCGCGTTTTCTTGCGTCGAGGTCACAATATTCCATGCGACACGACCCTGTGACATGTGATCCAGGGTGCTGAGCTGACGCGCAAAATTGAACGGGTGGTTTTGCATCACATTGGAGGTGGTCGCAAGCCCGATGTGCTTGGTCACTGCGGCCAAGGCGCCTAACAGGACGGTGGGATCATTCGACGGGATTTGCAAGCCTTCGTGCACGTTATCAACATACTGCCCGCCGGCTGGTCCATAGAGACCGGAAACATCCGCAAAAAATATCGCATCAAAGAGACCATCTTCCAGGGTTCGGGCCAGGTCTATCCAGAATCCCAGATCGTTAAACTCAGTCTGGCGGGCTTCAGGATGACGCCACTGCCCATGCTGGATGTGCGATCCAGTATTCATGACAAAGGCATTGAAAAGTAACGGGGTAGTACTCACGGTGCATGCTCCTAGATTGCTGACGAATTCGCCGAGAAAGTGTGACTCGGGGCGGTATCGCCGACGCCCGCCGTCCCGATATACACGGGTGCGATCCCGGCGTCGCCGGTAAGACGTTGTTGCCCGATTTCGCGGGCCCGATAGACCAAGGGGTTGTGACTTCCAAGCACCCGGGCGTTGCGCCAGTGTCGATCCAATCGGCGAGTCTCGGAGGTCGCCGAGGCCCCACCGACTTCAAAGAGTTGGGTGCAAGCATCTAGTACGTGCTCAACGATGACAAGCTGAGCCTCTGAGGTGATCGTGTCGAGTCCAGCGATATCTTCGACGACTCCATGACGTTGTTCGATCTTGGTAATCGTGGAATCCAACGCGCTGATCGCCGAGGCGAAGGCGGCTTCCACACCAAAAATACGTGCAGAAAGTCGCCCGAGAGTTTCTTGTATGAGTGGGTCGCGTTGCGGGAGATTACCAACTCCGTGCGCAAATGCTCGGTTCCTGCCCTGCACATACTCGATGGCGTCGCGCCGCACAGCCCGGCCGACACCGGTGAGCGCCGCGAGGAGGATCAGTTGCACGAAAGATGTCAGAATGCCAGGCTCGGCATCGTTTCCCGAGGGCTCAATGTTCTCATCAGCTACCGCAACATCGGTCAGCACTGTTGTTCCCGAGGCAGTCAGTCGCTGTCCAAAACCATCCCAGTCATCGATGAGTTCCACACCGGGATCGTCCCGATGAATAGTCACCCGGCACGTGGTACCGTCTGGCAAGTCTGCGGGCACTTTGATCCAATTCGCGTAGAGACTCCCGGTGCTGTAGTACTTGGTGCCGTTTAAAAACCACCGGCCGTGGCGCTGTTCGAGACGAGTCGAGTTGGTACCGGGCTGATTTCCCCGCTCGGTGGTGGCATTGCCAAAGATCTCTCCGGCCACAATGCGTGGAAACCAGCGTTCCTGTTGGCTTAGCTCAGCTACCCGAAGTTGTTGCACCGTGGTGAAATGGGCGCGCAAGGCCTGCACGAGATTCGGATCGGCCTCACCCAGACGCGATAACAACAAAAACGTGTCGGTCACGGATGCGTCCAAGCCACCATATTCTCTTGGTACCCCCAGGGCGGTGAAGCCTGCTGCCGCCAGTTGGCTGATCGAGTCATAGGCCAATGTTCGCTGCGTCTCCCGGGCCACCGCTCCGGACGCAATATCATCAAAGATCGGTTGGAATTGCGCGATGAGTTCGTCGAAATGTTTTGTGGGAAAGAGTGTTGATGTCACTGGTGTCCTTTGGTGGTTGCAGCGAGTCTGGGGGCTGAGTCCAAAAGCGTCCGGGTATAGGGGTGAGCCGGATTGTTAAAGACTTCGTGTGCGCGTCCGGCCTCGACGACCGACCCCTGGCGCATGACGATAATCTCGTCGCTGACGTGTTGGATCACGCCTAAGTCATGCGAGATAAAGAAGTAGCTGAAACGGAACTCGCGTTGTAATGCATCGAGCAAGTCCAACACTTGTGCTTGGACAGACACATCGAGAGCAGAAACCGGTTCATCGCACACGATCACTTCGGGACCGGAGGCTACGGCGCGGGCGATGGCGACACGTTGGCGCTGGCCGCCTGACAGATTCTGTGGCCGACGGTGCAAGTGAGGTGCTCCGAGGCCAACAGTTTCGAGTAAGTGCACAATTTCTTGTTGTCGCTCGGCCCGAGAGAGGTTTCCAGCACCGATCAACGCATCTGTGAGGAGCTGTTCTACGCACCATTGTGGATCAAATGATCCCAGCGGATCCTGATAGATGGCCGCGATACGGCGCCGGTCGGGGCGACGTTCACGCTCAGTCAGGGCGCTCCATGGGCCTCCGTTGAATTGCACACTGCCCGCATCGGGTGTCGTGAGGCCCAAAACGAGTCGCGCCACAGTGCTCTTGCCAGATCCGGATTCACCCACAACCCCCAGGGTGGCTCCTCGCTGCAGTGAGAACGACACATCGTCCACGGCCACCCGCGTGCTACGATCCGGATTCTGATAGACCTTGCGCAAATTGGTACCGACCAAGACAGGCTCCGGCACCTCGGGTGAGACCTCAGAGGATGCCAGCGGCGTTTCTAGCTGACGTGATCGAATCATGTCGTGTTGACGATTTGAGATCCGCACCGGGGTTTCAGACAATCTGGTACCCCGGGGACGGTCCGTCGGGACGGCACTGAGTAATCGTTTTGTGTAGTCGTGTTGTGGATTACCCAATACTTCTGCGCTGGGTCCTGTCTCCACGATGCGTCCTGCTTGCATCACTGCAATGTGGTCGGCCAGTTGTCCCACGACCGCCAAATCGTGGCTGATCAATAAGACCGCGGTGCCTTGTTTTTTTAAGGACGCGAGGAGGTCCAAAATCTGTTTCTGCACGGTAGCATCCAGCGCGGTGGTTGGCTCATCGGCCACCAGCAGTGGGGGATCCAATGCGATTGCCGAAGCGATCAGTGCGCGCTGACGTAGCCCACCGGACAGATCCCCGGACCGCTGACGGATTCGCTGCTGCGGCTCGGGAATGCCCACCGCAGTCAACAGTTCGAGGACACGTTGTGTGCGCTGGCGTTTTGTCAGGTTGGTGTGGATCCGAAGCGCATCATCGATCTCTCTGCCAATGGGACGCAACGGATCCAGCGAGACGAGCGCGTCCTGGAGGACATAACCGACCTTGGCACCTCGCACGGCCCGCCATTGGCGAGCGGTATTATTCAGCTGATCCACCCCGTCGAGTTCGATAGCATCGGCCGTGACGATAGCATTGTTGCCTGTTAATCCAACGAGAGTTCGTGCCGTGACGGATTTGCCGGAACCAGACTCTCCGACCACGGCCAGGCATTCACCGGGGTGTATCTCAAGATTGACGTTGTGTACGACCGCAACGTCTTCATACGGGTTCGAAAACGCTACGGAAAGATTTCGGATACTTGCGGCGGGATGTTGGGTCATGACTTTTCTTTCTGACGCTGTTGAAGGCTGTGGCCCAGGATGGTGGTGGCGGCAGCACTGAGTACGATAAATAGGCCAGGGAAGAACGTGATCCACCAGGCGATACTCATATACCCGCGACCTGCCGCCAGCATGGAACCCCATTACGGGGCGGGTGGAGTCGTTCCAAGGCCTAAAAAGCTTAAGGAAGACGCCCATACAATTGCCTGCCCCACGCCCAGCGTGACCAGGACAAAGAGCGGTGCAGCCACGTTGGGTAGGACATGCCGACGGATAAGAAACCATTTGGAACGACCCTGAACAATCGAGGCTTCGACGTATCCAGAGGTCTTCACGGACAACACCTGCGATCGAATAATGCGGGCATAACCAGGAGCAGTGGATAGACCCACCGCTAAGGTGATAGCCATTTCGCCCGGGCCGAGAATCGTGATGACGAGCAATGCCAGCAGCAAACTTGGGAAAGCAAACAAGACTTCGAGAATGCGATTGACACCAAAGTCCACGGCCTGAGAA
This sequence comes from Enteractinococcus sp., assembly GCA_036516115.1. Taxonomy (GTDB): domain Bacteria; phylum Actinomycetota; class Actinomycetes; order Actinomycetales; family Micrococcaceae; genus Yaniella. The sequence continues at coordinate 7,121 of DATBUL010000072.1, read as the reverse complement.
CCCCAACCGGCAATCACCCCGAGTACCAGCCCGAGCCCCACACCGATCACTGTGGCCATCAAACCGATCCCGAGGGAATCACGTGCCCCATGGATGACCCGGGTGAAGATATCCCGGCCCGATTCATCTGTGCCGAAGGGATGAGCCAACGACGGGTGTGCAAAAGCGTTGGCTGGTTCCATTGCCAGCGGATCGCCCGGGGCAAGCAGACCAGGCAGTGTTGCTGCTAAGACAAGCAGTCCAAGGATCGCGCTTGGGATCACCAGATTGGCACGAAGACGTCGGCGTCGAGGTCGATGTGATGGCCGGGATATGACTCGGACCGGTGGGGCTTGAAGAGTTTGTGTCATAGCTGCCTTTCTTGGTGCCAGTGCACCGAAGGTGTGGATGGTCTAAGCATCACGAAGTCGTGGATCGGCGAGGCGTTCTGCAACGTCACTCAACAGGGTCACCACCACATAAATCACGGCGATGAGTAACACGACCCCCAGAACCACGGGGACGTCTCGAACTACCACGGCTTCGAGCAGTGTTCGTCCGAGTCCGGGCCGGGCAAAAACGGTTTCAACGACCACTGCCCCACTGATCAGGGAGCCGAAAGCCCATCCTGATAAATTGATGCCAGGCAATGCCGCATGGCGCAGGGCGTGGCGCAGACTCACCCCGATCTCTGTTGCTCCTCGTGCGCGTGCCGACAGGGCAAAGGGAGCATGCATTGCCGTCACCATGGATTCACGCATTGCTTGGCCGAGAAAACCGGCCAGGGGGACGGCAAGTGTGACCACCGGCAGGATCAGGCTGGGCACACCCGGCGCCCCGGAAGTGGTGGGCAGTAATTGGAGATTGACGCTAAACATGAGAATCAGGATGGTTCCCAACCAAAAGTGTGGCACCGCTGCCGAAACGATCTCTAAAATGTTGGCAACTACCGCAGCGGCACGGCCGGAGCGTACCGACCACAGGGCCAGACCCAGGGCGAAGCACCACGCCAGGGTCAAAGCTAGTGCGGCAAGCAGGAGGGTGTTGCCCATTTGTTCGCCTAAGACCTGTGTCACCGGCTGGCGCAGCTGGTACGACTTGCCAAGGTCACCTGCCAGAACGTCAACCAGATAGACCCCATATTGGACAAAGACTGGACGATCCAGGCTGTGCAGTTGGCGGGTTTGTTGCCGAACTTCTTCGGTGGCTGTACCGCCCGGACCACCCAGCAGTGCGTCCACCGGATCCCCCGGGACGAGCCGAAGCGCGAAGAATGCGATGGTTGCCACCGCCCAGAGTACAAAGACCGCTCCTGCAATGCGCGTCACAATCCAACGGATCGTGGTACGAGCTGTGTTCTTGGAACTCGTGGCGGTTGGTGCTGAGGTGGTCGTGGTGTCGAGTGCGGTGATATGTTTCGTGGTCATTTTCTATCCAACCATGTGTCATAAAATGTGGGCATACCCAGCGGCGAGATCAGCCGAGTACCGTGAACATCTGAGCGCAAGCCGAGTCTGGTCTGTTGGTCGAAGATCGGTAGGTTCACATACTGGCTGTGGATGGCGTCTTGGGCAGCCGTGTAGGCTGCTCCGCGTTGTTGGTCATCACCGGTGACGGCGGCCAGGTGTAAGAGTTCATCAATGCGTTGGGCTTCGGAGCCTGTCAGACCGTTGCTATTGGCGTGGTAGCTGCCTTCAACGATTGATGGGATGTTGGCGGTATCGTGCGTGAGGTTGAGGACCGCCGGAGAGTTTTTGGTGTAATAGAGCGGGATGAGATCGTAGTCCCACCCATTGCGTCGCTCATTGAACGTCGAGGATTCTTCTTGATCGATCTCGAGCTTGAATCCGATGTCTTTGGCGCTTGCCTGGAATTGTTCCAGCACTGCAACCGGAACGAGTACCGAATCGGTTTGCAGGACGGTGGCTGAAAGCTGTTGACCATGTTTGGTTCGATAGCCTTCCGCATCGCGTTGGGTCCAGCCGGCTTCATCCAATAACGCATTGGCCCGCTCGACGTCACTGGCAAAAACCTCAGGCTGTTGGTGGTTGAACTCCGTGATCGAACTGAGCACCGAGTTGGAGCGTTCAACGGTGTCCAGGAAGATACTTTTCAGTGCGGCATCGACATCCACGGCACGAGTGAAAGCTTCCCGGACTTTGACATCATCGAAGGGCGCCTGCGTCGTATTGAACGCCAGATTGACCACATGCCCCGGACGAGAACCGATGAGCGTTTCGAGCGCAGGATCCGCGTCGGCGACGATGGCATCTTGCGGCTGAATGACGTCGATGACGTCTACTTCACCCGATTGGAGTGCAGCAAAGCGATTGGCATGGTCAGGAAGGAAACGCCAGATAATCCGATCGAGATAGGCCGGACCGGTGTGACCTGCCGATGGTGGGGGAGTGTGGTAGTCCTCGTTGCGCACTAACACGATTTGGCGCTGCTTCTCCCACGATTCCACCTTGAAGGGACCGGTGCCCACGGGGGATAAGCAATTTTCTTCCATCCCACGAGCCAACGCCCTTTGGGATTGGATGGGCACCCACACCTGAGCGAAGTGTTCCACCATGGCGTTATCCGGTTCGACCAGGTGCAACCGCGCGGTGTATTCGTCAATAATCTCGACGGTGTCGACCTTTTCAACAGCCAAGATAGCGGTGCTCGAAAGCGTCTCGGGGTCTTTGATGTATTCAATATTTTTCTGAATCGTCTCAGCATTGAGCTGTTGACCATCAGTAAAGGTCACATCATCGCGCACCGTGATATCTAACGCTAGGCGGTCTGCAGACCACTCCCACGATTCTGCTAACCAGGGTTCAATCTCGTTGTCCTGGTTTTGATAGAACAGCGGTTCCAGGTATTGCGTAGCCACCAGAGCTTGAGGCACATTGCCGTTCATGACCGGGTCCAAGCAGGGCGGTTCAACATCACCGGTGGCATATGTCAGCGTTCCTCCGCGCTGAGGTGTGCTGCTGGTCCGTTCGCTGCTGTCCGCAGCGAAGGAGGCACAAGCCGACAACGACAGTGCTGCTGTAACCAGGGCTCCTACTGTCGCGAAGCTCCGACGCAATTTTGATGATCCGGTCCATGGCCGTGGAGATGTTTCGAGATATGCCTTGTCTTGAGCTTCCACGTGATCTCCTGTGTGAATTTGCGCTGTGAATATGTCTGATGTCCTGAACGTATCGAGCAGTCATGGAGGGAGCCAAAAGTATGGTCATATTCGCTGAGCTGAGATCGCCAAAAGGTCACAAGGCCAGTCGAAGGACACAATATGTCGCAGGATGACTCCGCACAGTGTCAAATATGTCTGAGATCTTGAACTCAGCTGGGCCGGTTGATATGGGTCGTTGCGGGCTGGAGGTAGTGGAATACTCTTGACGGTAAAAGATGGCTCCTGACGGCCTCAGTGGTGCTTTGTTAGAGTCGCAACTAGAAGCTCCCGACAAACGAAAGGTGCTGATCATGACCGAATACGCTGCTCAACCTCCTGCGCCACCACACACCAAGATTTTGGAAGTCTTCGACTATGCCGATGCCCAAAAAGCCGTCGATACCTTGTCTGATGCCGGGGTCCCCGTGGAAGGGGTACAAATCGTTGGACATGACATCAAGTCCGTTGAGGTCGTCACGGGACGCATGACCACGCCGAAAGCCGCCGGTCTCGGCGCGCTATCGGGACTGTGGTTTGGCCTCTTTGTCGGATTGCTCTTTGGGATTTTTGCGATCGTCGGGTGGTTCAGCATCGTGCTCACCGCAGTGATTCTGGGTGCGGTCTTTGGGGCGATCGCTGGCGCCGTGGGTCATGCCATGACGCGTGGAAAACGCGACTTCGCTTCTGCACACGCGTTGGAGGCCACCCGCTATGAAGTGCTGGTACCAACCCCACAGGCCGACAACGCACGCAGCATCTTAGGGCTCCAAGGCCAATAACGTTGACACACAGGAAAGAGCCTGGCGTGGACTCGAAGAGTCTTCACCAGGCTCTTTGCATTCATAGACTCTAAAGTTCAACAATTTCCGCGAGACCGGGGACTTCAGTTCAAGAATTTTCACGCCTGAAGTCCCAAGATCGGTGATGTCGGCGGTGCCTTCATTTGCCATGACTTTTATGACATCCCAGTCGCCACCGGAGGCTTCTGGCGCACCGTATGTTGTATTCAAGGATGGAACCTGCCAAGAGTTGTGAAAGAAATGCAAGGTACACAGCAAGAGTTGCAGTCTGCCCAGCGGAGGTGAAGCGTTGTGGGAGCACCTTCCGCTGGATGGTTTCGCCGTCCCGGAAGTGCAGGACTGCTGAGACACGTTTCGACAATTCTTTAGGTCGCGTGTCTTGTCGCGCGGTGGTGTCGAGAGCTCGCAGTCTGCTGAGTTTTCCGTAACAGATTTGCCACGAAAACACAGCGATTCGCGGTCGATTTTTTGCTGTGCGAACCGTGATCGACGTCATATCGTGTAGTCCGTAGGCTGATCGAGATTGCCACATCAACGACGAATCCACCGAGCAAAATGATGAGGACAAATGACTGTTACTTGGAGAAAATCGGCATTGGCAGAACGTCATCGCGCTTTAGGATCCACGCTGGAGCCCTGGAACGGTATGCCCACCGCATGGGAATACGACGAAGATATCAACACCGGGTATACCGCGATTCGCACCAAAGCCGGCCTCATGGATATTTCTGGTCTTAACGTTGTGCACGTCATCGGAGCCGCAGCCGAAATCGTGCTCAACCGCACCGTGACTCGTGATGTGCGAAAGCTGTCCCCGGGCAAGGCGGCCTACACCACGATGTTGGATGATCGCGGCATGCTGGTCGATGACGGGATCATCTATCGCACCGGCCCCAATTCTTGGCTTGTCGTCCACGGTAGTGGCACCACCCTCCAACACCTCAACGCGGAGACTGTCGGTCGCGATGTGGCCGTCCTGTTTGACAGCGACATGCAAATTCTCTCCCTCCAGGGTCCCGCCTCCGTGGATTTCCTTGAGCAATACATTCCAGGCTTATGGGACCTGAAGTACTTCCACCACATGGATGCCCAATTATTTGGACATCCGGTGCTCATCTCCCGCACCGGGTATACGGGCGAACGCGGTTATGAGATTTACTGCAAATTCGACGACGCCGTCGACATCTGGGACACCATCTTGGAGCGGGGCAAGGAATATGGCATTGTCCCGGTGCAGTTTTCCGCGCTGGATATGTTCCGAGTCGAAAGTGCCCTACTATTCTTCCCCGACGACATGTCCGAAGCCCACCCATTCGACACTGATTTGCCGGGCGACACCCTGTGGGAGCTGGGACTGCAGTTTGCGGTGAGCCCGTCGAATGAAGAGTTCCGTGGTATTGCCCAGCACCGGCACCGCGAAGGCAAAGAGCGCTTCAAGATTTTCGGCGTCGAACTGGACTCCGCACAACCCGCCGAAGCCGGAGCGTGCATCATGGATGGCCAAGGCCGTGAGGTCGGGGTCGTGACCGCGGGCATGGTCTCACCACTGACGAAGCGCTCACTGGCACTGGCGCGACTCGCCCCAGACATGGCAACCGCAGGACTCGCCGTGGAAATCCGCGACCAATCTGGCATCACGTGCGGCCACACTCACAGTTTGCCATTTGAAGATCCCGAAAAGAAAAAGCCGCGAGGAAAGGCCTGATATGACCGACAACGTCACGTCACCACCCTCAGATCTGAAAAGTCGCCCCGTTTACTACACGCTTGAACCGGTCGCGCACGCACAATGGAACCTCATCGTTGCCGAAGCCGAGGGCATCCTGTCGGTCATTCGGATGCTCGATGAGGCCCCGAAAGGTTTCAACGCCAGAACACATGTGGTCTACTTCGGCACCGGTAACCCCAAGGAAACGGACTGTGTCGAGCGTCTGGAAAACTACGGTCCCGTAAGCTTGCATAAGACCAGCAGCCGCAAAGCAACTCTGGAGCGGCTCAGCACACTGCTCCGGCACGCCAAGATGGGCACCCGACTCTATGCCGTGGGTGGGGAAAGTTTCCTCGGCCTGGTGATGCGAGAGGCCATCGAGCACGGGATGCACCACGACTCCGTGATCACTGAGCTGCGCGGTTCGCTTGCCCGTCGTGTGCAATGCGTGCACTGCAAATGCATCGCCGAAGACATTATCGCCACCATCTATGACTGCCCGCGTTGTGACGAAACCCTGCTGGTTCGCGACCACTACTCACGCCGGATCGCGGCGTTTCAGGGTGTGTCGGCCACGGTAGAAACCCCCGGTGTCCAACCAGCACCCGAGGAAGTGTATCTATGAAACCGCCCAAGAATGCAATTGCCGTACACGTCAGTGACATCGAAATGGTTGCCGAGCGGATCAAGAAGTTCCAGTTTCGACCAGCCAACGGCGCCTTACTGCCGGTGTTTTCACCCGGGTCGAATATCACCGTGAATATGGATGCCGACGACAAGCGCATGAAAAACCCGTATTCGCTCACCAGCTCGCCAGAAGACACGCAGGCCTATGAAATCTGCGTGCTTCACGTCGACGATTCTCGGGGCGGCTCGGCCTTCATGCACGACCAAGTCGCCGTCGGGGATACCTTATGGATCAACCCGCCCCATAATGAATTCGCACTGCACGACCTGGCGACCAAACATGTACTGATCGCCGGGGGCATCGGTATCACGCCGTTTATCTCCATGGCACAACGCCTTGTCGATCAGGCAGCGCCGTTCGAACTGCACTATGCGATGCGATCCAAACGCCATGGGGCCTTTGGAGATCAGCTGCAACAACGCTTCCCAGACCAGCTTTACACTTATGAATCCAGTTTGGGACAGCGCATCCAACTCAATGAGTTATTAGCAGACCAGCCTCTTGGCACCCACCTGTATGTGTGTGGACCCGAACGCATGATTGACGACGTCGTTGAAATAGCGCGTCTGGCGGGCTGGCCCGAACACAACCTGCACTGGGAAAAATTTGTCAGCCCACCTCCGGGCGACCCATTCGATGTGACCCTGGCCGAATCCAATGTTCAGGTGCATGTGGGCCCCGAAGATTCGATCCTCGAAGCGGTCGAAGACCTCGGCATCGAACCGGACTTCGGGTGTCGAGGCGGGGTGTGTGGGCGCTGTGAAACCAAAGTTGTCAAAGCCACCG
>DATBUL010000071.1:0-9303 GCA_036516115.1 Enteractinococcus sp. | reverse complement strand
GTCGCCCAGTTGGCGGGGCGTTCTGCTGTCAGAGCACGACGAAAACAATTCATGGTTGAGGGCCCTCAGTCCGTGGGCGAGGCTCTACGAGCACACTTGGGGCTTCTCAACTTATCGGTCGAGGCAGCACAGTTTTGGCCGCCCCAAGCAACCGTAACCGAGGTCTACTACACGTCCAGGCTAGCGTCCATCGAGCCGGAGCTATTTGCTCTTGTGAGTCGGCTCGATCCTAACGTTTTTGTCGCAGAAACTTCGGATACGGTTCTTCAGGCAATGTCAGATGCGGTCGCGCATCAAAATATCATTGCAGTAGCCAACCTCCCAGACGTCGATATCGCCCTTCCTCATGAGGCACTGCTCGTGGCAGGGTTGATCCGCGTTCAAGATCCAGGAAATGCAGGGACGATTATTCGCACCGCAGATGCGAGTGGTGGCGCATGTGTGATCGCTACACCGAATACGGTTGATGTATACAATCCCAAAACCGTGCGATCAACTGCTGGATCTCTTTTTCATTTGCCGATATATACCCATGTGGAACTACCTGACTTCAAGACGACCTATCGGGGGCAGCTTTTCGCAGCTGACGGATATGGCGAGGTCGCGCTAGAGTCGCTACCCGTCGGCAAGCTCAGTCAACCGACCGCCTGGTTATTTGGCAACGAAGCACGCGGTCTCAGTGCACCTGAACTCGAACTCGCTGACGCTAGGGTAGCAGTGCCGTTATATGGTCTAGCGGAGTCGTTGAACGTGGCTACCGCTGCAACAGTGTGTTTGTACGCTTCTGCCATGGCTCAACACAAAGGCTAGTGTGTACATAGCTGGACTTCTAAACCGCCGCTTGCCTGCTCAGAAGTTACGAGAACTCCTCGGGCTGTTACCGGTGGAATCTGTCTAAGTTTGGGCCAGATCAGCTGATGTTCTGCAGAAGAATTCTTAGGTATGTAAAACCGTTCAGGGATCATGGCGAGAAGTCTGCCTCCAGCTAATTCGCGGGCGCCAAAAACATAGAGCGTGAGGACAGAAGAAAATTGACGTAGTAGCTCAATTAAACGTTCTTCGAATCCCTGAAAGCTACCCATCACGAGCGCATTGGCCCAACTGCCCCATTCGGTAATGACCAGGGTGGTTGGTAGGCCAGCACTCAGGCGTGAGCTCAACGCCTCCAACATGTTCTTTAGCATATCCGGGGTTGCCTCGCTGATCTTCAGGTGTTGATCCCATCCAGTTGGAACGTGGGATAATTGCTGGCCATCGAGATACACAAGATATCGAGTAGACAGCACCAGATGCTCGGCCAATGCCCACAAACAAGCTTCCAGGCCACTGTCGGGCGCACCGATCCATGCCACTGACGAAGATAGCACTAGGCCCTGCTCAATATCGCTCACAGGCCCTAATACCACCGGGTACTGTAAACAATTCGCTGCATCATCCACCAGCCCCACGGGTAAATACGCGTCAGACAACCCATAATTATCGTGTAGTGCCGAAATGGTAACTACAGGTTCCAGCGCCGGAAGGATGATTGGAACAGGCCGCGATAGCAACTTGGCTGTGTCACTGAGTTTGTCCACGACCCGAGCCCAGTCCGTGGTGGCATCTATCTCTTCGATTCTTGGATCAGTGTGTGGTGCTAAAACTATTGGTTCCTGATCCAGAACATATCGGGCCGTTTGGAACTCACGTGGTGATTCTGCGCCGGACTTGAAGTATGCTCTGCCCGGGCAATTGGGGGAGATTCGGTAGGCATCTCCGGTACCTATAACTTCCCATGAGTCGTGCTCGGTTGAAGTTCGAAGCGCTATGATGCAACCGATGTTGGCCCTGATATCAGCACTTACTGCGCCTTGAGTTCGCTGTGTTGCGACGATGAGATGGAAGCCTAATGATCGTCCGGTAGCGGCAAGGTGAGCCAGAGTCGCCGGAGCTTGAGAGTTTTGATCAACTAATACCCGCAATTCATCGATGGCCACGACCAGCCTGGGCAGGGTCTCATGTGGGAACCTCCTGCGATATGCTTCGAAGTCAGCTACTTCCTTCTCTGCGAATAACGCTTCTCGGCGGTAGAGTTCGGCGGCGATCGCTTCGATAGAGCGAAGCGAGGTAGCGGCAACGTGATTCGTTTCGACACTCATAGTGTGCGGCAGCGGGGCCAACACGTTGAATGACGAACCTCCCTTGAAATCCAGAAGAACGAAGCTCATTTCGCACGGTGAATAGCGTTGGGCAAAACCGATCAGGACAGTAAGTAAGAGTTCTGACTTTCCCGATCCGGTGCTACCAGTGATTAACATATGCGGTCCTTGACTGACAATATCTACGCTCAGTCCTAGATCCCCTGTGCCCAGGGTCGTAATTAGTTGGTCAGTCGCACTTTCCCGCATTGGCTGCGACGAAAAATGAAGATGCTCAAGTTGTCCCCGTCTGGCCGGCTGGTTCAGTAACAAGACGTCCGCTAACAACTGCAGAGTATTGAAACTTATACCGAAAGGTTCTAGTGACGTTACAGAGAATCGTCCTTCGATAGTTCGCTGATCAAGTCGAATGACGGTTGTAGAACGGAGAGTAGCGGCGGCGTCGGTCGTTGTGAATATCAGCTGGTGTAGGTTTGATTTTGGTACGGGTGTGGTATCTTCCACAACTTCCACCACGGGTGCGCCACCTATGTGAGTATTCCCAAGGAGCAGACCAGTACCTGTTGCTTTGATGTGTCGTAGGAGCTGTGCTGTAATCCAATATTTGAGCGGTCGTATGCTCGCAGGGTCGCCTACCACTATGGTTTGTTCCCCCGGTTTGAGGGTCAAGATACTATCTGCCTGGTGCAGTAATGCGTCTTGCCAGCGTGGATCGTCTTGTACTTGTATGAGCTCGGCTTGCCGTATCCCCGGACCAACATTGATGATCGGGTCGTTTGGTTGAGGGCCGCCCAGATCTAAGGGATCAATACTTTGGCTCGAGATCGCTGTCATGAGCTTATCCGGCGTGAAAACAGTCTTCCGGAAACGCTTGGCGGCTGTCTCAAGTTCAGCCAAGATGTCCGTGAAATATTGTGTCTTTACCCTTCGATATTGGGTGAGAAGAACGGCTGCGATAATCACCGATATTCCCGAAAATAGAAGGAAATACCACATGCCTGTCACCAACATCAGTACCACCCCGATGATGAGTGGCGCAGCAGCCCCGATTATTTGAAGCACGAGATTGGGTGGGGACGGTGGCGGTCCTGGAGCAATGGCAAAGTCACCCGGATCCTGAGGCGCAGATATTGGGTTGCCGGAGCCCCGTAGCAAGTCAAAACCAGTGGTGCCTCTGACAAACGTCTCACCATATTCCCATGTTTGTGAGGTTTCATTTACCCGAGTCACGAGTACGCCTTGAGTGGCCAACCGTATATCGAAATCTTGATCTGATAACCAAGGGTCACGAACTTGAGCCCGAGACGCGCCGCGTCCCACCGATAAAGGCTGCCGGGTTAAAGGGAAGATCCGTCCGGTATCAGGGCCAGCAGTGGTCACAAGCCGAAGCCTGGTTTCTGTTGAAGAGGTGCGTGTCGCTGTGGCAGGCTTTGCTAGTATCAGCGCAGGCCGGACTGCCCATAGTTCGAGGAGTTCTTCCTGTTCATACTCGTCGAGCAATCTCCCGTAGCAGTAAAACGATAATTTCGTGGAAGCTTGCAACTCAGTGTGAAGCATTCGTGCTAACTCTGCCCCGCCTCCTGCAGGTAGACGACTCAGGAACCACCATTCGGGGTGGGATCGCAGACCAAAGATCTGAAAGTACATTGTGGACCTTTCCATGGATGTATCTTCCATGGTCTTCGACTCAGTCGGTACCTGGAAGAATTTCCCCCAATTCCTGTGGAAAACTCCGAGGCTTCGCGACTTATCCACAAAAGCGCACGTCAGCTCTTGCAACTGTATATGAGGTCTATCAAAGTAAGGGGTGTCGAATATGCGTCGGTAGAACAGCTGGTTGTGGAGCCACATGGAAGCAAAGCAGTTATTGGAACTTGAAGTCCGCGAACTTATCCGATCCCGTGGTGTTGATCCAACCGGACAGCCGGACGAAGTACGTAAAATCGTCGCTTCGGCGGCAGCTGACTATGACGCACGAAGTATGCGAGCTCCGTTGCCTATGCTCGAAGATATGGCGTCAACTCAGCAGGCCATTTTTGACGCTGTGGCTGGTTATGGTCCGTTGCAGCCTTTGCTTGATGATCCTGATGTTGAGGAGATCTGGATCAACGCGCCTACCCAAATCTTTTGTGCGCGTTCAGGGGTCACTGAACTGACCAACATCTCACTGACATCCCAACAGGTTGCCGACCTCGTAGAGAAGATGCTGAAAACAAGTGGTCGTCGGCTCGATTTGTCGACACCGTTCGTTGATGCTGCCCTACCTGATGGATCTCGCTTACATGTCGTCATTCCGGACATTACCTCGCAACATTGGGCTGTGAATATACGCAAGTTCGTGGTTCGTGCCCATAAGTTGAGCGATCTTGTGAGAAAAAACAGTCTGACCAGCCAAGCTGCGGCATTTTTGGATGCTGCAGTTCGCGCCGGGTTGAATATTTTAGTATCAGGTGCAACTCAAGCTGGAAAAACTACCATGCTCAATTGTCTATCCGCTTCAATTGGGCCGCGTGAGCGTGTTATTAGTGTTGAAGAGATTTTCGAGTTGAAAATCCCTCAACGTGATGTCGTGAGCATGCAGTGCCGTCAACCGAACCTCGAAGGCTTGGGCGAAATCTCGCTGCGACGTCTCGTCAAGGAGGCATTGCGGATGCGACCCGACCGAATCATTGTCGGTGAAGTGCGCGAAGCTGAAGCTCTAGACATGCTCGTCGCGATGAATGCCGGTCTAGCAGGTATGTGCAGTGTCCATGCCAACTCCGCACGTGACGCGCTCATGAAAATTTGTACTCTACCATTGCTTGCCGGCGAGAATATCAGTCGGGACTTTGTAACCCCGACTGTCGCAAGTTGTTTCGACCTCGTAGTCCACTGCACACGCAACCCTGATGGCCGGCGCCACGTCACTGAAATCATGTCCGTAGGCAACCGTGTTGAATCGGGCCAAATTGAAACCGCACCAGTATTTCGAATGGTGGACGACGAACTCACTCTCAATCCTACTGGGATTTTAGATCACCCCAAGTATGCACAGGCGGGAGTCGATATCCGCCGGGTCGTAGGTGAAGCAGCATGAGCGCGATCTTGGGCTTGGCCCTCGGTGCGGGACTTTTGCTCATTTGGTGGTCCTTTTGGCCAAGAAAACCACGTGATACCAACAGGAAGCCGTCGAAAGCTCAACTGCTGCTTGCACGAAGCGGCATTCAACGGATCACGGTATCTGGCGTGGTGACCCTCTCGAGCGTGTTGGGCATTGTGGTGTTCCTTGCTCTGACTGCCTTAACAGGTGCCGCTCCGATCGGTCTGTGTTTTGGTGTGTTTGCGGCCGCACTACCGTGGGGAGCGTTGTCGTGGCAAGCTAAGCGACGTCAAACAGCGCTACGCGAGATCTGGCCGGACGCCATCGATAATTTGCGTTCTGCAGTTCGAGCTGGGCTGACCTTACCCGAGGCTCTGTCGCAATTGGCCGACCGCGGTCCAGAAGCCTTGCAAGCGCCTTTTGCTGGGTTCGCCGCTGATTACAGAGCGGGGGCACGGTTTAGCGATGCACTCGACCGACTCAAACATACGCTTGCTGACCCGACGGCTGACCGCCTTGTGGCCGCGCTACAGGTAACGCGCGAAGTAGGAGGAGCAGATCTCGGTCGGCTCCTAGAGACCCTCTCGGATTTTCTACGCGATGATGCTCGCACACGTGCTGAATTGGAGGCACGACAATCCTGGACAGTCAATGGGGCGCGCTTAGCTGTCGTAGCGCCGTGGCTTATCCTCTTGTTGTTGTCGACCCAACCAGAAGCTGCTGCTGCCTACCAGTCTGTAGCAGGACTGTTTATCTTGCTGGCCGGGATGGGCATCTCGGTTATCTGCTACCAGCTCATGCTTCGAATCGGGTCTCTCCCCGCTGAACGGAGGGTGCTGTGACGGCAATGTGGCTAGCAGTGTCGATGGCCGTCGCATTTGGTATCGGATTGACCATGATCGCTGCGGTGCTCGTGGGGCGTAATAAGCCTAGCTTAGTGGAACGTGTTGCTCCTCAAATGCGAGCGCAAGAATTATCCACTCCGGCTGACTCAACTACACTCACGACACTTGGTACCTTGTCGAAGATCGCCGCTCCGGTGATCGAAGCCGGCGTTAAACAGCTCAATAAGCTGAATCTCGGCAATGCTCAGCTTCTTTCGCGACTGGCCCAGGCCGGGTCGAAACTTACGGTCGCGGATTATCGTGCGCAACAGCTCGTAATCGCGGTGATAAGTGCTGCCTTCGCCACTACAGGTTGTATTTGGGCTGCGATACACCACACCCTGCATCCGTTACTGGGCATAGCAATCATTGCGATCGTCACCCTGGTAGCGTTTTTCCTGCGCGACAATTTGCTTACTGCACAGATCAACAAGCGTCGCGCAGTCATCTTGGCCGAGTTTCCGACCATCGCGGAACTCATGGCATTATCTGTCACTGCCGGAGACTCAGCGCATGGCGCGCTCGAACGAGTTGTCACAACAGCCGACGGCGAGCTGGCTTACGAATTCTCGTTGGTTCTCGATGATGTACGATCCGGCGACAGCCTGGGGACGGCCCTGAAAGCCTGTGCCGACAGACTGAAACTCAACTCCGTAGAGCGTTTCATCACTGGTTTAATCGTCGCCTACGAACGCGGCACCCCACTGGCAGGCGTACTCCATGCCCAAGCAATGGATGTCCGTGAACTTACCAAGCGGGAATTGCTCGAAGTCGCGGGTAAGAAGGAAATTAATATGCTTATCCCGCTAATTTTTGGAATTATGCCCCTGACAGTTGTGTTCGCTGTGTTTCCAGGACTCTCACTACTCAACATAGGACTCTAACCTCGAAAGGAACCCCAATGTACATGTTCAAATTCATATTCACCTATTTCACTACCGAGAATCTCAACGACGATCGAGGAGATGTACCTGGATGGGTGATGATCACACTGATGTCAGCCATCTTAGTGGCAGGACTTATCGCACTTGCTGGGCCAGCTCTCAACGGACTATTCGAAGACGCTATCGCACGAGTATCCGGAGCATAAATGTCCCGGCCCAATGAGGACGGTGCCATCGTTGCGGAATCGGCGATGATCATCGCCCTGGTCACTTTGCTGTGCGGCACAATTTTGCAGCTTGGCATCATTATTCACACCAAGAACACTATGATCGATGTTGCTTCATCAGGCGCTCGCTATGCGGCACTTGCTGACCGGAACCTCGCAGACGGTCAGCAGCGTACTGCGACGTTGTTGGCGGCCTCTCTACCTAATACTCGATCGGCAGATATCGAGATTACTCGAGTGGCGGACGGCGAACGTATCGCTGTTACCGTCACGCATCGTGTTCCGATTCTCGGCTTTCTCACCGGTCCCATCCCATTATCGGCCACGGCCCAAGCATATGACCTCACACCGCAATGAAACCGGTTCGGCCAGCGTAGAGTTTATCGGACTGTCCGTAATTTTACTCATTCCGGCTATTTATCTGCTGATTACCATCTCGCAGCTGCAGGCTGCTGGTTACGCTGCAGTTGCGGCCTCGGATCAGGCGGCCAAAACCATTGGGCATAGTACGAATGACGAGACTGCTGAACGCCGTGCGCTCGAAACAGTGCATCTCACGGCGCAGGATTACGAGCTGGATCCATCGGGAACTAGCATGACCATCGAATGCAGCAACTCCGATTGCACAGCACCTGGCACGCGGATCACCGTGCATGTCAGTGTGGACGTGCCACTCCCACTCGTTCCGACATTTTTTGGAAACTCCACGAGGGTGGCAACGATGACTGCCTCTGGACATCATATTATTGGTGAATTCGAATGAGCAGGGACTTTCGAGACGATGAAGCGGGCCAAACCTCAGTATTTATCATCGGGGTTACAGTCGTGCTCCTGTTGTTTGCCCTGACGATTGCTGCCATCATGTCGGTGACATTGCAGCACCGGAAACTCTTATCCCTGGCCGATTCGGCAGCGCAGAGTGCAGCAACCTCTTTCACCGTCGACAGTCCTGAAGAACTATCATTGACCATTAATTCTGAGACGGCACGTCGTCAAGTGACCCAGCATCTTGCGGACGTCGATGGCGCTGAAAGGTTTCCCAATCTTAGAGTCGAGTCTGTGATGGTCGTCGACGACACCACGGTGAACGTACGACTATCAGCTACTGCTCATCCGCCCATAGTCACCTGGGTGCTACCTTCCGGGGTTCAGGTGATAGCTGACAGCACCGCACGAACCCAGCTGCAGCAGTGACGCACATTTATGCGCAGTCGCACATTTCGCGTATCCTGGAGAGTTAATGGCTGATATTGACTTTTCCGCAGAAATCGCAGACCTGCGACACACCTATCAATCTATCGAGGCTGTCTCTGACGTCGAACAGATCCGAGCCGAGATTGCTGAGCTTTCTCAACAAGCCAGTGCTCCCGACCTGTGGGACGATCCGACCGTGGGGCAACAGGTCACTTCAGCCCTTTCCCGGAAAGAACACGAACTAGAACGTCTCACCTCGCTTCACGCTCGCATTGATGATCTGGAAGTCATGTTCGAACTTTCCGAAGAAGGTGGCGACAGCGATTTACGTGCTGAAGCCACGAATGAGCTCAAGAGTATTAAAAAAGCACTTAGCCAATTAGAAACGGTCACCTTGTTGAGTGGTGAATACGACGATCGCGAAGCTGTGGTGACGATTCGTGCTGGCGCCGGTGGGGTAGACGCTTCAGACTTCACGCTGATGTTGATGCGTATGTACCTGCGCTGGGCGGAACATAACGGATATCCGACCCGCGTGATGGACACATCCTATGCCGAAGAAGCCGGCCTCAAATCAGCGACTTTTGAAGTCAATGCTCCCTACGCCTACGGCACGTTGTCCGTGGAAGCTGGTACACACCGACTGGTCCGTATTTCACCATTCGACAACCAAGGCCGCCGACACACCTCATTTGCAGCGGTCGAAGTAGTTCCGTTAATCGAATCTGACGATTCCATCGAAATCCCAGATACGGAGCTTCGCATTGATGTATTCCGTTCTTCGGGTCCGGGTGGTCAGCACGTTAATACGACCGACTCGGCTGTGCGATTGACTCACATCCCTACTGGCATCGTGGTTTCGATGCAGAATGAAAAATCACAAATCCAAAACCGTGC
>DATBUL010000070.1:0-3422 GCA_036516115.1 Enteractinococcus sp. | reverse complement strand
CACTGCATAACATTTCTCAGAGGGAATTTACAGGAATTCTCAAGTATTCCCCAATGAAGGTTTCTTATAGTAGGAACTACCTCTTCAAGGTGTGAGTGATGAGTGTCAGGGCCCCCGGTTTTCTGGGGGCCCTGGTTTTTTCGTCCACACTGGCCACCGCAGGTCGTCTGTTGGCTGCACCATCGCAGCTCAGGCAGGATAGAGACTATGTGCTCGCATCAGACCGTCAGGCAAGAACATCAAATCCTTTCATACTGGTGGATGCTCGAGCTATTCAGTCCCCAGCCGGTACCAAAACTCACGTCCCGTGCGAGCCGCCCAAAAGATCGGCAAGTCATCCAATGGTCCCCAGGAGACGACTTGCCTTGGGAGACGCTTCAGCCTCCCGAACCCTTCGGCAAGACACCTGCAGTCTGGCAGCACACTGTATATCTCGGAGTATATGAACTCGACGCGACGTACGAGACCTTACATCGGGTGTTCACCGACCATCAGGACGCCTACGACGAGCCGCGGCGACAACGTAGCGCCTGTGCAGCGATTCTCTTGAACGACGAAGGCCGTCTCGTGAACGATGCCTCTGTGTTGTCCACCACCTTATGGGCGGTTTCTCGAATCCACGATCCCGGTCCAGAAGATCCCGGGTGGGCTAACGGTTTTGAATCGGCGCAAGGCACCTTCACGACGACGCTTGATGCTTATCTGGGCGAGCTGAAGGAACATCGTCGGACACCAGACGTGCCCGTTCTCGACGCAATTGCCCTTTCCGAGATACTGAAGCTTGCACATTGCGCAGCCGGGGTGCAGGGGATTCCTGACTTGGCGACGGAGTGCATCGTCATTGCAAGCCGCGCTGTGTCTGCACGGCGTAGCGAAGATGCGGGATATTCGGACTTCCTCAACAGTTTCTACTTGGAAGACTTAGCAAACGTGCGGTCGCGTGTTGCACAGGGAGATATTGGACCGGCCTTAGCTCAGTATCTCACCGGGGAGGCAGACGTAAAACGCCAGGAACGTATCGATATCGTGCAACAGCCTGATGCTGTCGATGAGGAGACACAACTCGCTGACTTGCCGAAGGGACGCTGGCTATCGAATCCCAAACATCATCTGGCACTCAGTCAGCAATTCGCCGTCAACCAAGCACTCAATAATCTCGGGCCGACAGCCGGTCTGATGGGCGTCAACGGTCCGCCGGGCACCGGAAAGACGACGATGTTACGCGACATCCTGGCTGCAAACGTCGTGGAGCGTGCTCGGCGTATCGCAGCACTCAAACATCCAGATGAGGCCTTTACCTCCCAGCGTCACGTATGGCTGTCCAGTACGGGTTACCATCAGACTGTGCCGCAACTTATCCCTGAGTTGACTGGCTTTGAGATGGTCGTTGCTTCGGCCAATAATGCAGCGGTTGAGAACATTTCTCATGAAATCCCGGAGTCCGCGGCGATCGATTCGTCCTGGCACGGCACAGCGGACTATTTCGGCGACATCGCCACGGCCGTCTTGCACACAGCAGCTGGCGACACGAGTAATGACAGTGCAGCTGAGGCGTGGGGTCTTGTCGCAGCTCGGTTGGGATCGAAAGACAACCGAATGAAGTTTCGGTCGGCTTTTTGGTTCGGTCAGAACGCAAGCTCTGATAAAGATTCGAGGTGCACTGGGCTAGCGATGCAAACTCGTCTCAAGCACTGGGCCAATGCAACCGTGAAACCGATCTCATGGGACACAGCGCGCGAAGCATTCCGCGCTGCCGAACGTCGGGTCGACGAACTGATTGCCGAGCGGCAAGCCGCTTCAGGCCGGTTGACGCAAAAACAAGTATTGCCAGACCAAGTGCGCGCTCTGGAGAACCAGCTCGTCAACCTACAAGAACAACTCGCATGGACCGAAGCCCAAGCAGCCAAACATGAACGAGCCGAACAGCAGGCGGCCCAGAGGTATGAGCAAGCGGAGGCGGCCTACAGCCGTCATCTGGCAACCAAGCCGGGTGTGTTAGAAACGCTCTTTACCTTTGGAAAAACGGCCCGATTGTGGCGAGAAGATCTTGAGCCCTTGCGTCGCGAACTTGATACGGCTGCTGAGCGGTCGGCGGCAGCAGGTGAACGGTTACACAGCAGTCTTCAAGCCCTGGTCGAGATACGCGCTGATCTAGAGGACCTCACGACGAAGCTGACCCATAGCCGCTCACGGATGGCTGAGCTTGATCGTGTGTGTCGCGCGGATGAAGAACGCTACGGCAAAGGCTACCCCGGACCAGCTTGGTGCGGTGACCAACGGGAATTACACGCGCCCTGGCTTGATGCCGAGCTCGACACAGCCCGATCAGAGCTGTTCCTGGCCGCGCTGAAACTCCACGAAGACCTCATCGCAAATACCGCCTCGGAGGTGATTCGTGGGCTCAGGGCAGCGATGGACGTGATGACAGGCGAATACCCGCCAGCGCTCTCGGCCGAAAAGGTGCTGGCAGCATGGCAGCTGTTATTCCTCGTCGTGCCGTTGGTTTCGACCACCTTCGCGTCCTTGGGTCGGATGTTCGGCGACCTCGGCGCAGAAGACTTGGGCTGGCTGCTCATTGACGAAGCCGGCCAAGCATCGCCGCAGTATGCTGCCGGGGCGATTTGGCGTGCTCGGCGCGTCGTCGCAGTAGGTGATCCTTTGCAACTGGAACCCGTTGTGACGGTGCCCAATAAAATGCTGCATGACATCGCCGCAACATATCATCTTTCCTCGACATGGGTTCCACCGAAAGCCTCAGTACAGACGCTGGCCGACCGCGTTTCCAAATTCGGCACTGTACTGCCCCAAGGCGATGAAGACTTATGGGTCTCTGCGCCATTGAAAGTCCACCGACGGTGCGATGACCCAATGTTCTCGCTGTGCAACGAGATCGCTTACAACAACATGATGATCAACGGCGTATCTGACAGAGCAGCGGCTGATGCCGATGACCCTTTTGTCTCTCGAGGACAGGAACCCGATGTCGTATGGAGTTATTGGGCCGATGAGCGGGCTCAAACGTCGGGTACCCATTTACAACACAATGAGATTCAGCGTTTTGAAAAAGCCATGGCCTATTTGCAACACAACGGCGTCGATGCATCACAAGTGATTGCTATCTCGCCCTTTCGCGATGTCGCAGACCGGTTGGCGGCATTGCAGTCGCAGTATCCCGGACTGCTGGCAGGTACGATTCACACGGCACAGGGCCGAGAAGCGCCAGTGGTGATTTTGGTTTTGGGTGGAGACCCCAAAAGGCCGGGTGCCAAGGCCTGGGCCGCTTCGAGCGTCAACCTTGTGAACGTGGCGGCCAGCCGGGCTAAACGACGCCTGTTTGTGATCGGTGATCGGCGGGAATGGTCGAAGCATAACTACTTCAGACAACTGTCCGACGCTTTGAACTGAACTTTCCGATATCTCAA
>DATBUL010000069.1:0-10093 GCA_036516115.1 Enteractinococcus sp. | reverse complement strand
CGAACACTTTGACGGCGAAGAAGCCTACTCCTACGTGTTCGACGGCCAGCTCGGGTACCTCGACTACATCATGGCCGGCGAAGAACTCATGCCCTTCATCACCGGCGCAGCCTCGTGGCACGCGAACTCGGACGAGGTCCCCATCTTTGACTACACCACCCGGTTCAAACAACCTGCACAGCAGGCAATCTATGAACCTGGGCCATACCGTGCCTCGGACCACGATCCGGTCATCTTCGGACTCTCGTTGACCGCCGGTGACGACGAAGAACCAACCGATCCGGAAGAACCAACGGAGCCAGAGGATCCAACTGACCCGGAAGATCCAAGCGATCCCGAAGATCCTGACGTCACCGAGCCAGAACTGCACATCGACTCCGAGCGCATAGCTGTTCAAGACTTCGTCGCCAACAGCAACCGCGGCAAAGATCGTGGTGTTTTGCTCCGCGTTGACGGACTGGATGTCGGCGAAGAAGTGGTCTTCGAGATCACGCGGCAGGGTCGCAACGGCTCTGCCGAACACACCGTGATCGCCAGCGGTGCTGGCATCGCTGAATGGCTCGTGACTCGAGACAACTCGATCTCGAACGGCCCACCACTGGGCACCTACGAGGTACAGGCAACCTTGGCCAACGGCGAGACCCTCGACGGCTCATTCGAGGTCGTCCCGAACCTCAAAGGCGGCGGAAACAACGGCACACAAGGTAATGGGAATGGCAAAGGAAACAATGGGAATGGCAACGGTAAAGGTAACAACGGAAACCGCTAAGGCCTAACCCCACTGCGTCCCGCAATCTCCTCCACCCAAGGAAGTATCGACGCGGCAATAAATCACCACGGCACCGGATCTGATGCATTGGCATTGGGTCCGGTGCCGTTGCATAACATCCTCTGTTGAACCGCCCTGCAGATCTCCGGGAACACCCAGTAGTCTGAATGCATCTGCTCCCGTGAGATTTGAGGTCACCATGTCGAATATGGGTCAATCATCTGAAGACTCGGTGCTCTACGTCCGAGAAAACACCCGAGCTCAGGATCACCGACGAGTCCTGGGAACCTACATCGCCCTGGACACGGGCGACTCGTTGGTGGTGCACATCGATCATGAACCACGAGGGTTATGGGCAGAGCTTGAGCGAGAACTGGCCGGCGCATTTGAGTGGGAACAGCTCCCGCACGCAGGCCAAGGATTCCAAGTCCGCATCACCAAGAGTGCCAGTACGCCGCTACCCCGGATCGTTGCCGACACCACGGACCTGTTCAAATCGACAGCAGCGAAAACAGCGGGATCCGTGTGGCAACTCGAACCCGGGACGCGCGATCTCGACGCCAACATCATTGTCCTGGCACCGGAGGACGAAATAGCCATGCACGTGGGTCCCGAACTCGACGTACTGATCGTCGTGTTGGAGGGATCTGGTGAACTCGAAACCGAACTCAGCACCATTGAGTTACACCAGGGTGCAGTCGTCTGGCTCCCAAAGAAGGCTCAACGACGCTTCGTCGCCGAGGCTGATGGGCTGAAATACTTCACTGTGCACCAGCGCAAACCAACGTTGAACATCTCCGCGGCCCCGCCCCGCTAATTGCCGCTGCTATCCCAGAGCAGCGGCAGTCAGCGGTGTGGCGACCCCGTGAGTGGTTTATGCTTCCTGCAAGAGTTGCACCTCTTCAGCCAGGCGCTTCCGGAGGTGGAACTTTTGAATCTTCCCAGACGGAGTTCGTGGGAACTCGTCGATCACGTGAAGTCGTTCCGGCCAGTAGGGTTTTGCTAACCCCTTCTGCTCAAGGAATGGCCGCAGCGTTTCGACCGTCAGCTCGTTGGCGCCATCTCTCAAGGTGACGACCGCTGCTGCAATTTCTTGAAGCCGTGGATGCGGCACCCCGACGACAGCCACCTCGTCAATATCCGGGTGCTGAAACAGCAGATCCTCGACGTATGCGACCGGAACGTTCTCACCGCCGCGAATAATAATGTCTTTGGAACGACCCGATAACCGCAGGTAGCCTTCGTCGTCCATTAGGGCGAGGTCGCCAGTATCAAACCAGTCCCCATCGAATTCATCGAGCGTCTTGTCGATCTGGCCGAGATAGCCACGGAACAGGAACGGCCCGCGAACTTGAACACGACCCTCAACGCCGGTTGGGACTTCCTGACCGTCGAAATCCACAATGCGCAGTTCCATACCATCTAGCACACGGCCGTCGCTGTTGAAGATCTTCTCCTGGGGATCCGACGGGTGGCCCATCGTGACGAGGCAGCATTCGGTTTGTCCCCAACCCCCGAAGACATTCATGGCCGGTAGCAGTTCTTTGGCTTTGATCACGAAGTTTCGTGGGATGGGTGCCCCCATGCAACAGAACCGTCGTAATGAACTCAGATCTCGGTCGGTTTCTTCTGCCACTGCGATCAAGTCGTGCAAGAACGGGCTGGCACCAGATGTGTGGTTGATGCTATGCCGCTCTACGAGTTCGACGAATTCATCACGGTCCCAGACATCCTGGAAAACGGCGGTTCCGCCGATCATCAGCGGTAATGCCACACCATACATGTAGCCGGTGAGATGCCCGAAAGTCGATGCCATGTGGACGGTCGTGTCATGATCCATGCCCAAACGGTCCGGCCATGGCATCGCTCCGGCAAGGACGGTGTTGTGGGTGTGCATCACGCCTTTGGGTTTTCCGGTGGTGCCCGAGGTGAACATAATGAGTGCCAGTGCATTCGGGTCGGGACGCAGACTCTCGTAGTTCAGAGGCTGCTGTTGACGTCGTTGTTTGCCTCGCTGTAAGAAATCATCCCAACCAGTGAAACCGTCACCCTCGGGTTCGCCATGGACGACGACCGCATGCTCGAGTTCTGGCAGTTTCGGCCATAGCCGTTGCACCATGTGGACGTAGTTGAAGCGGCGGAACTCTTCGGTAGTGAAGATGATCTTGCTTCCCGCGGCGGCCGCCATGTAGCCGATTTCATGGTCGCGATAGATCGGGATCAGCGGGTTGGCAACCGCGCCGATACGATCTGAGGCGAGCAACAGGACCACGTATTCATACCAGTTCGGCAGCTGTATTGAGACGACGTCGCCCGGTGCGATGCCCATGTCGACGAGAGCATGAGCGGCACGATCGACATCTTCTGCAAGCTGCGCGTAAGTGTATGAACCGTGGACGTCGATGGTGGCCACTTGTTCTGGTCGCGACCGGACTGCATCGTCCAGATAGTCGACCAGCAGACGGTTGCGCCAATGTCCTGATTCGGTGAAGGCCTGAATTTCTTGATCTGTCAGTAGCATTTCGGGGGTAGGCATGATGCTCCAATGGGTCGTGAGGTGAATTCTGCTTTGTGGTAAAACGCAGGTCAGTCCGCGCTCTGTAGGAGGTCGGTGTATTCGTCGCGGTGTTCTGGCTGCATGACGCCTGAAAGTATGGTGGCTTGTTGATGCCGCACGAACCCTGCAAAAGAAACTCGTGAACGGTAGAACCAGTGTTTTAGTGCCCAGTTGTTCGCCAGACCGAGCATGTCCATTGCCAAGAGGTCGGCGTCCACGGGGCGTAAGAGTTCGGCATCCACAGCGTCAGCGATGGCGATGCGAAGTGGTCGGGCCGCTTCGACTTCGAGTCTCTTCATGAGTTCTCGGCCGTCTCGATCAAGGGTCTTGGTTTCGCGGTAGGTCAGCACCACGGCATCGATTCGCTCGTCCACGATGCGACAGTAGGCTTCGAACGCGGCCGCTATGCGTCGAATAGGATCCTCAACCGTGCCGACAGCGTCAGGAAGTCGCGACGAAATATCATTGAGTACGTCCACGATGACGGCCTGCACGAGATCGAGCTTGGTGCTGAAGTACCGGTAGATCAGGCCTACGGACACATTTGCCTGTGTGGCGATCGCTTGCATCGATACATCGTGAGATCCGCTGTGTACCATCAGGGTGGTGGCGGCATCTAAGATTTGACGCATTCGCACCGTCTTTGGGAACGTTCGCGCCGTGGGGTGTTGGGCGACATCGGGATATTGCATGGGGTTTTCAACTGGTTGGTGATTCATCGGAAGTCTCCCTCGCGGTGTTTTAGAGCAGCCCGGCCATTGCGAGCAGAATAAGAACGGGAACAACAAGCAGCGGAATGACGATAGTGACCATGCCGAAGTCTTTGTAGCCTTGCCGGTGGGTCACGCCGCAAATTAGGAAAAGCGTCACGATCGCACCGGAGTGTGGCAGCGTATCGAGACCACCAGCGGCGATTGAGGTCATCCGGTGCATGAGCTCCAGACTCACACCCTGATCCACGGCCATCGTCCGGAGGTTCTCGCCAAAGGCTTCCAGCGCAATACTCATCCCGCCGGATGCCGAGCCGGTAATGCCCGCCAACGTTGTGGTCGCAACCGACGTGGTGACGAGTGGATTGCCACTCATCGAGAGTAATCCGTCGCGAATCACGAGAAAGGCAGGCATGGCGGCAACCACCGAGCCGAAACCTACTTCACTTGCGGTACTGAAAATTGGTACGACACTGTTTTTTGCGCCTTCATGGACGCTATCAACCAGCTGTCGTCCTGATTTCATATTGACCACAAAGATGAATGCGATGGCCACCAGGATCGCCACGACCACGGACCACAGGCCGGCCACCTGGGAGATCGTGGTGTTGCCGTACTCATCGGTTTCTAGGTAATCGGCGTTCATTGCCGGTAGGAGCCATTGGCTCAGCGCGAGGTTGAGACCAATGACGAGCACCAAGGGGATGATGGCAATGATGGCATTCTGCGGTGGTCGTTCTGGCAGATCGTTCTCGACGGTGGCGCCACTTTGCGGGCGCTCTTTCGTCAACGTTGTGGTCGTTGCGGAAGAATTCGCGTGACCACCGCTGCTGGCAGCGGTGGCTTGACGTTTCTTCCCAAAGAAGCGGCGCTTCCTTTCGCCGGTCCGCATGCTTTCGAAGGTTTCGCCGCGTTTCTGAAGTCGCCGCACACGGTACATTATCCACATGTAGCCCAGGGTAAAGATCAGCACAGAAGCAACGAGGCCCGCCAGGGGTGCTGCGAAAGTTGTGGTCCCAAAGTAGGCAGTCGGGATGGTGTTTTGTACCTGAGGTGATCCCGGGAGTGCCGACATGGTGAAGGTAAAACAGCCCAGCGCCATCGTCGCCGGAATGAGTCGACGCGGGATGTCTGCCGCCCGGAAGAGTTCCCGGGCAATCGGAAAGAGTCCGAACGCGACGACGAAGACGCTAATGCCACCGTAGGTGAGGATCGCGCCGGTCACGACAGTAGCGAGCACTGCCCGGTCCGCACCAAGCCGCTCAACGATCGCAGTTGAGATCGCCTGGGCATAGCCCGTTTCCGACATGAGCTTGCCGAAGACGGCTCCAGTAATGAAGAGCGGGAAGAACGAAATCACGAACCCGCCGAGAGCGGGCATAAACACTTGGGTGTAACTGGCCAACAGCGGCATACCTGCAAAAACCACCGCAATTGACGCAGCGATGGGCGCTGCTACCAAAACCGAGTGGCCACGATAGGCCATGCTGATCAGTACGATCAGCGCCAGAATGATTCCGATGAGTCCTAACATGGCATCACACGCCGGGCTCTGAAGCGGTCAGGGCAGGTTTTGGCGCGCGTACCCAAGTCACCACATG
The DNA here is from genome assembly GCA_036516115.1 of Enteractinococcus sp. Taxonomy (GTDB): domain Bacteria; phylum Actinomycetota; class Actinomycetes; order Actinomycetales; family Micrococcaceae; genus Yaniella. The sequence continues at coordinate 4,456 of DATBUL010000069.1, read as the reverse complement.
GGTCGCGACCGCTACTGTTTTCCCAGCAACCTCCGCACGAACTGATGCCGTCGCCCGGAGTCTGTCTGGATCAAAATCGTCATTGAACTCGTAGACCAGTTCCAACGTATCCCCGGGAAACACGGATTCCAGGAAGCGCATTTTGTCGTACCCGGCCGACACGGGGACGAGACCCTCCGGACGAGCATCTTCGAGCGCTTTCGCTGCGACCGTCGACATGAACCCAGCGACCAATGCGCCATGGACATGACGAGTGCCGAACGGCGTATCGCGCATGTACTCTTCATCGGTGTGGTTAGCTGCGAAGTCACCCGTGATGCCTGCGAAGAGCACCATATCGGTCTCGGTGATGGTCTTTCGGAAGCGTGTCACGGTGCCTGGAACATATGGTCTCGTCGTCACGGGGGTCCTCTCAATAGAATGCAAAAACTGGGGTCAGTTATCAATAAAGCAATGAACATCGCCGTGAGGTAACGAGTAACGGCGAGTGAATGAATATTCATTCATGAGTTCTGATAGTAGTGATACGGCTCACATACGTCAAGGGGTTCATATATTCTGCGACCCAACTCGCGCTCACAAGGTGTAGTTGTCGCTCAACTCGCACGAAGTCGTGCGACGCCAGAAGACCATCGGTTTCTACTATTTGGATCGTCGAGGCCGAGCAAGCATTACAGTCTTTGAGACTCTCAGCAGCGGCGTGGCTGTGAAAGATCACTACCTGCTAAGGAGATACTAGGTACATGTAGGTTGATGAAGTCTGGGAGTTCTTTGGTCGCAACTAGGAAATTATGCTTGCTGTTGTCATTGGTGGCTTGATACCTCTCGCAGGAAGTTTCTTACAGGCCCGCGGGGCAGTTTCTGCAGCTGCAAAGACTGGTGACGCAGCTCGTGAGGTAGCAACGCTAGAACAACAGACCGCCGAATTTGAGCTTCGCCTCAAAAAGGCCGAGCTTCTCTTCGACGAACAGTTAGCTTCCGCTTGTACATTTCTTGGGAAGCTTTCCCAATGGGATCTTTGGATCAAGTCCATTGATGTCCTACCAAACGTCGAAGGCCATTCGCTCGACTCCGACGATATTAATAATGAACAGTGGGAAGTGTCGGCACTAGTGCAGCAGATGTACTTGGTATTTCCCCACCAGGTCACTCAGGCAGCTGACTCGGCGATGGAGGCCGGTCTGCAGGCGCTTGACGCACATCTGGAGAATTACCACGTTGGGGACAAAGCTACCCGAGTCAATACTGAAGCGCATAGGATAAGATCCTTGGACCAATTTGCTTCAGCTAAAAAACACTTCTTAAACCGAGTCCAAGAAGTCGTGCACGGGGATGTGCATACTCCACAAGGCTCGTGACAGACATGGCTCGCGTCTATGGAGCGGACACCGCGACCTGTGCAGATTCTTGTACCGGTGGCCGGGTCTTTCGGATGACAGCAGCGATGATTACCACCACACCGAGTGTCACAACGAGCCCGATGATGCCGCTTTGGGTCAGCGCATAGGTCACGTACCCAGCGAGGGCCGCGAGCGCGCCGACAAACGCGTAGGGCAGCTGGGTTGCGACGTGGGTTGGGATCGAACATGCGGCGCCGGTGCTCGACAGGATGGTTGTATCGGATATTGGCGAACTGTGGTCACCCCAGACAGCTCCGGCAAGGACAGCACCAAAGCTTGCGATCAACAGTGCATCCCCACCGGGCACGGCGTTCATCATGTCTCCGGCCAGGGGCAGCAGGATGCCAAATGAACCCCACGATGTTCCGGTGGCAAACGCGATCAGCGCAGCAATGACGAACAGTGCCGGGACCAACCACACGGCGGGCATCGCAAGTGCATCGACGACGGACGCGAGGTATTCGCCGGTGCCCAGTTGGTCGATTAGATCGCCCAGGACCCAGGCGAAGAGCAGGATGAAGATTGCCCCGAGCATGGATTTGGCGCCGTGAAGCACGCCTCGTCGGCGAGTTCCCGTCGGGAATGTTTCGCTGTGTTTGGTGTATCGCAAGCAGTAGTACAGCGCGACGATGAACGCTGCAATACCGCCAACGTTGAGGGCTATCGCAACGTCGGTATTTTCAAGCGTCTCTAGCAGCGCCCAGCTGCCGCCGAGGATGCCACCGGAAACGTACATTCCGATGATGACGCCGATGAACAGGACGACGAATGGCAGGATGAGCGCACGCATTGCGCCGTGATTATGCGTTGGGACGGTGTCGGTCAGCTGTGCGGGTGGTTCCTCGTCGGGTCGGTGGAGACCATTACCGGCAACGGCTCGTTGTTCTTCCCGACGCATTGAACCGAAGTCGAGTCCCAGCAGAATGGTGAGCCACAGCAGGAGCAGCGCAGCAATCGCGTAGTAGTTCATCACGGCCGAGAGGACGAAGGCCTCGAGCTGGGTGATCATCAGCGCCGAGGCGGTCAAGACCGGGGCCATGATGCCCATGATGGTCGCACCCCAGCTCGACAACGGCATGAGGACCACGACCGGAGCGGAACTGGAGTCAATCAGGTAGGCCAGTTTCGCTCGGGAGACGCGGTATCGGTCGGTGATGGGCCGGGCGACCTGGCCAACGGCGAGTGCGTTGAAGTAGTCGTCGATGAAGATGATCATGCCGAGCAGGCCGGTGAGTACTTGCGCTCCCCGACGAGACTTAATGCGTCCGGCTGCCCACTCGGTGAATGCCGCGGCCCCGCCAGACATCATGACCAGTGAGGTGATCATCCCGAGTTGGAAGAGGAATGCCACGATGAGGATGGTGAACCAATTGATCGCGTCGTCGACCCAGACGAGCCTCACAATCGCGTCCCACACCCACACCACCATGGTGAGCGGATTGAAGTCGGCCAGAACGAGTCCAGCCGCGACGATTCCCGCCCCGAGTGAGATCAGGACTTTCCGGGTCGCGATGACCAGGATGATCGCCAGTAACGGCGGGAGAAGCGTAAGAATCGGATAGGCGTCCAGCATGAGCGCACCCCGTGGTGAGTTGGCCAAAAACTATTGACACAACAGTAGCAGCGGAGTGCCCCGCTCTGCGGAGGTCTAGAGGTGTTGACAGTTATCGCGGGATAATCAGACGCTGCTGGGGCCCTTCCAGCCGTGCTACCGCCACCTTCACTTCATTTAGTTCAGACTGCACGCTGCGTAGCTGTTCATCCACTTTAGCGAACCGATCGTCCACCTTAGCGAACCGGTCATCCACCTTATCGAAGCGGTCATCTACCTTATCGAATCGCTCTTCCACCTTGTCAAAGCGCGCCTCCACCTTGTCGAACTGTTCATCCATGCGCCGGAGCAACCATGCCAGACCAGCGAAAAAACCACCGCCGAGGGTTATCAATACCCCGGCAGCAGTGAGGATAATCGTGATCACTTCAGCCGACATATACATGCCCCCATTATGCCGCACAGAGAATTTCATATGCCAACAAATCTATGGCATCGTTGGCTTTCATAAAAAGTTGGCAACTCATTTCTGTGGAGAAGTCGAAGCTGAAAAGACCTGTTACGGGTCGAGCCCTAGCGATTGTGTGACCGAACCGCTGCTACCTCGCCCCTGAGGATGTACTACCTATTGATCTCAAAACTTTTTACAGGTCGCACGATTTAACGCCGCTCGGACACTAATGCCGCGGCATCATGGTGAACTGGCTCCGACGGAAGGTGAACGGCATAAACTTCGCTGCGCAGGGGCAGATGAACAAGCAGTTCCGTCGGGAAGGCACCGGTGCTGCGGTGGACGGCGTCCCAATAGACCTGCAGCTGGCCGGTATACGACTCGAGAATTTCTTGTTCCGGTCCCTCCCCGGGGTAGCTCTTATGATCAGTGACCACGTAGTCCCCGCTCGAGAGTTCGGTAAGTTGGTCGAGCCAGCCCTGGGTGCGCTGGTAGTTCGGGCTCATCCAAGTAAACGGTACTTCCGTGTGCACGGTTGCGGCTGGATAGCGTTGGTCGTGCCAGTCGGCCCACCGGTCCCCTGCTTCGATGACCAGCTCCGGGGTCAGCACGTTGTCGACGCCCCAGCGCTCAATGAGTCTGGCGGCGATCCGGTGTTTGCCCGTATCGTCGAGGCTCCGGTACGGCACCGCAAGATACGCGTGGACGCAGTCGCCGACCCGGTCCCAGTCCATCCCGCCGCGCGGCACGAGTGCAGGGCCGAGGTCTGCGATTTTTTCGACGCGTGCCTCGGCGAGCAGGGTGTCGTCAGGAAGCCGATGGCTGGCCTTGAATGTAGCTGGCACGATCTGGCCGGTAGCTGCGGCTTGTTGACGTCCGGAAAGAATTCGTGCGGCAGGTGGATCAGCGACTGGTGGCCGCTGTTCGGCCACCATCTCCAGCGCCTCTTCTTCAGATGAGATGTGCCTGAGGTCGAAACTGACCGTGGCCTGGATCCGGTGGTCCTCTGCTGTGGAGCTGATCGTTAGGTGGGCAACTGTCGGTTCTTCGGTG
>DATBUL010000068.1:0-2114 GCA_036516115.1 Enteractinococcus sp. | reverse complement strand
ACGAATGCGCTGTGCTTTCTCATGGGCAGCTTCGAGGAGTTCATTCGGCTCGACGAGTTCCGTGAGTAAACCTAACTCATATGCTCGATCAGCCTTGAGCCGCGCACCGGACATAATCATGTCGGTCGCGACCCCAATGCCCACGATTTTGGCGAGTCGCTGCGTACCACCTGCAGCCGGCAGGATACCCAGCCCGGTCTCCGGCAGTGCAAACAGCGCATTGGTGGATCCGACACGGATATCGCAGGCTAATGCGAGTTCGTGACCGCCACCGAACGCGATCCCGTTCACCGCTGCAATTGTTGGTTTCGAAAAGGATGCAATCTTATCGTAGAGGCGTTGCATCGTCCCGATGATTCCGTCGTAGGGGAGGCGGCGGTTGAGTTCTTGGATATCAGCTCCGGCAACGAACGCTTTTTCACCTGCACCGGTGAAGACCACGACATCGATGGAATCGTCGGTTGCGAGCTGATCGAGGTGTTCTTCGACCCGCTGCAACACGTGTTTATTCATCGCATTGAACTTCTCCGGCCGATTGATCGTCAAAACCGAGACACCATCGAGATCTTCCCGCAAAACGAGGTTGAGAGTTTCTTCCGACATAATATCCTTTCAGCGACAGCTCATAGTAGAAGCCGTTCTTCATCCTCATAGACAGCAGCCCTGCTGACAAGAGTCGGCGAAGGATGTTGCAGATCCGGTATCACTCAGCACTATCAGCGGTATCAACGGGTAGCAGTAAGACGAGCGAATCACAACACTTGCCACGTATTGTTTGCACTGTCTGGGATCCATAGGCTTGAGCCAAGTGCTCTACTACGGTGCACGGACAAATAGAGGAGAATACATGGCCCTGACACTCAATGATCGCGTGGTAATCGTCACCGGAGCGGGTTCTGGAATAGGACGCGCGACCGCCCAGCTCGCAGCACAACATGGCGCACACGTGATTGTGCAAGACCTTTCGGAAACCGGGGCGGACGAGACCACCACACTCATTCAAGACGCAGGTGGATCCGCCACGTCCATTGTCGGTGACGTCTCTGACCAAACTGCAGTGGATGAGACCGTTGAATTGGCACAACAGACTGGCAAGCTTCGCGGCTTGGTCAATAACGCTGGGATTATGGACAACTTCGCGCCGGCCGTTCGCACAACCGATGAGATGTGGGAACGTATACTTCGCGTGAACGTGAATTCAGTTTTCAAGTACACCCGTGCCGCAGTGCCACACATGATCGATAATGGTGGTGGCGCTATCGTTAACCTTGCTTCGGCTGCTGGCATTCGCGGCGCCGCCGCCGGTGCGGCTTATACCGCTTCCAAACACGCCGTCGTCGGGCTCACACGGAACACCGCCTACGTACATGCTAACGAAAACGTTCGAGTCAATGCGGTAGCTCCAGGCGGTGTCGAAACGAATGTGATGGCTTCGATTGATCCCGCAAGCTACGACGCTGGTGCTATGGAAGTCACCGGCCCGGTGCACGCGACCGCGATTCGACAGGCTCACCCTGATGAATTAGCTCAGCTGATTGTGTTCCTGCTGTCTGATGAAGCTTCAAACGTCAGTGGTGCAATTATCCCGGCAGATGCCGGTTGGCACGCGGGCTAAGCATCCGCTAGCCACAGTGGGACGCGGCTCTACCCGATACGACGTAGCTTAGGAAACGCCTTACCCTGACGCCCACCGGGTGGAAGCCACCGTCGGCTTTCACCCGGTGGTTCGGGTGGTCGGGTGCCTGGATATACCGATACTCAGATGAGCTGAGCAAGCGGTCAAAACATGCTATCGCGGAGGCTCCCAACTTGATGAAAGCTCTGTTAGGCTGAACACTATGTCACGGTTTTCTATCCTCGGTTGGCCGGTATTCCGCCAGGCCAAGTCCAAAGACAAGCTGGGGCGCGGGCCGACGGTCGAGTCGCCCAAATATCAGAACATGCGGCCGCGCACCGAAGACGCCGATAAGGTCGTCCAGAGTGTTTGCCCATACTGTGCTGTGGGTTGTGGCCAACGTATTTATGTCAAAGACAATAAGGTCACCCATATCGAAGGGGACCCTGACTCACCAATCTCACGTGGTCGGCTCTGCCCCAAGGGTGCCGCCTCTGAG
>DATBUL010000067.1:0-19078 GCA_036516115.1 Enteractinococcus sp. | reverse complement strand
TCCGCTATAATGGCGAGGTTGCTGTCTTGACTCCAGATGGGTCGAGACGCTTGCACTAAGAACCTCCTGTTACGGAAATCCCGTGACCACCAGTCCAGAGGAGGTGGGTTCGCATGCGTGCATATGAACTAATGGTGATGCTCGATCCAGAACTAGACGAGCGTACCGTTGAACCAACTTTGCGTAAATACCTTGACAATGTCATCAAGGATGGCGGAACCGTTGACGAACTCGATGTTTGGGGTCGTCGTCGCCTAGCTTACGAAATCCAGAAGAAGAACGAGGCCATCTACGCCGTCGTCAGCTTCAACGCCACTCCTGAGCAGGCTCAGGAACTGGATCGTCAGCTCGGCTTGAACGAATCCGTGATGCGCACCAAGATCATCCGTCCGGAAGATCAGAAAATTACCCTCTAAGTTTTAGTTCCACGACCCCCTGCTACTGCATTAGGAGCGCTTCATGGCCGGAGAACCATATATCACTGTGGTAGGCAACCTAGCGGGTGATCCGGAACTGCGGTTTACCGCATCGGGTCACGCGGTTGCAAACTTTACGATTGCTCAAACCCCTCGATCATTCAATCGCGAATCCAACCAATGGATCGACGACGAAACCCTGTGGGTGCGTGCTTCCGTATGGCGTGAAGCGGCCGAAAACGTAGCAGAAACGCTGACCAAGGGTATGCGCGTCATTGCGCATGGTCGGCTGAAGGCTCGGTCATTCGAGACCAAAGATGGTCAACAACGGACCAACTGGGAACTCGAAGTAGACGAAATTGGCCCATCACTGCGCTGGGCTACCGCACAGGTCAACCGTGCACCACGTTCCGGTGGTGGCGGCGGATTCGGTGGCGGTGGCGGCCAGCAAGGTGGTCCCGGTGGTAACTGGGGTGGTGGCGCACCAGCCGGAGGCGGTTGGGGTGCACCAGGCGGCGGTCAGTCTGCGCCGAGCAACGACCCGTGGGGTGGCGGCGGATCTGCCGGATCTTGGGATCAGGGCAACGACTCCCCTCCCCCGTTCTAAAACTTAAATCATTATTCAATGACCATCCCGCTTATCCGGCGGGCTCCAGGTTATAGCTATAAAGGAGCACCAAGATGGCGAAGGCTGAAGTTCGCAAGCCGAAACCAAAACCGAATCCGCTGAAAACAGCGGAGATCGACTACATCGACTACAAAGATGTTGCTTTGCTACGCAAGTTCATCTCCGATCGCGGCAAGATTCGTGCACGCCGCGTTACCGGTGTAACCGTCCAACAGCAGCGTAAAATCGCGCAGGCCATTAAGAATGCCCGCGAAATGGCGCTGCTGCCATACTCCGGTTCCGGCCGCTAAACGCTGATCAAGGGAGAGAAATCATGGCAAATCAAAAAGTCATTTTGACCCAGGAGATCCCGAACCTCGGTTCGGCCGGCGACGTTGTCGAAGTACGGAACGGTTACGCTCGCAACTACCTGATCCCACGCGGCGAAGCCGTCCGTTGGACCCGTGGCGCAGAGCGAGAAGTTGAAACTCTACGCGCAGCGACTGCTGCCCGCTCGGCACGCACCTTGGAAGCCGCTCAGGCTCAGGCTGCACAGCTGGCAGAAGCACCAATCCAGATTCAGATGCAGGCAGGTAGCACCGGACGCCTTTTCGGTTCCGTTACCACCGCTGTTATCGCTGAAGCAATCAAGGAAGCCGGTAAGGGCGACGTCGATCGTCGTTCCATCATCGGCGCCGGTGACATCCGCGCACTGGGTACCTACCCAATCCAGATCCGTCTGCACGAAGACGTTCTGGCAGAAGCACGCGTGTCTGTCATTCCAGCACCGAAGAAATAAGCTTCTTCAAACACATCCGGGGCGAGTCCTCTCTATGAGAGGGTTCGCCCCGGATGTGTTTAACGAGACCGTAGCGGATTTCAGATAGCAAAACGGCGGGGACCCGACACGATATCTGTTGATATCATGCGGTTTCCCCGCCGTTGAGGCAAAAAAGTTTAGAGGCCGCGAATGTTCGACGCCTGTGGACCTTTTTGACCCTGCTCAATGTCGAATTCGACCTTCTGGTCTTCTTCCAGGTTGCGGTGACCGCTGCCCTGGATAGCGGAGAAGTGTGCGAAAACATCGGCGGAGCCATCATCTGGAGCGATGAAGCCGTAGCCCTTGTCGGAGTTGAACCATTTGACTGTGCCTGTGGCCATTACGTCATTCCTTATTTCTTAGTGGGTGACCACTTATGTGGCCGGTTGCCCGCGATGACGTCGCCAACGCGGAAATTTAGGGGGGTTGAATCTAACCTGACACGTGGACGCTAGGGCGACGACGTGCGGTTGTTGATAGAGCGGGAAAATACGATGAGCGGAAATCAATCAGCGGAAGTGTCACGCAAGATTATGATTCGCGATAAGTAGAACACGGCCAGAGGGGCGGTGTCGGAGGTAATGCAGTGGTGAAGATAAAACCCAATTCGTTCAAAAGTCGTACGTACTCGGGGGTCCCGAGCCTATTCATGTGTGACCCGAAGGCCACGACGCTTATCATCGTACAGGGTGAAAACCATCTCGTGAAGAGATAAGCGACTTGAATACTCAGAACAGCCTAACGGTTTATCGTCGAATTACCTAATTGAGTGAAAAGCAGCCCGCTTGGGGCGCCACGATTGTCATACAACGGCTACGAGATCGGCGACAAACTGCGTGAGTTGCTGAGGTGTTAGCTGATGGATCGTGACTCGAATATGGTGAACGGCGTCATCAGTATTATCCAAGGAGAATTCAGCTCCGTCGCGAACCAGCCATCCACGGTTGGCTAGTGACTCGACAACGGGTGCAGCTTTCTTGTGAAGATTGATCCAAACGTTGACCCCGTCAGCTGAAGTCGCCGAGATGTTTGACGCCGCTAACATTTCGATGAGTTCCGCATTGGCCCGTGAATACTCCTGCGCAGCGTGAGCTAGCTGGGCAGGGGTCTCGGGGTGAGTGGTCAGTAGGTAGGTCAGGCGTTGTAATAGGTGAGACACCCACATAGCTCCGGAGCGAATATGCGAGCCGAGGCGCGATGCCGTGAGCTGATCCGAACCGACGATGCCCACGCGTAAATCTGGTCCGAGCGATTTGGATACCGAGCGCACGAGCGCCCACCGGGGGTGTCCGGCGGGGATGATCGATCGATATTTGTGATTCGAGACTTGCCAGAAGTGATCGTCTTCAATAATCAGGACATGAGGGTGCTCAACGAGCAGTGCGGCCAGGGCCGTGGCACGAGCCTCGGAGATGACAGCGCCGGTGGGATTATGGGCTCGAGGTGTCACAACAAGCGCGCGGATACCTTCGTCGAGGGCGCGCTGTAAGCCTTCAACCGTGAGACCTTCCTCGTCCACGGGCATCGGGACGGGTCGATACCCGGCCGCTTGAGCCGTTTGGATCGTGGTTAGGAAACAGGGTTGTTCGAAACCCACGGCATCCCCGATGGTCAAAGAATCCGCGAGGAGGCGTTGGACGGCGTCGGCGGAGCCTGCCGTCACTGTGAGTTCCGCTTCACCCACATCGGCGGCGAGCATCTCATGGGCCCATCGGGCTAAGTCAGGATCGATGACGGGCTGGCCATATAAGACAGGTTCGTCGGCAGCCAGTTGTGCCAGTGCCTTGCCCGCTGGCGGTAGGAGGTCTGGGTCAGGATTGCCTGAGGCGATGTCGATGAGCCCGGCAATATTCGAAAAGCCTTCCTGGGGGAGGGGCTGAAGATCGACAATTTTGGTTCCTGCTCGTCCTCGAGTGACCGCCACGCCAGCTTGCACAAGCAGCCCGTACGCTGCAACGACCGTATTACGGTTGACCTCAAGATGCTCGGCTAGTGCACGTACTGGTGGGAGGCTGGCGCCCGGGGGCAATTGGCCAGCATCGACCAAATCGCGTACCGCCTCAGCGATTTCGGCGGCGGTTTTCGCCGTGATGGAGGCGATTTGATCGGGTATCGCGGTCGACTGGGGCACCAAAACTCCTGAACACCCCTGCAATGAGAAGGGATAAAGGTTTGCAGAATCTCTTCTATGTTACATTTTGGTCATGTCCACGCCTGAGAATACGCCACGCGTAGCCGTTACTGAAGAAGACTTCCGTCAAGCTTTAGCCGAAATTGAAGACAAGGTGTCAGCAGCAGCGCACCGCGCTGGTCGAGATCCCGGCGAGATACGGCTCCTACCGGTGTCGAAAACGGTGCCGGAAGATCGCCTTCGGGTCGCCTATGCGGCAGGGATGCGACAGTTTGGTGAGAATAAGGTCCAAGAAGCTCAATCGAAGTCCGCATCAATGGCCGACCTGGACATCCACTGGGCAATCATCGGGCCGTTGCAGTCCAATAAGACTCGAGACATCGCACAATTTGCCCATGAATTTCAGGCCCTCGACCGTGTGCGAATTGCTCGGCGCCTGGACACCCAACTCAAAGAATATAACCGGACGCTCGATGTATACGTTCAGGTGAATGTCTCAGGCGAAGAATCAAAATCAGGGCTGGAACCTGGCGAAGTCGAAGACTTCTTGGAACAGTTATTAGAATTTGATTCGCTTCATGTCAAAGGTCTGATGACCATGGCTGTCCATACAGATGACGAAGCTGTCATTCGTCAGAATTTCTCGGTCCTACGTAGACTGCGAGACGATCTGTTAGATCGTCGTCCGGAACTTCTCAGCGAAGGTGGGCTCTCCATGGGTATGACGAATGACTATGAGCTCGCCATTGAAGAAGGTGCGACAGTCATCCGTGTTGGGACGGCCATTTTTGGAGCGCGGAACTACTCAAGATAGCGAGTTGTCCACATCCATTTCCACAAGTGTGCACAAGTTACACACATGTAATTCGGTGTTATCCACGTGATGAAGAACGCATTGTGGATTTCGAGGATGATAGGGCATTATCTGGGTATCACTTGACACTTTGAATAAGTTGCGAGTTCTTCACGCGTGGCCGAAGTCCTCGGAAGGCTCCGCAGGGCCAGCGGTCTCTTGAAGGATGCCGCCGCTCAGACTTCGGGCTCGAGCTTTCATATCGAAGATTTCATCGAGGACCGTTAGTGACTCAAACGAGTATCTGAATATATCTCGCGAGCGCCTCAGGACCCGGTTTAAATCTAAATCGGTGAACAATCTGCAGCGAAAACTTTCAAGCTTCATAATTGTCGTTTCTGTTTCACTGAAGTCGGTTTAATCTTGTGAATTTCTTCTCAAAGCGCTGCGTGGTTCGTGAAAAATTTAAGACTTGAAATTTATCGTCTAATGGTCGCTGGAATTTAAAGGGTTGCGACATGCCGGCAAATATGCCGAACAGCTGTGGAATGACATGAGTGTAATTTACCCACACCATGTGCATAACCTGTGGATAACTTTTGGGGCAAGTGTGAAAGAAGTTAAATTTCCCTAAATATTCGGTTGTCAAATCTCCAATAACAGGGGTAAAAAGCGTCATTTCCACAGCCTGTGGGTGACAAAACACCTTGTCAGATAAGGGTTTGTGGATACTGTGCATAAGTATTCCACCCTTGATCCACAGCTTGTGCACAACCTGTGCAAAGTAATCCACAAGTTATCCACAATCGGAGGTTTATCCCCAGTTGATCAACTGGATTTCCAGGGGTATCGTCATCCGGTACTAGCTCGTAGCAGCCGGTATTGGCATTGGAGCAAGAATGCGTGCATCGGCTGTTCACGAGCTGAGTTTTGCAGCATTCTGCTGCCGGGGCAGGGGAGGGTACTTTTAATAGAACAATGGCAAACTTTAATGCAATGGAAACGATAAACGGAGTCGCAGCCAATCCCCGGACTCCACCTCAAGATCTTGACGCAGAGCGTTCTGTACTGGGCGCGATGATGTTGTCTACCGATGCGATCGCTGAAGTATCGGAAATTTTACGTCCCAATGACTTCTATTCGCCCGGGCATGAATTGATCTATACGGCCATCACCGACCTCTTTGCGTCGGGTGAACCTGCTGATGCGATCACCGTGACATCCATGTTGGATCGGCGCAAGGAACTTTCCCGCGTCGGGGGAGCCGCAGAAATCCACACCCTGGTTCAGGCGGTTCCAACCGCCGCGAACGCATCCTTCTACGCGGAGATCGTCGCTGAAAAAGCGATACTGCGTCGCATCGTCAATGTCGGTGCCAAGATCTCTCAGATGGGATACACCGCCGAGGGTGAAGTCGAAGACATCGTCAATGAAGCCCAGGCAGAGATTTATAAGGTTGGCGAAAACCGTACGGGCGACGACTACGTTGCCCTCGGCGACATTCTTGCCGAAACCATTGACGAAATTGAAGCCGCCTCAACAGCTGGTGACGGCATCTCTGGAGTGCCAACGAATTTCGATGAATTCGATGAACTAACTCAAGGTCTTCACGGCGGACAAATGATCGTCATTGCGGCCCGCCCCGCTGTGGGTAAATCCACTCTCGGGTTGGACTTCGCGCGCGCTGCGGCAATTGGTCACGGTATGACGTCTGCATTTTTCTCGCTCGAAATGTCCAAAACCGAAATTGCGATGCGTTTGTTATCCGCTGAGGCCACCATTTCCTTGCAAGATTTGCGCAAGGGGACCCTGGACGAGGGACAATGGCGCAAGATGGCGCTGACCCTGCAGAAACTCAATGAGGCCCCATTTTTCATTGATGACTCTCCCAATATGTCCATGATGGAGATCCGCGCGAAGTGTCGTCGCCTGAAACAGCAGCACAACCTGAAATTGGTCGTACTGGACTATCTGCAGCTGATGAGCTCAGGGAAACGCGTGGAATCACGTCAGCAGGAAGTCGCCGAATTTTCGCGTGCCTTGAAGTTGTTGGCCAAAGAGCTTGAGGTTCCGGTCATCGCACTATCGCAGCTGAACCGTGGCTCTGAGCAGCGGACCGATAAACGGCCTCAAGTGTCGGACCTGCGTGAGTCTGGTTCGATCGAGCAGGACGCTGATATGGTGATCCTGCTGCACCGTGAGGACATGTACGATAAAGAATCTCCACGTGCTGGCGAAGCCGATTTGATCGTAGCGAAGCACCGTAACGGGCCAACCAAAACGATTGAACTGGCATTCCAGGGCCACTACTCCCGTTTTGCAAATATGGCCCCGTCCGACGGCGGCTTCTAGCCAGCGCCTTTACCGGGCATGATTTGGCATACTGGGACCATGGCAGCTCCAAAATTCTCCCCCAGTCGTCGTTCCGCAGTTTCCCGTTTCCAGGTTATGGATATCGTCGGCGACGTTGAGGCCATGAAAGCTCAAGGGCTCGACGTCATTTCGTTAGGTGCCGGCGAGCCCAGTGGGGGAGCGCCCGAGGCGGTCAACAGGGAAGCCGCCCGGCTTCATAACTTGGCGTCCCCGGTCTTTAACTACACCCCATCGTTGGGGATCAAAAAACTGCGCCAAGCTATCGCGGAGCATTATAAGAATTGGTACGGCCTGGATATCAGTTACGAATCGGTGGCCGTAATGACCGGGTCATCAGGGGCATTTGTTTCCAGCTTCATCGCGGCATTCGACGTCGGTGACCGCGTGGGCCTGGCTCGACCCGGTTATCCCGCCTACCGCAATATCCTGCGCGCGCTCGACGTCGAAGTCGTTGATCTTCCAGCCGGACTCGAAACCAATTTCCGATTCAATGTCGACAATCTGGCGGAGTATCACGCGCAACGGCCCTTAGACGGGCTCATTCTGGCCTCTCCAAATAACCCGACCGGCACGATGGTGCCACCGGAAGATATGCGCCAGATTGCCACCTGGTGCGGGGAGAACGGCGTTCGGCTGGTCTCCGATGAGATCTACCACGGCATCACCTATGGTGCCGACCGAGGCACGACTGCCTGGGAGTTTGATCGCACCGGAATCGTGATTTCTTCGTTTTCCAAATATTGGGGCATGCCCGGATGGCGCCTTGGCTGGATGCTGATGCCAGTCGACCTCGAACCCGCGATCTCGGGACTGGCCGGATCAATCTCACTGTGCCCGCCGGCCGCCGGCCAACACGCGGCAGTAGAGGCGTTTAGCCAGGAAGCCTATGCCGAATCCGATGCCGAAGTCGCCGAATTCGCTCGGACCCGGCAGCTGGTCTTGGACAATGTTGAGCGGTTGGGATGGCGCAATGCGGCACCCGCAGACGGTGCCTTTTACTATTACGCTCAGCCCTCCCAGAAAATCATGGCCCGGTATGGGAATACTGTGGATTATGCGGCCGACGTGCTCAAGCACGCCCACGTGGCCTTGGTCCCGGGGGTGGACTTCGACGGTCTCGACGGGGACCAGTACATTCGGATCTCCTTCGCGGCCGGTTACGATAATGTCGCCCGCGCGATTGAACGCCTCGTCGCTTTTGATGCGACCATTCACTAAAGTTCAAGTGCTTGCTGGCAGTTGCCTCAAAGTTCACTGAATTTCAGTGACATTTCAAGTAAATGTCGTTAGCGTCAGGAGTGAACCTGTCCCCGAAGAACCTGAGGTGAACGTATGGGTTTCAATGAAAAAGCAGATGCCATGAAAGATAAAGTCTCCGGCAAAGTCAAAGAAAGCGCCGGCAAAGTCACCGGCGACGCCCAGACTGAAGGCGAAGGGAAAAGCGAACAGGTCCAGGGCAAGGTGAAAGAAGGCGTCAACGACGCCAAGGATAAAGCCAAAGGCTTCACCGAAGGCTTCAAAAACGAATAAGACATTTCCCAAGCATAGGAACCCGGGACGGTAGCACACCGACCCGGGTTCTGTGTTGTGAAGGTCCGATAGGCTATTGATGCATCTCAACGGTTACTCAACATTGAAGGAGCAGCATGGTTGATATTCAAGAACTCGCCCGTATTGGCAACGACAAATTTGCCCGCCTTGAAGAAGTCCCCGAATTCACCGTCAAATCCAACACGGTCAGCCACGGTCAAGAATGGCCACTAGCCCAGTACTCAGGCATCATGGGCGTCCCCGGTGGCCAAGACATTTCCCCACACCTGGCCTGGGCTGGGGCACCAGAAGGCACCAAATCCTACGCCGTCACCATCTTTGATCCGGACGCTCCAACCGGCTCCGGATTCTGGCACTGGTCAGTCGGCAACATTCCAGCACACGTCACCGAACTGCCCGAAAACGCTGGCGCACCCGACGGCTCCGGCCTCCCCGAGGGCGCCTTCCAACTCAAACACGACGGCGGCGGCCGCGGCTTCATCGGTGCCGCCCCTCCTGCCGGACACGGCGCGCACCGCTACATCATCACGATCCACGCACTCGGCGTGGAAACCCTGGATATCCCCGAAGACGCATCCAATGCCTTCTTTGGTTTTAACCGCTTCGGCAACACCGTGGGTCGAGCCAGCCTGACGGTTTACGGAGTCATCGAAGACTAAAACCGCCCACACACCGTGGGTGTTAGGCTTAGACATTGTGACGACACATCATGCAGCCGTAGACGCCCACGGTGCCACCGTGGCGGATATGTTCGACAACATCGCTGACCGTTATGACCTCATGAACCTTGTCATGACCTGGGGTCAGGAACCGCGATTCATTCGTGACACTATCAACGCCGTTAAACTTGGCCCCACCCCGAGCGTTTTAGATATCGCCACCGGCACCGGCGATTTGGCCATCGAAGCCGCTAACCAACGCTACGGTGCGACCGTCCACGGCCTGGATATCTCTTCGGAAATGTTGGAAGTCGCGCGCACCCGGCCCGGAGGCAAGAACATCACCTGGCGTACCGGCGACGCCATGGATCTGCCCTATGACGACAATAGTTTCGATGCCGTGACCCACGGCTACCTGCTGCGCAACGTCACCGACATCGCCAAAACCTTAGAGGAACAGTACCGGGTGCTGAAACCCGGCGGGTGGATGGCGTCATTAGAAATGTCTCCGGCGCCCCGCAACGCGATCAAACCCTTTTCCACCGCGTATATCAAATACATTGTCCCGCGCCTGGCCAATGCGATTACCCAAAACCCGGATGCTTATGAGTACCTCTCGCGGACCTCACGCGCCTTCCATACCGCGGATCGCATTGAGGCAATGATGCAGGAGGCTGGCTTTATCGCCACCGGCTATCGGACGTATATGTTCGGCACAATGGCCATCCACTGGGCGCAGAAACCCGCAGCCTAGGGCGATAGGGGAGAGCGGGGGCATGACACGATACTTTATCGGGCTCATGGCCCCAGAACCCATTCAGGCGCATTTGAGTGCTTTTGCGGCGTCACTGCAGCGCTCGCTGCCCACAGGCCTCCCGTCGAAGATCTCCTGGACGCAGCCGGCCGACTTGCACTGCACCGTAGTATTCATTGGTGCCTCCGACGACGAACACCACCTCATCGAACGCCTGACCGAGGTGGGTCAGCGACTGACCCCAGTCACGCTGAGCGTTCAGGGTCCCACGCACTGGCTGGGACGCAATAGCTTGGCGGTAAAGGTCTCGGGCGCCGAGGAACTTGGCACGATCGTGGTACGGGAATTCGAGACGTTGTCCTCGGATCCATGGGTCGGACGCCGTCCATTTCACGGGCACATTACCCTGGGGCGAGCGCGTCCGAAACCTGCGACAGACGAAGACTACTTCAGCGGCCACGAGCTCCCGCCCGCAACCTGGTATGCCGACTGTCTGCACCTGGTACGGAATGCAAACTCTCACATCGAGCGAAAGTATGAAATCGTCGCTGAGGTGCCCCTGAGGCAAATCTCAGACCACTAATGCGCCGAGTCACTGGCGGATTATTCGATACTCCAAGTGCAGAGTCTACATTTAGATGTTTGAACTATACTTATAAACTATGATTACCAGTGCCAGTGAACTCGAACTGACTGTCGAAGCTCTCCGTCATCATCGTCAACCGGCTGATGCGACGGTGGTGCTCGGAGAAGACGGCGAGTCCCTCCTCGAAACACTCTGCGCCCTGGCCAATCTTCCCCAAGGTGGGTCGATCATTTTCGGCCTGGATCCCACACGCGGCTTTGAGCCTTGCGGTATTTCTAACATTCAAAGTCTGGAAGACACAATTCTCCGTCTGACTCAGCACCTGCGGCCGGTTGTTGAAGTGCAGTTTTATCGTGCCTCGATCAACGAGCACCAGCTGGTCATCGTGAACGTTCACAGTGTGCCGATCGAACACCGGCCGTGTCGTGTGGCCGCCACCCAACGGGCCTATGTGCGCGATTTCCACGGCAATCGAGTGGTATCAGATCACGAGATCTATCGCATGCAGACCGCACTGACTCGATCGCGTCACGATCAAGCCGCCGTCGAGGGTACAAACCTCGACCATTTGCACTCGGTACGCACCGCACTGTTTTTGGAGGCGGCGCGCCGAGACTCTGCCAGCCTGCGGGAGGCCTCCGATGAACAGGTTCTGCGAATGAAAGGAGTCCTCGAACCGGTGGGGGACCGGTTGACCCTTTCCGGACTCTACGTTTTGGGGCGCTACCCGCAGCAATTTCACCCCAACTTGACGTTGACGGCGGTCCTAGAGACTTCTGATGCAACCCAGCGCCAGCGTTTCGATGGCCCACTACCGGAGTTAGTCGAACACGCCGTTCGATGGGTGCTGCGCACGACTCGCAGGTCACTGCGTGATCGGCTGGGTAGCCGGGGAGGCCACAGCTCGAAGTTTCCGATCACCGCGATCCGTGAAGTAATAACCAATGCCCTGATCCACCGCGACCTCAGTCACTTCACACTGGATCAGCCCGTGGGGGTCGTGCTCAACGACGATCTGCTCACCGTGACCAGCCCGGGTGGACTCTGGAACGTCAGGGCCCACCATCTCGGGGCCGATTCGACCAGCCGTCCGGTCAATACCACGCTCTATGAAGTGTGTCGCCTGACCACGGTCGATGGCGGCCACCGGGTGGTCGATCCTCACGGCAGGGGCCTGCGTCAAGTACATCAAGCACTACGCCGGGCCGGCATGCACACTCCTACCTATCACGATTCGGGACTGGATTTCACGGTCACCCTCGGCCACTCCATCCAGTGGAGCGACACCGATCACCGCTGGCTGCGCAGCCTTCCCACATATGACTCCCTGACGACCGCGCAGCGGTATCTGCTGACCGCCCTGAGCCATCAACCACTCACGCCGGCAAAGATTCGTGACGATTTTGGGTCGCAGGGAACCAGCATCGTGCTCGGACAGTTGGCTGGCCTCGTCGACCACCGACTCGTCCAGGGCCCAGATGCTACATCACGCGCGTATCGGTTGCATGCCGACTGGCAACGTGCTGCGGGTACATCGTCGTGCATCACCGACTTTCGGCCGCGAGCAGTATCCGCGAGCGAGGATGTAGACGCTGACGACGATGTCCGTGAGATTCCGGCAGCGGAGGCAGCCGCCGAGCCGTATGCTCAACGCGCTGCGGCCTCGAGTAAGCACGGAGCCAAGTTGTGGAACGCTCTAGCCGAGGGACCCCAAGATATCCATGCACTCGCTCAGGCCGCCGACTTGAGCCTGTCCCAAACCCGATACGCGATGCAACGACTCGTCGCTGAAAAACTCGTGCATCGCAGTGGGGGACAGGGACACCGGGAGACGGTCTACCGACAGGCCCAGCACTCAGCAGTTGCCTAAGTCCTCCCGAATCTTCGCACCTCGAGTCGCTCTATTATCGTTGTATTTCACGGTGTCGCGTATCTGAACCCTGCTGTCCGGTGTGGCCGATTGTTAGGGTCGCTTATGAAGATTCACGGGAAAATCTCAGCGAAGCCAGCAACAATTGCATACCGAGGAACATCTGTACCCAACGAGCAGGACACAACACTATGTTGAGTGCTATTGCAGGAGAAGTCGCGTTCCAGACGACGCGCGCACACGAAGCGCCAGTCCGCACGATGCTGCAGCATCTGGCCACCATCCCGAATCAGGATCCCATCATTCGCTGCCAGGAATCGCTGGCATTGGGCCAAATACGGCTCGATCAGACAGCTGCAGAGCCTACCCCCGAGCCTCTTATCGACGACGAACACCACCTGGCGATAGCTTTTGACGGGCGATTACTGAACCGTGATGAACTGGTCGGCCAGCTCACGGGAGCCGACCAACCACGATCCAACACTGATGCCCATGTGGTGCTGGCGGCTTACCGCAAGTGGGGCGAGCGCTTCGCCGAACGCCTGCACGGTCATTTCGCCATCGTGTTGGTGGATCAACCACGACAGCGAGTGGTGTTGTGCCGGGATCGTCTCGGGGTCAAACCGCTGTATCTGGCCCAGTTGGACGACCGGCTCCGCTTCGCCTCGTCGCTGCCGGCCCTTGCTGCCAGCGGTGGCATTGACACGTCAATTGACAAGGTCGGATTGCACCACTACATGAGTTGGCACTCCATAGTCCCTGCGCCTCGCACTCTGATCGCCGGGATTACCAGTCTGCCGCCGGCCACCGTGCGCGTACTGCAGGATCATGACGTGGTTGCAGAACACGTCTATTGGCAACCCGACTATTCGCGCAGTACAGTGCACCGCGACTGGGACCCCCAGGATTGGCAAAACGCTATCCATCAGGGGTTACAAACCGCGGTAGAACGCACGATCCTGTCGAAAGAGCGCATGGATGTGTTGCTCTCCGGCGGACTAGATTCCAGCCTGTTGGTTGCACTGTTGGCCGATGCCGGAGTCGAGAATATCTCCACATTTAGTGTTGGATTCGATGCCATCGGTGAGCATGTGGGCAACGAATTCGAATATTCCAACCGCGTGGCTGAGGTCTTTGGAACCGATCATCACACTCTTCGGATCGGTACCTCGGAACTCTACGACGCCGTCGACGACGCCATCGCGGCAATGACCGAGCCGATGGCCAGTCACGATGTGCCCGCGTTTTATCTCCACGCCCAGCACGTCGCCAAACAATCCGCCGGCGTCCAGTGCGGTCAGGGCGCCGACGAAATCTTTGCGGGCTATCGGTACCATCGCGCAGCGCAAGACGTTGCCCGCGACGACGCGCTGGCAACGTTCCTAGAGGTTTTCCAAGACCATGACCAGACCGAACTTGCCACGATTCTGAACCAAGACTGGCTGGCCTCCTCGGATGTGAGTCGGCAACTGTTAGAGCAGTATGTCAGTGCCGATGGGGCGGAAACCGCGGTCGATGCGGTGCTTCGACTCGAAACGCAGGTCATTTTGGCCGATGACCCCGTCAAACGAGTCAGCAGCATGTCTATGGCAGCCGGACTCGAATCCTTCCTTCCCTTCCTGGATCATGAGTTCATTGAACTCGTCATCGCGTGCCCACCCGAACTTCGAACCGCGCAAGACGGAAAAGGGATTTTGAAAAATATTGGCCGTGAGCTCTTGCCCAATGAAGTCATTGACCGGCCGAAGGGGTATTTCCCCGTGCCGGGTCTCCAGCGTCTCGAAGAGCCGTTCTTTTCGGAAATTGTCGCAGCCCTGCACGCCCCGCAAGTGCGAGAACGGGCGCTGTTTCGTCCCGAATACGTGGAGTATCTCTTAACCCACCCCAATGACCACTATGTGCCCACCGGTGGCAATCTGTTGTGGAAACTTGGACTACTCGAGATGTGGCTGCAACGCCACGGGCTGGGATAGCGGCTCACAGACTGATGTCATGTCAATGAAAGCGGTGGAAGAACGTGAATATGCGCACCTTCGGTGTGGAAGAAGAATTGCTGATCGTCGATGCTACATCCTACGAGCCACTGCCCCGAGGATCGTTGGTGGTCGCCGGTCAAGCCAAGACCACGCCCGATGGCCACAAACTCACCACGGAGTTTAAACAAGAACAGGTGGAGGTCAACTCGCCACCGCAATACACCCTCGCCGGGCAATTAGAAGCCATCCGGACGGGTCGCGCACTGGCACACGATGCCGCCGTGCTGGCAGGTGGCACGGTCGCGGCATTACCCGTGGATCCGGGAAACCACACGACAACCCTCGTGCCCGGAGCGCGCAACGAACAGATCGCCGACCGTTTTGGCGCCACCGCAACCGAGCAGTTGACCAACGGGTTCCATATTCACGTGGGCGTAGAATCCCGCCAAGAAGCAGTCACCGCGCTGGACCGTATCCGCATTTGGTTGCCTGTGTTATTGGCGCTGAGCAGTAACTCCCCGTACGCCAAGGGCCTCGACACCGGCTTTTCCTCCTACCGGTACCAAAAGTGGACACGCTGGCCGAACTCTGGCCCAACCGAAATTTTCGGCGACGTCGCCGCCTATGAAGCCCACCGCCAATCGCTCTTCCACACGGGAGTTCCCCTCGATGCGGGAATGCTGTATTTCGATGCGCGCGCCAGCGATCACCAACCAACCCTAGAAGTCCGGGTCGCCGACGTGTGCCTGAATGCTGAGCACGCCGCCGTGATCGCCGCGCTGGCCAGGGCGCTCGTAGAAACGGCCGTGCGACATCAAGATCAACCACCCCGGGAGGTGCCCGTCACCGTGTTGCGCGCCTGGACGTGGCAGGCCAGTAGGTACGGCGTCGAAGCGGAACTCATCGACCCCCACACCGGGACGCTGGCTCCAGCACAGGACGTCGTCGCACAATTCTTGCACGAAGTCCAACCCGTTCTCACTGAATATCATGAACTCCAGACCGTGGAAGCGGTGGTCGCCGACATGCTGCACAACGGCACCGGTGCACAATTGCAACGCCGGGCCTACGCACACCGACGCGACTTTCAGGACGTGATGCGGGAGGCCATAGAGGTCACCCATGATCATCGGAACCCGCAACGGATATCTCACGGCATAGGGGTGGAATAACCACTTCAATCCCCCTGACCGCGAACCTACTGGCGGGTAAGACACCCGGTGCGCCTATGATGACGACATGCCTCGCAGAGTCACCGATTACCGGGGCCTAACGGAGGGCAGCAGAGTCAAGCTACTCCACGCCATCCAACGGCAACCCGGTCAAACCCTCAAAGCGCTCGCGGTAGCCGCAGACATTCACGTCAACACCGCGCGCGATCATCTTCGAGTGCTCGAAGAAGAAGGGTTCATCACCGCCACGGCCATCGACACGGGACGGCGTGGGCGCCCGCCACTGGGATATCATCCGGTTGACGAGGCCGAACACAATCCCGTCGCTCTAGAACGCGCCGAAGAGGCCGGCGCTCGCGGTGAGCTGCTGCGACGCATCGCCCCGGAACTTGACCACGGTCAGGACCTGCCCGACGCCGCGCTGCACCAGTTAGATGTGCTCTATGAGCACCTCGACGACGTCGGCATGGAACCGGTGATCGACAATGCGCAACTGACCGTCGATGTCAGACCCTGCATTTACCAAGACTTACTGGAGGCCGACCGTCCAGCAGTGTGTTCGGTGCACGCCAAACTCGTGCGACAACAACTCGAACAAGTGGACGGGCCCTTGAAACTGCGCCGCTTACACCCGTTTACCACCGCGCACAGTTGCCGTCTGATCTTAGGGGTCGAGGAAGGCACCGAAACCACCACAGCAGAGCCCGGCATCGAAGGTGACCGTACCGATGCCGAGCTTGCAGCCTTCGCCTTGGCCGCCCAGCAGCGCGTCGCTGCCGATGCCATCGACGACTGCCCAATTTAGGCGGCGTCTGGGTTTTGTGCCCACATGTCCGGGCCGAAGACCTCATAATGAATCGAGGCAGCGGGCACACCCTGATCCATGAGCGTCTTGCGGGCGATTTGCATGAACGGCAGCGGACCACACATGAACACTTCGGCGTTTTCGGGCAGCTCCACATCCGACAGATCCATAAAGCCGGGTCGAGCCGGGTGCAAGGTCGGGGCCTCTTCAGCGCCTTGTTCGTACCAGTTCTGCGCGCGAGCATCCGGCATCGCTAAGACTTGACGGCGCAAACCGTCGTAGAGGGCGTGGTGCGCGTGAGTCTTATCGGCGTGGAATAACCGCACCGTGCGTTCTGGCTGACGGCGTGATAAATCCTCCATAATGGCCGCGACCGGCGTGATGCCAATCCCCGCCGAAACCAATACGAGCGGCTTCTCGGAGTCATCGAGCACGACGTCACCGGCTGGTTGGGACACATCCAGAATCGTGCCCGGCGTTGCGTTGTCATGCAACCACCCCGAGACCCGGCCATCCGGTGCGCCGTTCAGCCCGCGCACGCGTTTGATCGTGACACGCAGCGAATCGCCGCGAGGGCCTGAGGAGATCGTGTACTGGCGCGGCTGGCGACGCCCCTCGGGCAGATCCACCGCAATCGACACATATTGACCCGTGGTGTGGCTGGGGACATCGCCGTCGACGGGGGAGAGTAACAGGGAGAAGACTTCATCGGATTCCTCGAAACGCTCGACCACACGGTAGGGGCGGTACGGAACCTTCGGGTCGGTGCCAGCCTCAGCATAGAGGCGGGCCTCCTCGGCGATGAGCGCGGTCGCAAACAGCCAATACACCTCATCCCAGGCGGCAGCAATTTCCGGGGTAGCGGCGTCGCCCAGCACTTTCGCCACGGCACCCAGCAGGTAATGTCCAACGATCAGATACTGTTCCGCGGTGATGCCTAAGGAGACGTGCTTATGCGCAATGCGCTGCATGATCGGGGTGAAATCTGGGGCATCGGGGTTGATCAGGTGGACCGCAAACGCCACGACGGACGCAGCCAGGGCTTTGGGTTGTTCGCCGATTGCCTGGTTGGCGATGTTGAAGACGTTGAGTAGTTCCGGGTGCGCTTCGAACATATCGCGATAGAAAATGACGGTGGCATCGTCGGCAATTCCTGCGACGACGCCGGCAGTTTCTTTGACCACTGCTTCAGATTCTGGGGACAGTTTCATGGTCGATTTAGCTCCTTTGGACAACGATCCGCGGTGCGGATTTTTGAACGTGGTCCCATTGTCTGTCGCAGCCGTTTGCACTGCAGCGGTTTCCACCGTGTTTATTCACGACCCTCGAAAAGACCAGATCAGCGAGCCCAGAATTTCTTTGAGGTCTTCCAACAATGCGCTCGACCCAGTAGCGTGGATGTTGTCAGTACCAGATACTGGGAGATACGAGGGACTATGAGTGTCCAGGAAGACACCGTCAGTCCACACGAGAACACGACCTCGCCACACGACCCGGACCACGGGTTATCAGCCACCAGGATGGGGTATTTTGGGATCCTCGCCGAGGTGGTCGTGGCGCTCCTGGTGCTTTTCGTCGGCGTCCGGTTTCTGATGGCCGAGGGGCGCCCGGATTTCGTGGCGTGGATAGCGTTTGGCTTGGTCGTGGTGCTGCTGGTGGACCTTGTTCGCAGAATTCTGCGGGCCGTGCGTCGAAACCGTCGGGCGCAGGCCTAGCTGCGCGTCTTGCGCAGGCTGAGCTGGTAACGTTTCGGATCCCGGTCTAGATAGCCGGCGATCTGATCGACGAAGGGTTGCATCAACACCTGACCCAGCTGGACGAGCATGACCTGCATGACCTGATCCTCGGGTTCGCGCGACGTCGAAGCGATGCCACGACGACGCAAATCCTGAATCTGACGCAGCGCCATTCGTGTGAAACGTTCCGTCAGATCAGACCCGACACCATTGCCTTCAATGAGCATCATGCGTCGCAAATAGGCCGCCACCAGCGGGTTGGCGTCGATATGGTCCAGGAGACGCTGATCGAGTTTTCGCACGACGCCGTCGACGCTTTCATCGGTCTCTTGGTAGGCAATCGCATTGGCAATACCATCTAACAGGTCATCTTCAACGGCTTGAATCAGGCCGGCCTTGGTACCAAAGTGGTGGGTAATTAACCCGACCGTAACCCCAGCGCGAGAGGAAATCGCGCGCATCGATGTGGCGTCGGCACCATTGAGCGCAAACAGCTCGAGTGCCACCTGGCGTATGCGAGCTTTCGCTGTGAGGTCAGCATTAATAACTGGATGGGACATGCGTCAAGACCTTTATACGTTACCGTGGTTGGAGTCACATGTGCGGCAACTCTTAACCTCTTCTGGACGTCTAGATTGTACGGTATATTGTACAAATATACAGTCTGCGTGAACATCGTCACTATGAGGTGCAAATGAAAGTTGTTGTGCTCGTCAAGCAGGTGCCGGATACCTATGAGAAGCGTCATATTGCTTTGGATACCGGCATGCTAGCTCGTGAGGCGTCTGAGAATGTGGTCGATGAGATCGATGAACGGGTCTGTGCGGTG
>DATBUL010000066.1:0-19516 GCA_036516115.1 Enteractinococcus sp. | reverse complement strand
AGGCTACCACGGCAGACACACCGGGCGTGGTCCCACCCAAGCGGTTAGTGGTTGTTGGAGCACTCACGCTGGTGGTCTCGCAGGTGGTCATGGTGGGGATCATGACGATGACGCCGGTGCACATGCGCGCTCACGAGCATTCGATGGGCGCCGTCGGGTTGGTCATTGGGCTCCACGTGGCCGCAATGTGGCTACCCTCGCTGGTCACCGGTCCCCTGGTCGATCGCATCGGGCCGCGCATCACCGCACCGCTCGGTGGAGGAATCCTATTGGCATCCGGGCTGACAGCTGCGCTGGCACCGGGCGATAGTCTCGGAGCGCTGATTCTCGCCCTCGTGCTCTTGGGGCTGGGGTGGAATATTGGGCTGGTGTCGGGGTCGACCTTGGTCGTGCACGGTACCGACCCGAAAACGCGGGCCGGCACGCAGGGCAGCATTGACGTCTGGTATCAAATCTTTGGGGCGGGTGCCGGGATTTTCTCCGGGGTGCTCATGAGTACTGCCGGCTTCGGGATGCTGACGATTGCCGGGGGCTTACTGGCCCTGATCATCGTCCCGGTCGTCGCTTTAACATCGAGGAAGAACGCTACTTCGCGCGGCGGGACAGCACATCCACAAGCATCCGAATGATCACCAAACCAAGGAAGACTGCGAAGACCATATTGGCGATCGCGGGGCTCAGTGCGTGGGCCGTCCACACTCCTAGGGGTGTGGCCAGCGCGGCGGCAGCACCGATGGTCAGGGCGGCAGGTGGGTCGACATTTCGACGTCGCACATTAGCAATCGTGCCGGACATGCCGGTGGCAATCACCACGAGCAAGGAGGTCCCTTTGGCCAGTAAGTCACTGGCCCCAAACAACACGACGAGCAGGGGCACGATAATGACTCCCCCGCCGATGCCCAACAGCCCTGACATCACGCCGGTAAAGAGTCCTAGCCCGATCAGGGCGGCACCGAGGAGCCAGTCAATTTCCACGACGGCGTCGCGGGATGGGATCACCAAAAACAGCGACACGATCACCGCGACCATGAATGCAATGAAACCCCATTGCACCGCACGCTGTGGCAGAACGGTCAACAGCCATGAACCAATCGGCGCACCAATAATTGACCCGGTGGCCAACAGCACGGCCATCAGCAGATCCAGGTTGCCTTCGATCGCATAGGAGATGACACCCACGATCGCCGGCAGGACGACAGCAAGCAGTGAGGTTCCCGCGGCGATGCGCGTGTAGTACCCAAAAAGATACACCAGCGCTGGCAACACGATAATCCCACCACCGATACCAAACAGTCCCGATGAGACACCCACGGCCAGACCCAACAGGATGAGTCCGAACCAATTGCGTTGTGCTGGGATGGTGTATGCCGTCACGGCCCCTCCACTCGATGAGATGTTGCTACCGGGACTGAGAGTAGCACCATCTCGTCATCGGTTTTACCTATGGATGTGATCGGAACAATTCGTTTTACTTTTTATGAAACTTAACACAAAGTAGAGGGAATCAGATCACATGATGTAGATCACGGAACCTTGAAGGAGTTTGAGTGCAACAAGAAGTCGATCTTGCACCTCGCATCGTCACGCTGGGGACTGCCGGTGGGCCACGCTGGTGGTCCTCACGGACCGGACAGCATCGCCACGGGATTGCCACGGCCGTCGTCGTCGGGGATCAGTACTACCTGGTCGACGTCGGTCTCGGCGTTGGACGGCAGTTGGAACGCGCGGACTTGTCATTCGATGACATGCGCGCCATGTTCATTACCCATCTGCATTCCGACCACACGGTGGACCTGCCCAGCCTGCTGACCATGGGCCTGTACGCTCGCGATATCGAGGCCAACGGGCCGATCAAGATTTTTGGTCCCGGTGATCGCGGCATGCTGCCCCCGGTCTCCGAACGCGCCGAAGTCGCCCCGCAACCGGTGTGCCCGGACAATCCGACGCCGGGCACCTACGATATGGTGCACTCGATCGTTCAGGCCTACGCGACCGATCTCAATGACCGGATCTTGGATGCGCTGCGCCCTTCACCGCTGGATTGCTTTACGGTCCAGGATATTGCGATCCCGGATGACATTGGGTATCACCCGAATGACAATCCAACGCCTGCGGGCATGGCACCCTTTGAGGTGTACCGCGACGAGCTGGTCACGGTGACCGCGATTCTGGTCGAGCACCCACCGGTTGCTCCGGCGTTTGCTTTCCGTTTCGACACCGTCGCCGGTTCGGTGACGATCTCGGGTGACACGACGGCGACCGACAACCTGGTGACCCTGGCATCCGGTACCGACCTGTTGCTCCACGAAGCCATCGACTTTGACTGGGTTCAGCGTGCCTACGGTGGCGGCAAGACCCAGACCGATCAGGCCTCGATTGATCATCACCGCAAGTCACACACCTCCCCCGAACAGGCCGTTGAGCTGGCCCATCGGGCCGGTGCCACACGCTTGGCCCTGCACCACATCGTGCCAGGTAATACACCGGCCGAACGCTGGGAAGCACTGGGCGACACCTTTGACGGGGAATTCTTTATCCCGCACGATCTCGATTCCATTTCATTTGCACGCCAGGACTCCCACCAGGTGGTGCCACACACTAAGGTAGGTGTCTAAATGACGAAGACCACCAATACCCAAGACGTCTCCAGCCAGGAGCTGTCGGATTCGCTGAACACCACGATGATGCGGCGGATCCTGTCATCGAGCTTCTTGGGCTCGATGATCGAATTCTACGACTTCATTCTGTTTGCCACCG
The DNA here is from genome assembly GCA_036516115.1 of Enteractinococcus sp. Taxonomy (GTDB): domain Bacteria; phylum Actinomycetota; class Actinomycetes; order Actinomycetales; family Micrococcaceae; genus Yaniella. The sequence goes on along the minus strand of DATBUL010000066.1, from coordinate 16,759 downwards.
CAGCGTCCGTGGTGTTTAGTCGAGTATTCTTCGTTGACCTCGATCCGGGGCTTGGCCTGTTCTTATCCTTTACCATTCTGGCGGTCGGCTATGTTGCCCGCCCAATCGGTGGCATCCTGTTTGGCCACTTCGGAGACAAGATTGGTCGCAAGGGTGTCCTGGTCACCTCGATGATGCTCATGGGTGGCACAACCGTTGCCATTGGCCTATTGCCTCCGACGGCGTCCATCGGTGTGGCCGCGCCCGTATTGCTCACGGTTTTCCGTGTCATCCAGGGCCTGGCCGTGGGTGGCGAATGGGGCGGCGCCATGCTGATCGCCCTGGAACACGCCCCTGATAAGCGCCGCGGATTTGCCGCGAGCTTCGCAAATATGGGTGGCCCGGCCGGTGCCGTGTTAGCAACCATCGTCATGAGTATCTTCACTCTGCTGCCTGATGAGCAATTCCTGTCGTGGGGTTGGCGCGTGCCATTCTTGCTCAGCGCGGTGCTCGTACTAATTGGTCTCATCGTGCGCATGAAGGTGCACGAATCACCGATCTTCCAAAAGCTCCAAGACGAAGCCGATGAGCGCAAAGTCCCACTGTTAGAGGTTATTTCCAAGTACCCCAAGAACCTCGCGCTGGGCATTGTGGCCGGTATGAGCTCCTACACCGTACAGGGTCTGATGACCGTCTGGGCGATCTCCTATGTCATTGACGGCGGCCTGGACTCCACACACGTCCTGTGGGTCAAAGCCCTCGGCGCGGCCTCTACCGTCGTCGTCGTCTGGTTCGCTTCCCAGCTCTCCGACCGCTTTGGACGTCGTCCCGTGATGATGGGCGGCATGCTCATGGGTGCGCTCTTCGCGTTCCCGGTCATGTTCCTGCTAGATATGACCAACCTGTGGATGTTTGCCATCGCGCTGCTGCTGACCCAAGGTCTGGTCCAGGGCACTATTTTCGGTCCGTTCGGCGCGTTCTGTGCAGAAATGTTCCCGACCCACATCCGCTACACAGGTGCCTCGCTGGTCTACCAGACCTCCTCAACTCTGGGGGCCGGGTTCACTCCGATGATCGCCTCGAGCCTGGTTGCTTTTGCTGGCGGTTCCCTATGGATGATCGGGGTCGCATGGATCGCCGTATTCGTCGTCGCAATCGGCGCGACCCTGCTGGTCAAAGAAGGTCGCACCGCCGACCTTGAAGGCACCAAGTTCTAAATTACGACTCAGAAGGTGCGTGATTGGATGCCGTTTCGGCATCGAGTCGCGCACCTTCTGTCACACATACCGAAATGAGCTCCGCCAACCGACGACTATGGCGCTCTTGGACGAAGGCAATACAAATATCGCTGGGTTCAAAATCATCCAGCGGAATCGTCACCAACGGCAACCCATCATAAGAGATGTCCACCGGCGGACGTTGGACGAGCACACTCCATCCCAACCCGCGGGCCACCAGCCCGCGAACGGCTTCAAAACTGGTGGATCGCCAGGCAATATTTGGTCCAATCCCACCCGCCCGCAGTTTGGGCAGCTGGTTTTCACGCACCGCTGGGACATCTAATAAAATATACGGGTCATCGCCGAATTCAGCGATCTTGGCGCTTGAACGTCCGGCCAAGCGGTGCGACGGCGCCACAAGCGCATAAGCCTGCCCCTTGCGAATCGTTTGATGCCGCACCCCATCGATCAGGTGCCCCGAGTGTGTAAAGACCGCATCCAGTTGCCCCTCGACCATTTGGCGTTGGAGTTCTTTGCCGTCCCCTTCCACCACCCGAACAGTCACCTGCGGGTTGGGCACAATGAAATGCTCGGCAATGAACGGCACCCAAAACGGTGCCACCGCGCTATAGATGCCGATGTCTAACGGTCCGAAGAGCTCTTCGGCACGGTCGGTCATTTCTTGTTGGACATCGGCTGCCCGGGCAATGAGCTCGCGTGCATCCGCCAGAAATCTCCTGCCCGACGACGTCAATTGGATCCCGTGGGTTCGCGTGCGCACCATGAGTTGCTGCCCGACGGCGCGTTCTAACTCACTGAGTGACTGCGACATGGCAGCTTGTGAGATATGCACTTGTGCGGCGGCCGCCGTCACCGTCCCGGCCTCAGCTGCGGCAATAAAATGCTGCAGCTGACGCAGAGTAAAACGAAATGGATCCACAGGTTTTCCGCCCTTATCTTCAAGACATCAGCACCATCTTGAACATAGCAAACCCCGATCGGTGTCTAGAATGGGTTCTCGGCCATCACCATGAGATCATAGTCCGACGAGCGCGAATGGTGCGTTCTGCAATAAACCTTGCCCCTCGAATAGTAAGCGAAACGCGATGACCTCTGCCGTTGCCACTTCCTCCGTGTCTTTGTCAGAACTCCGTGACGATCTATGCCAGAAAACCGGGCGGGGGCTCAACGCCATCGTGGCCGGGATCTTTCTGTGGGCAACGTTCACCGTCTTCGGTCTTTTCGTGGATGATGCGAAGGTTCTGGCCCTGGTCTATGTTTTCGGCGCCGGGGTGTTATTTCCGCTGAGCCTTCTGGTGGCCAGGCTCATGCGGCTAGATCCTTTCGCACAGGGCAATCCGATGGGTGTTCTCGCCGGACTCCTCGGAGCAGTCCAGGTACTCTTTATCCCCTTAATGATTGGTGCCACCATTGTCGTACCTGACATGGTGCCATGGTTCTTAGCAGTCCTGGTGGGTGCACACTTTTTGCCCTTTAGTTGGGTCTATGCCAGCCGCACCTATATTGTGGTGGCGATCTTCATGTCGCTTTCAGCAGGCGCGATCGCCTGGCTCTTGCCGGGCGTAGTAGCGATCGCTGTCCCCGCCACCGTGACCATTTTGCTGATCATCGCCGCCCTGCTGTTGCGGAAAGAAAACGCGCAAGCCCCGTCCTAAAGTGAAAGTCTGGGCCTGTCCTGCAGTACCCGTTAGAACGCTATTTCCGTCCCACAGGTGTCTTTGATGTAGGTGGCCGCGTCTTGGACTTCGGTCTCCTGCAGCCGATCTTCTACCTCGCCTCGCACCGCATCAATATTTCCGCCAGACGCTGCGATCGAAGAATTCAGCGTCTCACGCATGGTGTCAATGGATTGTGCCAGTCGATCGTCTCGGGCGTCATCGGCAATGGTTTCAAGCTCGGAAAAGCCCTCGCTGACGTGCGCGAGAATATCTCCAAAGCCCATAGAGGCGGGGTCGATATCGCTGAACTGTTCTACGGCGTCCTGGAGTCCTTGGCAGGTCACTTCCGGCGGATCCCCCGCTTCGTTCACGCTTTCTGCTGCGCCACAACCACTGAGGGCCAGCAGCGCGCAAACTGCTGTAAAGGCGGGGAATGTCTTCTGCAACGACATGACTTTCGATACTCATTTCACTCGGGGCAGGTCGTAGGCTCTCTGTTATCTTGCCATCCAAACCTGTGTATTACCCCGTCGGCGGGACAATCGTCCCGAGTTCTTTTCGTATCCACCACTGACCCGTTTCGCGACGTTCCGCACGCGTTGCGTAGCGATACTCAAAAATTTTCACGCGAATCAGCACGGGCGGTTGCCCGCCGAATGGATCATGCCGCAGCAGTTTCCGAATAGCCGGGTCACCATCCAAGAGTTTGCCTAACAATCGACGGAACCACGGCTGATTTGGAGACCCGAGCGCCAAAAACCACATCATCCAGTCCAGTCGCAGATGATACGGGGCGACCTGGGGTGGTCTGCGGTAGACATCACCGGGTTTGCCTTTGAACTCGTAGGCCTGCCAACCAGTTTCCGTCGAAGGGTCGCTGCTCATGGTTCCTTCGATAATGAGTTCGCGACGCACCTGCGTCATGGCCCCAAATGCGCCATACGCATTGACCAGATGCCAGCGGTTGAAACTGGCATTCATCAGCTGGTGTTCAGAAAACAGATTGCGCAGCGGTAACCAGCTCAAGAGGCACAACCCAAAGAAGACGACGGCGGTGGCCACCAGCCACCAGACCGGCGATTGCGTCTGCCCCTCATCGTTGAATACCGAGACGACGTGTTCCCATCCCCACGCCGGCCACTCTCCGCCAACCAGGGCATGCAAAAACGAGTCGCTGATGGCGGAAAAAGCGATCAGAATGGTCAACCAATTCAACCACGCGTAATTCCCAGTCATCACCAGCACCAACTGACTCATCATGATGACGACGGCGGCGATCGAGGCGATCGGTTGTGGAAAGAAAATCAGCCAGGGCATCACGAGCTGGATGATATGGCTGCCCAGTGTCTCAGACTTATGCCACCACTGTGGTTTCTGATGAGCCCATCGACTGATGGGGTTTGGCATTGGCTGGGTCTGGTGGTGATAGTTCATCGCGGTGAGATCCCGCCAGGCCTTATCACCGCGCATCTTGATCATCCCGGCTCCGAACTCGACGCGAAACAGCGTCCACCGTAAGAAGAGCAGGATTAGCATCGGTGGTGCGACGTCGGGTGTTCCTAAAAACCCCACGATGAAGCCGGCTTCTAATAGCAGGGATTCCCAGCCGAATCCGTAGTAGTACTGGCCGATATTGACGATCGACAGATAGAACCACCACATGATCAGAAAGACTGGAATGGTCAGCCAACCTGGTCCCAGCTGAATAATGCCGGCTACCACGGTCAGGCTCAAGATCATCCCGACCAAGCACACGAGGCGCAAGAGGCGGTCGCTATAGGGCGTGAATCGCCAGCGAAATAAGCTTGGTTTGTCCCGCGCGTCGGTGCGCTCAATGTATGCGGGAGCCGGGTTTAACCCGTGTTCCCCCAGGAGCGCCGGAAATTGATTCCACGCCCCCAGAAAAGCGATGAAGTAGACCGCAGCTACCCCGCGCAGCAGCACCTCGCGTGCGATCGTATAATCTGTGGCTTCTAACAGTGGTAACCAGGTGTGCCAATCCACGAGTTTCACCTCACCTTCGTGAGTCGCGCTGTATTCTCAGCATATGCTGCCAAGCGATATCAGTGACAGCGAACTCACCCTAGAATGGACACGACGTTCATCTGCTGTGAAGGGACCGATCATGTCGAATCAACAACTTATGCCCCACCTGATGTTTCAAAATGGCCGAGCGGAAGAGGCCGTGAACTTTTACATTGAGCTGTTCGGCGGTGAAGTACTGTCGATTCAACACTACGACGCAGAAACCCCGGGGATGGAGGGCAAAGTCCAGCTGGCATCATTCCGTCTCGCAGACCTGAAGCTGAACATCATGGACAGTCCCATCTCGCACGATTTTGATTTCACCGCGTCCCTGTCACTGTTTTATGGATGCGCTTCTGAAGACGAATTGGATCGGCTCTATGCCGCACTGGTGGAAGATGGGTTCGCGATGATGCCGAAAAACGATTACGGCTTTGGCCCATTTGGTTGGGTTGCTGATCGCTACGGTGTCTCCTGGCAGCTCAGTGTGGCCAATGGCTAACCTCTTGGTGGGGATCCGGCCGCAGCTGAGCGCTTAGAGCTGGCGCACGCGAACAAAAGCTAGTCCACTCACCACCGCAGCTCACATTACCTCCAGGTCAGGGTGCTCATATCTCCGGCACGATACTCGATCTTGACATCGGACGGATCATCTTCGGGTACGAAGAATCCCGCATTTCCGGAAGTGCACTCCCCCGCGGTTAGCTGAGTGACCTCTAACGAGTCCTCGGTTGCCGCAACGTCCGTGGCCGGGCGAGCATATTGTCCATACAGCAGGCGCACACTTCCCGGATAGACGACATCGTGCTCTGCAGCCGCACAGTATTCAAGCGCCACGGTGTATTCGGTTCCCAGATCCACAGGCCGCTGGTGCACTTCTTCCACCGTGATCCGAGCCCCGTTGTGCGTCATCGCGGTCTGTCCGATCTCCGTTTCGACCGAGTGCGGATGAGTCTCCAGTTCTAACTCCGATTCGCCCCCTGACGACGAGGCATTATTGAACAACGACGACGCCGCAAGCGCCCCCAGCACCACGATCGGGGTCAGCATGCCCCACCGCATCATGGTGCGACGGTTCTTCACACGTTGTCGTGCGGGTTCGGAGTGCACTGCATTGTGCGCGGTGAGGCGCGGGACCCCAGCCGTCTTCTCGGCAATGAGTTCGCGAAGGTGTTGCTCGTTGCGATACGTATCGAAGATGACCTCGACGACCCGAAATTCGTTATCAACCAGTGCCAGACAGTCCGCAGGGTCCTCTACGACCAGTTCGAGACGCGTCAGATCGACCCGATCGCACTCATCTGCAGCAGCGCGCGATCCGGCATGGTGGTGCTCGATTACGTCTGACCCAATGGTGAGCCGATCGCGACCCGGCCCTTTAAAACTCACCCGTGGCTCGGATGCAGCCGGCAGGTCGGGCGGAATATCCTCAAAGCCCTGCGGAGTGGCCGAACCCTCCTCAGTGAAAAACCGCAGGGTGCCGCGAGCGAGTGTTAGCGCACGGTGGGTCCCGTCAATCGTTGCATCGACGTCGTCGGGAAGACCGTGAACCCGGCGCTCAAGTGTGCGACTCAGTGGTGACTCTGCTACCTCCCACTTCACGGCGTCATGAACCCGATGGTCCGGGATAGGTCGCGAGGCGAGCAGTTGCTGGATCTGCGAGCGCTGTTGTGGGGTCAGGGTGTCGTGGCTGGTCAGAAAGGTCGCCAGGACGTCTGGACCCACCGGGATAAGTGAGGCGGTGACGCCGTCATCGCGTTGGGTCAGCGCGCTGAGATGATGAGCGGTTTGTTGTAGCAAGACGCGGATGGCGGCTGAGCCATCGGCGGTGCGCGGCACCACCGTGGAAATCACAGCGTGCCCGCCGGGGAAGCGCATCCCACCGCTGCGCATGGGCAGACGAAGCCAGGAAGGTGTTGGCAGCGTTGGGCTTGGGGTCGCTGGCGGGGGCAGATGCCTGCCGACTAACTCTTCAAAGTTCGTGCACACCACGGCGCGCACATTGCCGGCGGCCGGATCAAGGTGTCGCAGCAGGGACACCGGGTCATGTGCCATGTGCACGTCCAGAATATCGGCTGCGCCCAGGGACAACGACGTCATACCAAATCGGCTTGTGAGATCTCGTGGTGCGGCCTGAATTTGTACGCCGACCGGTGGGGCAGGGTCGAGTGGGTGGCTGCCCGCGAACGTTTCGACCAGGCGCTTCCAGGTGGCGGCCACCGTCTCGTGGTCACCTCGGATGCCGATGTCTAGGGTGTCTGTTCCCACGTGCACCGAGACACCTGGGACATTGACCCTGCCCGGAGTTGTTTCAATAGGTCGGGAGAGTTCGGCCTGTAGCATCCCCGCTAATAACTGCAAGGTGCCGAATTCTTGCACCGGTTCGTGGACCAAGCCGTATCCGATGGTGAGTCCAATAAATGGCTCCGCCCCGGGGGTCTCAAGTATGCACCAGTCATAGCCGTCAAGCCTTCGCCAATCCATCCTTTGATCATAGCTTTTGGTTAGCTGAACGGGGTGTACCTCTACCGTGTAGTAGTGGCGCGTTACACTCGGAACATCAATGGCGAGGGGTGAGTATGCGAGTCTTGATCGTTGGGGCGGGCATCGCCGGGCCGACACTCGCCTACTGGTTGCACCGGGCCGGGCATCAGGTCACGCTGATCGAGTCTGCTCCACAACTGCGTCAAGGCGGGTACATCGTTGATTTCTGGGGTGCCGGTTTTGATGTTGCAGAACGCATGGGCATCGTTCCGCGGCTGATGCGCGATGGCTACGTCATTAAGGAACTTCGGGAAGTCTCAGCAGGCGGTTGGACGCTGGCGCGCGTCGACCCCGCAAGAATGCTCGGCGGTACGGGCGACCGGTATGTTTCTATTGCCCGCTCAGAACTCTCCGCTGCGATCTATGATTGCCTCGACGACGACGTGGAGACTGTCTTCGGCGATACCGTGATAGCGCTGGATGACGACGGTCAGCGGGTTCGAGTTGAATTCAAACACAGCGCACGCCGCGACTTCGACTTGGTGTTCGGAGCGGACGGTCTACATTCCAAGGTTCGGTCCCTGGTTTTTGGTTCGGAAGCCGATTTCGAAAACCATGTGGGGCTGGTCGTCTGTGCCCTCGAGCTCGAAGGCTATCGGCCGCGCAACGAACTGATTGCCGTCACCCAAACCACCATCGGTGTTCAAACCATGCGATCATCGTTGCGTCACGATGCGACCCTGGTGTTGTTTACTTTCCGGGACGATCGTCAGATACCACTCCACGATGTGGCGGCCCAACAGGAATTCTTGCGAACCAGATTGGGGAACATCGGCGGCGAGGTACCCGGCATTCTGGAACAGTTGCCGCAGGCCAAGACGTTCTACATGGATCGGGCGAGCCAGATCCGGATGCCCGACTGGTCTCGTGGTCGCGTCGCGCTGCTGGGTGATGCGGCCGCTGCTCCCTCACTGCTGGCCGGGCAGGGCTCACCCCTGGCCATGGTCGAAGCCTATGTCTTGGCCGTCAAATTACGACGCCGGCCTAATAATCATCAGCAGGCCTTTGCCGCCTATCAGCAGCAGTTACAACCCATGATCCAAGAAAAACAGAATGCTGCCCTGGGTCTAGATATTGCTTTTGCACCGGCGAATCGCAAACAACTCTTCTTGCGCAATGCCACTCTGCGGCTGATGGGGCTACCGGTTATCTCCAAGCTGTTGATGGGACACAGCCTGCGCGATCCTATAGAACTACCGGACTGGTGAATAGGGTCTAGGGCTCCGTCGGCAGCCGTCGGAAGTCTTTGGCCTCCGCAACATCGTCGAGCCACGTTCGCCCCTCGGCTATCCGCTGCGACACCGCGCCGAATTTGAACTCATACGGTCCTGGTTCAAACAGCGCGGTCACACCCTCCACGTTGTCTTGATTCGTGCCGACCTGATAGACGACAGTGCCGCAGTCGGTGGTCTCCACGGCGACATACCAGGGCACCGAAGAGTGATTATCGCCGCGCTGAGCTTTGGCATCGACGACGTTGCATTCCACCCACGTGAGATCCTGGGCGTCTCGTAAAGGACTTATGACCGCCCAAGTCATGATCAGAAGACAACCAAATAAAACCGCAAGCGTCACAGCGGGCTGGCGACGGGACGGGGCGTTATGCCTGCGACGTGGCTTCATGAGGCCGATTCGATGTCCTCAACCACCCAGGTGACCCGTCCCGGATAGTCGTAACTGTACGTGACCATCATGTTGACAGGGTCCTCGTCCATGACGAAATATCCCAGCTGACCGGTGGCGCACTGCCCGGTCTTTAGCTCCTGTGGTTGTAGCGGATCTTCCACTTCGAGGTCGTGTGGGAAGCGCGAAGGGTCACCATAGGTCATGGAAAACCGGTCTGGATCCACGAAGTCATCGTCCTCGGAAGCGCAATATTCGATGTCCGCCACAAGATGCATGCCGTCGATAGACGCAAACTCGCTGTCCTGGTCCGGTTCGAACTCGGTCACATTGACGGTGACACGCGACCAATTGGGCAACGTCGCGGTCTGGCCGGCTGCCGTTTTGACTTGCTCCGCAGCGCGTTCGGGTTCATCTTCCGCCAGCGCCTGGGGTTGATTCGTGTGCTCGGGTGCAGGTTCACCCACCTCGCGTGAGTTATCGGCCCAGGACATGATGACCGCAAACCCGATGATTGCCACTGGTGCTAACCCAACGGCCCACTTGATCTTCCGTGCCTGGCCAACCTGCTGTCGGATTTCCGCCGCTGGGATCAGGTTGCCAGCGGTAATTCGCGGCACGCCCATCGTGCGCTGGGCGATCAAATCACGCAGGTCAGATTGTTTCCGGTACACATCGAAAATGACATCCACCGTGCGGTACTGGTCGTCAATGAGCACCAGACCATCGGATGGATCCTCAATCACCAGCGCCAGGTTCTGTGCATCCACTGCCTCGACCAACGACACGCCCCGGCCGCCATCGTGACGATGTTCAATGACGTCGGCGCCGATCACCAGGTGGTCTCGACCAGCTTTTCTCTTGAATTTCGGTCCATCTGCTGCGGGCAATGCGTGGTCTATCGGTTCATATCCGGCCGGAAGGTGCGAGTGCGGGCCCGTGTAAAACCGCATCGTCGCTCGAGCCTGCGCCAACGCCTGGTGCGTGGCATCAAGCGAGGCAAACTCGTCATCCAAGCCGTGCACCCGGCGGGCAAGCATCCTACCCAGCGGTCGATTTTCCACCTCAAACTCGACGGCCTCGACTATTCGATGATCCGGAATCGGCTTAGAAGCAATCAACTGCTGGACCTGCGAACGCTGTTGCCCATACAAAATAGCGTCAGCGACCATGAGTGTCGCCAACGTATCCGGACCCACGGACACGAAAGAAACCTCGACGCCGAGATCCCGCCGGGTCACCTCGGCAATGTGCTGGACCGTCTGCTGAGCCAGTACGCCCACGGCTGCGGTACCGTCGGACGAACTGGGCACCATCACCGAGAGCAGTGGATAGCCCGCACGAAATTCCATCCCACCGCCACACGCATCGGCCCGGTACCGCGAGCGCTCCGGACCTGACAAACCGCCCGCCGGTGGGGCAAATGCGCTCGAGATCAGCTGCTCGGTATTGGTACACATCACAGCCCGGACTTCTCCTGCGGCAGGATTCAGCCGTCCCAACAACATGAACGGATCGCCAGCCGACTGGGGTCGCACCAGCTGCGAGGCAGCCAACGTTAACGAGGTCAGGCCGAATCTGGTCGTCACGTCCCGTGGTGCCGCGCGAATATTCACGTCCACCGGCTCTGCAATATCTAGCGGCTGCCGCCCAGCCAAGATATCAGCTAGCCGTTGCCAAGCGGCCGATAAGGTGGCCTCATCCCCGCGCATGCTAATACTGGTCGTATCGGACCCCACGGTGACCGACGCTTCTGGCACCGATGCCCGTCCGAAGCCAGTTTCCACGGGTCGAGATAGCTCCGTCTGCAGCATGCCGGCGGCCAACTGTAAGGTCCCAAAATCTTCGACCGGCTCATGTACCAGCCCATAGCCGAGCACCAAACTCAGATACGGCCCGGTCTCTGGGGTCTCAATTACACACCAGTCATAGCCATCAACTTCGCGCCACTGCATCCTCCGATCCTAACCATTACTTCAACATTGCACTGTGCATGACTCACCACGACACCGCCGTCGTAGAATCGATTCGATCACCCACACTCCATGCTGCCGGACTAATCGAGGAGCCGCCCCGTGAGCCACGCGCAGCCCGCAGAGCCCCGAGCACCAAAAACGCTGGGCCAACGCATTGTGCAAGTGTGCTTTATTGTGCTGTTTTTAGGGGTATTAGTCATGATCCCGATAGGTTGTGTCTCCATGGGATCCGGCAGTCCCACCGATTTACGCTGGGGCGTCTGCAACGTCACGCAGGCTACCGCAGAACAGACCAACGACGACGAGCTGCCCTGGCGCATCGTCATCGAATCCACCGACTGTCCGACGTTGATCTACACCGACGGGCTCACCGATGACAACGCCGAAGGTCTGGCCGGCACTTTCGAGCAGGCACCCTACGAAGTGCGCGTACACGAATCCGCCATCGACGTCGAGGGTAGCATCCGTTATGCCAAGGAACTCAAGATTCATTCCTATCGCCCCGCTCCTCAGGAAGGTATGTGAGCCTGTGCCACGCATTGGATTTTTCACCCGACTCCTCGATGAAGGCACCCCCGCCCAGCGCTACCGTTGGGCACTGGAACAAATTCAGCACGCAGAACGCCATGGTTTCGCCACCGCGTGGGTCGCACAGCATCATTTCGACGCCGATGAAGGCGGACTGCCCACGCCCTGGCCCCTACTTGGCGCTGCAACCCAGCTGACCGAGCGTATTCGTCTGGGCACGGCCGTGGTGACCTTGCCGCATGAAAATGCGGTCCGGACCGCCGAAGACGCCGCTGTGCTCGATACCCTGGCCAACGGGCGCTTTGAATTCGGCATCGCTGCGGGCGCTAGTCCCGAAAACCTCGATGCCATGGGCTATACCAACACCAACGCGCGCGAATTATTCACCGACAAACTCGCGGTGCTCCGTGCCGCTCTGGCCGGTGAGTCCCTGGGAGAAGCCGGCAAAGTGCTGCACCCTCCAGCAGCGAGTCTCAATCAACGCATCTGGCAGGCCACCTTTTCTACCAATGGTGCCAGTCGCGCGGCCCACGCCGGGGACGGGCTGATGCTCTCGCGCATCCAACCGGGCGCTGAAGTTGGCGAATTGGTTGGGGATCTGCAAATGCCGATCATCGAAACCTACCGTCGAGAGCTGCGTGCGGGTCTCGAGCCGCGGATTTTGGCCTCCCGCACCGCCGTGGTGATCGACGAACCCAATCGCACCCCGGCGCTGAGACATCTGCGCACCCGGGTAGCAGCACTAGCCGAGCGCAGTCTGCGCAAGAACGGCGAACCCATTTCAGCCGATGAGCTCAACGATGCCGAGCTACTGCGTTATACCGGCACCTATTTCGGCACGCCCGATGAAGTCGCAGAACAACTGGCCGGTGATCAAGCCGCGAACGCGGCCACCGAGGTGAGTTTCCAGGTTCACTCCTTGGATCCCGGTCATGAGATCACGCTACGTTCACTTGAGCTCCTCGGCACCGAAGTGGCTCCGGCCTTAGGGTGGGCTGTTACGGCTTAGATCACAGCGCGCAGCGCATCCATCGAACTAGCATTCCCTTATATCCGATCTATCACGAGCCAGTTAGGCTCCACGTACCGACCCTAGCCAAACTATGAGCTCCTTCTGCTGCGTAGCAGATAGCTCTGCAAGGAGGTTCCCGCCCTGCAGTAAGAGCAGGCTATCTGCACTGAAACGTTGTTCCTGCAGACTGGCACCGACTGGGCTACTGGGTTCGATGACCGAGGGCGAGGCGAGAAAATAATCTCCGTCAGGAAACGACGAGATAGCTTCAATGAGCAGCGGACCGTCGTCCAGGTCGCGTAGTTCGCGGTAGTCGAATGCCATCTGATATCCCGGCACCGCCACCTGCACCATGAGCAGGGCCTTTGGACGACGCCCGAAGAGTCGTTTTCTGGTTTGCGTGGTGATCTCGAAACGCAGCTCCCCCAGATCCAACGGTGGCACCTCATTTGCATCGTCCATACTTATTCGCCCTCCACGTATTGCGACCAAAGCTTGGTAAACGCTGCCTCGCTGATACCTTCACCCGAACACTCTGCCTGAGCGTTGATTTCCGTCAAGCTCGGCATGCTGCCCTCCGATAATATCGAACCGCCCACTGCTCGGTTCGAGTCTGCAAATCCAATCCTGCCATCGCGGTAAATTTCGATCTTTCGAGTCTCAACTCCCGAAACGATCTCGCTGATAATCTCAACCGGTTCCTCAGAGTGGTCATGATGCCACAGCACATGAATATAAGACTTCACAGCACCCGCCTCTCGAGATCATCAGGGTAGTCGTCCTCGACGTCAGAATATTCGCGCAGACGTTGCACGACAGACTCAGGAACCGGGATGTCCTCATCATGAATAACCCACGCCAGCTGGGTCATGCCTAACGGCGCTTCCCCGTGGTCGATCAACCGGCGTGGTTCCCGGAGCCGATGATCCGGCACGTATTCCGCTACATCATCAAGGAGCTGCTGTACATTTTGCAAGTAGACCTGCATGGCCTTGTACAGCTCGGGTGAAACTGCCATGACTAGTTCCTCAGCTCACTCTTGGTCGCTTTTCGATACTCTTCGGCTGAGGGAGCCAACGTCGGGAGCCACCCTTCGGCTAATCTGCGCGACAGCCAACTCATCTTGAGCTCATACGTTCCAGGTTCGATCGAACTCGCTATTTGGTGCACGTTCTGCTCGGTCACTCCGTCAGAATAAATCACGTTCTGACAGTCCGTTGTTCGGATCTGTACCATCCACGGTTGCGAGCTGGTGTTGTCACCTTTGAACGGTCTGGCATCAGCAACTTCGCATCGCGTCCACCGTTGATCCAAGTCGCCCAACCACGGTAGGGCAATAAAGAAGGCGAGTAAACTGGCGCCGCCAAACAGCAGGAGCAGTCCGATGAGACCGTCGCGCCACCGCGGACCCATAGTTCCCTGCCGACTGCAGCGCGCGTCTTTGGATGCGATAGGAACAACCTCCTTAGTGCGACTGTCGGTAATCTTGCACGGTTGGTGCTAAAAACGGCAATCGCCCATCTGCTGCAAGGCGGGAGGGTAGTCCGAACTTGAAATCATAGTCACGGGACTCAAAGGATGCCGCAAGCTCGTGCACGTTGTCCTCGTTCACACCTACGGAATAGATCACTCGGCCACAGTCCTTTGTGTCGATACCGATACGCCACACAGAAGCACTAAAACGGTTCCCCTTCGACGATTCCGCAGCAATCACTTCACACGTCTTCCACTGGGGATCCTGCCAGTCGAACATGATGAAAATCAGGAACGCCGGAACCACGACGACAAATACGATGATAACCAGCGCTGTCAACCCATGTGTTAAACGCTTTCTGAATGGCATTACTTCCGGCTCGCTGTGGTCGCTGGCTGTCACGATTTGATTGTAACGGCTTCGCTAGCCGCTACGGGGCGGTGGCGCCAGCATTGCCGTCAAATAGATCCATCATGCTGATCGCTCTGGGCAGGTTAGGTGGGGGCAGGTATGTAGCGGTTGGAGTCTCCGTTGCCGCTACGTCACGAGGCGTGCCCGTGGCAATTATGCGACCGCCTTGGGCGCCACCACCGGGCCCTAAATCAATCAACCAGTCTGCGGCAGCAATGATGTCTAAGTCATGTTCGATGACAATCACCGTCGCACCCTGGGCAACGAGCCGGTCCAAGACGCCAACCAAGACTGCAACGTCGTTAGGATGCAGGCCGATCGATGGCTCATCGAGGACAAACAGCGTGCCGTGCTGTTTGCGTCCAAGTTCGGTTGAAAGTTTGAGCCGTTGGGCCTCGCCGCCGGATAAGGCTGGCGTGTTTTCACCGAGGGTCAGGTACCCTAGCCCGAGATCGGTCAGTATCTTGAGCCTGCGCGTAATGCGGTCATACCCTGCGAAGAGCTCTCGCGCTTGATCTGCACTCAGACCTAATATCTCAGGCATCGAATGCCCTTCCAATCGTATGTCTGACGCTTCGGGCCGGTATCGAGTGCCGTGACACGTTGGGCAGATTAACTCGACGTCGGCTAAGAACTGAGCGTCCAAGGAGACCTGACCGTTGCCGTCGCATTCGGGACATTTCAGCGAGCCGGTGTTGTAGGAGAAATCTGCAGCCGTGTAGTCATCGCTGATTTTGCCGAATTCGGTTCGTAATTGGTCCATGATCCCGGAATAGGTGGCCACGGTCGAGCGGACGTTGATGCCGATGGGTGAAGCGTCTACCAGAACGGTCCGGTCGATGTCACCGGCGATGCTTTTCACGTGCTCAGGACGAGCACCATCCAGGGCAGGGATCAGCGACTCCAAGACCAGGGTGGTTTTGCCCGAACCAGACACCCCGGTCACCACCGTCAGCACACCGGTCGGAAAGTGTACGTCTAAGGCATCAACGGTATGGATCGGCCTGGTTTGCATGGATATCCAGCCCGCTGGTTCCAGACGGGTGCGTTTGATTGGTTGGACGCCGCGTAAGTGTGGACCAATGACCGAGTCTGGTGTGGCTGCGACCTCCCGAGGAGCCCCGGTGGTGACGATTGTGCCTCCGTGAGTCCCAGAGCCTGGACCGATTTCGATGAGGTGATCGGCAGCTTGAATCACCGCGACATCGTGATCGACGAACACGACCGAGTTGCCTTCTGCGAGGAGATCGCGCATCACGCCGATCAACCCTTCGATGTTTGCGGGGTGGAGTCCGATGGATGGTTCGTCCAGCACATACAACACACCCGTCGTTTCATTGCGCACCGCGCGTGCCAGCTGGGCGCGCTGCCGCTCGCCGTTGGATAACGAGGTCGCTGCCCGATCAAGGGATAAGTACCCTAGACCGAGTTGGAGCAACCGTTTGCCCATGTCTTGCAGGGTTTTGACCAAGGAGTTGCCGAGTTCTATCAGTGAATTGGGTAGGTCGAGCTTGGCGGTCCAACTGAGGAGATCATCTAGGGATAACGCCGAAGCAGAGGCAAGGTTATGTTCGCCAATACGTGGCTGGCGCGCTCGTTCGGAGAGCCGACTGCCACCACAACTCGGACATGTTTTTTCGACTAGAAACTTTGCAACGCGCTTCAAGCGTTTGGCATCGGTGGCACGCTCTAACTCCTTGGTCACCGTGAGGTAGGCGTTGCGAAACGTGAAATCCAGGTCATGAACTCCTTTGCGGCTGGTAACCGTAATGGCTTTCTTTTCCTCGGGACCATGGAAAACAATCTCGCGTTCGTCGTCGGTGAGCTCACGAAACGGCACATCTGTGCGGACCCCGAATTCAGCAACAATCTGCGGCTGGACGTTGAACCCAAACTGGTTCCAGGGTGCTACGGCTCCGTCGTCGATGGTTTTCGTTGGATCTGGTACCAAGCTGGCTTCATCGACCTGCCTGGTGATCCCAGTTCCAGCGCATTCGAGGCAGGCGCCCTCGGAGTTGAATGACAGCTCTTCGGCTCCGGGCGCGTGGAAGTCCTGGCGGCAATGAGTGCAGGTGATGGGTTTTTCGAGTGCAACATTGATGCTGGGCGCTGCATAGGTTCCACAGTGCGGACACCGATGTTCGGCCAGCCGAGAGAAGATAAGTCGCAAGATATTTAGCAACTCGGTTGACGTGCCGAACGTGGATCGCACTCCGGCCGTCCCGGGGCGTTGTCGCAGGGCAAGTGCCGGTGGGATATGGCTGACCGCATCAACCTCAGCCCTGCCG
>DATBUL010000065.1:0-65140 GCA_036516115.1 Enteractinococcus sp. | reverse complement strand
GCAGGTTCAAATCCTGTCGTCCCGACTGCATGGTGCTGTCGGAAGCATATGATGTAATTCGGCAAGTACCGAAACCATAGAAATTCCGATTAGAATCCAGGAGTCCTACGTGGTCCAATCCACCGTTGAAAACCTCGCCCCAACTCGGGTCAAACTAGAGGTTGAGGTTCCTTTCGAAGAACTCAAACCGCGTATCGATGCTACTTACAAATCACTGGCAGACCAGATTCAGGTCCCTGGCTTCCGTAAGGGCAAAGTTCCAGCTCGTTTAATTGACCAGCGCGTCGGCCGTGGCTTCGTTATCGAGAACGCAGTCAATGAGAACCTTGATGCATTCTTCCAAGAAGCTCTTCGTGACAACGATCTTGCACCACTGACTCGTCCAGAAGTCGATGTGACCTCTGTGCCAGGCAACGACGGTGATGACGAAGCTCCGCTGAAATTCAACACCGAATTCGATGTACGTCCAACCATTGAACTGCCAGACTACAAAGGCCTGGAAGTTACTGTTGAACCAGTCACCGTCACTGAAGAACAAGAACAAAAAGTTCTCGACGATTTACGCGAACGCTTCGCTACTTTGGTTGATGTCGATCGCCCAGCCGAAAAGGGCGACAATGTCACCATCGGCCTGACCGCAACCATCGATGACGAAGAAGTCGACACCGCCGAAGGCCTGTCCTACGAAATCGGTTCGGGCACCATGCTTGATGGCCTCGATGAAGCCCTCGAAGGCCTCTCCGCTGGCGAAGACGCTATCTTTGAAACCACGCTTGCCGGTGGCGAGCACTCAGGCGAAGAAGCTACCGTCAAAGTTGTTCTGGAAGCCGTCAAAGAACGCGAACTACCAGAAGCCGATGATGACTTCGCTCAGCTCGCTTCCGAGTTCGACACGATCGATGAACTCAAAGAAGACCTGAAGAACCAGGCCGCTGAAGAAGCTAAGACTAATCAGGGCGTTGAAGCACGCGAAAAAGCGCTTGAAGAACTCCTGAAACTGGTCGAAGTTCCTGTGCCGGAAAACATGCTTGCTGAACAGGTCGATCAGCACTTCACGTCTCAGGGTCACACCGAAGGCGACGAGCACGACACTGATGAACATCGTGAAGAAGTTGAAAAGAACTTCCGCGAAGCCTTTATCAACGAAGTCGTGCTCGATGCAATTGCCGACGAAGAAGAAATCCAAGTCGAACAGTCCGAACTGATCGAATACATCCTCAGCTCTGCCTCCCAGTACGGGATGGATCCAAACCAGTTCGCTCAGATGCTTGATCAGGCCGGACAGGTCCCCATGATCATGGGTGAAGTACGTCGTCGTAAAGCTCTGGCAGCGGTCCTCGAAGAAGCCAAGGTCGTTGATACCGAAGGCAACGAAGTGGACCTGTCCTTCTTCCTGAACCCAGAAGGTCAAGAAGACTCGGCTGAAGAAGAAGTCGAAGAAGACAACAACTAAGTCTTGCCCAAACGTCGAGGTCCGCTCCTACAATAGGGGGTGGACCTCGACTATTTAAGTACAATCAAGGCCGACAGCGAAAAGCGTGAGTCAACCCTGCTCAAGTTGTGTTTGGCCAAGTAATGTCGTTGAGAAGAAAAGTTTGCTAACCCAATCACGCCAGTGAAGGAAGGTAGGACGTCGTGACTGACTCGTCCAACGCCCCACGAATGGCATCGGTAGATCCGGCCAGCCGTGAAGACTACATCTATAACCGCTTGCTCAAAGAGCGCATCATCTGGCTTGGATCGGAGGTCCGGGACGAAAACGCCAACTCGATTGCGTCCCAGATGCTCCTACTCAGTGCAGAAGACCCAGAAGCGGACATCTTCTTGTACATTAACTCGCCCGGTGGCTCGGTCACCGCTGGCATGGCGATCTATGACACCATGCAGTTGATCCCGAATGATGTTGTTACCGTGGCGACTGGCCTGGCTGCGTCCATGGGCCAATTCCTCCTATCTTCCGGTACTCCGGGCAAGCGTTATGCCACCCCACACGCTCGTATTTTGATGCACCAGCCATCAGGCGGCATCGGCGGTACCGAATCGGATATTCGCATTCAAGCACAACTGATTATGCACATGAAGCAGGTCATGTCAGAACTGACCGCGCAGCAAACCGGTCAGCCACTGGAACGCATCCTCGAAGACAATGCACGAGACAAATGGTTCACTGCTGAAGAAGGCCTGGAATACGGTTTCTTCGATCACATCGCTTCCGGAACCGCATCAATGGTCGGTGGCGGCGGAATCGACAAGAAGTAACCGGCTGCCCAGTCGCGAAACAGCATCTAATTTTTTCTTCAGGAGATTTTTATGAACTTCGAAATGCCACAGGGCACACCGGCCACCCCGATGCCATCCAACCGCTACATCCTGCCACAGTTTGAAGAGCGGACCCCATACGGCTTCAAACGTCAGGACCCATACGCGCGTCTGTTCGAAGACCGCATCATTTTCCTGGGTACCCAGGTTGATGACGCCTCCGCTGACGACGTCATGGCACAGCTACTTGTGCTCGAGGCCATGGACTCAGACCGCGACATCACCTTGTACATCAATTCGCCAGGTGGTTCCTTTACTGCAATGACTGCAATCTACGACACGATGCAGTTCATTCGCCCAGAAGTCCAGACCGTCGCCTTGGGCCAGGCCGCCTCAGCGGCTGCTGTCTTACTGGCAGCTGGTGCGCCGGGCAAACGCTTGGCGCTACCCAACTCACGCGTCCTGATACACCAGCCATCGATGGGCGGCGACCGTGGTACAGCAACTGATCTGCAGATTCACGCAGATGAGCTACTGCGCATCCGAACCTGGATGGAAGAAACCCTGGCGAACCACACCAACAAGACCGCCGAGCAGGTCCGTGAGGACATTGACCGCGATAAGTTCTTGTCAGCCGAACAGGCCAAAGAATACGGTCTGATCGACGAAGTGCTGGAATCTCGCAAGAAGACAGCATAGTAATAAACATCACAGCAAACGCGCTCTACCGTAAAGGTGGGGCGCGTTTGTTTGCATAGGGCGAATATGAGCACTGACTACGGAACATTAAGTTATCCACGCATGAAGCAACCTCCCCGGGAATAACCTCCTGACCATTTATGCTGGACTAGTAAGGTGCATAAGGAGATGAAATGGCTCGAATCGGAGAATCAGCAGATCTGCTGAAGTGTTCCTTCTGTGGGAAGACTCAGAAGCAGGTGCGTAAGCTCATCGCCGGACCAGGTGTCTACATTTGTGATGAGTGCATCGAGCTGTGCAACGAGATAATCGAAGAAGAACTTGCCGAGGTCACCCAGAGCAGCGAATTCACGTTGCCGACCCCGCAGGAGATTTATGCGCACCTTGATGACTATGTCATCGGCCAAGAACGCGCCAAAGCGGCACTGTCGGTTGCGGTGTATAACCACTACAAGCGCGTCCACGCCCAAGACAACATCAAGTCCTCAATGCGTGAAGCCTTCGGCGCCGACATCGATTTCTCACATCTTGATGATGTAGAAATTGGCAAATCCAATATCATGCTCGTCGGGCCCACCGGGTCAGGCAAGACCTACCTTGCGCAAACGTTGGCTCGTCGTCTCGATGTTCCTTTCATTGTCGCTGACGCGACCTCACTCACTGAGGCCGGCTATGTGGGTGAAGACGTTGAAAATATTCTGCTGAAACTCATTCAAGCCGCAGATAACGACGTCGCCAAAGCTCAAAAGGGCATCATCTACATTGATGAGATCGATAAAATCTCCCGTAAATCGGAAAACCCATCGATTACCCGCGATGTTTCTGGCGAAGGTGTCCAGCAATCGCTGCTCAAAATTCTTGAAGGAACCGTTGCCTCTGTTCCACCACAAGGTGGTCGTAAACATCCGCACCAAGAATTTTTAGAGCTCGATACCTCAAATATCCTCTTTATCGTTGCCGGTGCGTTCGCAGGTCTCGAAGACATCATCGACGCCCGTGCCGGCCAGAAATCTATTGGGTTCGGTGCGCCACTGAAAGTAGCGGGGGATGAAGACGCTCCATCCTTCCTTGATGTCCAACCTGAGGACCTCATTAAATTTGGCCTCATCCCTGAATTTATTGGTCGCCTCCCCGTGATCACTGCGGTGGAACACCTTGACGAAGACGCCTTAATCAGAGTTCTGACGGAACCAAAAAATGCACTGAGCAAGCAGTATCAGAAAATGTTCGCACTCGATGGTGTGCAACTGGACTTTGATCAAGAAGCACTCGAAGCGATTGTTGCGAAAGCAGAAGCCAGGGGGACCGGTGCTCGAGGCCTGCGCTCTATCATTGAAGACGTACTGCAACCGATTATGTTCGATTTGCCATCCCGTGACGATATAGCTCAAGTCACCATCACCAAAGAAACTGTCGAAGGCACAGGACAGCCGGTCATGGTCTCACGGGAAGTAGCCCGTAAACGTCGCAATAAAACCGCCTAAGGAGATAGCTTGGCACAAACAGTTAAATTCTGGTTCGACCCAGCATGCCCATTTGCCTGGATCACCTCACGTTGGATCCGTGAAGTAGAACAAGTACGCGACATCACCGTGGATTTCAACGTGATCTCACTGGGTGTTCTCAACGAAAAGAATGATGACCAGGACGCTCCACGCACGAAGTCCATCTGGCAGGGTGCTCGTGCGGCGATTGCCGTTCGCCAGCGTCACGGTGCACAGAAAGTCAGCGAATTCTATACCGCAGCCGGTACTCGCATCCACAACGAGGGCTACGGTATGGAACGCTACGAGGATGCCCTCCGCGAAGCATTAGAAGAAATTGGCGTCGCAGATGCGACCGAAATTCTAGAAGAGTCCAAGACCAAAGCCTGCGATGAAGCACTTCGTGAATCCACCAAAACCGCACTATCGTTGGTCGGCAACGATGTGGGCACCCCAATTGTTGCGATCGGCGATTCCGCATTCTTCGGACCGGTCATGACCCGCATTCCACGTGGAGAAGAAGCCGGCAAACTCTGGGACGGCTTCGAGGCACTTGTCGAGTTCCCATACTTCTATGAACTCAAACGCGCCCGCACCACGGATCCAGATTTCAGCTAAGCTCGCTGAGCCACAACATAGCAGGCCCCGCAGTTTTTCCTGCGGGGCCTGCTATGTTAAATCGGGTTATTCGGCAGTTGCCAACTCAATGTCCGTCAACCGCAGATCAACGATCTCATCATCTTCGGTGGTGATAGCTTCGCCGGCTTCTAACTGCAGGTCGGTGACATTGCCAGCAGCCCGCAGATCATCAAGACCCGCCTGGAGCTCGGCAATGCGATCTTCGGTCGCAGTGATGGTTGCGGCGATAACCTCAGTGCGCTGTTTAACCTTCGCATCAGACTTTGCTTTCCGAATGCGTGAAATCGCGCGGGTCACCGTCGACAGCACATCGACATCACCACGGTGAGCAGCAGCCGCAATACCGGCCAACTCGGCGTCTAGACCAGGCCAGGATGCCTTATGCACCGAACCGGTGCGCCACCACGACCACACTTCATCGGTAGCAAATGGTTGGAAAGGTGCCAGCAACCGGAGTAAAGCATCCAAGGCGGTAGCCAAGGTCGCCACAACAGAAGCCTGTTCAGCTTCGCCACGGGAACCATAGGCACGATCTTTAATTAATTCGATGTAGTCATCAGTGAAGTGCCAGAAGAACGTCTCGACTAAGTTCAACGTGCGAGCATAGTCATATTTTTCAAACGCCCGTGTCGCTTGGACGATTGCTTCATGCAACTGAGCCAATAAGGATTGATCCAACGGGTGTGTGATGACTTCAGCATCTTCAGCAGTTCTGACGATTTTGTCTTGGGTAGCACCCAGATTCAACGCGAATTTCGAAGCGTTGAGCATCTTGATCGCCAAACGACGACCAATCTTCATCTGGTTAACCTCATAGGCAGTGTCAGCACCAAGACGAGCCGAAGCCGCCCAATAACGCACCGCATCGGCACCGAATTCATCCAAAATATCGGTTGGCACAACCACATTGCCTTTGGATTTCGACATCTTTTGACGCTGCGGATCTAACACCCAGCCGGACAGCGCTGCGTGCTTCCACGGGGTCGTGTTCTGAAGCTGATCCGCACGCACGACCGTGGAGAACAGCCAGGTTCGGATGATGTCGTGGCCCTGGGGACGGACATCAAAAGGGAAGACGTTGTTGAAGTATTCATCATCCTTTGACCACTGCCCAATAATCTGTGGGGTGAGTGACGAGGTGGCCCAGGTATCTAGAACATCAGGATCACCGGTGAATCCACCGGGCATATCACGCTGATCTGCCGTGTAACCGGCCGGGACATCTTCCACGGGGTCGATTGGCAGTTGATCATCGGCAGGGACGATCGGGTTGTCGTAATCCGGGTTACCGTCGTCGTCCAAGCGGTACCACAGCGGAATTGCCACGCCGAAGACTCGCTGGCGCGAGACGAGCCAGTCGCCGGACAGGTTTTCCACCCAGTTTGTGTAACGCGACTGCATGAACCCGGGGTGCCATTCCAGCTCATTGGCACGTTCGATGAGCTTCTTGCGCAGGTCAGCGTCACGGCCACCGTTGCGCAGATACCACTGACGCGATGTCACAATCTCCAAGGGCTTGTCGCCTTTTTCGAAGAAATTCACCGCGTGCATGATCTTCTTAGGTTCCCCATCAAGCAGCTCTGCGGCCTCGAGCAGCTCAATGACGGCTTTTTCGGCTGAAAAGACCGTCTTGCCCGCAAGTTGAGCATAATTTTCTATCCCGCGTTCCGAGGTAATCCACTCGGGGGTCTCACGAGCAAATCGACCATCACGGCCGATCAGTGTACGAGTCGGCAGCTGCAGTTCGCGCCACCAGGTGATGTCGTTTTGATCACCGAAGGTACACACCATGGCGATACCGGCACCCTTATCGGGTTGGGCTAGCTCGTGTGCATATACTTCGACCTCAACATCAAACAGGGGAGAGGTTACGGTCTTGCCAAATAGATGCTGATAGCGCTCGTCATCAGGGTGAGCGACCAGACCCGAGCACGCCGGCAGTAATTCCGGACGTGTGGTCTCGATAAAAATTTCGGAACCATCGGCAGCAAAAAATGGGTAGCGGTAATAGGCTCCAGGAACCTCTTTGTCTTCCAACTCCGCCTGGGCGACGGCCGTCTGGAAGCTGACATCCCACATCGTGGGGGCCTCAGCGTTATACGCCTGGCCGTCTGCCAGATTTTGCAAGAAAGCACGCTGCGAGATCTCGCGTGAGTGCGCATCAATGG
The DNA here is from genome assembly GCA_036516115.1 of Enteractinococcus sp. Taxonomy (GTDB): domain Bacteria; phylum Actinomycetota; class Actinomycetes; order Actinomycetales; family Micrococcaceae; genus Yaniella. The sequence continues at coordinate 57,891 of DATBUL010000065.1, read as the reverse complement.
TTCGATAGCTCAGATTCCAGTCTACGGACAGTCCCAACTGGGTGAATAACTGTTCATAGATTTCTTCATCGTCTCGAGATTGTGCCAGGCATAATTCAATGAAGTTCTGACGCGATACAACATCCCAGTCGCGACGGTTCTTGGCCGGTTTTTCAGGTGGCTGATAGTTCGGATCATAGGGTACCGAGGTGTCGGTACGGACTCCGAAGTAGTTTTGCACGCGGCGTTCCGTGGGCAGGCCGTTATCGTCCCAACCCATCGGGTAGAACACGTTCTTGCCGCACATCCGCTTGAACCGGGCAATCACGTCGGTCTGAGTGTATGAGAATACGTGACCCACGTGCAGTGACCCAGAAGCCGTTGGGGGTGGCGTATCAATAGAAAACACCTGATCACGGGTGGTGTCCGGATCGAATGCATACACCCGATCTTCTTCCCACCGGGTGCTAAATTTTTCTTCAAGTCCTTCCAAACCAACACGATCTGGAACATTTACCGTTGTGGGCGAGTCTGTGCCCGTCGTATTTTCAGCCATGGCCACCATTGTTTCATATTCTGATGGCCATTCTGGCCTCTGACGTTCCTGAACACTTCGATATTTCGACACCCCTGACTTAGGGTGGTGCACATGACTGCTGAACACCATGCTGCCCTTGTCACCGGTGCGACCTCCGGGATCGGTCGTGCCACCGCGTTGAAGCTTGTTGGTGATGGATGGAAGGTCTTTGCCATCGGTCGCCGTCGTGAGAACTTGGATTCCCTGGCTCAAGACTGCGCAACAACGTCCGGGGTGCTTATTCCAGTGCCAACGGATGTCACCGATAACGCCTCCATTACCACGCTGTATGAAACCATCGAAGCGCATGGTGGGATCGATACCGTGTTGAATATTGCCGGCGGTGCCATGGGCATGGAGTCTATTGCTGATGCGAACCTGAGCGATTGGCAATGGATGTATGAGACGAACGTTTTAGGATCGCTACGAGTCATCCAGCGGTTTTTACCCATGTTGCGTGCGCACGGCGCCGGCACCATCCTGAATCTCACCTCCACCGCAGGCATCGTTGCCTATGAAGGTGGCGCGGGATACAACGCTGCCAAATTTGGGCAGCACGCGCTGACCGGAGCGCTGCGATTGGAAGAGGCCGAACACAATATTCGCGTGATCGAAGTCCTTCCCGGTTTAGTCAAAACCGAGGAATTCGCGTTAAACCGCATGCGTGGAGACGCCCAAAAGGCGGCTGACGTCTACGCGGGTGTGGATAAACCGCTGACGGCCGAAGACGTAGCGGATGTGTGCGCCTACGCAGTGAATCTGCCGCATCATATTAATCTCGATGAAATCGTGATGCGTCCGGTCAAACAAGCAGCGCAGCATAAATTGATCCGCGATGCCCCATAAATGGGTTCGGGGTATTTCGTAGGTTCGATTCCAGGACTACGATTGAACCAGCCCCCAACCGCTTACCTCGAAGTTTCCCATAATAGGCTCTCCACGATCAGCGGCTAAGGGGACCCACTTTGCGATCGGAAAGCTATGGGCCGCCATCATAATGTGCAGCATGATTGGCAACGAGCTCACAACCCAGGCCCGGGGCATTACGACGCACCTAAGCATGAAGTTCATGGGAGCTTAAGTCAGCGCTTGCGACGTTGGATGCTCGCTGACACCTCAGTACCACACGGTCGTCATGCCGGATCGCACGGTAGGGTAGCGCACCACGAGCGTGCTCACTGGTTGCGGGTCATGTGTCTAACCGGCCTGGATTATTTCTCCACCCTGGGGTATCAACCCGCCATCGCTGCGCTAGCTGCCGGGGTCATCGCTCCTGCAGCAACCCTCGTGCTTGTGGCGGTTTCCCTGGCAGGGGCACTGCCCGTGTACCGCAGGGTTGCACAGGAAAGTCCTCATGGAGCTGGTTCTATTGCCATGTTGGCAAAGGTCTTACCGCGCTGGATTGGTAAATTTGCGGTCCTGATCTTATTGGGCTTTGTGGTCACGGATTTCGTAATCACCATGACCCTGTCGGCATCGGACGCCACCGCACATCTGAGCGAGAATCCGTTGGCCTCCTCCGTTGTACGCGGACATGAAGTCCCCACCACCTTGGTTCTGTTATCCGGGTTGGCACTGATCTTTGTGTGGGGCTTCCGAGAGGCCATCCGCGTTGCCACGGTCTTAGTGACCGCGTTTTTGGCAGTGAATTTTATCGTCATCGTTGTGGCACTGGTGCATCTGATCAACCAACCAGTTCTGATGGACAGCTGGTGGACGGTGCTCACAACACAACACGGTGACCCCTTGTTCGCCGTGGCGGTGGCCTTGCTCGTGTTCCCGAAACTCGCACTGGGCTTGTCGGGGTTTGAGACCGGTGTGGTTGTCATGCCCCAAATCCGCGGGAGTGACACCGACACCGAGGACCATCCCATCGGCCGCATTCGCCAAACCAAACTCCTGTTAACTACCTCCGCGCTGATTATGAGCGGGTTTTTGATTACGTCATCAATCACCACTGTGGTGCTCATCCCTGCTGCAGCATTTGAAGAAGGCGGTTCAGCCAATGGGCGTGCGCTGGCATATTTGGCTCATGAGTATCTCGGAACAATGTTTGGGACGGTCTATGACGTGATCATGGTGGCAATCCTATGGTTTGCTGGTGCCTCGGCCATGGCCGGATTGCTGAACCTCGTGCCTCGTTATTTACCGCACTACGGCATGGCGCCTGCATGGACCCAACAAAACCGCCCATTGGTCTTCGTCTTCGTTGCCATAGCGTTTATTGTGACGATCATTTTCGAGGCCAATGTCGGCGCCCAAGGGGGCGCCTATGCGACTGGGGTGCTGGTGCTGATCACCTCGGCGGCCATCGCCGTCACGCTTGCTGCCCGGCAGCAGGGACAACGTGGTGCCATGATCGGGTATGGCTGCATTGCTGTCATCTTTATCTATACGACGATCACCAATATCATTGAACGCCCCGACGGCATTAAGATTGCCGGCAGTTTCATTGTTGCGATCCTTGTCGTCATTTTGATCTCGCGGGCAATTCGCTCTACAGAACTGCGCGCCACATCGCTCCAGTTCGATGCGGACGCCCAACGGATCCTGGCCCAGCACGCCGATGGTGTGCTGCGGCTCATTGCCCACAACCCCCGGCATTTTGCGGCGAAGCGATACCACGACAACCTGTGCAAGGCTCAATTGGCGCACAACCTGCCGACCTATGGGGTGTTATTTATCGAGGTCGTCGTCGCCGATAGTTCGGAGTTTGAAACCGATGTAATCGTGCACGGCACCCAACGCTACGGGTATCACGTCCTGGTGGCCGAGGGGACGACGGTCGCAAACACCATTGCCGCGGTTGCGTTGTATCTGCGAGACGCGCTCGGTTGTGAAACGCATGTATATTTCCAATGGACCGAGGCAACCCCGATCACGAATATTCTGCGGTATTTGGTCTTCGGTGAGGGGGCGATCGCCTCGGTCACCCGAGAAGTCCTTCGGGAAGCAGAACCCGATGTCCATCGCCGTCCAATTGTCCATGTCGCCTGAGGGCAAAACCTTCCCGAAGCGACGATTCCATGAGCCAAAATATGTTGTAGGATAGTTGCGATTGCGCAGTGATCCGACCATCATCGGGGAGTGCTTCGGAAGAACAGCTCAGGCTCAGTAGAACCGAACGGGTCAGCCCGATATAGCTGCAATAAGCGATCTTGGGGTTCCAAGATAAGCAGGGTGGTACCGCGTCGTAAGGCGTCCTTGCAGGTATGTACACGTGATAAATAAACGTCGATGCAAGGAAGGTAACTGTGTACCCTCTGGCTAGTTCCCATGAACAATGGGTTCAAAACGGTTCCACACCGTCCACCCCAAACCTGCCCGCCATTGAAGAGCTCATCCTAAAATACTGGGATGAAGACGGCACCTTCCAAGCTTCGATTGAGAACCGTCCGGCAGAAGTCGACGGCGAAAATAACGAATTCGTGTTCTACGACGGGCCGCCTTTTGCCAACGGGCTGCCGCACTACGGTCACCTGCTGACCAGCTACGTCAAAGACCTCGTAGCCCGTTACCAGACCCAGCAGGGTCGTCGGGTGGAGCGTCGCTTCGGTTGGGACACCCACGGGCTGCCGGCCGAATTAGAAGCCATGAAACAACTCGGCATGACGGACAAGGCCCAGATCGAAGAAATGGGCATCGATAAATTCAACGACGCCTGCCGCGCATCGGTACTGGAATACACCGAAGAATGGCGCGAGTACATCAACCGCATGGGACGCTGGGTCGATTTCGAAAACGACTACAAGACCCTGAATCCATCGTTTATGGAATCCGTCATCTGGGCCTTCAAAACCCTCTATGAGCGTGGCCTGACCTACCGCGGGTTCCGCGTGCTGCCGTACTGCTGGAATGACGAGACCCCGCTATCCAACCACGAACTGCGCATGGACGACGACGTCTACAAGATGCGGCAAGACCCCTCGGTCACCGTTCAATTCAAAGTGACCGGTCTGCCCGCCAGCTCGGAACTCATTCCAGCCGGTGGCGTCACCCGAGAAACTGCTGAGGCGCTGACCGGCGTTGGAGTCCTCGCCTGGACCACCACCCCGTGGACGCTGCCCACCAACTTCTCGGTCGCTGCGGGTCCTGACATTGAATACGCGGTGGTCCCGGTGGCGGCTGCCGAAGTGGAGACCTTCAGCGCCGATAAAGTCTTATTAGCGACCGATCGCGTTCGTGCCCACGCCAAGATGCTGGGCTATGAGGATGCCGATGATGCGGTGGCATCGATTGAGGCCACCTACACCGGCAGCCAACTGGCCGGCTTAGCCTATGAGCCACTGTTCACCTACTTCGTCGATGCCGAAACCTACGGCACGCAAAATGCCTTCCGGATCCTGGTCGATGACTATGTCTCAACCGAGGACGGCACCGGCTTGGTCCACCAGGCACCGGCCTACGGCGAAGAAGACCAGCGAGTCAACGAAGCCCACGGTATTCCCGTGGTCCTCTCTGTGGACGAAGGCGCCAAATTCCTGCCCCTGTTCGCCGATGAAAGTGTTGGCGACGGTGTTCTGAAAGACATCGCCGGGGTTCAAGTCTTTGAAGCCAACCGGACGATCATCCGCGCGCTGCGCGCTCAGGGCTCCCTATTGGGTGAACAATCTTATGAACACTCCTACCCGCACTGCTGGCGCTGCCGCACCCCACTGATCTACCGGGCCATCACCTCCTGGTACGTCAAAGTCACCGACTTCAAAGACGACATGCTTCGCCATAACGAAGAGATCAACTGGATCCCAGGCAACGTCAAACACGGCCAATTTGGTAAGTGGTTAGAAAACGCCCGGGACTGGTCGATTTCCCGCAACCGCTACTGGGGTTCACCCATCCCAGTCTGGGAATCCGATGACCCGAACTATCCTCGCGTCGAGGTCTATGGCTCACTGGAGGAAATCGAAGCGGCCTTCGGTACCTTGCCACGAAACGCCGATGGCGAAGTCGACCTGCACCGGCCCTGGATTGATGAATTAGTCCGTCCAAACCCAGACGACCCGACCGGTCAATCCATGATGCGTCGTGTCGAAGACGTCCTCGACGTCTGGTTTGACTCCGGGTCGATGCCGTATGCCCAGGTCCATTACCCGATGAAGAATAAGGACTGGTTTGATACCCACAACCCGGCTGATTTCATCGTGGAATACATCGGCCAAACCCGTGGCTGGTTCTACACCATGCACGTTTTGGGTACCGCGTTGTTTGATCGTCCGGCATTCAAAAACGTCATCTCCCACGGCATCGTATTGGGTTCCGATGGCAATAAAATGTCCAAGTCACTGCAGAACTACCCGGACGTCAACGAGGTCCTAGACCGCGACGGTTCGGATGCGATGCGCTGGTTCCTGATGGCTTCGCCGATCCTGCGCGGTGGCAACCTGATTGTCACCGAAGAAGGCATTCGCGAAGCCGCCCGCCAAGCCATCCTGCCGGCCTGGAACGTGTGGAACTTCTTTAGCCTGTACGCCAATTCGGCCACCGACGGCGGCAAACGCCCCGAAGGTTACCAAGCCCAATTCCGGTATGAATCCACCGATCCATTGGATCAGTACATTCTTGCTGCCACCGGTACTATGCTGCGCGACGTCAAAGGGGCCTTGGATGACTACAATGTCTCCGGCGCCACCGAGGCAATCCGCACGTATATGGAAACCATGACCAACTGGTACATCCGCCGGTCGCGTCAGCGCTTCTTCGCCGAAGACACGCAGGCACTGGATACCCTGTATACGGTCCTGGAAGCCTTTGTACGTGCTGCTGCCCCACTGATGCCAATGGTCGCCGAAGAAGTCTGGCGGGGTCTGACAGGTGGACGCTCCGTGCATCTGACCGACTACCCGGATGCCGACCTCTTCCCATCCGGTCCTGAAGCCGAACAGCTCCAAGAGACCATGGAGTTAGTCCGCACTATCGCCTCGTCTGCCTCCTCGCTGCGTAAGGGGGCCAACCGTCGGGTGCGTCTGCCACTGGCCGAGCTGACCGTGGTGGTACCTCACGTTGAGCGCTTCACCCAAGAATTCACTGACATCTTGGCCGATGAACTCAATGTGAAACACATTAAACTCGTTGACGTGGCCAACACCTCGGCCGAGGACTTCGGGATCTCCCAGCAACTGGTCGTCGACGCTCGCGAAGCCGGCCCACGCCTGGGCCGCGACGTCCAAACCGTCATCAAGGCCTCGAAAACTGCTGACTGGAAAGTCGAAGACGACGGGACCGTCGTGGCCGGCGGGATCGCACTGCAGCCCAATGAGTACACCCTATCCACGGTCGTGGAAGAAGACCCAGAGAACCCAGAATCAGCCGTTGCGGTGATTCCGGAAGGTTTTGTCATCCTCAACACGGCCGTTGACGAAACGCTGGCCGCAGAAGGCGCCGCGCGTGACGTCATTCGGGCCGTTCAGTCGGCCCGCCGTGACGCGGATCTGGACGTTTCAGACCGGATTCACACCGTCATCAGTGGGGCCCAGGCCGTTATCGATGCGATCAGCGCCCACGAGGAGCTCATCAGTAATGAAACGCTGTCGCTGAAAGTCGCCTTCGAAACCACCGATGCGCCAGACCCACGCGAATCCTTCGCCGACGACGCAACCAAAGCCGTGCACGTGACCGTGCAGAAAGTCGACGTACATGTTTGAAACCGCCGAACAGGTCTATGAACACCTGTTATCGAGGGCTCCAGAAAATAAGATGGAGCCCCGCATGCAACCCATGTTTGACATCATGGCACTGCTGGGCGACCCCCAGAACAGTGCCCCCGTCATCCACTTGACCGGTACCAACGGGAAAACAACGACGGCACGCATCATCGAACAGGTGCTCATCGCCCACGGTCTACGCACCGGGCGTTACACCTCACCACACCTGACCAAGGTCACCGAGCGCATCACTTTAGACGGAGAACCCGTCGACGATGCGACCTTCGTGCGGATCTTCAATGAGATCGCCCCGTTGATCGACATGGTGGATGCCAAACTCGAAGCAGCCGGTGAGCCAAAGCTGACCTACTTTGAAACCGTGACCGCCTTAGGGTTCGCCATCTTCGCCGATGCACCCGTGGATGTCATGGTGTTAGAAGTCGGGCTGGGTGGCATCACCGATGCCACCAATGTAGCTGATGCCCAAGTTTCGGTGATCACGCCCATCTCAGTCGATCACGCCGATATGCTCGGTGACACCCCAGGGGCCATCGCGGTCGAAAAATCTGGGATCATCAAAGAGGACGGCTACCTCGTATCCGCGGCTCAAGATCCCGAAGCTGCACAGGTGCTACTGGAAACCGCGCGCGCCAAGCACGCGAGCTTTAAATTCGAAAACATCGAATTTGGGATCATGGACCGCTCTGTGGCCGTCGGTGGACAACAAGTGTCCGTCAAAGGTCTGGCCGATGAGTACACCAACCTCTTCCTTCCGCTGCACGGCGCCCACCAAGTGCAAAACCTCGCGGTAGCTATTGCTGCCCTCGAAGCGTTTCTAGGTGCCGGAGATCAGCCGCTGAACCACGAGACCCTTCAAGATGGACTCTCAATGGTCACTAGTCCCGGCCGACTGGAGCTGCTGCGTACGAATCCATCCTTGGTCATAGACGCGGCACACAACCCCCAGGGCATTGAAGCCACCGCCATCACCATGCGCGAGACCTTCAACTTCTCGGCGTTGGGACTCGTCGTGGGCATCCTTGATGACAAAGACGCACTGGGCATTCTCACGTCCCTGTTCGAACACTTTGGTGACGACGTCGAACACCTCGCGCTGACCAAATCGAACTCCCCGCGGGCGATCGATCCGCAAGCCCTGACCGAAATTGCCTTGGACGCCGGATGGGACGAAGACCAGTTATTCACCACTGACTCGGTTGTTGATGCCATCGCCTGGACCGTTGAAGGCGTCCGCGATATCGACGCCCGCGTTCAAGACGCCGGTCGGTCTCTAACCGCAGGCACCGGGGGAGCAGGAGTCCTGGTGACCGGATCTATCACCCTGGTCGGCCAAGTCCGAGAATTCTTGGGCCCAGAATCCGCTCGAACCGACGCCAGCGTGGACGTTGAAGGTCACGACGATTTTAGCGATTTCTTCTCAGACGAGGATCAGGAGGATGACGATGAGTCCTGAAGAATCCCGCGGTCGTGAGTCGTGGCGACCAGAACGCGAAACCAAAGCACAACGCCAGTGGCGTCCGGGCCAGCCGAAGAAACAACGCTCCATTTTCGTCATGTTCACCTCCACCGTGCTGTTGGGTGAAGCCTTCGTCATCGCGTTTTTCGGGCTCATGCTCTACGGTCTGCACCAAGATAACGGCGGGTTGTGGATGCTGCTGGGTGCATTGGCATTAGCCTTAGTGGCCGGCATCACGGCTCGATTCGTGAGCAAAACCGCTGGTGTGGCACTGGGGTGGATCATTCAAGTGGTGTTGATTGCCTCCGGGTTCTTCGAGAGCTTCGGGTTCTTCGTCGGTATCGCATTTGCCCTGGCCTGGTGGTACGCCGTGGTCAAAGGTCGCCAGATTGATACCGAAAACGCGCAACGCGCCAAAGAACAAGAAGCCTGGGAACAACAACACGGTACGGTAACCGATACCGATTAGGTATGATCATGGAGGGTGCGCAACCGCGTGACCTGACGCATCTTGAGGAATGGGGAAGTTTTATGAGCCAGCCTGAACGCACACTTGTACTCGTCAAGCCTGACGGCGTAGAACGCGGACTGACCGGTGAGATCCTGTCGCGCATCGAGCGTAAGGGATATCAAATTGTCGAGCTGCTCATGCTCAATGCGACCCCTCAACTGCTGGCTGAACACTACGAAGAGCACCAGGGCAAAGAATTCTTTGAACCCCTTGTGAACTTCATGGCCTCAGGCCCAATCGTTGCAGCAATCTTTGAAGGCGACCGCGTGATTGAAGGCGTTCGTCAACTGGCCGGCATTTCCGATCCGACACTGGCCGATGCCGGAACCATCCGTGGCGATCTTGGCCGCGACTGGGGCGAAGGCGTGCAAAAGAACCTCATTCACGCCTCCGATTCGACCCTGTCAGCAGAGCGCGAGATCGAACTCTGGTTCGGCTAAACCCCCAATTTTTTACACCGCAGGCACCGGGGTCACCCGGTGCCTGCGGTTTTTCACGACGGAATGGTCCATTTGGCACCATTGAAAATTTTTTCGACTGGACCCTGAGCCTGATATCGATGCTCACGTCATGGTTGCTGCTCGGAGGTCTGCATGTGGTCCGGAACCACTCCAGGCTTAGAGACCTCGGATTGGGCTGACCACCGGATCGCGCGCTAACAGCGCCTGGATGGAACCGGCTTCAAGAATATCTAAGAGCAAAAACTTTGTGGGTCGCATCAAAGCGAGTTTTTTGACCTCATCGCCATGCAGGATCGATTCGATGCTGTGCCAGTCAGCCGCGGTGGCTTCGGTCGTGATATTTTCTGGCATCACGTCATCATCAGGAGTTGCCAGGTAGAAAAACGTATCGAAGCGTTTGGGATACCCCACCGGAGTGATCAGATTGGCCCAGGGTCGTAGAATGTCAGGTTTTAGCGCCACCCCGGTTTCCTCTTCGACCTCACGCAGCCCGGTGCGTAGCATCATGGAGGCGTTATCAACCGCTTGTGTGGGCACTGCTGACCCCAATGAAGTGCGTTGCCATCCATGAGCATGCTGAGACAGGATGGGTTGGGTTGCGGCATCAAATTGATACACGGCGTCTTCGGCATCGGTGCGACCGCCGGGAAAGACGACGGCACCTGCCGCGAAATCCATGGTGGTTGCACGGTGCTGGACGTAGACTTCCATGTCCTGATCCACCTGACGCACCATGATGACCGATGCGGCCTGTCTCGCCTCCACATACGGGTGAGTCAACTCGGGGCGGGGCATGGCATTAAATTTCTGGGCGTCCACTGAGGTCCTAAAACATTGCTTCGCCAAAGCGCAGCAAGATCGATCCTGCGATCATGATGTACAGCACAATGATCGTCGGCCAGGCGGCCGTTGTGATGATCATCTTCGTCCGTGGTGTGACTTTGATCAAGTCCTGTGCCACATTTCGCGCAAAGATGAGGATTGCCGCAGGAATAGTGACCGCCCAGACGATCATGCAGTACAGGCATAATGTGTTGATCACGTAGACGGCTTGGGTCCATAACCACAAACAGAAGATCATGGCCAGTCCTAGGCCAATGGATACCGCATGCCACCACCAGTTCACGAAACGGGCGCCACCCACGATCGCCATCCCGATGGTGATGACGATAGTGAATCCGACAATGCCGATGAACTGATTGGAAAACCCGAATAAACTTGCTTGCCACGACTGCATGACCGTCCCACATGAGACCCAAACGCTCACGTCGCATGACGTGACATAGTCGGGATCTATCCACAGTTTGACGCGTTCATAGGTCAACACCAAAGTCGCAATCAGCCCGATGATGCCACTGACCAGCAGTACCATTGCGGTTCCAAAACTGGAGGCATACCAGGGGTGTTCTTCGGTGTCAGAGGGGTTGGCTACAGCGGTATTCACGCGCCCAAGTATAGGGCCGTCAGCTGAGTGCGCGCACAGAATAACGAGTTTTAGGCCAAAGTATGTCACAATGGTGGAGACCACATCGAGCACGCACACTCGATGGGTCCTGCGGAAGCTTTATGACTTACGGTCGCGACGGTTGATTCCATTGTGACAATGAAGATGTTGAATCCCACGACGTAAGTACCTGAAGTTTTTGAATTGTCTTGTATGCTTCTGCTGGCTCCGGCAATGACCGGTTCACTTTAGGCTTTTTCGCAGTGCGTAGTTGCCGGTGAGGCCTACGCACAACCGGAATTGGTCGAACCGTGATGAGTGCGGATTACGGTTGGGCCCGGGAGGCGCAGCATGCCAGCTGCCGATAAAACTCAACAACAATCTGAATATACGCAACCGAGTGCTCCTGCTGCATTCGCAGGCACACCACTGCCGGATGATCCCACCGGGCTGTTATTTCAAGCCCCGGACTATTCAAACGTGCCGGTTCGTCGCAAAAAGGCCGAGCCGAAGCCCGCTCAAGAGGATCATTCTCGAGACAAAAATCAGCGTGATTCCAAGCGCCAACAGCGCAACCGGAAACAACGCGACGACGCCGATCAGCAAGAGCGCGACGGGGACGATGATGTCTCGGCCGGCCAAGACGACAAACGCTCGTCTCGTGGCAAGCGCGACACTGAACGCCACCAGCCGATGGATGACGACCAGCCGATTTCTCATCGTCGTCGCCGTCGGCGTCGCGGTAACGTCGATCTCGAAATGGACGGCGGTGGAGAAGGCGATCCAGAAAACACCGTCACCCGAGTGCGTGCCCCACGCCAAGCATCAACATCTGGTCCCGACGAGGTGACCTCGCTGCGTGGCTCAACACGCCTGGAGGCCAAACGCCAGCGTCGTCGTTCCACCCGACGTGGGCGCCAACGCAATACTGTGGTGTCGGAAGCAGAGTTCTTGGCACGCCGGGAATCAGTCGAGCGCAAAATGCTGGTTCGTCAACATGACACCCGCATTCAGATCGCGGTCTTAGAAGACGGCATCTTCGCCGAACATTTCGTTTCAAACACCCAACAAGACTCGTTGATTGGCAACGTGTACTTGGGCAAAGTACAAAACGTGCTGCCCTCCATGGAGGCTGCGTTCGTAGACATTGGGCGAGGCCGCAACGCGGTGCTGTATGCCGGTGAAGTCAACTGGGATACCGCACAGTTAGATGGCAAGCCCAAGAAAATTGAAAACGCCTTAAAGTCGGGCGATACAGTGCTAGTGCAGGTCACCAAGGACCCGGTGGGACATAAAGGCGCCCGCCTGACAGCGCAGATCTCGCTGCCTGGTCGTTACCTGGTATATGTCCCAGGTGGCACGATGACTGGTATCTCACGCAAATTGCCGGACACTGAGCGCAACCGTCTCAAAGCCATCCTGAAAGAACACCTGCCGAATAAAACCGGTGTCATTGTCCGGACGGCCGCTGAAGGTATTTCGGATGAAGAGCTGCTCAACGATATCAATCGGCTGCGCAAGCAGTGGGAAGAAATCGAAGCCAACTCGAAATCCACCAAGGTGCTGGCACCAGAATTATTGCATTCCGAACCCGATCTGACCATCAAGGTCGTTCGCGACGTCTTCAATGAGGATTTCACCAAGATGCTGGTAGAAGGTGAAGAAGTCTGGGATAAGATCCAGGCCTATGTCACCTACGTTGCCCCAGACCTGGTGGATCGACTCGAACAATGGGACCCGAAAGCGTTCAACGGTGCTGATCTGTTTGGTCACTACCGAATTGATGAGCAACTCCACAAGGCCCTTGATCGCAAGGTCAATCTACCCTCGGGTGGTTCTTTGGTCTTTGACCGGACTGAAGCCATGACCGTGGTAGACGTCAACACTGGCAAATTCACCGGCTCCGGTGGCAACCTCGAAGAAACCGTGACCAAGAACAACCTGGAAGCCGCCGAAGAGATCGTTCGTCAGCTGCGGTTGCGTGACATCGGTGGCATTATCGTCATCGACTTTATCGACATGGTCTTAGAATCCAACAGGGATCTTGTGGTACGCCGACTGGTCGAATGTTTAGGTCGCGACCGCTCTCGCCACCAGGTAGCGGAAGTCACATCGTTGGGTCTGGTGCAGATGACTCGCAAACGCATGGGCACCGGTTTAGTGGAAGTCTTTTCTCACACGTGTGAGCATTGCGCTGGTCGCGGCATCATTGTTGAAGATGAGCCCATCGAGCGCGGCAAGCCCTATGAATCAGCTGCTTCTCAACGACGACGCGGGGGAGAAGCTGGGACGCGACGCAGCCGTCGTCGGCAGGCCAAAGACCAGCAGGTCGAAGACATCTCACCGGTCCAGGTGGATGAGCCAGATCAGGAAAAGGCCGAGCAGACTCGCAATGCGATGGCCTCTATTGCCGCAGCCACAACGCAAAAAGACGGCCTCGAATCCGATACGGACGCTAAACAGCACGCACAGGATGGCCAAGAGCAGTCCAACGGCACATCGCGTCGTCGCCGTAGAGGCGATCGAGGACGGTCGAACCGTCGCGCCTCCGATACCGCACGTGATGAACAATCTGGTGACCAGCAGACCAGCACTGACACTGCAAAGAACGCGCAGCAGGATATTCGAGAAGAACAACCAAATGCCGATGAAGGCACCCGCAGTACCCGTTCTTCGCGAAAGCGTCGTCGTGCGGTAGCACCCCAGCAAGGTACCGCACCGGGAAGTGACCAGGAGTCCCAGCAGGCGAAACAGCAGCCAGCGGAGTCGACCAAGCAGCGCGAGCCGGTGGAGGCTCCTGAGGTCACTCAGCGCGATCAAGATACGACAGAGAGTCAACCGGCTCCTAAGAAGCGTCGCCGTGCTGCCACCTCCGCTACGGGAGCCACCAAGATTCAGCAGGCCTCAGACCTAGGACAGCAACAGGGCAAAACTTTTGTCGCCAGTGTTGAGGATCAGCCGAAAAAAGCAGAGCAACCTGTGAAGTCATCAGCGATCCTGGGGGTCGGGGTCGCCGCCGAAGATATCTCTTCGCCTGGCGCATCGCGCTGATGAGCAATTTGGCACATGAGACCAAAAACCGATAGACTACCTCTTTGGTGCTGTGAAGCCTGGCAGTTGGTGTCCCATATCGGCAACTTGTCTCGTGAGCCAAGACCCTCAGGTGTTTCAACAGCTGAATAATTTTTGATTAACGTCGAGAGAAGTGAGTCCACATGGCATACGCGATTGTACGCGCTGGCGGCCGCCAGGAAAAAGTCTCTGAAGGAGACCTGGTGGTCCTTGACCGCCAAGCAGCAGAAGTTGGCAGCTCAATTGAACTGCAGCCCCTCATGCTGGTCGATGGTGACAAGATCACCTCAGATAAAAAAGATCTGGAAAAAGTCACAGTTTCCGCCGAAGTGCTCGAGCACACCCGCGGCAAGAAAATCGTCATCCAGAAATACAAGAACAAGACCGGTTACAAGAAACGCCAGGGTCACCGTCAGGACCTGACCCGCGTGAAGATCACCGAAATCAAGTAAACTAGTTTTCGGATCAACTCGTAAAGGATTTAACTCATGGCAACAAAAAAAGGTGCTAGTTCCACACGTAACGGTCGTGACTCAAACCCACAGTATCTTGGGGTAAAACGTTTCGGTGGCCAGGTCGTCAACGCCGGTGAAATTCTGGTTCGCCAGCGTGGCACCAAATACCACCCGGGTCGCAACGTCGGTGTTGGCAAAGACCACACTCTGTTCGCACTCGAAGGTGGTGCCGTGGAATTCGGTAGCCGCCGCGGTCGTAAAGTTGTGAACATCGTTCCAGCTGAAGCCTAAGACGCTACCGCTTATTAACGCTCCAGCGGGGGCGGACCGTCCCTGGTCCGTCCCCGCTTTGAGTTTTCACCACGCAATGTGCCCGGAGGAACCCATATGTCACAATTCATTGACCGTGTGACCGTCCACGCGACTGCAGGAAACGGTGGTCACGGGGAAACCTCCGTGCGCCGTGAAAAATTCAAACCTCTCGGTGGACCAGACGGTGGCAATGGTGGACACGGTGGCAACGTCATTTTAGTGGCCGACCCAGATGTGACCACCTTGTTGGATTACCACCACCAACCACACCGGAAAGCCACCAACGGTGAACCCGGACGGGGAGATTTACAACACGGTAAAAATGGTGAAGACCTCTACCTGCCCGTCCCGGTAGGCACCGTCATCAAAGACACTGATGGCAATATTCTGCATGACATGGTCACCCCCGGTGAGGAAATTGTCATCGCCCACGGCGGTACCGGGGGAGCCGGCAATGCCTCGTTGGCTTCGCCTAAACGTAAAGCACCCGGCTTTGCCCTGTTGGGTATTCCTGGTGAAGAACGTAGCGTTATGCTGGAGCTCAAAACGGTTGCCGACATTGCGCTGGTAGGTTTTCCATCAGCCGGTAAGTCCTCGCTGATCGCTGCCATCTCAGCAGCGCGCCCGAAAATTGCGGACTACCCGTTCACCACGCTGGTACCCAACCTGGGCGTCGTGGATGCTGGCGGCACCCGGTTTACTGTCGCCGACGTGCCGGGACTCATCCCTGGCGCCTCCGAAGGCAAAGGGCTCGGGCTGGAGTTTTTACGCCATGTAGAGCGTACGCACGCGCTCGTCCATGTGCTCGACGCTGGCACGCTAGAATCGGACCGCGACCCGATCTCGGATTTTGACGCCTTAGAAAAAGAACTCGCAGCCTATGCTGTGGAACCTATCCTGACCGAGGCCGGAGAGCAACTGATTCCCCTCAATGAGCGCCCACAATTGGTTGCTATCAATAAAGTGGATCTGCCCGATGGTCAGGCGATGGCCGATATGACCCGAGAAACATTAGAATCTCGTGGCTTACGCGTCTTTGAAATCTCTGCGGTCAGTCGCAAAGGACTCGAAGAGCTCAAGTACGCCATGGCCGAATTGGTGAATGAAGCTCGAGAGCAACTGGCAACAGCAGTTGCTACTCAAGACGCCGCACCGCAGACCATCACGATCGAACCAGCACGTCGTCGTCGCGGTGGACGCCCCAAAGAATTTGCCCTCTCCAAGGAAGAACGCAGCCTGAAACCGCTCTTCCGGATTCGCGGGGATAAACCCGAACGCTGGGTTGCGCAAACCAACTTCGATAACGATGAAGCCGTAGGCTATCTCGCAGATCGACTAGAACGCCTTGGTATTGAAAAGGCGCTGTTTGAGGCCGGCGCCCGTCCTGGTGACGCGGTCGTTATTGGTGATGATGAGTCTGGTGTCGTCTTCGATTGGGAACCCACCATGACCACGGGTGCGGAGCACCTTACCGGGCCCCGTGGCGCCGATCCGCGCCTGGAGTCTCGCCAACGACCCACCCGTGAAGAAAAACGCCAAGACTATGCCGAGCGGAAAGCTGCTCGAGCCGCAACTCGCGCCGAAATGGAACAAGAGCGTCGCTCCGGGTTGTGGACCGAATACGATTCCGATAACGACTAGACCAACCAAGAAAGCACCCCGTGTCCATCCCCAACCTGGCTACCCCAAATCCGGTCACCGATCGCACCAAACTGCGTGATGCTCGACGCTTCGTCGTCAAAATTGGCTCTTCATCACTTACCGATGGGCAAGGTGGTGTATCGATCCCGGCCATTGACGCATTGACCCGGGTGGTCAGTCAGCTCTATCACGACGGTGCACAGGTTGTGCTCGTATCGTCCGGGGCGATTGCGGCCGGCTTCCGTCCACTGGGTTTAGACAAACGTCCCAAAGATTTAGCCACCCAGCAGGCCGCAGCAGCCGTGGGGCAGAGCCGGTTGATGGCCCAATACACCGAGTCGTTTTGGAAACACTCCATCAGTGTGGCCCAAGTGCTACTTACTGCAGAAGACCTCATGCGACGCACCCAGTACAATAACGCCTTTCGTTCGCTGAACCGACTATTGAATCTCGGGGTGCTTCCCGTGGTTAATGAAAACGATGCTGTTGCAACCCACGAGATCCGGTTTGGCGACAACGACCGCCTGGCCGCTTTAGTTGCTGCAGTTATCAAGGCCGATGTGCTCGTCATGCTCTCAGATGTGGATGCCTTATACGACGGGCCACCCACCGAGCCTGGAGCACGCAGGATTGCCAATGTTTCAGCCGATGCCAACCTTGCCCACATTTCAGTTGGCGACTCTGGGACCTCAATTGGCACCGGCGGGATGGTCACCAAACTCCAGGCAGCTTCCATTGCAACCGATGCCGGGATTCCGACGTTTCTCACTTCCGCTGATAATGCCCAGGCCGCGATTGATGGTGAAGACATTGGCACCTGGTTCGACTCGCGAGGAGAACGTAAATCCGCCCGCAACGCTTGGCTGGAACACATGGCGATCTCACGCGGCAGCATCATGATCGACGACGGCGCAGTGGAAGCCATCACCGTACGGCGACGGTCCTTGCTTCCTGCCGGGCTGATCGGTGTTTCCGGAACCTTTGAAGCCGGTGACGTGGTAGAAATTACCAACGCTCAAGGCACCGTGGTTGCACGCGGGCTAACGAACTACTCGGTGACCGAACTGCCCGCAATGGTTGGCAAATCCACCCGCCAACTGCGAGATGAACTAGGACCCGAATACGATCGGGTCGTGGTGCACACCGATGACACGGTCATCGTGAAGCAGACAACACTGACAAGTTAACGCAAGGGCTACAATCAAGGCATGACCGCTCAATTAGATTCCGTGACCCAACAGATCGCCGCGATCACTCAGGCTGGTCGCAAAGCGCAAAAAGCATTGGCTGGTGCCTCCCGCGCTGACAAAGATGCCGCCTTGCACGCCATGGCCGCTGCTATTGACGCCAATCGCGCCAAAATCTTAGAAGCCAACGCCACCGACCTTGAACGCGGTAAAGCCCAGAACATTGCCACCGCCCTACTGGATCGACTCGTGCTGAATGATGACCGGATCGACGGTCTCGTCGCTGCCTTGGGAGAGCTGGCAGCACTGCCGGATCCGATTGGCAACGTCGTGCGCGGAAATAACCTCCCCAATGGCATTCGACTGCAACAAGTCCGAGTGCCGCTTGGTGTCGTCGGGGCGATCTATGAGGCACGTCCGAATGTGACCGTTGATATTGCCGGCATCGGTATCAAATCCGGCAACGCGGTCATTTTACGCGGTGGTTCAGCCGCCGAAACCACCAACGGCGTCACCATTTCGATCCTGCGTGCTGCATTGGAAGAACGTGGCCTGCCCGCAGATTTAGTCCAGGGCATTGACGAACTCGGACGTGAAGGCGCTAATGCCTTGATGACCTACCGTGGGGGAGTCGATGTGTTAATTCCTCGCGGCGGCCCAGGATTGATTCGCGCGGTCGTGGAAAACGCCGCAGTGCCCGTCATTGAAACCGGTGCAGGTGTAGGACATGTCTACGTGGATGCCTCAGCCGACCCGAAAAAGGCCGTTGATATCGTCTTTAACTCCAAGACCCACCGCCCATCAGTGTGTAACGCAGCCGAGACCCTGTTGATCCACCGCGATGCCAAAGACACCGGGGTGCAGGTACTGAACGCCCTGCAAGAAGCCGGCGTCGTTTTGCATGTGGATCCCACCGCAGCCACCTGGATTGCTGACACCGTAGCGGCGACCGAAGAAGACTGGTCTACCGAATACCTGGATATGGCGATGTCAGTGAAAATTGTCGACGACATTGATGAAGCCCTGACCCACGTTGAGACCTATACCACCGGTCACACCGAAGTCATTGTGACGGAAAACATCTCCAACGCCGATCGTTACATCGCGGAGGTCGATGCGGCGGTCGTGATGGTGAATGCTTCATCACGCTTCACTGATGGTGGACAGTTCGGACTCGGTGCTGAAATCGGGATTTCGACCCAGAAATTACACGCGCGCGGACCGATGGGGCTTGAGGAATTGACCTCGACCAAGTGGATTCTGCGTGGCGATGGTCAAATTCGACACTAAGCCGTGACACCGTCACCATGCGGGTCTGAAAATTCGGTAAGCTCATCTACTAGCAACACTGACACACACAGGAGTACTCATTCATGGAACTGTTCCTCGCAGCAGCAGCAGAAGAAGCTGTCGTTCACGAACTACCAGTGCACCCACTGGTCTACGGCATTGCCATCTTTGCCGCGTTGATGTTCTTGCTGCTGGCCATCATGTCGCTGCGTTCCGTTGCGCTGCGCCCAGATACCCCAGTTTCGAGCGACGTCGCTCAGCCAACACAGGGTTCCACCGCTACTAAGCGTTAAACATTTCACAGTGACTCGAACTCCGCACACACCACCAGCTCGTCGTACCCGATTGGGCATTATGGGTGGTACTTTTGATCCCATCCACCACGGACACCTGGTAGCAGCCAGCGAAGTGGCAGCAGAGTTTGATCTTGACGAAGTGGTTTTCGTCCCGACCGGCCAGCCCTGGCAAAAGTCGGATCGGGACGTGTCACCAGCTGAACACCGGTATTTGATGACCGTGATTGCCACGGCATCAAATCCACGGTTCTCTGTCTCCCGGGTCGATATTGATCGACCCGGACAAACCTATACGGCAGATACGCTGGATGACATTCAAGAATTACGGCCCGATGCGGATCTTTTCTTCATCACGGGGGCCGATGCCATGGAGCAGATCATGACGTGGAGAGACGTGGATCAGCTCTGGGGCAAAGCACACTTTGTGGGTGTTTCGCGACCAGGTCACGAACTGACAGATTTTGGCCTGTCGGAAGAAGTATCGCTCATGCAAATACCGGCCATGGCGATCTCCTCAACGGACTGTCGTGAACGGGTCGAACAAGGCAAACCAGTATGGTATCTGGTACCCGATGGAGTGGTGCAATACATCGGGAAATATGGTCTATACGTTGACCATAATGGCAAGGTGAGCCACGACGCAGTGAAACGTCACGCACCCGTATCATTGAACAATCGACCGGAGGAAGCAGATGAGTAAATCTTATCCTTCCCGCCGAGAGCTGCGGTTACAGCGGGAACGTGAAGAACGTGCCAAACTTCGCGATGCCGAAGTCCAACGTTGGGCGGCAGAGCGCGATACACGTCAAACCTCCTCGATCGAGGCTGACGACGTATCACCTGACAATCCTCAGGCATCTGAGCTAGACGACACGGGCTCCTTTGGACGTCGTGCAGCTGCCCATCCGGTGGATGCTCCGGCCGATGTCGAAGAAGCGGCCATGGATGCGCCACCTGGGACGCGCCGTCGCCGTCGTGCCGACTCAGAGATCACCTCCACCGGCATGCTCCCCATCATCAGCAAACCGCAGCCGAAGAAAACTGCGGACCGGCCGTTGTCGCGCCGTGAAATGCGCGAAGTCGAGGAGCGCCGCGCTGCAGAACGTCGCGCCGAAATTGCTCGACTGCAGCGCGAACAAGCCAGAACAGCAGAGGTCAAACCCGCACGGCGTGCTACCGCGCCGCAGACCTCACCGATTGCTATTACCCCGATCATCTCTCCGGTGGCCCAGAAACCTGCACCGACGCGACCACCAGTGACGCAACCCGAATCCGACGTTGAGGTAACGCTGGGTGATGTGTTCGCGGAATCAGCCACTGAGATCACGGACATGTCCGGTCTCGACACCATTGAGATTCGTCGGGCCGAGTTGCGGGCCGAGACCGAACGATTGACCCAAGAGATCCTGGAAATGGGCCAATCAAATCCCAACGTGATCGATCCGGTCATGTTGCGACGTCAAAAAGAGCTCGCCGAGAAATCCAAAGAACTCCAAGACCTCGAAACCGCTGCGATCGCTCTTGTCGAAGAAGCAGGACACGACCACACACCGACCGCTCAAGAACCGTCCAAGGCAAATGCGACTGAGCCTTCGAAATCGGCGCAGCTGTTCATTACCTCGCCTGCAGGACAGTCCACTGGTACCGCCGCCAAGCCCCCAATAGCAGAGGAACTTGGAAGTGCCTCAAGCTCCAAGAAGGTAACCTCTTCAAAAGAGCCTGCACGGCCTGGGCGGGACACTACGAAACCTACACGGCGACGGCACCGTCGTGCCCAGTCAGGACCGATGATTACCGGTCCATTTGATGTTGACGAACAGACCCAACATGCCGACAAGCCAGCACCGGTGCCTTCCGCAGAACTCTTCGAAGAATTGCACCGGCCAACAAAGTCCAGTTCGAGTTCTGGGGAACCCGTTGACGCCAGTGAAGCACACGGCTTGGACTCATTAGACGCCAAAGATTTTGAAGCACCCGAACGCCGCATGGTGATGTCGTCTGCGATCGTTTTTGCCATTGGCATTATCGCCTTGATAACCGCCATCATTCTGCTCATTCGCTAAACTTTAAAGGAGTTTCGTGGCAGTACCTCAACCCACCCTTGACGCGCTACACATCGCGGCAAAAGCGGCGGCTTTCCGTCAGGCAGAAAATATTGCTGCTGTTGACGTTGCCGATCGGCTTGGCATTACGGATGCTTTTTTCTTTGCTTCGGCACCAACCGAACGCCAAGTGAAGTCCATCAGTGACGAGATCGAAGATGAACTGCGCGAGCAGCTCGAACTCAAACCATTACGACGTGAAGGTGAATCCGAAAACCGGTGGGTGTTATTAGACTACGGGCACTTCGTCGTCCACATCCAACACAACGAAGAACGCGATAACTACGCGCTGGACCGGCTGTGGTCAGATGCACCCCAGATTGAGCTACCAGAAACTGACTAATTCAATACTGCGGATATGAAATAGGTGACTCCACGCAATGAAGACCCTCGTGTTGCTCCGACATGGCGAAACTGATTGGAACGCTCAGGGACGCTACCAAGGTCAACATGACATTGCCATGAATGACGCTGGACGTGCCCAGGCTCGGCAGGCCGCGCGGCGTTGGGGACATACCGAATTTGATGCAGCTATCACGTCACCGTTGACAAGGGCAGTCGAAACAGCCCAGCTCATGGTGCGAGACCGACCCCTTGACTACGTCATTGACAACGACCTGCAAGAAACCCACGGCGGCCAGTGGGAGGGTCTATTGTATACCGATATCGCAGAGCGCTGGCCCGACGAACATGCAGCCTTCCGGTTGCCGAGTATCGACGTGGGCCCCGTGGGCGGTGAAACTCCACGCGCATCCGGGATGCGGACCGCAAACGCGGTATTGAAAGCATTAGCTACCGCTGACGTACTGCTGGTGATATCCCACGGCAATTGTTTGCGTGCTGCAGCGCATCTGCTGACCGGACACGAGGATGAGGACTACGCCACGGTCCCACGGTTGAGCAATTGCCGAGCTCATGTACTGCAATCAAACTCGGGAGAATTTGGCACTTTCACCCTCACGCAAACCAGTGTTTAACATCACGTCAGAACTGTATTGCCCGAATTTGTTTTCGAACTAAAGCTATGTATACTAGTATCTGTTGCCCGGCGAGGTAGCAAGAAAAACTTGATAAGGGGCTATGGCGCAGTTGGTAGCGCGCTTCCGTGGCACGGAAGAGGTCAGGGGTTCGAATCCCCTTAGCTCCACAGGTAAACACAGGGAAGTAAGCCCACTTGCCCCCTCAAACAGAAAAATTGCCCCCTCAGAACATAGCTGCTCGGCTAAACTGAGGGGTATGGCATACATAGAAACCCGCACTTCACAGCGGACAGGGCAAAAATCATATAAGGTCGTGTGGCGCGAAAACACGCGGAAACGCAGTAAAACATTCCACGACCTGAACAAAGCAGAAGCGTGGCAGAGCATCATCGAAGCTGCCGGGAATGACACCGAAAAAGCAAAACGCGCTGTTCTCCAAAAAGTTTCCAATTCCCCATCGCTGGCGGAAGTCGCCGAGCAGCACATCACCCGGCTATCCGATGTGGAACCAGCCACTCGCGCAAAGTATCGGTCGATGTTCAAAAACTACCTAGCCGATTCTCTGGGAGCAGTGCCGGTGGACATGATCACCGAAGATGATATTGCGGAATGGGTGAATGACCTTCGGGAAGATAATAAGTCCCCGAAAACGATTCGCAACGTCCACGGCCTACTAAACAGTGTGATGCTGACAGCGGTGAAACGGAAACACCGGCCAGATAATCCGTGCGCCGAGACCCGGTTACCGAAAGCGAACCGCACCACTGAGAACATCACGTTTCTCACGCACGACGAATTCCGGCTACTACTTGATCAAGTGCCGATTCATTTCCACCCGTTCGTGATCTTCATGGTGTCCACCGGGCTACGATTCAGCGAGGCCACCGCGCTAACCCCGGCTGACTTCACAGATGATCGTGGCGAGTACTCTGTGAGCGTGCAGAAAGCGTGGAAGTATCAGGGCGACGGGACACGGAAGATCGGAACACCGAAAAGCGAGAAGTCCCGACGCACTGTAGGCCTGGGCAAGATCGCCACCGAAGCTGTTGCACCATTGGTTCGCACCACAGCGTTAGATGACTTTGTGTTCAAGATGGCACGTGGCGGAGTCATGACTTCTCAAGCCTTCTACAACCATGTGTGGCGTGACGCTGTTGCTGCTGCTCGAGCCAAGGGGTTACGGAAGAAGCCCCGCGTCCACGACCTGAGACATACCTACGCTTCATGGACGCTGGCCGAGGGGGAGTCCATTGAAAACATTTCCTACCTGCTAGGCCACGAGTCGTTACAGACCACCAGGAACGTCTACACGCACGTCATGCCTTCAGTGGTACGATCCAGCGCCAGGTCGTCTGATAGGGCGCTAGGGAGCGCTCTAGGGCTTACTGACGCCAAAGAATTGACCAGCCCCGACGACGACGTGGTGGATGCGGTTGTGGCGGATTAGGTTATGACCGGTCTCGTATAAGCGTTTAAACACAAAAGACTGGCCCCTACCTGCTCACTCAGGGTTGGTGGTGCGGCCTACGCATCGCGTTATGCTTAGGGTATGCGACTATACCGGCGTGGTGACACCATCTCGTTTGACATGATCAACTTCAACGGGCAACGCTGCCCAGCAGCAACACCAATCTATGGGTTTACTGCCCGCTGCAACCTGCCCAACGACCACACCGGACCACACCTCGCCATCGGAGTAGACCTCGTCATACTAGAAGCATGGGAATAAGGTAGAGGTAGGACGACAAGTCATGCCGCTACTGGCCAGAGCGATGGACCGGTTGGCCAGTGAGTCAAAGCCAGATTAAAAGATCATCTTGATGTAGCCTGTCACACAGAACTCGCACACTCGCACCACAAGAGGCACTAAATGGAAAATCTGGCGACCTCAGAGGCTCAAATAGTCGAGCCCAATTACTCGGAGGTTTCTCAGCTTGAACAGAAGATCTTTGGGATTGCTGATTTAGCAGCATACATTGAGATGGATTTACAAGCTGACCGTGATGATGAGCACTTCTACCATTTGGACGAAGAAAACCAGTACGAGAGTTTGGGAAGCTAAGGAGTAGTGAATAAGTTTTGACTTCTTGGCAGAAAGACTTATCTGGGTTTGAACGTCCAGAGCCTGTGGGCTCAATAGCTATGATTTCCGAGTATGGGCCGTCTGGGTCGAAGCCACTTAAGGTGGTGGCATCTAACGCTAAAGAATACTGGGTTAAAACGCCATACAATCCACATGGTCAAGAATCCTTGCTGGCTGAAGCAATTTGTTATGCCACAGCCGAGTTTCTGGGCGTGTCAGCACCCTCACGCGATTTTTTGATTATCGACGAAACCTTCGCCCAGAATAATGTATTACATAATGCTCATACCATTTACCCGGGTACTGGGCTTGCTAGTGAAGTGGTTGACGGGGTCATTGAGAGCCGTGAATTGGACTTCATCAACAAGGATGACAACGCTGTTCACGGCCCGAAGTTCATTGCTTGGTGGGAACTCTGCGAGGGCGGAGACGAGCAATTTTTGTACCGAATTAACGAAGACTATTCGGTAGTACCGTACGACTATGGCATGTGGCTTGGTATCGAGGACGATCCATACGTGCAACGCATGCCAAACTTACCTTCAGGCGTGACCCGGTGGAGCGGACAGGTGACAAGAATGAGTGCCGGTACATTTCGACATATGGCTCAAAAGGTAGACTCAATGACTCGTACAGATGCTCTACAAATCGTGGCCCAGGTTCCTGTAGATTGGGGTTTTACCGACCAAGAGTTGATATCCGTTGCCCAGTGGCTGTACTCTCGCAAGGACGAAGTTGCTACGTCACTGTTGTTGCACTCGGGTCAAGCTAGAGGGGAGTAGCAATGTCAAACCAATATTTCACTTGGGTCATTCGTTATGTCCCACACTCGATTCGCGGAGAATTTATCAATATCGGCGTGCTCGTTGGAAACGCTGAAAGCGACTGGGCGATACGGTACGTTTCAAACTTCAAACGAGCCAACCTTCTTGGTGGCGACGCTGAGAAATTGTTGCCTATACTTCGTAACCTGCAGCAGCGCATCCCACGGCAGGCGACGAAAAGTTCCGCATTTCAGACCTCCATTGATTTTGGTAACCCCGAGTCATTGTCAGTAGCAACTGTCGAAAATATGCGCGTCCATCAGCACAATGTACTGCAGTTTTCTGAGGCGCGCCCTTCATACGGGGACTCGGCAGAGTCTATTGCTGAGATGCTCTACGGAGTACTGGTTCGGGAGCGTGAAAGTGAAGTTGTATCTAGGACTATTACGCGGCTCCGGAATGAGTACGAAGAAGCCCTGGAAGAGAAGCTCACGAGCGAGCTCGAATATAAAAGGCACGTGCCTGTCAGCTTTGGTGATAGGGTTGAGAACTTTGATTTTGCAATTCACGAAGAAACTGCAGTAGTTCAACTGACGAATGCATTCAACTTCGAGAGCAAAGACTACAGGCGCATGAGTGATGCGGTGGATGCATTGACCCTTCGCTTTGCACGACTGAGAGAATTGGGTGCAGCTATTTCTCTAGGTGACAAGGATCGAACCCTTCCGTTTGATAAAGACCGTCCTCTATACGTAGTTCACAATGAGCCTGTCAACGACCGGCAAATAGATATTTATAGACGGGCTTCTTACGATTGGTCCGACCTGGGCGTGGAAAAGCTTCCTGAAAAGGAATTACTTGAGAACCCGAAGCTGGCTATTGCCGCTTAACGCTGTATCTAACTTCTCGTGGCCCGCGACATGCTTCTACATGTCCGAAGCCAGGCCTTATCCTGTTCGTGTGACTTGGCCGGAAACAGGGTATGTTTTATCCTTGCCGCCGTTAGGCCACTATGAAAACGCCCCGCTCACCGGCATGCGCTAGAAGGGTTGCGTCGTCAGTGGGCGGGGCGGGTCTCAACCTTGCGCGGTGAGGCCACAGCGTAGCTTACCCGATGAGCGTATGACTTAGTATTTTTGTGCGATAGCATTGGATGGCCCCACCACTAGTGCGCTGGAACGGGGACATGGTTTACCAGTGGCGGGGCGCTCTCACTCACACCACGAATGGGTGCCACGAATGATGATATACGTTCAGGGTCTGACTTTGAAGGTTTCGGTCAACAATAATTGAGGAAACCAAAAGAACCGCCCCACCTCCTCGTCGGTAGGTGGGGCGGTTGCCTTATAGCACTCACAACTAGAAGGCTTCGACATAGTTTAGCCTAGTCAGCAGCGTGTGTGCCAGGGTCGTCATGGTTGTCGGGTAGTGGTCCGAGTTCTGGTTGTAGCTGGAAGGACACTACGTCTTTGGGTGGCACCAGGTAACCACCCACGACGGCCAGTACAGCGGTGATAATCACGGTGACCGCTGTTTCAACAGGTTCCAACGTGGGGAAGAAATGAACAATGAGCTGCCCAATCGCGGCACCCAACGAACCACCAACAGCAGAAGCGCCCGTGACAGGTCCTACACTACGTTTATTCGCCATAAGATCATGCTCCTTATTTATAGAACTTGCGTTGCGAGTTGAGATACTGCTGTAACCCTTTGATGGACAGTGTCTGGAATTTGCCGTCAATCAGGCCGGAGTAGAAGCGTTTGGACCGTAAGAATCGTTGCAACGCTTTGATCGTGACTGGCCCACGCTGACCATCAATCAGGCCCCTGTAGAATCCCAGCCGTTTCAGCCAGGTTTGTTCGGCTTTGGTTGTGAGCGCACCCATGACCGCATCAATTCGGCCCTGGTAGTTGCCCACGTTCTTTGGTGCGAGTAGTCGCTGGTAGCCGCGCTTGGTTAGTGACTGGTATTTGCCATCCACTAGGAGCGCGTAGGTTGGCCATTCACCCGTTTTCACAGTGGCAGGCTTCGACACGGGTTTTGGTTTTGCAGCGGGTTTCGTAGTGGACGCGGTAGACGTGCCACCTGATATGGAGCTGATCCAGGTTTTGGTGTCGTTCTCAGCAGTGTTCGTGTGAGCGATACTGACGTGGACGTGGTTGGTGTGAGGGTTAGACCCGGTGTAGGCGTACCATCCGCGTGCGTGCGTGTAAATACGCCGGTTGTAGATCACATAAGCCACGCGACTATCGTTCGTGGTGTGGCGGAGTAGCCTGTCCACGTCAATCCCGCGAGTAGTTATATCCAAGGCGCGAACCACGCCACGACGACGACCAGGCGCAGACCAGTCAGGGTTGTGATCAGATTTACGGGCCGAGTGCGCTGCGTCCCCAATCCAACCATCACTGACTTTGCTACGGTTGGGCCAGAGCGCGTTCACCTCATTACGAAGTTTCACAAGTGATGCTGCAAGAAAGTATGACACTGCTGCCTCCTTTTGGGCATGAAAAAACCGCCCATGAGAGGCGGTCGCGTGGTTCGGGTTGTTTATTCGTCTTGTGGTGGGTTGCCGAGGTCGTCGCGTGGTACCCCGTGGTCTCGGGCTACGGCGCGGACGTGATACGCGTAATCACGCCAGTCCAGGTAGAGTCGCCGGTATTTTGCTCGGGATTCCCGTAGCGTGTCCAAAGCCTCTTTTTTGCCTTGGCGTGCAGCAGTCCAGGATTCAAAGAATTTGGTGATGATGATCGCGCCGACGCCACCGAAGCCGACTTGCAAGATGGTGGTGATGGTAGGGTCCATGCCCGATGAACCCCCCTTAGTGGTGTTTGTGAACTTTGTTTGGGCTGTATTCGCGTGACCAGATCCAGGCGGGTCTCACGGCGAGGGCTACGGCTGATCCGAGGATGAGCATGAGCGGCCACCACCTGTACCCGGTTTGGGTGATGGCTAGCCAGATGGTTGTTGCCCCGTACCCTGTGATGCCGAGGGCTGCGCTGATGACGGCGAATCGTTCTGCCCAGTACGCGCCCCGTCCCACTGATACGACGCCGATGGCACCTGATGCGACCATTGCAAGGCTCATGGTGGTGGTCAATGGCGCACCTGCTGCGTCACTGATTGTCAAACTAGGGTTGATGATGCTGAGCGCACCGAACACCAGGTAGGACAAGTACAAGCCACCATAGATAGCGGACACCCAGCGTGGCTCATGCAGTTTCATGATGGCCCGTCGTATTGGCCCGTACCCTGCGAGGCGTCGAATATGATACTGTGTCACCGGCTAATCACCGCTCCTTTGCCGTTCTGAGAGACATGCAGCCTTCTGGTTAGTAGCTGATGTCTGGATGGGACTGGGTTGCTTGCCAATGGACTCTGACAGCATTAATAGTGAGACCTTCTTTAGGGACAACATTGATGGTTGCCCCGTTACGTGACACATTGGCCACTGATGCATGGTATTGATTATCTGGCTGTGACGTTTCCACGGTCAGTTGGATATTGGGCGGCTCAGTGAACCACCCGGATGGGAACGAAATACTTGCTTTCATGACGCGTCCAGTGCCGTCTCGCTCGGCTAAAGCCCTACCTGATCGGTAGGCGTAGGGGATACGTCGGTCCACCCCGCCACTAGTGACGAAGATCCCGCCATCATGGCGAAGGGTGATGCTGGATTGAAACTGGCCGTTGACGAAGTTCGATAGTTGCGCCCCCAGTTCGCGGTGATTTACGTTGCGTTGTTGCAGTGTTACCGCGTTGGTGTCTCCGTTTTGGTGGAGCCAGCGCATGTTCAGGTAGGGGAAACTGGTTCGTTCCTCATAGGAGCCAATTCGTAATAACCGACGAACTGGTTCTGGCCAGAGGCGCTCCCAAGAAGAACCGTGCTTGACCCATAAGATGCGTTCACCATTGGTGTCTTTCCACAGAGTGCCTTCGGGAGCGATGGCCGTGAATTCTTGCCGTTCCAGTTGGGTGCCTGCTCTGGCATTAGCACGTTGGTTGATGACTTGCTGGATGGTCTCAGCCATCGCGGCCAGGTCATGAATCAGCGCGTAGTTGTCGTCGCCATCAGGAGTGACAATGCCATCAAGTGTTTCTGCCATGCTGGCTCCTTAATCGGTATCAGGATCGGGTGTGAGGTATCCGGGGTCATCTTCGGTGAGTTCGTCATCGCTGGTGATCTGATTGATCAGGTTGAGCTGTGTTTGGGTGTCAACCAGGGTTTCTAACACGCGAACGATGACCTGCTGTTGTTGTTGGAGTTCGACGAATTGCTCACTAACGGACTCAGAGAGCCCGGACAATGATCGTCCGTCGTTAGTGACTCGTTGCTCTAGCTGCTGCACCCGGCGTTGGAGATGCTTGATGTAGTCTTCTGTTGCACGAGCCCACGGGTCACCGGTGCCGAGGCTGCGTGGCGGGAAAGCCAGGTTACTCATAGTACGTGTTTTCCTTTTCCGATTTCATCGCGGTAGGTGCTGTCGATCATGGATTGATTCCGTTGCGTCACCTGATCATAGGTCCCCTGTTGTAACTGCTCATGGACCTGGTGGGTGAGGTGATATTTGCCGGAAATTGTGGTCGTGCCCGGTGACCTGTCTACGGATACAACCCTGTAATTGATTCGGTGATCATTGACGACTCCACCTACTGCGATGTGATGGTCGCTTGTGGTGGTGACTGTCAGTTCTGGGTCGAATCCGCTGTATTTTCGGGCTGCTTGGGTCCCCGCTTGGACTACCTGTGACATGCTGGATAGAAACGGGTTGTCTATGACGGCTCCGATTTCGGTCCCCGTTTGGGAGGGTTTAACTCCGGTGGGGAACCGGATCGGCTTTTCGTCCCACATGACCCCGGTCCCTAGGATGCGTA
This sequence comes from Enteractinococcus sp., assembly GCA_036516115.1. Lineage (GTDB taxonomy): Bacteria > Actinomycetota > Actinomycetes > Actinomycetales > Micrococcaceae > Yaniella. The sequence goes on along the minus strand of DATBUL010000065.1, from coordinate 27,746 downwards.
GGGTGGAATACTTGTATGGGGCATCACCGAATCGTGAGGCCATACTGAATGTGCGAATGTATTTGCGGTCATCGTTGACCAGCCCACGTGGGCCTTGCATGATAACTTCAATAGTCCTTCGGTCGTCACCGATCCGGAATGAAATACGTCCGCCAGCGTTGGCAAATTCTTGGGCGGACACGGGTTGCCCATCATCGCCGGTGATGGTGTATTGGGAGCGTGATCGATCCAGCCGTGACACGTAGTCAACATGTGTGGGCTGGACAATCGACTCTAAAGAGGTTTGCAATTCCAGCGTGTGTACAACGTACTCACCCGGGTTGACCGAGAGGATTCCAACATCTTGATCCCACCCGCCATGAGGATACACCAAGATATCCTGGACACGTCGGTTGCGACGATGAATCACTTCCACATATTGGGCGAGCTGGGTGGAGGGATTATCGTGACGACGACCTAATACTTGGGTGGGCATATCGCTGCGTACTGGTGCTGGGCGAACATGGATTCCGTTGGGAGTAACCTCAAGTTGGATACGCTCTGCCGCACACAGCATTTTTAGATGATGCCACAGCTCACCATTCCACCCTGGAGCGGTGATCATCCGATCTTGAAGTGCCGGATCAGCGGTCATGGCCGGGATGTGATCTGACGCCAGGGTGAAATATTCCTGGATGAGTCCTACCAGAGGCCCCTGGTAGGGGCGAGTCTGCACATTGTAGGCATTGAGCGGACCCAGTGCGGTGGTGGCATTGAGCACCAATGTTGTCGCGTCATGTGCTTGGACTCCAGTGATATGCCCTGCCAGAGTGACAGAATCCCGGTCGGAGATGAGTTGGAAGCGACGAGCGTCAAACCAATCGTGGCCATACACCTCGGTGATCGGCCAGCGTTCAGGGGTACGTATGGTGGCCTTAATTTCTCCCACCCCACCCGAGGTGTCCAGTGAATCTAAAGGCTGGGCGTCTTGAGTCAAATGGTAATCGATCACATCCAGGTCGTAGGCATAGATTGCTCCTTCTGGGGTAGTGATAATGACTTCGAGATTACGCGTATGGAATCCGGGAGTGGCTGACTGTCGCTCATCGGTTAAGGTAACCTGGAGTACCCCATTCCGGGTGACTTCACCAGAGAGTGTGCGGGTGGCCCACGACTGTGTGGCCGTATCTATACGGCGGATGGTGTCAGTGCCAGCACTCCAGCGGCCACCGATGATGCGTGCCTGGATGCTGACCCGTGCCACAGCATCTGAGGCGGCAGCCCGATTGGTGGCTTGCACGGTCACCTGATCTCCTGCCTGGACTCTTGGCAAGGGTGCGTGGTAAACGCTGAACGGTGACACCGCAGCAGGCCGGTCGATACCGGGTTCCTGAGTGACGGCCACATACGGGGTGGTCCCGTCATATTCCCAGCTCAGCATGGTTCCAGCACTCTGAGGTTGCCACCCCGTGGGGGCAGCATAATATCGCCTGGTCGTGGTCATAATGTCACGCAGAACGTTCCACCTATGGCCACTCGTAGACCCAGTATCTAGCACGCATGAAGCGGTGAGCCGTCCTGTGCTTGGGTTCCTCCACAGAACGGCGACACTGCGCTTGGTAGGAGCTGGGGTGTCCCCAGACTTCCCACCAATCAGCTCCGGGTAGGGCACCCCGGATTGGCCATCGCGGACGATATTTGTCCACCTGGCGGTGTCGTCCGAACGCTCAGGATCCGCCCAATACACGACATACTCGTGGTGTGTGGTACCCATAACATTGGCGAGCCACGGGTCTTCATCTGCGACTTTGAGTAACAGTTCGCACACATGCCGCGGTGTCAGAATGCAATCGTAGCGACCCTGCGGGGTGGTAAACACGGCCTCATCCCACCCCCACTGGGAGCGAACGACTGTATTCATGTGGGCTACGAAATCATCAATTGGGGCAACCGATCCGGGATTCAAACGCAGCCCAGCATGATGCGCGATGGTGTCCGTGATCTGGTTGTGCGACACCATCAGGGACCCATGAAAAGCATCACGCCACGATAAATGATCCCCGGGTGTGACCACCGGGACCCGGGTGGTTCGTTCTGGCACGTATTGGGGGACGACCTCTATGAGTACGTCCAGGTCCTCATTGGGTACTAGTTTGCGAGCTAAAAAGCAGGTGAGCACTTTGGTTATGGAGGCGAGTTGCTCTGGGCGGTCCGCCCGAAAGCTCGTGAGCATGCGCCCCTGGTCGTCCAAACTGGCATAACCAGAAGGCACAAACCCCTGTGTAAGAGCAGGCGTCGACTGGCCCGCCCCCGACAGTTGTGCCAGGAGACTGGCCATCCTAGCAAGAGCATCTTGTGGCATCGAACCCTGGGAAAGAACCAGCCCTGCCATGCTAATCCCCGGGCTAGCAAACCCAAAGACCTGCTGGCCAGACACCTGCACAGGGTCTTGAACGTAGTCATCCGGTTGGAGACGATGATTTCCCACCAGCAGCGCCTCGACCCCAAGGGTGACAATATTTGGTTGTCCCATACTCACTGCCGCCCTGTAGTTTTCATTAGAGCTGGCCTGCTGGTCAGATTGATATACTTCCAGGTCTCCAGTGGCGTTTGCATAGATATTTGCCTGCTGGATGTTATCTGGCACAGTTAGGTCAGAATACGAACTGTAGAAAACTCCCGGCTGTGTGGGCGTGACAACCGTGGTAGCTGATATGTTAGCGCTTTCGCCAAGTTCGAGATACAGCGTGCCGGTAAAGCCGGTCAACGAGCCCACTTGAGTTGGGTCCGCAGGGGGAAGCTCGGTACCATATAGTTGGGCCTGTAAAGGCGGGTAGTTGCCCAGACTGTCAAGAATCTGCGTGATCTTCCCATCAGCATCGGTGATCACTGTGTTAGGGTTCGTCGGGTCATACAACGCCTCCCACCCGTCCTGAACTGCTAAATCTACCAACGCCTGGTGCGCCTGGTTCGGGGAAGACAGCACAGACGGCATAACCCCTGGGCCACCATTGACCACCGGATGCGCCACCCCACCCTGGGTGTGTTCTGCGACACTGGTCGAATACTGGGCTGGCACATCCAGGATTCTCAGTTTCATAACCAATCTCCAACTTCCTTCAATGTCACCGCAAACGAAGCCATCCCACCACTAAACGGGCCTGTTGGCACATATGTTGGATCCCCAACAAACCGGCACCCAGAATGTCCCATCCCCGGGTGCCATTGGAAAGGGTCATCAGGTCCTGGAGCACCTTGAGGCACTAACACGGCTCGGGCAACACGAACACTGACAGATCTGGATTGAGGGTTGACGAAATACAATAAGAAGCCCCTGGCATCGGATATTCGATGCCACCCTGACCCGCTTAGTAGTTCTGGATCTGCATAAGACCCGTCTGGCAGATGAGCTCGAATAGCCCCGAACGGGACATATGCCAATACGTCATACCCAGGAGGGACCAGCTGATAAACCACGCCCCGGCCCGGGCCATCTGGCACAAAATCGTCACGATACCCGGCAGGTAGTCTTAACGCATGACCAGGATAACCACTACCAGCAGACGTGGCAGAAAAAGCAGTATCGACCCCCAACGTCTCAGCTAGCAACCCCGGCTGTGCCCACGCTTTAGGGAGAATGTTGCGCTCATATGACAAGGGGTCATGAAAATAGATCAAGTCCCCAGGGTTGGCAGAATACGCGCCGTCTCGAAAGGCTTGCACAGCCATCGCGTCATCTATCGATCCTGCAGCACTCCATTCAAGAATAAATTCCCGATGCGACATCGGCGAAGACGCAGCCCATCCGCCCCCTGACAGGTACGTCCCAGAATCTCCCCACGACTGTGGTGAAAACTGCGACCCCCGCGAGGGAGACCGCAAAAACTGTGCAAAATGCTGCGTCCCAAACCAAAAACACTTCCTCAATTCAGTACCTCCCCGCTAATGTGGCCTGTCGCGCATCAGAACCATTTGCCTGCGCGATAACATGGTTATCCACCACCAAAAACGGTTGCACCGCCCGAGCCAACGCCTGAATCGACCCAGCAGATAACTCCACTGGGCCTGTTGATTGCTGCACGACGGTCATTGGACCAGCAGCACTTGTGCTGTAGAGGCGTTCCATCATCCCGGTGGGGAAGCTTCCGTTATTCATGGCGTACAGTTCCGGGGTGTACCGGTGTGCTTGTGAGGATCGGACAACGAACTCACGGCCTTCCAGGGGCTGCATAAGCGTCTGACCGCCAGCATGTAACGGCCACAGGATGTTGTCATACCCTGCCCGTTGACCAGGCACCCAGCCACCAGCTTTACGACCAGGCAGGATCTGGCCGCCCTGATACCGGCCGGGAGCTGCAATGGGGCCGCCTTCGTAGTTGCCGGTGACCGCTGTGCGTATCGTGGTCCAGATCGTGCCTACGGAGTCTTTGAACGACTGCCACGCGCTACGTGCAGGGGAAGTATCGGCATCAATTTTTGTGGTCGTTGTGGTGCGGGCCCAATGGCCAGTTACGCCACTAAAGGCACTCGACGCAGGATTAGTGTTAGCGTCCACGTTCGTGTCAGTGGTGGTTCGCGTCCATTTGTTCAGCATCCCTTGGACAGTGTTCTCAGCCGGGTTCTTATTCGCATCCACATTCGTATCCGTGGTGGTACGAGACCACTTGCCAAACAGGTCTCGGGCAGTGGTGTCTGCTGGTTGTATGTTCGCACCAACATTCGTGTCAGTGGTTGTCCCAGCCCAATGACGCAGAATCAAATTAACATCAGACTCTGCCCCCGACGTGTCCGCACCAACCTTCAACGGGTCAGCAGTTTTCTCACCAATCCACGCAAGAATCTCGTTGACCTTTTCTTCGGCCTTTTCAGGATCAACGTCAACAGATATAGGCTCTAAACCTTCTCCAATGACATCGTTGATCATCGGGCCGGTTGATTCCCACGCTTCAACTAGCTGGGCGCGTTGTTCAGGTGTCCCATCAACGAAAGTTTGCAGAGCTTCCGCGCCACCCTCACCCGCCGCGACCATCTCTTTGACGAATGCTTCATGCGCTTTTTGTGCGCTAGTCGGCACTTCTTCGTTGATTTGTTCAAATGCTTCTATAGTGTTGTCGCGCCAGTTAGCCGTTGCTTCGGCTTGCTTCTGCATCTGATCAATCCATTGCTCCATGGTTTGAGCGCTGGAATGTTTTACACCGTCTTGCTTTTCAATAACAGCGTCGAAAGCGTCAATAATGCTGCCGAATGACGCGCCGGCCTCTGAGACAGTTTTGATCCACTCGTCCATGGCATCTTGGGCTTCTTCGGCCGACATGGCGGTGCCGTCAAGCGATCCCGATAGCTCATCTGCTGACTCTGCCGTTAGTTTCTGTTCGGCGTCTGCTGCGTCGAGTGATTCGTAATAGTTCGGCAGGTAGGCGTCAAGTTCCTCTACTGAGAACCGGGTTGTGTCGATGCTCCCGGACAGTGCCTCGTAGAGTTGTGCTGCACGATCCGTCTGACCACCATCAACCAGTCCGGATAGAGTAGCATCGAGTTCTTCGAATGTTTTCTTAGCGTTGAGCGACGCGTTTGACGTGACACCTAAAGTATCAGCAACGTCCATGCCCCACTCATGCCCGAATGGTAGATCAGCCAGGCGTTCCATCGCATCATTGAGGTCATAGGCACCGGCTGTAGCATCAAGGAATACAGTATTGATATCGAGGTCATTGATCCCAGCCAGCGCTGCGGTGATCCGGTTCGCATTCGCGGGAACACCAGAATCACTGAGTGCGTCAGCAAGTTTTACCAGCCCAACAGATGCGGTGGTAACGACAGCACCAATCGCAGCAGCGCGACCTAATTTACCGAGGGCACCACTGAGTTTCCCAACCCATGGGTAAACGTTGGCCAGGGTTTGTAAGTCCTCTTTGAACTTGTAGTACTTCGGCGCGGCCATCAGCAGCGTGCCGCCACCCAATGCAACAAGGCCGGTCAATCCAGCGATCGCGGCGACAGTACCCTGTAACCAGGTAGGTGCCGCGATGAATTGACGCATAGCATCTGCAACACCGTTGAGGAAGTCAATAAGTGCCCCGCCACCATCAGGATCGACCAGCGGGGTAGCCAATGTTGAACTCAGGTCACGCCAGGCTGCTTTGATGCGATCCCAGGCGCCGTCAAAAGTTTCCTTGACGTTCGCAGCAGCACCACCGAAACGCTCATCCATGCCAGCAGCCAAGGCGTCTAGGGCTTCGCCAGCGTCCAGGGTGCCATCGGTGATCTCTTCACGGATTTCGGCGCCGGTCTTACCCATCTGTGAGCCGATGATGGTTGCAGCGTCAACACCTCGCTGCCCGAACATCATGAGCTCGCGAGCAGTGATCTTCGCATTCGCGTGCACCTGAGAAAACACTGTTGCCAACTCGGCAATGTCTTGGTTTGAGCCACCGGTAGCGGCAACGGCGTTCTGAATCGAGTCTAAGTAGGGGAGGACCTTTTGGGCTTCAATACCAAAGCCCAGCATTTGCTGCTGGGCTTCAATGAAGACTTGCTTCGCAAACGGGCTATTCCTGGCGAAGTCGTCCAGAGCGTCCATCTGGGCATTCGCTTTAGCACCATCTTGGAAGATCGTGGTCAGCGCGGCACGGGTAGTCTGCTGCAGCGTGTTGTACTGCACACCAGACTTGAGTGCAGCTAAACCAAGCCCGGTAATCGAACCACCAACCACCGCAAGAGTCTGACCTACGTTAGTCCACTCGGCTTCGTTGATGCGAGCTGACTGCACTAATCGGCCCATGGTGGTTTCTGCTGCACCGCCCATCTTCTGCTGACTCTTCTCAAAGTCAGACAGGGACCGGGAGGCTTGGCCCATCTTGTTCTTATAGTCAGAGATCTCCGCCCGGAGCCGGACAACGATACTGCGTTCGCGAGCCACGCAACCACCTCCGAAGGGGTAAAAGGCTAAGCTTTAGATATGCGAAAAACACTTGGGATTCTTGGAATCGCAGCACTCACACTCACGGGATGCGGAAGCGCGACAGAAGAACAATCAGACATACAAATAAGCCCTGTAGCGAATGACACAACGAAACAAGATGAAGCGATCCGTCTATTTGGGGCAATTGTTTTCGAAGGCGATAAGGCAGTCCTTATGGGCGAGGACAAACAAAACTGCATGATCGCAGAACCGACGACTACTGTCGTCATGAATCATTTAGAAAGTGCCGAAGTATTTATCGAAGATGACCGCGGCGAAGTTGTTGCAACTACGGAGTTTCACACGTTCCACAATGAGGAGCGTTGCAGCTGGCTCATAGACGTGGAAGTAGAATCTGGGTCGGAGTACTTCGTAGCTCATTTCAACGATATGCAAACACCTAAGGCATTCGCATCTGACTATGAGCAGGACTATCTCGAGCTAGATGTAACGACCCCGGTTAGTGAAGAAATTGAGAGCCGCTAGGCCAGGCTGTCGTCGGTGACTGGTCGTGTCGTGGTGTTGGTGTGATGCTGTGTGCGTGACGGCGCTTGATCACGCCTAACATCAACCACCCGCAACATCGTGCCCGGCTCCAGGTCGTTATTCTCTTTCCGGAATTCCTCTAACGCGGCCTGCTTGAAACAAATCAGGTCATCCGCGACTTCATAAAACCCGTCACCAGTCGAACAATCAGCACGGTATTCCCCACACTGACACAACAAATCTTTGTCATGAATATCTAGGGCCATCGACAGGTTGAAATCAATCTCAGCATCACGATCCTGCCCAATGTACTCGCACGGGAGCAGGTTATACTCCCGTGCGAGTCGTAAAACCCGCAACCAAAACGGGTCATACCTTAGCGCCTCAGCGAGAAATTTGGGTCAACACCCTTCACCGGGTTCGTATTCACCTGGTGCATCGCCCCATAGAGCTTGTTCACCTCAGACGGGGCACGCTCTTCTAACTTCTTGAGACCATCCACCGTCACATTCGAAGGAATCACAATAGCGTCAGCAAGACGACGAATGGCGACTTCTTCATTCCATTCCTGAATCTCAGCCTGAGTCGCTTTCTTCCCAGGCTCAGTAATACCCTGCTTCTCCATCTGCCTGATGATCTGACGGCCACGATGATCCGACCGAGCCTCAACCACAAACATACGCTGCGAAGCCACAATCTGCGCCTGGATCTGCTCGAACCGGTCATAGAGAGCCTGAGCCTCATCACCGTTCGGATCCTCCAGGGCTTCAGCCTGAATCGCTATCTGATCAATCTCAGCAGCCAAATCAGCACGCATCGTCACACGAACAGCACGACGCCCAGGACGCACACCATCAACGAACGCATCAAAATCGAAATCTTCGGGGGTGAGATCATTGGTAATATCCACAACATCATCACCAGCCAAAGACTCATCAACGACAGCTTCTTCACTGGATAGGCCGTCTGCGAGACTTCCATCATTCGACATAAAACTTTCCTTCCACGGGTTACGGGTTCTTCACGGGTAACAGTCGATAATCCTGGGGTGAGTGACCCGTGAACACCCACCCCAGGAAACCTAACTACGGCGCAGTCGTAGGAACTGGGGCAGCTTCATCCACCCACAAATCCTCATAAGCATCCGAAACCGTCACATGAATCTGACGCTTCTGATACCCGGCACGATCAGCAGCACGACCAGCACCACCAGAAATCAGCTTGTAAATCGAAACCTCATCCCCTTCCACAGCGTCAGGGAACTCACGAGGATCCTTCCCACCATCCCGAACAGCGACCCAGAACTCAGTACCGAACTCCTTGACCGCCTGGAAAAAGAAATCATCCTCAACATGCACCTGACGGGTCTCCGGATCATAGAAGCGGATCGCATTAATCGTCGCCTCATGAGTGGCAGCAGTCGGGACTTGACGGTTCGCACCTTCACACAGTGCGCCATCATCAGTGGTTTGTGGGGCACCAGCCCCAATATTGAAATCAGCGGCAACAACACACGAAATGTCTTGCCCAGCATTAATCTCAGTAGAAACAGCCTTGCTAGGGTCTGCTGGCTTCTCAATCAGCCAAGCAGTAGTGCCTTTATCGGCAAGTAAACGAACACCAGCCATGATAATTCCCTCCTATAAGGGGTAATTTTTGGGTATAAAAAACCCGCTCACGGGGCGGGAAAGGATCGTGTTATTGAATTAGTGAGGGACAGGGTGATTACATCGGCGTGCCACGCAACCTGTACAAATCCACGGCGAAGCACGGGTAACCATGATTCGGTAGGCTCACATCACGGTCCCGGTCGATAGGTTGCGAATCATAAGGTTCACGGAGCGCAGCTACAGACCACGTGTCCGAGTCAGGTTTGAAACCGACCAACGCGGCCCGAACATGTTTCGACATGCTCAGCACACCTTCACTGGTGGTCGCTACCATCGTCACACCAAGACGATCTGAGAGGTCAGCGGCACCAGCCAACGTGTGTTGTTCCAACTGCCCTGTGGACGTCCACAACAACACGTACGGATAATCTGGGGTGCCATCCACCTCACCGAAATACGCCGCGTATGGGGTGGCCGTAGCAATACGTGCTTTGAGCGAATCAATGAGTGCCCTCATCCAAACACCGACCGCTCAGCAACATCACCTAGAGCATCCTCGAAACCAGAAAGTTCACGTTTCAATGCTTCTTCTGGATCCTCGACCGTACCGCCCCCACGAGAGGTCCCGAAATACGCGATGTTCGCGCCAGCACCAGGGCCAGGCTTGTTCGGACCAATCTCAGCTTCGAAGTCATCCACCATGTCATAGCTAATGTCTGCGAAGCCTTTGAAGTGACGAGAAGACCGCATCTTACCGATTAGGTCACTCTTGATGTTCGTTGCCCCACGTTTAATTGCCGAGCTTACGTCTGGCCGCAACCGGGCGTCCACACGTGACATATCAGCAACAGCAGCACGCACTTCTGAAGTGTCAACGCTTATTCTTACCACTGTTACCACCCTGACTTTGGTCACCCTGATCAGTAGCTTTCTTCACACCAGGTTTACCCGGCAAAACAACATCACGAGCCTTACCAGTCAAAGCATTCGTAATCTTAAGAGTGCGTTTCTTAGTCATCATCCTCCACCCCCTTCTGGTTATCATCCAGCAACAAGCGTTGCGCTGTAGCCTGCGACTGATCATCAATAGAAGACACCGTCAGCTCAGTGCCAGCCAGGTTCGGGTTATCCGGGTCTGACATGATCGTCACGACGTCACCGACCGCGAACTCCACACCAAACGGGAACCGCCCAACCAGACGTGACTGAGTGACAGTAACCCCAGCTGAATCAAACACCGAAGCAAACGCTAAACCGGGATACCGGAAGTAGCATTTCCCGTCAGCATGGGGGTGATCTTCTGGCCAGTCAGGGTTTGGGTAGATCTGTTTCAGTGAAGGAACTTCACGCCCATAGTCATCTACCTCAGTCCCAGTTTTCCGGACGACCACAGCAGATGACTTCATCCGCGATTCGGTCTGAGCCCGACCACGTTGCAACACTCTTGACACGTTGACCAATTAGATCACCACCCAGGCTCAAACCCAGGACGAGTACTAAACGCGCCAACACTAGACGCGGGGAGTAATTCAGCCCACTCTTGTTCAGTTGGCCACAGGTCAGACGATTTCTCGCCCCGGTCGTAGTAGTAGTCATCTATTCGCTCAGACCGCATCCCTTCCGGGTTGTGAATCTTACGAATCACGACATCTTCTACAACACCAGTAAAAGTATCCAGGTAAGCGTCATCCGATAGACGTTCGCTCAGATCCACTATCCGGTTCCTGATGCGCTGCTCTACCCGGTCAATCCATTTCTGAACCTGCTCAGTCTCAGGGGACGCAATGGGACGGCCAAGAGCCGCAGCAACGTCTTCGACTTTGGTTGTACTCATGACCGCCCCCTTGCTCCCTGAACTCGTGTGTTATGCGCCGGCTTCTGGATCCCCGTCACCTGCAACAGTCGTTTCGCCTGTATCCAGATCACGAGTCACCTCAACCGGGTCATTGTTGTTGTCGTACGCCGTATACGTCTCAGTGCGACCCTGAGACACTGGCGCTGCATCCTCGATAGGGTCACCAGGAACAACAGCATTCACGGTCTTATGACCAGCCGCAGCCGCAGCAGCCTTATCAGGACGAACCGATGTGGCACGTTCTTTCTCATCCCAGGTATCGGCAGGAGCGTCGCCAGGATCAGTAGGCTGCGGTTTGGTCACATCATCCGATAGACGAGTAGTTTTTGGAGCTTTCTTAGTTGCCATGAATAATCAGCCCTTTCCTTTAGGCGCGTTTCACGCCGCGTAAACGAGCAGCAGCACGGCCACCCTGGGTAACCAGACCGGCGTAGAAATCAATACGAGTACGGTAAGCAGGTTTCTCTTGGAGTTCACCAAGGAAGTATGCTTGTAAGCCGCCATTCGTGATACCCATGACGCCGTGTTCGTTGAAGTTGTTTGCGAACTTGATTGCGTACATGTCAGCACCAGCGGTCGGGTCTTCGGCAAGGATGCGACGACCTGACCAGTGTTCACCTGGATCGATAAATGGCACACCGTTCCAAGTCCACTCCCGCTTACCGGTGATTTCCGAGTTGATGTACTCGGCCCCACCGACTTTACGGCCAAGAGACTTCAGACGTGGCAACACCGACGATGGAGTGTACACAACGTCAGGCAGCCCACCTTGAACCTGCGCGAATAGCAAATCAAGGTCATCCAGGAATAGCTCATTATCCAGCGCGTTGGTGGCGTCAAGAACCTGGTCACCGACCAGACGTTTCTTGAGACCATCAAACCCTTTTGGATTCACATCAACGTCACCGTTGAACATAGCATCTACGAACGTTGCTTGAGCGGACTCAAGTTTCATTTCCACCTGAGCGGCCATCAGCACGCCAGTGGTTTCAGAGAACGTGCGCTCAATGAAGCGATCAACGTCAGCGTCACCACCAAGGATGGACAAACGCTCGGTGTCTTGGTTTACGACACCGGTTGATTCAATATAGGCTTCATTGACGGTACGGAACGCGGTGCCAGGAAGGACTTTGTCCTTATCGTAGGCGTAGGCGTTACCTTCAATTCCCTCGAATGGTAAACGATCCCATACCTGCGACACCTTTACCGCAGACTCCAGAGCGCCCCGGCGTACCGGATCAGACTCATTTGCTGCGGCCTGTGCAAGAGTAACAGCCATTATGGCCTCCTAAACTAGGTTTGTTCGCAGGCGTGATTGTTGCCTGCGAGGTTATTTTTGGATTTGAGCGTCAAACGCTGCTGCCAGACGAGGGGCACCCGGTTCTGGTTCGAACGGTGGACGTCCGCCACCACTGCCACCACCTTGTGTTGGATCCACCAGCCCGTCGTCAAGAGACGCTTGGCGGTATGAGGCAATGATTTTCGCTTGGCTGACCATTTCTTCCTCAGTTGCTCCGGTTAAAAGAATCTCAGCTTGAGACTTCTCTTCACCCTCAGCAACTTCGGTTGAAATCCCGTAACGCCCAGCTATCTTGTACCGGCTAGCACTCAGAGTTGCCTCAGCAAGATCCTCTTGCGCTTTCCTGGCCAGTTCTTGTGCTTCTTTCAAAGCAGCGTCATTTGCTGAACCGACCTGAGCTATTTGGGCTTCCAATTCGGCCACACGTTTGTCAGCTTGCTTGCGTGCTTCGCGCTCCGCTTGCAACGCTTTCTTGCCACCTTCGCCAAGCTCCTCATCTTCTTTATCAGAAGACCCATCTGGCAAGTTGTTGGAAGAATCGTTTTCGCTATCTGAGCTCGTGTCAGCGTCAGCATCCGAACCGCCACCAGGGGTTGGGGCGCTTTCATCAGTCGGAGCTGCTAAAAACATCAGAAACTGTTGCAAAAACTTATCCATTGTGAATCTCCAAATCGCTTGAAGGGATACCCGGCCCAGAATCGCCCCGGTCGGGAAACTAAAAAATTATCGAGTGTAAATCTGTCCAGCGGTCGCAACCCAGCGCCGGTAGTTGTCTTCCACATCAGCTGCAACCTGTGGTGTCAAAGGTTTACGCCCGTCATACGGGTTTCGGCCCTGTTTGACCGCCTCCCACTGCAACGTGGCACGCTGTACGCGCTTCTGAGCAGCCGTCAGATCACCAGGCTTGCCAGCACCAATGCCCGCACCACGAATGACACCAGCAGCATCCTGACCCTGGGGGAGTAAGTACCCCTGCTCCCTAAGAAGCTGCAAAGTTCGATCACGTGGTAACCCTTGCTGATAAATCGCGTCAGGGGTAAGACGATTCCGAATCCCACCAGTGTGAGCACGATGTGTCGAACCCGCCGTAGTGATACCAGTAGCACGCTGCCCACGAAACGAACCATCAACCGACATGCCAGGATATGACATGCCACGACGAGCATTCACAACCTGGAAAATGTCGGCACCATCACGAATCGCCTGAGCACCGGCCTTGGTGAATCGTTCGTCCTGTTCTTCCTCAGATAGGCTTTTGAAGTACTCATACGGGTCAGCAATCAGACCCTCGTCCTCAGCTGCTTTCGTGTTCGTTTGAACATGAATGCAATAGCAATTCGGATGACGCAGGAACCCCTCATTATTTGAGTACACTTTTCCTGCCAAAATAATGCACCGGTCACACGCGCCAGGGTTGACCATACGAACGTAACCAACCCTGGGTCGGGCAAATGTGTCCACCCCCGCAGCAGACCGGCCAGCCTCAGTCACCATCGTGGCAACCAACGCGCCAACTAGGAGCTGACCAGAACGCATAGCCTGATCAATAGTCCTACCGCGACCCAGATCGTGCAAAGCCCGTGACGCAGGAGCCTGCAACGCTTCCCTAGCAGGAACACCGTTAGGTGAGAACCCACCAAAAGCACGTGGATTCACCCACTCATCAGGTGGCGTATAAAACCCCTGGGCAGCAAGCGTCTGAGCGCCGTACGACGCGCCTAAGGTTGCCGCCTCGACCTGACCAGCAGTAACACTCACAGTCAACGACCTGGAGGCTTCTAACCACGAGTCGCGGATATTGTCACGGTCAACCGACCGCCACGCACGATAGGCTGAGCGTTTCGCCCGAACACCAAGCCTGTCAAGCCTGTTGTAGTAGTCGATAGCAGCCTTTGGGACCGCCATAATCACACACCGCTAATTTGGTTTTCAAGAAGCAACAACTCTTCACGAGACTCTTTAGATAGATAATCCCGTTCACGCTGTTTACGCTCCTCAGACCAGCCCAGCTCATCCCAATAACCTTCACGAGAAAGAACACCCTGGGAGCGACGCTTCATCAGCGCATCCTCACGCTGTGCAATCGTCGGCGTAGCAGGATCGAAATGATCAGCACGAATCCTGTTGCCCTCAACCCACCGACCTGTTTTTATCCGGTATGCCAGCCCACCAATCCAACCAACGGTGGTCGCTTCATCCTCATTCTTATCCTCAACTGAGTTCACAAGCTGGATCTCATCAGCGATCACAGCACCCTCAGTTGCAGGAATTGAGGACTCAATACCGAAATATCGGGCAGGGAACCCATACACGGTAGCAGCCTGTTTCCCGTAAATCGTCAGCGCGGTTTCAAAGTTCTTCAAATCAGCCGCAGTCAACTGACCAACACGAGCCCCAGTTTCTTTCAACATGTGAATCGCATCAAAATACGCTTCAAACATCGGGATAGGCTCACCCGTTGTCGGATCAATGAAATCTTTCTTATCGACCCCAGACATCCACATACGGGGGATACCGTGAGCCTCTTGAGCGAACTGCAAGTTCGTCAACGACCGAGCACCCGCATCCATAAGGGGGATAATATCGGTCAGCTCAGACTCGCCACTGATCGGACCTGACATCTGCTCATTGAGATCCATAATCATCGGGACACGACCTAGGCGGTGATACTGGACACCGGTTTCATACCAGCGCCCTCTATCCTTGACGACCTGTTTCGTATAATCCGGCATATACAGGGTGATATGCGTCGGCTCAGTAGGTATCATCGAACGCTGCTGGTCGTGACTAGAATAAGCAGGCGCAGGAGCATAAAATCGTGCCGCAGCAACCATGTCACCAGTCCGGTTATCTACCTTGGCTTCAATCTCACGAGGCGACTCAACACGCAACAGCGGGACTTTACTATCATGGTCACGCAACCCCGCAGATACAAACGCACGACCGAAAATATAACGATCTTTCCGTAACATCTTCATCTGCGAAGTCATGTTGTTGTCATTCCAGATCTCCAGCAACTGGTCATCAGCGTTAGATTCACCCGGAAGGAACAGCCCACGGACTCGCTGCCGTGACGCAATCGTACGGACCACAACACGAGCCCAGTTGGCCATCACAACGAAATCACGCATCGACGGCGGAATTGCCATACCCAACTGAATCAACGTATGAATCAGCTTGTAGTAGCGTTCATGCCGCTCATCCACAGGCCAATTCGCCTGGCGCTGCGCGTACAGCTCATCCAAGATATTGATCTCTTCAACAGTGAGCGCCACTAAACCACCACCTAACGGGAAAGTCGGAAATAAGTAGGACCATCATCAACCAGCCAACCAGCAGCACGCTGATCCGCAGCTGCTTCATGAGCCAGTACGTCAGCCATAATCAAGTCAATCTTCTGATGCGCTGAAGGTTTACCCAGAACGTATTTGTCACCAGGTTTCTCAACCTTCCGAGCATTCAGCGCATGAGTCCTGGTATGAACACAAGCGTCATGAGTAGCAGTCGGCTCATTAATAAGATCCGTTTGATACCGATCTAACGCCCCATACATGCGGTTGATCGAGTTCGTCGGCCACTGAATGAACACGTCTTCGCCATATTCAACAGACCAAGCATCCGTCTGAGTTTCCCAATGTCTGGGGTCAACATAAAACCGGCGAACCTTGTACTTACGAACAATGGCATCCACGGCGGCTTGAACCTCACCACGAGGAATCTGACCGCCCCACTCAGCAGGATTCCAGATCGTTGGCCGATCATCAGAACCATACGTTGGCGTGAACCTGTGACCATCACGAGTCTCTAACCTGATCGCCGTCCAGTCACCAGACCGGGAACCATCCATACCACCACACACCTCAGCACCATCAGGCACCTCAATGTCGGCAACCATTTTGGACTTCCACAGCTCATCAGTGATAAACGCACCCAAACCCTGAACAAGACGATTCCCAAAAAACCGTTCAGCCGAGGTCGGATCCTTCTCCATCAACTCGGAAGCATCAGCATCAATCGCCTCTGGATCCACCCACGGCGAATCCGCGTAAACGTAAGCATGGATCTTCTCACGATCACGAGCCCTGGTGTACTTCAACTTTTCCGGTGGCTTCTTGTAATACCGGAAAATATCAGTAGCAGACGACTCAAACGCTTGCTGTGCCGCGCTATTGTCCATAGGATCCCAAGGGTTCGTCAACTCAACCGTGCGCCCCTGCATACCGGTCACACCGCGGCGAATGGTCTTCCAGGCTTCCAACGTTTGACCAACGTAAATACCAGACTCATCACCAAAAGCGGCAGTCATAGGGCGACCTAGCTTCGACTTGGCAGCCGCCGTCACAGGTTGAATCAACCCACGGTTCGGCAACCGGATAAATCCTTCACGGACTCTGGCGACGTCCTTGAGCGGACCAGACAACACGAAAGACTGCAACGGCTCATAAATATTGAACGTCTGATCCTCAGCGGTAGCCATCAAACCAATCAGCGACTTACGACGGGGAACACCCATCGCCTCGCCCTGTTCGTAGACGTACTCCCAACCACAGTCGCAACCATGATCGGAGCAACGGTACTTATCGCCCTTCGTAGCCCAACCTGCAAACAATGACGGGCCGACACCCTCCGTGAGCGCCATACCAGCACCCCACGGAGACTTACCCGACTTCTGCGGACCAACCACGATAGAACGACGATAGTAAAACGGGGCCACAACACGTCTAGGGTTCGGCTCAGCATCCTTCTTGATCCGGTAATGGTTCGCAGTGCAGTATAACTGCCAGCCATTGAACACCAACGGCTCACCTTCGAACACACCGCCAGGAACCTTACAATGTTGTTCTACCCATTCCGTTGCCAGGAAACCGATCGATTGCAGCGGGTCAAAGTCCAGGACAAGTTCATCCTGCACTGACCACGACTTTCATCCGATCCCGAGCCCGTTTCGAAGACGAACCTTGCTGCGACGACTCGGTAACAGTATCTTCTTCGTCATCGGCCTGCTCAATCTGAGGATGAGCAATAGCCCAACCATTCTCACGAAGCCCAGCCTGAGTCAAACCAAGCTGATCACGATACCGGTGCAACTGAGCAATCAACGCCGCCGAAGCTTCCACCTCAACGAGGTAAGCGATGTTGCAGTATTCAGCCACAATCGGCCAACGCCACGACTCACGCTTCCAAGCAGCAGCTTGAGGAGTCCTCCAAGCTTCCTCCCACAACTGCAACACCCGATCATCTTGAACAGGCTTCGGGAACTTAGGGATCTCACCCTGAAAACCCTCATTCGGGAGCGCCTTGAACGACAAGCCACGCTTATCAGAACGCCCAGAATTCGGGTCAGCCGCAGGGCCAGAACGGTTACGAGCACCGCCACGAGACATATGCATCACACTCCGCATCGCGCATCAATCTGCTGGCATCGCACCAGCAGAACGAGTGAAAAAATAGTTGAAAAAAATGTTCAAAAAGACTTGACTTTTACGAAACCGACCGGACCGGAAATGTTTGAACCCGTCGCACTATTTTTTGTCCTCACCGGCGGTCTTGGGCTGTATGGCATAAGGGGCACCCCCCCCTGTCAAGGTTTGGGTGAAGGTTTTTTGGAAAAGTTTTGGAAATGTTTTGCTTGACAGTCTCAACGGTTTGCGGTGCGGTTGTTGCTTTAAGTGCTTCGCGGTTTAATGTTCGCGGTTTCTGTTTGACCATTCGCTTGCTGTTCGTGCGGTTTTGCTGTCGTGGCATTGTTTGCATAAGCCTTGGCCGAAGTTTGGATTGTTTGGGTCGAGTCCGAGTTCGATGAGTTCTCGTCTCTCGTGGGGGTGATGGTCTGCGACGGTGGCGTGGGTGGTCTTACATGCCACGCAGATGGGGTCGCGGGTGAGGACTGCTTCTCGGAACCTTCGGTGGCCTGGTGTGGCGTAGGGGTTGCCGTGGGGGCGTCGTGCCCGGTCGTATCCTGCCACGCATTGGGGGCATCGTCCTGTGCCTTTGTGGAGGTTTGGGCAGCCTGGTGTGGAGCAGACGCGCATGGGGTCACCTCGTGCGGGGCAATGTGAGGGGGTGTTGCCCTGCGCCCGTACCTGTGTGGTCGGGTCTTATGCAGGGGAGTCTGTTGGGGTGTGGGTTGTGTGGTGGGGGTCGTGTGCCCGGCCGGGGAGAATGGAGAAGACCTGGCCGGGCTGTTCACGTCCACTTGGAAGGTTCCACACAAACAAGTAAAGCGATCACCGTGCTGGGTGATCGCTTGGATTTGGGGACGTTAAAAGTCCCATGTGGAACACTTTAGCATATTGTCACAGGGCCTCAAGTATGTCTTTGGGTCGGTAGGTCTTGTGTTGTTTGCCTTCTCCGGTTGCGGGCTGGATCTTGCCTCGTGCTGCCCAGTGTCTGATTTGCATGTGGGTGACTCTGATTCTGAATGTGTCCCATAACCATTCGATGAGGTCTTTGGTTCGCATGGGTTGGGCGAGTTGTTTGTTGGCTTGGTCGAGGTCGGCTTGGGTGAAGCGTTCGGTGTCGCCGTTGATTTTGGCTTGGGCGAGTTCGCAGCCTGCGATGATGCGCCAGTACAGGCGTTCGGCGTTGGGGTGGCTGGCGAGGCCGTCGAGGAGCTGTGGCCACGTGGTGGTGATGTCCTGGTGCAACTTGAGGGTGCTGAGGTCGAGGACGTCTTGGGGTGCTGATGGGTCGCTGTTCTGTCGTGCGATCTTCTCTGCGGTTTGTTCTTCTCCGAGTGCGATGGCTTTGAGCCTGTCGAGTTCAACGTTGAGGAACTGATACAAGGCTCGGTGGACTTCTTCTACGCAGTCGTGGCAGATGGTTGTTGATGGTGCTGGTTTGCCGCAGTGGCTGATTTCGCAGAGGTGGGTTTCGGTGCGGTGCAAGGTGCTGGCTCCTTAGCGGTCGTTGGTGGCGAGGATTCCTGGTGATGGGATGATGTGGCGGATCTTCTTGCCGCGTTGGCCTGGTGTTCTGGTGCCGTCGTTGATTTCGTCGGTGCAGATGGGGCAGGTGGCGCGGTTGTAGGCGGTGTGGTCTTGGCAGATGGGTTGTTTGCCGGGACGCTCCGTGGCGCCTACTGCAGCCGGTCTGGTGGCTTCCCAGTGCTTGCCGTCGTCCGGGTAAATATCGGGTGTTCGCTTCCTGGGTTCAGCTTTGGTGGCGTAGAAGATCAGCGCATCAACGCAGTGGACGAAATTCTCGGCGTGGGGGAGTGTGCCGCTGGTTTTAGTGAACCACGTCGGGCCGGGCTTGTTAGCTTTCCAATCTGGGCGCAGTGCGAGGGCAATGAGGTCGAGGGCCTGCCATTCGACGTCGTTAGGGGCGTAGGTCATGGTTTTCTCCTTTCAAAAAATCAGCGGCGGCTCAGCTGCTGTTCTTTTCGCGCACGCGGTCTGTAGTTAAGTTTTTAACGCCGCCGCTTTTTAGTCTTGGATTATTTTTCTTGAGGCTCCCTGCTTCGCGGGAGCGGGGAATAGTTGAGGTGTGTTGTGTTGAGTTGCAGTTGTGTTGCGTTGAGTTGGGGCGGTATCACCGTTCCTGGACGGGAATATCGGGCATACTTTTGACTCAGGTATCACCGATACTTTTGGGTGGGGATCACCGATACTTCTTACTCGGGGATGGGTAATTCCCACGGGTCAATTAGGGTGTGATTGAGGATGGGTTCACACTGTGTCAGGCCGGTGAGTTTGGGCGATTCGTCGGCTATGCGGTTGACCTCATGAGCGATTACGGACTTGAGTAGTTCGCTGTCGAGGGTGTCCCACGCTTTTACGAATGCGGTGGTGTTCTTGGAGTTCTTGAGTGTTTCGTCGTTGCGCACATATGATCTGACGGCGAGTAGTCCGGTGTCGTCGTCTAACACGATGTACCGGTGCGCTCGCAGTTCGTGCATGGCTTGGTCGATGATGTCTGCGGTGAGGTCGGATGCGGTCCGTACGGCGACTTGTGGTTGCCATACGAGGGTGCCGGCGTTGTCTAAGCGCTGGTGGCCGAAGAGGTAGATGTAGAGTCTCTGGGCTTGTGATGTGAGAACTTTGAACCGTTCGTCTGACCAGATGCCGACGTAGAGTTTGGCGAAATTTCTAGCCATGGTTTCCTCCTTCAAATGCTGCGGGTGTGGTGGCGAATCTGTGCCAGGTTTGGGCTTCGTGTTCGATGGCGGCGCGGTCTGGGTCGTTGTTGGGGATCATGAGTAGGTCGACTAGGGACCGCCAGTATTCGGCGCTGATTTCTTCTTCTGGGATGCGTTTGCGGTGGTCGCGGATCCATCGGGGGTGTTCGTGGGCGAAGATGTAGCTGACTTGGCCGCGGTGTCGCCAGAAGAGGCAGGGCTTGTTCCGGTATTGGCGGTGGACGACGGGTGTGTAGGGCATGGGCTTACGTGGGAGGTGTACGGGTTGCATGGGGTCCTAGGGGGTGTGAGGTTGCCCCGGCACGCTGAGCGCACCGGGGCACTAAAAAACCGCCTCGGTGGGCGGCTCATCGTTGTGGTCGTTGGGTTGGTTTCGGTCGGACGTCTGGTTGGTCAGGTTTCCGTGATGACAAGGGTTATCCCTGCTGTGTCTTGTTTGTCGCCGTGTCTCATATCGGGGCCGGTCAAGCGGCTGTTGTCGTCATCATCGACTAGCCCGTAGTCCACGAGACCGTCAACAACTGCTTTCATGGTGGGGAGCAGGTTGTGTACGTCGTATGACCTGTTATTAGTCTTGTGGACGTGTGCGGTGATGTGGACGTTTTCTAGGCCGGTTGGGAGCTTGTGTTGGGCTGCTGTGAATCTGGCGAGGGTGCGCCATTGACGTGTTTTCTCGGCGCGTGGTGCCCAATGGGTGCGCTCATTCATGGATAACCATGCGAGTCGTCCTTTCCTGTCACGTGGTGTTGGTATGAATATCTGGTGCTCAGTCATCTGTGCTCCCTTCCAGGTAGTGTCCGCCGGTGCCGTCTGCGTGGTCCGTGCACACGTAGCTGGTGCCTTGAACATGGACGGCGGCAGGACTCATGCAAATCCAGCAATACGGGCTAGTCATCACTCGGCTCCAGGTTCTTGTATCGGCGTTTGTGGTTCCGGTATAGCCAGCGGGTGATGAGCTGGTTGAACCGGAAGAACAGGTTGCTAAGCATCGTCGTCTCCTTC
The DNA here is from genome assembly GCA_036516115.1 of Enteractinococcus sp. Taxonomy (GTDB): domain Bacteria; phylum Actinomycetota; class Actinomycetes; order Actinomycetales; family Micrococcaceae; genus Yaniella. The sequence continues at coordinate 6,413 of DATBUL010000065.1, read as the reverse complement.
GTCGTTGTAGGGGCAGTTGTGGACGCTATGAGTACTCGCCATGCAGTTCGTACAGTGCGGCATGTAAAACCCGGCAAATCAGGCACTTGTTGTTCTCCTAAATTCTCGGTAGACCTCACCGACCATGTTGCGAACTGTGACTAGGTTTTCGATGTTCCTGTCGAGTTCTTCTTCGATCAGACGGAGGTCAGTGCCTGATAGCTTTTCTCCGATCAGGAATTTTCGGACAAGCATGCCGATGTTGAACCCGTCCACAAGGTTTTCTCGCATTGTCTGCCGGTTATCGTTGAATAGCTGGTTGACTTCATCTGGTGACAGTGGTTGTTCGTCGTCATTTACGATTCTCAGCATCGTCATCCTCTAGCGCGTCTGTGATTGTTTCCTCGATATACCCGGCCATGTCGCTCATTCCTTCGTGGTACGAGTCCCAGGTGTCGTGTTTTCCTGAGACTCGGTAGCCGACACCGCGTTCCATTGACGCGCATTTGGCAAGCACGGCCTGTAGTGCTTTCGCTAAGGTCGGCAACGCGGTACGGGCCAACGCAATGAACTCAGCGTCGGCGTCTTCCTCATCGACGTACACAACGCGATGTTCTGCTATGGCTAAGCTCTTACCTAGCTGTCTAACGTGCGCTATCTGCAATCCGTCACAGTCGTCTGTTTCTGTGATCTGCCATGGTGCTGGCGTGGTTGCTTCATCAAGGGTTTGTATTTCTTCGAGTAGGTTTTGCAGGTCAGTCATTGTCGTCTAATCCTTCCGGGAGTGTGTAGTCCCACCAGCGCATTGATGGTCCTGGTAGGTGTAATGGTTTCCAGGCCCTCCGTCTAAGCACGAAACGCATCCATCGCCACCCATGCAGTGTGGTGTTGACTGGGTGCCAGGCGAACCAACGATGCCACGGACCATGTCGGCTAAACATCGTCACCCTCCATCTGGTCGGCGCGGTAAGGGTTGTGGGGCTTGTAATGTTCCATGAACCCCACATCGGCTTCCAGTTGGGAGACATGTTCTATCGCATGGTCCCAGCCCCGTTCTGCCCCGCGTTGTTCAGCAGCGGCTTCAACCTGAGCAAGCCAGCGATCAAACTCTGAGTCATAAGTTTTCCCGCCGTCATGCACCTCCCAGACCCGGCTGCGACGATAGGAATCTTTTACCCGCTCAGTCGTCGGCGTGTGTTGTTCAGTCATGGGGTGCCTCCAAGGTGGTTTGTCCGAATTCTTTGAGGAATCTGAGTTGTGCTTTTGGTACTTGACCGCCATGTTTTTTAGCGATTTCGAGTAGGTCATCGAGTAGCTGGATTCTTACGGTGACGTCGTGTTCTGTCAGCCAGCGGTCGAGCCCATCTTCTATTCGCTGTCTCGATGTATCGCCGTGTCTGGTCATGTGCTGAACGTATACGCTGCGAACTAGGTCAGTGGTCGGATTGTGCTGCTGGTCAGGCATTAGTGTTCTCCTTTGAGTCGGTTGATTTCGTCGCGGATATAGAAGACGGCTTTTTCGAGGTCTTCGATTTCTTTGGCCCGTATGTCTTCACCGTGGTCTGCTTTCTTCCCTGCCCGCCACAAATATTTGATCGCTGAGCCGATTGCGAAGGAGTGATGCCGTGCGATCTGGATGCACTCAACACCGCTGGGATGGCTGGTGTAATGCGCGGGGTGATTGACCGGGTCATGATCGTTGACGTCCTGAAGTTTCATAGTGGTCTCCTATCGAGGATGGTGAGTCCGAGTCGGTGGCGTCGTTGTAGGTGCCAGACGTACATTTCGGGACTGGTTTCACGAACGCGTATCATTTCGTCGTCACTCAGGAGGACGTGTCTCTGATCTTGGAGGTCTTCGTCACTGAGTTTGGGCGTGTTCCTGGCGCATTTATGGCACATGCCATGGCCTGCGTGTTGGCGTGTGCCAGGGTGATCTTCTGGCGTGTGATTCCAGGCGCGTAACGGATTGCCGCACTCGCCTGCGCATATGTTGTGCCTACAATGCGTCCCAGTCTGGCAATGAGTCGTAAAAACTGTGACGTCTATAGTCGTCATAAAGGCATCCTTCCTAGGTCGATAACTGGGTAACCGTGTTCGGTGCAGTATGTGCACTTGTAGTCGAGTGACCAGGTGCCACACCATTTGCATCGGGTGATCTCGGCGTCTGCGAGTTCTTGTTTCCTGGTCAAGTACTCACCTCCGCCAGGGCGTCTGTTTGCCCGTCGAATTGGTCGCATAAAAAACAAACCCCATCCTTCACAAGAAGCCGGGGATGATCACAAGACGGGTAGGTGGCCCTCATATCAGTGCCTCCTGTATGGCTCGGATGGTGGGGCATGGCCAGTAGTTCCAGTTCCCGTTGTCTTGCCCACAACCTGTGCAGACTTGGGTCAGCTCACGTACTGGCTGAACCCCGTAGTCGAGCGCGTGAATAGGCTCATGAACCCCGATGGTGTCGATGATCGCGTGTTTGAGTTGATCCACAGTTACTGATTTCAACTGTCGAATAAGGTCATCAGGTGTCATGCCATTACCTCCAAGACTTGGGTGTCTGTGATGGTCAGATTCTCGGCGTTACCTTGGACGTGGTAAGCCTGCCGTTTCGTGATGAAATAGTTTTGGAATACGGTTTTTACGGTGCCGATACCTACGGTGTTGTTCCACCGCTGGTATCGCACACGGTCACCAACCTTTGGTGTCGTCATTTCTTCACCTCTGGCAGGTGGCATTCGCATTGGTATTTGTTGAAGCATGGTCTGCCGGGGAATGATGTTCGGCAGCAACCGTGGCGGCAGTCATGCGGGTCCATTATGGGTTGGGTGCGCCAATCATGTTGTGTTGTCATAAGTGATCTTGTCTCCACGGGAAACCCAGGGATACCACCCCGGGTTGTGCGGTTGTATTCTTTGTTGTGCAGTCGTCTAGTGGCGGCTGGCCCATCATGTACCTAACGAGGAAGAAACGGAGTTTGAACATGGGCTTTTTCGGTTGGATCATTCTTGGATTGATTGCTGGGGCCATTGCCAAAGCCATCAAGCCCGGTAAGCAAGGTGGTGGCATCTTTGCGACCTTGCTGCTGGGTGTCGTTGGGGCCGTGTTGGGCGGCTGGTTAGGGTCAGCGATCTTTAACGTCGATATCAACGAGTTCTGGTCGCTATCCACCTGGCTACTGGCGATTGGTGGATCATTGATTGTGCTGGTCATTTGGGGTCTCCTGACAGGTCGAAAAAACTAAAACAGTGTCCATGTAAAACGCCCGGCCAGTCACGCATTCTGGCCGGGCGTTTTTGGGTGATGCTGTGGTTATGCTGCGGGTACGCAGAACTTCGCTAAAAGGTCAGGGTTGAATCCGCCGAAGTGGATGTCACCAGTGCCGTCGTTGACGATGGTTACCGGGGCTTCCCGGTAGTCCAGGGCTTTGATTGCTTCAAGCGCTTGCATGTCTTCTGATGCGTTCACGACGTCGTACTCGATACCGCGTTTATCCAGCCAACGTTTTACCGCACGGCACCGTTGACAGTTATTCGTTTCGTACACTGTGATCTTCAAAAATGTCTCCTATTTTGGGCATGAAAAAACCGGCGCATGGCCGGTCGGAAATAATGTGTTAGTTGCCGTTAAAAGGGTGGGGGAGTGTCACCTTGGGTCGCAGCGGCACCGCCACCCCATGGGTCGTTAGCTGGCGCGTTACCCCAACCAGACGATGCCGGCGCACTCTGCGGTGCAGCACCAAACCCGCTGCTACCTGACCGAGGGGACCGGTTGACCTGAGCTGTTGCCCACCGCAACGACGGGCCAATCTCGTCTACTTCTAGCTCCCAGTTGGTGCGCTGCTGGCCGTCCTTGGTCTCGAAGCTGCGGGCCTTGAGCCGACCATGGGCAATGACACGCATTCCCTTGGTCAAGGTCTCTGCAACGTTCTCTGCGGCTTCACGCCACACCGAAGCGCGTACCCATAACGTTTCCGCATCCACGAACTGGCCTGATGCGTCTTTCTCCCGCGGTGTCTGAGCAATCGTAAAGTTCGCGACCGCGTGACCTGATGACGTGAATCTGAGTTCTGGGTCACCGGCCATGTTGCCGACGACAGTGATGTATGGTTCTCCGGCCATTAGTTGGCTCCTTCTTCTTGTTGTGTTGTGGCTTGTCCTGCTTGGATGATTGCGTCCAGGATGTCTTGTGGGGCGTTCTCATTGGTTGCCCGAGCGTGCAGGGCTAGTAGCTTGTCCCGGTCGCCCTGAGCGTCTTGTAACAGCGCCTGCCAGTCAGTCGGCGGGGCAACCTGTAACGGCTGGACGGTGAATGGGAGCTTACGGCCCTTACCGCGTAGTAGCGCAACCGTTGTGGGCTGTTGAATGTGGCTCATATGGGAGATTTCGATGCCTCCGACTTTTTCCTTCCCGAACTTGATGTCAGGATTACGAAACAGTGTCATGGCTCGGCCAGTCCATTGTGATGAGTCAGTGCCCCACACCTCGGCAATCACCCGGCGCATGGACAATGATGGCCGGTATGCTTTCCCAGGTGTCTCATGCGTATGGATATCAAGTGGTTGCTGTTCACCTTTCTTGACCACCACACGCTGCACAGTGATCGTCACAGTTGACCCGATCAGGTCGTCTGCGTTGATTTGGTCGCTTTTAGAAATAAGCGTTTCTGATATGTCGCTCATTAGAAAAACTCCGGTTCTTCATCAAAGTGGTCGATGTATTCGGTGTAGGGCATGCCTGTTTGTTCGACGTAGGTCTGGTAGTCAATAACGATCCTGGTGATCGCCTGCTCCGCACGTTTCACAGCCTCTACGATCTGTTGCTGCCAGTCATTGTGAGCAAAGATACGATCAACTTTTAGATGCAGCCCACCGGAATAACTGATGTAGTCACACCAGTCACGGCCAGCTACCAGCATCCCGGCTTGCATTTGTGCCATATGATCGTGCGGCACATCAGGTTCGAGAACGTGCATGACCTGTAACTGTGGTTTGCGGGACTTGATCTCGATTGACCCAAGCTCACTGACTAGGCCGTCTGGTGAGTACCCGATCACGAAGCCTTCAAACTCGCGGGTCATGAATCCGAGTTGCTGGACTTCCACGTTCATGTGTTGTTCGTAGGCTTGTCGTGCGAATGGCTCATCAAGGTGGCCGCGTTCCATGTCACGGCTCATGTAGTGGTCTTCTATGCGGCCACTGATACGTTCTGCTGCTAATCGTTCGATCAGTCCACGAGAGGTCTTATTGTCAGCTATTGTCAGTGTGGAAGTGACTAGTTTCCCAACTTCGGATGCTGTGACGATGCCGCGTCGTGCTTCTAACCATTCGTTTGTGCCTTGTTCTAGGTTTTCATAGACGGTCAGGGTCATATCCGTACTCGTTTCGTGGGTCGTCGTCTGCTTCTATTTGTTGGTTGCGTGCTCGGATGCTGCGGTCGAGGATTTCGCATAACGTTTCTAGTGCGGACTCGATGGTATGGAAAGGGCGATCATCATTGTCGTAGTCCAGGTCGATCCTGCCGTCTTGCCACATGTGTAATAGTTGCCGGGCTTGTCCCTCGTGCATCTGGAGGATCTGGGTCTCATCAATAACCCGCTGCTTACTCATGCGATCAACTCACTAACATCAGCGCAAAGTAGATCTTTTTCCAGCCATGCCGCCAGTCGAATCGTTGTACCTAACTTGACTCCGTACTTTTGCAAGAATGGTCTGGCATAAACCGTTGTGTATCCAGACTTCAACGGTCTAGACGTTTTGTACCCGTTGGGCGAGTCACCAGCAGCGCGAATTGCTAAAACGCTCCTGTCCCTGTTAAAGAGAAATTCAACTCTCCTATCACGGTTAATTAGTCCATGGGATTCGCCTGATATACCAATGGTCCCGTCTTTCATGATCGTTATTTCTTGACCTAATGCTGACCTGTCATTTTCAGGCTTGACATAGGCTTCAAATCCTTGTGGTTCACTCATGGTTGGCTCCTTATGGCTATAAAAAAGCTGGCCCCGATGATGTAGGCCAGCAACGCGAAACTCCCAAGCGACGATAAACTAATCATGTTTGGCTCCTATGCGTTGGAGGATTTGTTGTTGTAGCTCGTATTGGGCGGCCATGTCTAGGGACTCGTACAGGCTTGGGGTGTTGTAGAAGGCGAGTAGGTTCGCCGTGTAGAGTTCTTCCGCAACATTCGGGGTACGGCTTTTGCTCATGCTTCCTCCTGCTCACGGTAAGGGTTGTGCGGCTTGTAGTGCTCCATAAACCCAACGTCTGCCTCTAGCTGGGATACGTGCTCTATCGCGTGATCCCATGCGTCGGCTTTTACCCGGTCAATGGCTGCCCTGAATTCGGCTATGAATAGTGAGTGATCTGGTGCTGGGCGGTGGTCACGGCAATACTCCTCAACCCGGTGATAAACCCATAAATCTTGTAGCGCTTCAGATGTC
>DATBUL010000064.1:0-3302 GCA_036516115.1 Enteractinococcus sp. | reverse complement strand
CGAGCGTTTCAGCGGATATCCAAGCCCCGGTACTGATAAGCAACCCTCGGTCTCCGTCTCAGGGTCCGGATCTTCCTGCGAGACTTTGCCCAACAGGGTCAAGACCGGGTTCAGGACCTCGCCCTTATTTGGCGCGTCGCCAGTATTTTCAAACTCCCACGTGAAAATCCTCAATCCCGCACCAACTTGTGGTGCAGCGAGCCCCACGCCGCGAGCAGCTTCCTGGGTCACGTGCATGTCAGCCACGAGCTGCCGAATTTCATCGTTGATGACTTCTACTTCTGCCGCCCGGTTATGCAACACCGGATCACCGTGAATGACGATGGGCAGGATCTTTCCTTCAAAGGCCACTTACAACTCCACGATCTCAAACTCGAGCAATTCGGAACCAGAAGCGACTGGCTTGCGAGGTTTACCGTCTTCCGAGGCGTGAGCTGCAGTGTTTTCGCGCGAGTCGCGCCAGTTCTCATAGTCTTCCTGAGAAGCCCACTGCGTATAGACGAAGTACTGCGTGTTCTCGCCGGTCGGGCGCAGCAGGTTGAAACCTTCGAAACCAGGAGCCTGATCGACAGCGTGCTTGCGGGCAGCAAACCGTGCTTCGAGTTCTTCGCCTTGACCTTCTGGCACGTTCAGTGCGTTGATAACTACGATCGACACAGTGGATCTCCTTCTTCAAAGAATGCTTGGTAGTCAACTTTCAGGATATCCTCAACGAGGACGCGAAAGAGATGACATGACGCCAAAACCACACTTATCCACCGGGCTGCTCGCCATCCTCGGTGTGATTGCCACCATCGGTGCATTTGCAACTGATATGTATTTGGCGTCCTTCACCGACATTACCCAATCTTTAGGAGTCACTCCAACGCAAGTGCAGCTCACACTGACCGCGTTCTTGACGGGGATGGGAGTCGGTCAGTTACTGCTGGGCCCAGCATCGGATAAGTACGGGCGCCGCCGCGTAATGGTCAGTGCGTTGAGTGTTTTCGCGCTCAGTTCCGTCGCGTTGGTTTTTACCCCGAATATTGAATTCTTCGTCGCACTGAGACTCATTCAGGGCTTATCCGGGGCCGCAGGGGGAGTGCTCGCACGCGCGATCGCCGTCGACCTTTCGGAAGGTCCCACCGCGGTGCGCGCCCTGAGTCTGATCGCAACCGTCATCGGTCTCGGCCCTCTTCTCGCTCCACCGGTTGGTGGTGCCATTGCAGAAGTGCTGGACTGGCGCGGCGTTTTGGCCGTGTTAGCGCTCATTGCGATCATCGTCTGGTTTCTGTCCGTGGTTGCAGTGCCAGAATCATTACCACGTGACCAACGAGCCCAAGGTTCGGTATTTGGCGCGTATAAATCGATTTTCACGATCCTGGCCAATCCGGTCTTCTTCTTATGCACGATCAGCTTTTGCTCCGCGTTCGCGGCCATGATGTCGTATATTGCCGCGTCACCCTTTGTGGGCCAGTCGATACTGGGCATGGGACAGCTACCGTATGCACTGAGTTTCGCTGCGGCCGCTTCAGCGATCATCCTGGCAAACCTCATCAATTCCCGACTGGCCGTGCACCGCGGGGTGGGCACGATGTTTCGGCTCGGTTCCGTGTTGCTCATCCTTGCTGCGGCATCTTTTGTGGTGATGGCATGTACCAATAGCCTGTCGGTGCCTGGGTTCGTCGCCACGGCGTTTGTGTTGACCGCTGGGACGGGTTTCACGATGTCGAACTCCAACGCGCTGGGGCTGGCGGAAGCTACCCCTTCAACTCGTGGCGCAGGTGCAGCCGTGATGGGTGCAGCACAATTTCTCTTAGCGTCGTTGGTGACTCCGCTCGTTGGGGTGGCTGGGGAACATTCAGCCACCCCAATGGTGGTGATTATCGCGGTGCTCGTGACGGTTTCGGTGACAACCGGAACGCTGGCCCGCCGGAGACTTACAGCTCGCTAGGACCGCTGGTAGAGGCTTTGGGCAGCGTCTGTGAAGAAACCCAAGGCTTGTGTCGTCAGTTCGGCGTCGAGGTGTGCATCCATGGAAGCTGTTGACGAAGCAGCGAGCAGACGTTTGGACATCATCATGCCGTAAGAATCATGGCTTGCCATCTGTTCACCCATCGATTGCGCAGCCGCTACGACATCGTCCTCGATGGCTGTGACTAACCCAAGTTCGAGTGCCTTCTGCGCATCGTATTCACGGCAGTTGAGGATCATGTCAGTGGCGAGCGGTAGACCGATGATGCGGGGGAGGAACCAGGATAACCCGAGGTCTCCACCAGAGATGCCCAGTTTGACGAACGGCGCAGAGAATACCGCCGACGGTGAGGCTAATCGGATATTACAGGCGGCAGCAAAGGAGATGCCCGCACCCACTGCCCAGCCGTTGACCGCCGCAATGGTCGGCTGGTTGACCCGTGCCAGTGCGCGAACAAACTCGATGGCGTAGCTCAGGGCCTTGGACGCTCGGTTCGCGGGATTGGTTTCCTTGCTCCAGGGCGTATCATCGCCACCATCAAAACGGTTTTTCAGATCTAATCCGGCAGAAAATGCCTTACCGGCACCGGTGAGGACGATGACTTTCACATCTGGGTTATCAGCCAGTTCATGGATGCCGGCGGTCCATTCAGTCAGAATTTCTGCAGTGATGGCATTCATGGATTCGGGCCGGTTTAGTGTGGCGGTCCCGACGCCGTTGTGGACGCGTAGTTCGATGGTCATGTGGCTCCTAGTTGTGTGGGCTTGTGGTTGCTTTGATTGGAGATGATGTGAGTCGGACGTCAATGATGACGGTGAGTGGGGTAAAAGATTTGATTCTTAACGCAGGTGGCGCTTCAAGAGTTTGCCTGAGGGATTTCTTGGTAGCCCTTCGGTGAAGGTCACACGCTTTGGCACCTTGTGGGGTGCTAAGTGTGACCGCACATGTGTGCGCACTTCCTCGTCGGTCAGGCTTTCTCCGTCTTTGAGGACTATGAAAGCACTAATGGCCTCAATCCATTCATCATCGGGCACTCCGACGACGGCCACATCGGCTACTTGCGGCATCTCAAAGATCACGTCTTCGATTTCGCGCGGTGCCACGAGCACGCCGCCCGTGTTGATGACATCTTTGATCCGGTCAACTACCTCTAAAAAGCCATCGCTATCTTGCACTACCTGGTCTCCGGATCGGAACCACCCATCGATAAATGCTTCTGCTGTGGCCTCAGGTTTCTTCCAATACCCAAGCATGAGCTGCGGGGATCTGAACTGCATCTCGCCGGGCTCTCCCGGAGCAGCCAGCTTCCCTTCATGGGTGACGACCCGCGTTTCGACATAGAAGACGG
>DATBUL010000063.1:0-14373 GCA_036516115.1 Enteractinococcus sp. | reverse complement strand
CCGGATCACTGATGACGTCACTGCCGGTATCCACCGTCTCGTGACCAGCTCGGTCATTGTCGGCATCAGCATGTGGGCTATTGGAGTGGCCCTCGGCTTCGCCTTGGTAGCCGGTGGTTTTGTCGATCAAACCTGCGGCCTTTTCGGCGACTTTGCCTACGGTTGGGTTCTTTTCTTTGAGCGCGTCGGTGACGGTTCCGGCAACGTCGTGGATCTGCTCTTGAGTCTTCGGATCGCTCCAGAATTGCTGAACAGAGTGTTTCGCCTGCTGGGCAGCCTCCATGGCTTGTTCTCTACCCTGGCGGTTGCCCAGATAGTAACCAACAGCGACACCGAGCCCGAAAGTTAGTACTCGACTGAAACGCATGATTTTCATTGTGTCGCAACTCCTTAGAAAATAGGTCGTACATATACGAGTCTTCTTGGTTGAACAGTCAATGGTCAATGGCGCATCCACGATTTTTCCCTGGGAATGCGCTTAGAAAAGCTGCAGAACTTGATCAATTGCTAGAACCAGTCGGTTCCGAGCTGCTTTCCGGTACGGTGGATTTCAGGCCGATTTGAACTCGTAGCACCTCATCGCCCAGCGTATCGACTCAAGCGCAGGAGGAAACATGGCCAACGTTGCACAACATTTCATTGCCACGCTCGAAGCAAACGGGGTGGAACGCATCTGGGGGATCGCCGGAGATTCCCTCAACGGCTTTACCGATGCCCTGGTCGGTTCCACGATCGAGTGGATGACAGTGCGCCACGAAGAGGCCGGAGCCTTCGCAGCAGCTGCCGAAGCAGAAGTAACCGGCGAGCTCGCGGTCGTCGCCGGTACAGCAGGGCCGGGCAATTTGCATTTGATCAACGGGCTATTTGATGCGCAACGCTCCCGGGTCCCAGTGCTAGCCATCGCAGCGCACATTCCTTCAGAGGAAATTGGGACCGGGTACTTTCAAGAAACCCACCCTCAAGAACTGTTTCGTGAATGCAGCGTGTATGTCGAACACGTCAGCGATGTCCAACAACTACCGCGAGTCTTGACCATCGCGATGCGCAACGCCATCGAACAGCGCGGCGTCGCCGTCTTAGTGATTAGTGGTTCGATGTTTCTCACGCAGATGCCAGAGACCCCACCCGAACTGGTCCGCGCTACCGCTTCACGGATCTTGCCCAGTGCCGCAGAACTGCATCAGGCCGCGGATGTCCTCAATGCCGCGAAGAAAGTCACCATCCTGGCCGGCGCCGGGGTGGCCGGGGCCCACAGTGAACTCCTGGAAGTTGCCGAGCTACTGCAAGCACCGATCGTGCATGCAATGCGCGGCAAAGAACACGTGGAATACGACAATCCCTACGACGTCGGCATGACGGGCCTGTTAGGTTTTGCTTCCGGGTATCAGGCCATGTGGGAGGCTGATGCCTTATTCATGGTGGGCACCGATCTGCCGTATCAGCAGTTTTATCCCGAAGATATCCCGGTGGTGCAGCTGGATCGCCGGGGTGAACAGATCGGCAAACGCGTAGCCGTTGATGTTCCGCTGGTTGGTACTACAAAAGACACGCTACGCGAATTAGTGCCGTTATTGGAACCGACGAAGTCGAGCAAGCACCTCAAAACCATGCGCGAGCATTACGAAAAGACGCGGTCCAAATTAGATAAACTTGCTCAACCAGCCCGCGGTTCGCGCGCGATTCATCCGCAATATCTCACACGGGTCTTGGATGAACATGCCGCCCAAGATGCCGTGTTCATCCCCGACGTTGGGTCACCGGTTGTCTATGCCGCCCGCTATGTGACCTCAACTCAGAATCGTCGAATTATTGGCTCCTTCAGTCACGGCTCCATGGCCAATGCGATGACCATGGGGATGGGCGCCCAGGCGGCATTTCCGCAGCGCCAAGTCATTGCCCTATCAGGTGACGGCGGACTGGGGATGTTGATGGGTGAACTGCTGACCTTGCGCCAACACCAACTACCCGTCAAAGTCGTGGTGTATAACAACTCGTCACTGAATTTCATCGAATTGGAAATGAAGGCCGACGGCTTTGTCCCCTTTGCCACCGAACTCGACAACCCCGACTACGCCAAAGTGGCCGAGGCTATGGGCATCTGGGGACAACGCGTGGAACGCAGTTCGCGATTACCCAAAGCCGTTGACGAATTCTTATCCCATGACGGGCCGGCCCTGTTAGATGTGGTGACCGAACGCCAAGAGCTCACGATCCCGCCGACGATCACCGCTCAGCAAGTCAAAGGTTTTTCACTGTATGCCGTCCGAGCGGTACTCAGCGGCCAAGGATCTGAGCTGGTGGATCTAGCACGGGCGAATCTGCGCCGGATTCTCTAGGCGTGTTTACTGGCATGCCACTTGGGTCTCACCGTGGGGTTACGGTTTGGCCACTGCCCAGATACTTTGCTGCGGGATACTTGACGCGGAGTACTCACCATTGAACCGGCTGGTCTGGCGAATCGTGCCAAGGCACTGGATGTAAAGGAGTCGCATGACGCGAACATGCCTGAAGGGTGTGCTGTGGGATATGGACGGCACCATTGTGGACACCGAACCATATTGGTTTCGAGCCGAAGCGCAGCTGATGTCGCAGTGGAATGTGCCCTGGACCGAACAAGATTCGATGCGCTTGGTTGGCAGCGCTCTACCCGTCTATGCGCACGTGGCCCAAAGCGCAGGGGTGGCCTTGAGCACGCGCGAGATTATTGAACAGCTCCTCAACTCGGTCATCAGCCAAACCCGCGAAGCCATCCCGTGGCGCCCCGGCGCACGTGAACTGTTAGCACAATTGCGTCAGGCGGGCATCCCGATGGGGCTGGTAACGATGAGCGAAGCCGGATTGGCCAATGAAATTGTGTCCCAATTGCCTGCCGATACGTTTTGCGTACAAGTCACCGGCGAACTCGTGGCACAGGGCAAACCGGCACCTGATCCCTATCTGTTGGGCGCACGTCTCTTAGGTGAACAGGCCTTTGTGGGTGAAACTGTCGATCTGCGCCAGATCATTGCGATTGAAGATTCGGAACCCGGTGTCGCCTCCGCACTGGCGGCAGGACTCACCACTGTCGGGGTGCCCAACATTGTGGCGTTACAACCGCAACCAGGCCTGACCCTGTGGCCCACGCTCACGGGCGCAACGATTGCCGATCTTGAAACACTGCTGGCTGCCCGCCAGGTGGAGTCTGAGGCCTTAGATTCCAGTAATGCCATGAAACTGAGCCTGTAAGGCTCGGACCGCGTCGCTATATTCCGGATACGGGCCGCGCACCACCACTTGGGGTGCCACTGTGGTCACGGGTAACGGCGCCACCGGGGCGGGAGGGATGTTCCATTCCTGGAACCACTGCGTCAATTGTGCAGCACTCGAGGCATACACGATCGGGCCCAGCCCCACCCACGCATGGGCCGCAGCACACATGGGGCAGTGTTCTCCCGAAGTATACACCGTTGCGGTGAGCCGTTGCTCGGCGGTGAGATGACTCGCCGCCCAACGTGCGATCTCAAATTCCGGGTGCCGGGTGTGGTCCCCGCCGGAGACACGATTACGATCCGCAAACAGCTCGACCCCATCCGCAGCTACCAGGACGGAGCCAAACGGCTCATCCCCGGCATCGAGTGCTTGTTGTGCTAGATCTACGCACTGTTGCAAAAAATGTTGATCTTGAGTCGTCAGTTCTGTTCCAGTCATAGTTCCACTCAATCACGAATCACACTGACACCATAGGGTGAACAACAAATACCAAGCCCGGTCGATCAGATGGGATCGACCGGGCTTGGATGACGCTTCGGCAATTAGTAGTTTGCCGGTGGGTCAGAAGCCGGGAAGGACTCATCGATCTGTTCATCGACGACGGCGTCCTCGCGGTCTTCACCGGGGTGTTTTTCGTTGATGTAATCCTCGGTTGTGGACTCTGAGTCTGTTGTCTCGTCGTCCTCACGTTTTTTCGCTGGTTCTTGTGTCATATGCAAGCAGCTCCTTTCTGTGCCCATTCTTCCGTTGATGACGCTCGCTGGCTAGGGCTGGACGAATGTGACTTACACTGCGCACCATGGAGACCATCAAGCGTTGAAATGCATGGAAACGCGGTGCCGGTATGCCTAACGCCAGCAGAAATTTGGGTAGCATTACTTGAACAGCTCGGACACGAACCGGCACAAATCTTAGGAGCGTTACACCAGGTCGCATACCGTTTTCACGTGATCATCGGGATGCGTAAAAGGGGTTGAGTGTAGAACATCTCACACCCCTGAGGGCTATTTACCGCAAATTTGCTTGCAATTTTTGGTAGCGTCACTTTGTGACGAATACTGTTTTGCGGTTGAAAAACCCTACTTGGAGATGATACCCCCGTGAGTGAAGAACGAGCGCGCACCATCAACACCCTGCGCGAAATAGCACAAGCGCTACACAGCGATCAGTCGGATCAGGCCGTGGCCGTCCTCGGAACCGTCGGCCCTGAAGCCGAAAATGGCCGCCCGAGCGTTGCCCAACTGACCTACGTGGCCCTGGAATCGCTCGACGACTGGTACGCGAAAAATCAACTCAACGGCCGAGTCCGGATGGTGCAGCGTGATGTGCCTCGTACGATTCGTAATATCACTCCGGCCATCGAAGCGCTCGCAGCCAAGGGCCGCGCCCTGCGTTCCACGCCGAGTCTGCTGCAACGAAACCCCGGTCAGGCGGTCGCAGGTGCCAGTGCCTATGTTGTCACCGCCGCGCTGCGTGCCCTCGCTGAGCAACACGACACTGAGTTTCAAGCCCAGCTTGATGCGCTACTGCCCGAACAACAGATTAGCGAAGCCCCCGCACCCGTCACCCCGGTAGTCCAAGAAGAAACTGCCCCTGCAGTCGAAGAAACACCTGCAGCACCCGCCGAAGACGTCGTCGACGTCGTGGATGAAACCGCAGAGCCCGCAGCTGCCAACGCCGATGATCCCAACGCCCGCTACACCGCGATCGTGGAAACCCGCTTCATGGCCGGTGTCAAAGAATTCGCCCAGTGGATGGGCGAGGGCCACGCGGTGACTGGAACCGGTCTACCAAAACGTGCCGATATTCAAGATGTTGCCGCGACCATCGGCATCGACGCCGAGGGTGTCGCCAAGAAGCCAGCAGAGGCCGAACCGGTCGCATCCGATGTAGATTTGAACGTGGCTGCTGGCGCCCAGCCAACCCGATACGCCACCTCGGCTCAGGCCATTCCTGAACTCATGGCGTTTTGGACCACCCTGCAAGAAACCGGTCAGGCCGCGGTATCCTCCACGAAGATCCAGCCGGGCGCCAACGCTTCCGCATTTGAATTTGAAGACGTCGAACAACTCGACGCCGCCGAAAACCTGGTGGCCACCTATGTGGCCCAGACGCTCAGCTATGACGCCGATGAGGCCGCAGCCAAACAGACTGCTCAGCTGATCCTAGACGCTCAGGCCACGGATGCTCAAGGTGTCCTGATCCCTCGACTTCGCCAACTCGAAGCCATGGACCTGGTAGAAATCGTCGACGGGAAGCCTGTGGTGCCAGCTGCCTTGCAGCCAGCGGTCACCCAGGGCGCACAACAAGTCGCCAACTAAGCTCCTTGGCGTGATCCTCGTACGCCAATGCTCAAAGCCGAAGCCAACGCCCCCATTTCGAAACCATTCGACATGGGGGGCGTTGGCTTGGGATAAACCTCAACTCCACACTTGGTCAATACCAGATTGCGGGTTTCTCGAGGTGGGGGCAGGACTTGAACCTGCGTGCACGGCCTTGCGGGCCGCTACCTAGCGTCTCGGTCACCCCACCGAAATGCAGTCATAGCATCACTGCGACCACCATGTTACGTTTGGCCCATGGGCAGTGCAAATACCTCGGATGCGGAATTCCCAACGGCTGAAACCGTCGAAGACTTTCCCCACCATATTGCCGCCGTGCATGCCCGCATCGCTGCAGCAGCGCAGCGGGTGGTCGGTCAGGCGATTTTTGAGCCACGCTCAACTCCGGATAGCGCGTATGGGCCCGGTATGGCATGAGATACGTGGGCCTGCTGCGAGCCGTCAATGTCGGTGGTAAGCATAAGATCACCATGGCCCAGCTGCGGGCTGCGCTCGAAGCCCTCGGCCTCGAGCACGTGCGCACCTATATTCAAAGCGGCAATGTGGTCTTCGAGTCCCAGGAAGCTGCAGCGGTGCTGCAAGCCGAGATCGAAGGACTGATACACCACCGTTTTGGGTTCCACACTGACGTCATCCTGCGCACCATCACCGAATTCGATGACCTGATTGACCACTGTCCGTTCTTGAATCCTAGCCACGCTTCGACCGCACGTGGCGGATTGGCGGTGGCGTTCTTCGCGAAGCCCCCAAGCCCGGAAATGATGGCAGCCCTTGGAGACTATGCCGTCGACGGCGAACAATATCAGGTGCGAGGCCGCGACCTTTACCTGCTGCTGCCTCGGGGGACTGCCCGCTCCAAACTCGTGGCACGACTCCAGAAACTTGGTCCCGCAACCGTGCGGAACTGGAATACGATTCACAAGTTGCACGCACTGGCTCACGACAGGTGATCAGGCGACGCCGACGATTTTGAACGGTTTGGTGCATTATCGGTGTTAACGCGTCAGGTCCTCACACCCAAAGGACGTGAGGACCTGATTAGGAAATGCGGTTATCGGGGCAGGATTAGTGTTCAGTGGCTTTTTCGGCACCCACACCGGTCAGGGAGCGAACTTCCATTTCGGCCTGCTTGGCAGGATCTTCGGCGACCTTCGAGGTGACCGAACCCAGCCAGCCGAGGATGAATGATAACGGAATCGAGACGATCCCGGGGTTGGTTAGTGGGTAGATGGCCAGATCGACGTCTGGGAAGAACGAGGATTCAGCACCCCACATGACCGGGGAGAACACGATCAAGGTGACCGAGGAGATCAGCCCGCCGTACATCGACCACAGTGCACCACGAGTGGTGAAGCGCTTCCAGAACAGCGAGTAAATAATCGTTGGCAGGTTCGCAGACGCGGCCACGGCGAAGGCCAGTGCGACCAGGAAGGCGACATTTTGTCCTTGGGCGCCAATACCGCCCAGGATGGCCAGGATACCGACGACCACAACGGTGGCGCGTCCGGCGCGCATTTCGCCTCTGGTATCGAGTTTGCCCTTCTTGATGACTTCTCCGTAAATGTCGTGGGCAAAAGATGCCGAGGCGGTGATCGTCAGCCCTGCCACTACGGCAAGGATCGTGGCGAAGGCTACCGCGGCGATAATGCCCAACAGGATGGTGCCACCGAGCTCATAAGCTAACAGCGGTGCCGCAGAGTTCTGACCGCCCGGTGCGTTGCTGATGACCTCGGGACCTACGATCGCTGCAGCGCCAAAGCCCAACACCAGGGTGCACAGGTAGAACCCACCGATCAGGGCGATCGCCCAGACGACGGATTTACGGGCCTCTTTGGCTGTTGGCACGGTGTAGAACCGCATCAACACGTGTGGCAGGCCGGCGGTTCCCAGCACCAGAGCAAGCCCGAGTGACAAGAAGTCGAATTTCGACAGGGCTGAGGCACCATACTGCAGACCTGGATCCAGCACGGCGGGGTTATTCGCGGTGGTCACGGCCTCACCGAGCATTGCGGAGAAGTTGAAGCCAAACAGGGCCAGCAACCAGATACTCATGATGCCCACCCCGATTAGCAGAAGGGTGGCTTTGATGATCTGCACCCAGGTGGTGCCTTTCATGCCGCCGATAAAGACGTAGAAAATCATCAAGACACCCACGATGGCGATCACCAGGGATTGGCCGAGCTTTGAATCAATACCTAACAACAGCGAGACGAGTGCACCGGCACCGGCCATTTGGGCCAGCAGATAGAAGATGGACACGGCAAGCGTTGAGGTAGCGGCCGCGATGCGCACGGGGCGTTGTTTCAATCGGAAGCTCAACACGTCGGCCATCGTAAATTTGCCGGTATTGCGCAGCATTTCGGCCACTAATAGCAGGGCCACGAGCCAAGCCACCAGGAAGCCGATGGAGTACAGGAAGCCGTCGTAGCCGTAGATCGCAATTGCCCCGACGATGCCAAGGAATGAGGCGGCGGATAAGTAGTCGCCGGCGATTGCGGTTCCGTTCTGTGTCCCGGTGAAGGAACGTCCACCGGCATAGAAATCGGTGGCGGTTTTGGTTTTGCGTGATGCTCGAAGCACCGCGTAGAGGGTGATGGCAACGAAGACTAAGAAGATTCCAATATTTGCCCACGGGTTGCCAACTTCTGTGGACATGGTTTGTGCGGTGATTGGGGTCATGCTGGTTCTCCTGCACCGTGAGCTGTGGTCTGGAGGGACTGATCTGTGGCTGTGGGCTGGGCTGCTTCCATCTTTTCGCGAAGATCGGTCGCAATCGGGTCGATCTTTTTATTCGCGAATGCGACATAAGCGCCGGTGATAATGAAAGTGGTCACGAACTGTGCCAGGCCCAGCACAATACCGAGATTGATATTGCCTAAAACCTTGATGGCCATAAATTCTGGAAAGAACGCTGCCACGATCACAAAGCTCAAGTACCAGAGCAAAAAGACCACGGTCATAGGAAAGACGAAGCTACGATGGGTGCTCCGTAGTTGCTGAAATTGCTCGGAACGTTGGACGGTTGGGAAATCAGAATATTCAGAAGTTACTGACATGATGATCCTCCGAGGTGGAGTTGGTTGAGGTCTTCATGTCCCACACGCTAACTACTGTGATCTGAATCACGGAAGTCGATTAGTTGAAAGATGCGGTAAGCGGTTATGTTGGTGAGTTGAGCGGTGCGACGGCGCAAAAAGTGGTCGTCGTCACCTAAGCTTGGCAGTATGTATGCGCTTGAGAGGTTTTGGAATACCCGGGACATGGTGAAGGGTTATCCGACCGTACTGGGACCGGTGACATGATCTTTCGCAAGAAGTCTCGCGGGCACGCTGAGCCCAGCGAACCGGATTATCAACAGCTCGTGGAGTTGACCCGCGAGCAGCTCATTGATGCCCAATTGCGCAGCCTGCGAGCCCAGATCTCGCCACACTTCATCTATAACTCGCTCAATGCAATTGCCGGATTGATCCCCAGCGATCCGGTCCGGGCACGGGAATTGTTAGTCGATTTTGCCGACTTCACCCGGTACTCGCTGGGCACAGAAGGCGATTTCACCACGCTAGAAGATGAGTTGACCGCAGTGGAGCGCTACGTGTTATTGGAAAAAGCCCGCTTTGGAGAACGATTAAAAGTCAATCTCGATATCGCCCCAGAAGTGCTGGGCTTGAAGATCCCATTTCTGAGCGTGCAACCACTGGTCGAAAACGCGGTGCGTCACGGCATGTACAACAGTCAAGGCGACGGGCACGTGTTTGTTCGTGCCAAAGACGCCGATACGTATGCGGAAATTAGCATTGAAGACGACGGGGTAGGCGCCGATCCGGAGTTCATGGCGAAACTGATGCGAGGGGAAGCTGAAGGCTCCCATGTAGGGCTGCGCAATGTCGATCTACGCTTGCGCCAAGCCTACGGGCCAGGCCACGGTTTACAAATTGAAACCGCACTGGAAGCGGGGATGAACGTTTCGATGCGTATCCCCAAATTCAAAGCACCCGCTCGCATCATTAGCCCAGTGACGGGAGAACCTGCATGAGTCCACATTCCCACTCGGGACTGGTGGTCCTGACCGTCGATGATGAACTGCCGGCCGTAGAGCAAATGAAATGGTTACTAGAGGCCGATCCGTTGGTCGAATCGGTCCACACGGCCACCAGTGTCGCAGCAGCCAAAACCGTGCTGGATCGCCATCGCGTCGACGTCGTGCTGCTCGATATTCATATGCCTGGACCCACCGGCATGGACCTGGCCCACGAGTTACGGCGACAAGACCACGGGGACGTACCCCACGTCATTTTTGTGACGGCAGATGCCCGCCCAGCAGTGCACGCTTTCGAACTCGATGCCCTGGACTATCTTCTCAAACCGGTTCGACCGGCACGACTCCACGAGGCTCTACGGAAAACGCTCAACCGCGTCGAGACCGGTAGTATGGCGCAAATACCCGAACAGGGGCGAGTCACCGTCCAACAGGGCGCTCAGCAGTTATTTGTCCCGATTGGAGCCATCCGCTGGGCGCAGGCGCAGGGCGATTACGCCCGTATTTATACCGAAGACGACTCCTACCTGCTGCGTATCTCATTGGCCGGGATTGAAGAGGAATGGGCCGCCTATGATTTCGTGCGCATCCACCGCTCACATATTGTGAATCTCAATTACGCCAACAAGATCGTCCAGCAAGACGGCAAAATGTTTATCTTCATCGGGGATACCGAATTGGCAGTCAGTAGACGGTTGATGCCACAGGTACGCCAGCGACTCAAGCAACTCAATTTCCGATCGGTGCCACGGAGTGGTGGATGACCGATCCCGAACACCTTGATGACCAGGACTTTGAGCTCGACCTCATTCGCGATCCTCTTCCGCCTGCGCCGGTTCCCGAAACGCTGCGCGTCATGCGGGCCCGACGGGTGCGAGTCGTGACGCCCACCGGTTTGCCCAGTGTCCAAGAGGTCCTGCACAACCCGGGTGCTGCTGCTCAGAAGAATCAACCTTCAACGCAAACAGTGCGTCGGTTAATGCGCATGCAACTGCGACTGGCCGTCAGCCTGATGTCCTGGTTCTTTGGGCTGGTGGTTGCGGTCAACCTGGCGTTTCATTTCAGCCCCGCCCTGGCACAGACCCAACTGCTTGGCGTCCCGATGGAATGGTTTTTCCCCGCCGTCATCGTGATCCCGCTGATCCTGTTTCTGGGGTGGTTCTATGTTCGCCAAGCCAGCGCCCGCGAAGCCCAGCTGCAGCACGAACTCATCGGCGAGGCGGCCTCATGAACCAAAATGCGCTCCTGGTATTGGGCTCGATCGGGCTGGTGTGCGTGGTGACGATCATTATTAGCGTCCACGGGTTGCGCCGGAGCCGCACCACCCGGGATTTTTATGTCGCGTCACGACGCGTGCCACCCTGGATGAATGCCTCGGCAATCGCCGGCGAATACCTCTCGGCGGCCAGTTTCTTAGGCGTCGCGGGCCTCATCATGGCCTTTGGTACCCACGGGTTATGGTTTCCTATCGGCTACACCGCAGGGTTTTTGTCCTTATTAGTTTTTGTCGCGGCACCCCTGCGCCGTTCTGGGGCGTACACGATCCCGGATCTGATGAGCCTGCGGCTGCCATCTCGGGCACTACGCCGACTGACCGCCATGCTGGTGGTCTTCACCGGATGGCTCTACATCATCCCGCAGCTGCACGGGGCGGCCATCGCACTGTCTGCCACCACCGGGCTACCCGGTTGGTTGGGCCCGGCGATTGTCATTCTGGTCGTGTTACCCACTGTCATTTCCGGCGGGATGCGGTCGGTGACCATCGCTCAGGCCGTGCAGTACTGGTTCAAACTTTCCGCACTGCTCATTCCCACGATGTTTATTTTGTTGCGCGTCGGAGCCGGGGAGGCCGATGTCATCCCCGACCTGGCCAATGCGTTTGAAACCGAATTGGTCGTGGAAACCCACGAAAGTACCTATCGAACGATTTCCCTGGTCGCAGCTCTGATGCTAGGCACGCTGGGGTTATCGCATGTTTTGGTCCGGTTCTATACCAACCCGGACGGCCCCTCCGCTCGGCGTACCACGGTCCTGCTGCTGGGCCTGCTGGCCGGATTCTACGCGCTGCCCATGATTCTGGGCGTCGTCGCTCGCGCGGTGTTACCGGAATTAGCCGCCTCGGCGAGCACCGACACGGCCCTGTTACACCTGCCCGATGCGATCTTCACCGGAATGTTGGGTGACCTGTTGACCGCACTCGTCGCCGGGGGAGCGTTCGCCGCTTTCTTATCCACCGCCTCGGGACTCGTCGTGTCAATATCTGGCGTGGTGTCCCAAGAATTCTTCGGCGGCACCGTGCGTGGCTTCCGCATCGGTGCCGTGATGGCCCTGGTGTTGCCCATCGTTGCCGCATTTGTCACCACGGGATTAGCGCTGGCCGGCGCGGTGGCTATGGTGTTCACCTTCACCGCCTCCTCCTTAGCTCCCATCGTGTTGTTGGCAATCTGGTGGCGCGGGTTGACCGTGCACGGGGCGATCACCGGAATGATCACCGGCGCCTTCGTCTCGCTGACCTCGCTCATTGCCAGCCAGGTTCTGGAGCTGGAAGGACTCACCGCGACCTTTTTGAATTACCCCGCCCTGTGGTCCGTGCCGTTAGTTTTTGTGGTGACGATGTTGGTCTCGGCGTTAGGAACACAATCTGCCCCGGACAATATCGACGCTGTCATGGCCAAACTGCATTTACCGGAGCCAGTGGGGCAACCGGGTGACAACATTGGTCAGCTATAGAACCTGTTATCAGCGCCACAGCGTTGCTATCGTCGGCATATGACTGCTTCGAAGTCTCCATCTGACGACCCAGAATTTTTACACCTACCACCCGGCGTAGAAATCCGACACCGCGTTGGGGCTGACGCTGAGCTGATGCAACAGCTGGCGCCACTTTTGGCTGCCGAAGGCATCGACATCGACAACCTGGCAGCTGCCGATCCCGACGAGCTCAACGAAGCACTCACGCGCGCGGTCGAACGCCACAACATGGAACTGTCCACACCGGTCGGCGATCAACGTGCCCGAGCGATCAATACGCTGCGCGAGCTCGTGATTGCCCTGCACACCGAAAATGTGGGCGAAGCCCAAAGCCTCTTTGGTTCGATCGGGCCGGCTCCCACGCGGCATCGACCCTCGAGTGGTCACCTGACCGGGGTGACCATGGAAAACCTCGACATTCTCTATCGCAACGCTGCACTGCACCCGGCATTGCAGGTTGTGGAAATCCCGAAGGTCGACCCGAAAACGAAGGTCGCGGCCGAAGAGATCTCGGCCATGGCCTCCAAAGGCACCGCCTTCCGATCTCTGGATACGCTGTTGACCAACCACGGTGGTTTCGAGGTGGCTCGAGCCGGCGTCTACCTGGTGGCGGCAACCATCACGGCCGTGGCCAACCACCAAAACGCGACCTTCCAACGAGTCTTGGATGAACTTCTGCCTGCACTGACCGTCACGAAACGCCCCGCAGAAGACGGCGATCGCAGGGCGTCATCGCAGGAGTATTTGGATGACTTTTCTGGCTGGTTGAAAACCCAGGATGAAGTTGCTGACGTCGCCTCGAAAATCTCGATCATCTTCGGTTCGATGGTCGACGACGCGTATAAGGAAGATATTAATCCGCACGATCCGGAAGATTTCGATGTGTGGATCATGGCCGTGTTGGCCAATACGCAACCCCAGTACGTGGTCACTGCCCTGGAAATTATCAAACACTATCTGCAATTTCGGCTGCGCACCGACCTGGAACCGGATCGCTGGCATCACGCGCACACCAAGATTACCGATATGACCGTGGTGCATAAGGCCCCGCCCTGGGATTTTGACGAGATTCTGACCGCGGCCCAACGCGTCGACCGCGACACCCGATATAGCGCGATGCGCCAGTTGCCGATTGTCTCCGGTGTGGCCACGATGCGCGAGTGGTTAGCCACCCCGCAACCCACCACCGACAACGGCATCCCACAGGCCCAAGACATCCACCGGATTGGGTCGATGATTGGCCTGAGGATCTATGGTGCCACCGGGTTGCGCAAGCGTCCCAGCCGGGATTATGTGGAATCTGCCCTGGATGTGCCGGAACTGATGATCTGGTGGTGGACGCTTGAAGAACTCGGGGTAATCGTCGTCGCGGATGGCACCGTGGCACTGGGCCCCGCAGCCGAGGAATCCTTCGACGGTGATGAGATATCTTTTGAAGCCGCCGAAGGCATCATCGCGACTTATGTGAAAATCTTTTTGATTCACGGCCTCGAACATACCCCGCTGGAGGTGTCAGCGGTGGGTCATACCCTTGGTCGGCTGTTGAACTCCCTGGCGGAGATGCCCCCGGCCACCGAAGCCTCACCGGATGATTTCCGCGCCCAACTGGTCCAGCAGCGCTCCGATGAATATCTGCGCTCCCTACATGCCTTCGGCCTCTTAGGACCCGAGCTGCGGGACCCCGAGATTCCCGAGCCGCTGCGAGCTGCCGTGTTCTACGGGCTGATGATGGCCATGGATTATATGGACGAATTCCTGGATCAGAATTTATCAGGATGACGCCGTTTGCCGACGCCGCAGCAGCATCGTGGGCACCCACACCAGGATCGCGGCGATCGCCAGGGCGGTGCCGGCCAGTGCCGGAGCCGAATAACTGAATCCTGCGGCAATCACCGCACCGCCGATCGCGGCCCCCGCGGCATTGGCCAAATTCAGTGCCGAGTGATTCAGTGCTGCCGCCAACGTTTGCGCGTCACCGGCGACATCCATGAGCCG
>DATBUL010000062.1:0-146948 GCA_036516115.1 Enteractinococcus sp. | reverse complement strand
GAGGAGCCCGCCGTCAGGAAGTAAGAAACTACTGATCAGCCTTGATCAGATCAGCGGCGCGTTCACCCATGAGCATCACGGTGATGTTCGGGTTGACTGCGGTCAACTGTGGCATGGCGGAGGCATCCACGACGCGCAGGTTTTTGGTACCTTTGACGCGTAGCTGTGGATCCAGCGGCGACATCTCGTCATCAACCGGGCCCATGCGGCACGAGCCAGCTGGATGATAGACCGTGTTGTGCGTCTTGGTGACGTACTCGGCGATTTCTTCATCCGTCTGGACGTCTTTGCCTGGGAAGAGCTCACGGCCGGCAAACTCGGCCATGGCTGGCTGTGCAACGATCTTCCGGGCCAGCTTGATCCCTTCAACGGCCACGCGCATGTCATGGCCCTCTGGGTCCGTGAAGTAACGCGGATCAACTTTTGGTTTATCCGCGTAGTCACGCGAGCGCAGCCGCACGGTACCGCGAGATTTTGCGTGGGTGACGTTCGGGGTCAGCGCAAAGGATTCATCTTCGTGCGGGTACCCGTGGCGTCGGGTATGCATCGAAAACGGTACCGAGCCGTAGTGCATCATCAAATCAGGCAGATCCAGTCCCTCTTGGGTGGGGGAGAAGATCCCAATTTCCCACCACTGAGTGGCTTCGCGAGTCATCGGAACATTCGATGCCCAGGAGATCACAGCCTCTGGATGGTCCTGCAGGTTAGAACCAACTCCGGGGGAATCCACACGGAGGTCAATGCCAACTTCTTTGAGGTGATCGGCTGGACCAATACCTGAGAGCATCAGCAATTTTGGCGTATCGATCGCACCGGCCGAGACAATCACCTCGCGATTAGCGCTCAGCGTTGCCGTGCGGGCAAAGGCGTTGTTAAGGTATTCGACCCCAATGGCACGATCGTTGTCGTCAAATAAGATCTTGGTGACCCAGTGATCAGTCAGAATCGTCAGGTTCTCACGATCCATAATCGGGTGCAGGTAGGACACCGATGAGGAGGCGCGAGTGCCGTCTTTCTTGGAGTTGATCTGGAAGAATCCGGCACCATTGACCACGGTAGAGCCATTATTGAACTGCACCTTGGGAATGCCTTGCTGTTCACAGGCATCTAGTAGTGCGACACCAACCGGATCGTTTTGCGGCACGTTCATCAATTCGACCGGGCCATCGGTGCCGTTGTGCTCACCGGAGTTGTCATTGGTTTCCATGCGCTTGATCAACGGCAGCATGGTTTCAGCGTTCCAGCCTTCAGCACCCATTTCTTCCCACAGATCCATGTCTTCGGCAGGTGGGTGGAATGCGATGCAGGAGTTGTGCGAGGAACAACCGCCCAGTACCTTGGCACGGGCGTGGCGCATAAACGAGTTCCCGTTTTCTTGCTCTTCGATCGGGTAGTCCCAGTCCATCCCGGATTCCAGCAGTTCTGGCCAACGGTTGAGCTGCAGGACCTCGTCTTTATCAATATCGGTCGGGCCCGCTTCTAACAGCGCGACGGTCACGTTGGGGTCTTCACTCAACCGGGCTGCGACCACAGCTCCGGCTGAGCCACCACCAATGACCAAATAGTCGTAGTTCGTTGTTGTCAAATTCTGCTCCATTCCTGCTACGTTTAGTTGGCGTTCTTCTGGGGGAACCAGCCCGAGACTGCCGGTTCAGTGTTTTCGTAGATATGTTTGGACACGGTGTACTCTTCCAACCCGCTGACACCGAGCTCACGACCAATACCGGACTGTTTGAAGCCTCCCCACTCGGCCTGCGGCAGATACGGGTGATAGTCATTAATCCAGATCGTGCCGTGGCGCAGTTTGCGCGACACCCGGTTGGTCACACCAGAATCGGAGGACCACACCGCTCCGGCCAGGCCGTAATCGGTATCGTTGGCAATCGCGATGGCTTCTTTTTCGGTGCTGAAGGTTTCTACGGTGATCACCGGACCGAAGCCTTCTTCGACGACGGCTGGGTTGTCTGCGGTGCACCGGTCTAATACGGTGGGCGCGTAGAAATAGCCATCCTTGTGCTCTTCGCCGCCCCAGTGCCCGCCGACCCGCAAGCGCGCGCCAGCTTCAATACCTCGGTTGACATAGTCGGTGACTTTGTCGCGGTGCTCCTTGGAGATCAGGGGGCCGGTCTCAGCGTTGTCATCGAAGGGGCCACCCATGACAATGTTTCCGGCTCGGCGCACGAGTTCATCGACGAATTGTTCGGCAATGGTGTCTTGGATGATCAATCGTGTTCCTGCCGAGCACACGAGACCTGAGTCTAAAAAGCCTGCATTGAGCGCGTTATCTAAGGCTGCCTCGAAGTCGGCGTCCGCAAAGATGATGTTTGGGTTTTTACCCCCAAGTTCTAATGCCACATCTTTGACTGTGTCAGCAGCGGAACGCGCAATGGTTCGCCCAGTGACCAAACCACCGGTAAAGGACACCAGGTCCACTTCTTTATGGCTTGACAATGGCGCACCCACGACCGCGCCATCGCCCAGCACAACGTTGGCCACGCCGGCTGGCAGACCGAGGCTATCGAGCACATCGGCGATCAACAGGGCGGTGTGAGGAGTCAGCTCTGCCGGCTTGAGGACAAAGGAGTTCCCGGCGGCCAAAGCTGGCGCAATCTTCCAAGCAGCCTGAAGCAATGGGAAATTCCAGGGAGTGATCATGCCCACCACGCCGATGGGCTCATGAACCACGCGCGAGATCACGGCAGGATCGCCCGCATCAACCAAACGGCCGGGGTAGTGATCTGCGATCTTGCCGAAGTGCCGGAACGACGCAATGATATCGTCCATATCGCCTTCAGCTTCGACGAGACGTTTCCCCGTATCCAGTGCTTCGGCACGAGCGAATTCATCCTTGCGGCGGCCGAGTTCGGCAGCGACGTCGAGCAGGAAATCCCCGCGTTCAATGGCTGGACGATCAGCCCAGACACCGGATTCGAAAGCCTTGCGTGCGGCCAGAATTGCCCGTTCGGTGTCTGCAGTCGTCGCTTCTGAAACGACCCCGACTTCACGTCCGTCGGCGGGACAGTAGATGGTGCGAGTGCCGCCGTCAGAGGCGGGCACCCATTGACCATCGATGAATAATGTGTGCACGGGGTTAGCGGTCATGGGAAGGTGCTCCTTGATTTGTGGAGGTGTTGTCATCGGTTTCATCGGACACGACCGGTATCGCATTCGTTGTAGTTCGTACCTGATCGCTGTCGGTCCATTCTTCGGGGATATCGACCTGAACCACGCTGGATGGTGAGCCCTTATCGCCGATCATTGACATGTACATCATGTGCGCATCGTAGGCATCAAGAATGTCAGAAATGACCTGATCTTTGGTATAGCCCATAATGTCTTGGCCTTGTGAACCGGTCAGGGTGAAGATTTCTACCTTGAAGAAGACTTCTTCAACCGCTGCAATATTGGTCGCATAGTTGGGAACGTTATAGGCGACAGGGTACGGCTGATATTTGAACTCGTCTTGGTCGGGGAAGTGCACCACCAAATCCACATAAGGGATTGGATAGTCAGGATGCATCCCGCGGCTGCATGTTACGTCAGCACCGTGTTTGGACAGTTCCTCAGCGACTTCCTCAACTGCTGGAGTCGCCACATTGTTGATAAAGTCTCGCGCTTGTGCGGCCGTGGCCCACGACATCCGGCGAGCCAAGCGCTGACGCCAGGTGGCCGACGGTCGACCGGTGTCACGCATGCTGGACAGCACAGCCGGCATCGTGGCTTTCTTAGAATCGATACTCTGTCGTTCGGTCCGCAACACTTTGAACAGGCTGATCATCATCAGGTACACAACCACCGAGAACGGAAGGCCGATCATGACCGTCGCCGCCTGCAGCGTATACACCCCATCGATGAACAACATTGCCAGTGTCAAAGCACCGGTGACAATGGCCCAGAAGATACGTAGCCACGGGGCGCCGTCGGAATCTGCTGCAGAAGGTTTACTCGTCAGGTTGGCCATGACCAGTGAACCGGAATCCGCTGAGGTGACGTAGAACAACAGTCCGGTCACGACAGCCAAACCGATACTAAACGTTGCCCCCGGGTACTGGTCCAACAGCGTGAAGAAGCCTGATTCAGGCAGTGAGATGGCTTCATTTAAGAAGGTTTCGTCGCCGCCTCGGAAGAATGCCAGAGCTCCATTGCCAAAGATTGAGATCCACAACAGGATGAAACTAAATGGAATTAGCAACACGCCCAAGACGAATTGGCGCAGGGTTCGTCCACGAGAAATCCGTGCCAAGAACAAGCCTACGAAGGCTGCCCAGGCAATCCACCAGGCCCAGAAGAACAGGGTCCAGTCTTGTAACCAGTCACCCGCCGGATAGTCGGGATGCCCTTCGGTGTAGCCAAAGGTGTTCATCATCATTGAGGGGAAGCGGGAAAAGAAGTCTCCAACGTTTTGGACCAGTTGATTCATCAACTGGGCGGTATTGCCAGAAAATAGCACCCAGAGCATCAAAATGATGCCCAGCACGACGTTGAGTTCGGAGAGACGGCGAATACCTTTATCCACGCCGGTGACGGTGGAGATAATAGTAATACCCACGGCGAGCACCATGAGCGCGATCTGAACCGCCATCGATTGTGGGATCCCGAAGATATAGGACAGGCCGTAGTTCAAAAAGACGACACCGATGCCTAAGGAGACGGCGATACCAAAGATCGTGCCTAAAACGGCGGCTACATCGACCGCATGGCCGGGGAGACCTTTGATACGTTTACCAAAAATCGGGGCGAGAGCCGAGCGAATACTCAACGGCAGGTGGTAGCGGTATGCAAAGAGCCCGATCCCCATCCCCATGAGCGCATACAACGCCCAACCGGGGATACCGTAGTGGAACATAGTCCATAAGGGTGCCATGCGAGCGGCCTCATCAGAGAGGCCTTCTGCTTCGGGCGGGGTGAGGAAGTTTGTTGCCGGGCCAGAGATCCCAAAGAACATCAAATCGACGCCAATGCCAGCGGCAAACAGCATCGACGCCCACGTAAAGAGATTGAACCTCGGCTTTGAATGGTCTGGGCCCATTTTGACTCGCCCGACCTTGGTCAAGGCCACCACGAGAACAAAGACCACGACGATGGTGACCGTCAGCACGTAATACCAGCCTAGATTGGTGGCCACCCAGTCCATTGAGCCGAAGATGACGGTTTCAGCCTGGCCCGGCAAGAGCCAAGCCCAGAGCACAAAGGCCACGATTAATATGGCCGAGGTGATAAAAACCGGTTTATTAACCGCCGAATATTTTGGTTTCTCCGGTGAACCCTGCTGCCCAGAATGTTGTCCATTTTCTGGAGTCTGCGCATCTT
This sequence comes from Enteractinococcus sp., assembly GCA_036516115.1. Lineage (GTDB taxonomy): Bacteria > Actinomycetota > Actinomycetes > Actinomycetales > Micrococcaceae > Yaniella. Next base: position 141,638 of record DATBUL010000062.1, on the reverse strand, counting down.
GGATGGGGGAAGAGCCCACGGCACCAGCCATGATTTGCCTCTCGTTGACAATACAGTGAATAGGCCCGGCTGTGAGCAAGTACGGCGCGAAGTATTCAGCGCAAGGTCACAGGCCGGGAACATTGTCACCTTATGGCGGTAAATCAACTGAAATCAAATAATATCTACGATTTGTTAGCAGATACATACCGAGATGTGATCGCATCGATACGGGGGTTTGGGCGCTTTCATGAACAATCCGTTGACTTCTTGAGTGCTCTGGAGATCTTCGTTGGGTGCGAACACAGCGAAATCTCGCGGGGTGCTGCTGTGGGATTGTTCATGAAAAAACGTAATGTGCGTCGATCCGCGGGCGGTCACAAGTGTCAGATGAACTACGGTGAGGTCATGCGATTTTGTGGCATAGATCTTGCAGCAGATCCGAAAAATACTGGCCTGGCCGTGCTTCGCGACGAGAATGGGCGCCTCATCGTTGACTTTGTGGCGATCGGCAACACCGATGACGACATAATCGATGCCGTCAGGTCGGCTGAGTTGACCGGCGTGGATATTCCGTTTGGTTGGCCACAACCTTTTGTCGCGTTGCTCCAAGCGCATGCTGAACATAAGCTACCAAGCCCGATGTCCACCGGTCCGCAGTGGCGTCGCGAACTGGCATTACGGACCACCGATCGTGAAATCCACCGCCTCACGGGGCTCATGCCACTGAGCGTCTCAGCCAATCTGATTGCCTATCCTGCCTTTCGGTGGGCTGGGATCGAAGCGCGGCTGCGCGAGAGTCGTATCAATGTCAATCGAGACGGATCTGGCGCTGTTGCCGAAGTCTATCCCGCAGCTGCGCTGCATTGTTGGGGGATGCCGTACCGAGGTTATAAATCGGCACAGGGATCGGTTGTGCGTCAGCAAATTGTCGAGGAAATTGCCCGATGCTTTCCAAGGCTGGAATGGAATGGTTACCAAACACTCGTTGAAGCACACGATGACGCCCTGGATGCCGTTATCGCAAGCTTGGTTAGCCAGCAAATCTTGCGAGGTCACTGTCACGGACCACCAGAACGCTTCCGAGAGATCGCCAAGTCAGAAGGGTGGATCTGGATTCCTAAACGCATCGAGGGGTCAACGATTGACAACTACTGAACACTGTTCAACACTTGAACAGCGTTCAGTAGTTTTTTTGAAATCGCCGAGCGCGCGTGCGCAGGCGAGCCCGCTACGGCGGAAGAGACGCTAGCAGTGCTGCGCTCCACCGATGATCAACTCTTGGAATTAGTTGCTGCGGTATCGAAAGTGCGGCGCCAATACTTTGGGAACCAACTCAAAATCAACTACTTGGTGAACATTAAGTCCGGTCTATGCCCAGAAGACTGCGGCTATTGCTCGCAACGGTTAGGTTCAGATACCGATGTGTTGAAATATCCCTGGCTGCCGACCAGCGAAGCCCAGCGCCAAGCGGAATTCGGACTCTCGGGCGGCGCCTCCCGAGTGTGCTTGGTAGCCTCTGGCCGAGGCCCGTCCAACCGTGATGTCGGCAAAGTTGCCGACATGGTGGCGTCCATAAAAGGCAGCAACCCGGAGGTCGAAGTATGTGCCTGCCTGGGATTCCTCAAGGAGGGCCAGGCTGAGACATTGAAATCTGCAGGTGTTGATGCCTATAACCACAACCTCAATACCGCTGAGTCGTACTACCCGGAGGTCACCACAACCCACACCTTTGCCGATCGAGTGGACACCGTGTCACGTGCTCGAAACGCCGGCTTGTCCCCGTGTTCCGGATTAATTGTTGGGATGGGGGAGACCGATGAACAGATCATTGAGGTTATCCAGGCACTCCAAACGGTCGACTCAGATTCGATTCCGGTGAACTTTCTGATTCCTTTTGATGACACCCCAATGGCCGGTACCTACGAGTTGACCCCGCAGAAAGCCATGCGTATCCTCTGCGCGGTCCGCCTGATGTGTCCCGACCATGAGCTACGGATTGCAGGCGGACGAGAGATGCATTTGCGCAGTTGGCAGCCACTAAGCCTCCATGTTGCCAACTCCATCTTCCTGGGCGATTACCTCACGGTCGAAGGCCAGACCGCTGAAGCTGATCTCGATATGATCGTCGAGGGCGGATTTGAGATTATTGGCGCGGAGGAACCCGCGGCAGTATTGCGGGATCGTGTCCGCGCCCATCGTTCGGCACATCGCCCCGCCATACAACCAGATCCCACCGTGATAGCCCCAGTTTCTGAAGAGTGGGCGTCGAACGCATTGTCCTGCGGCAAGCCCCAAATGGGCGGTGTCACTGCAGGCGTGACGATCCCTGTGATTCGTCGTCGTGGAGCCGGGACGCTAAAGGTTCCAAATGCTTGACACGGTCTAGGCGACATTCTTGGACACCAGGCCGTCGCGGGCCGCGATGCGCTGATGCAGCGGGGGATTACAGTAGCGTGCTTCCGTTCTCCTAACCGCCTGATACATTTCACACCCGGGCCGCTGAATGGTTGCCCCATGCGTTGGCCGATAACCGGCCAACGCGTCGTCTTATAGACTCAGCACAATGGCGAGATCACAGCACTGTGCTGATTGTACGATGTGTTGCTTGAATTCTGAGAGTGCAATAATATATCGGACATGAAGAATTGATTCTGTTTCGCCCCGCGACTGAGGTTTATGCCCGGCGGGGAACGCCAGTTAACAGGAATCATTGTGTCTTCTACTCAACGTTTTACTCACCTTAAAGTTTCTGGGATCTCGAAATCTTTCGGGCACCATCGGGTCTTCACCGATATTTCGTTTTCGGTCGCACAGCGCGAACGCGTGGGCGTCATCGGCGAAAATGGTTCGGGAAAATCAACGCTGCTGCGACTCCTTGCAGGAGAATTGACCCCTGACACGGGAAGCGTGGAAACCTTAACGTCTGGTGGTGAGGCGTTGAACGTCGGGTTTCTCCGCCAGCAACCGCAGTTTATCGAGTCGCACACCGTTGCAGAGGTGTTGGAACACTCGGTGCAACGTTTACGGTGTGCCCAAGTAGATGTCGAGGCCGCAGCCCAAGCGTTTGCGGTTGCTCCTGAGCAATCACGTGCCATGAATCGGTACGTCACAGCGTTAGATACAGCCGAGCTACTTGGCGCCTGGGATATCGACTCACGTATCGAAACCACCGTCCATGGGCTGGGGCTTGGCGACCTTATTCGCCACCACACTGTGGCAAACCTTTCCGGGGGACAACGGGCCCGACTCGCGCTGGCCAGTTTATTACTGTCTAGACCGGACATATTGTTGCTCGATGAGCCCACCAATCATCTGGATGACGAGGCGTTGGCTTACCTAACCGCAGTGCTCACCGCGTGGCATGGTCCGGTTATGATTGTCAGTCACGATCGAGCATTTCTGGATGAGACCGTGGACTCGATACTTGACCTTGATCCTGCACCCCAAACGGTCGCAGCTCAACTTCCCGATGAAACTCCCGTTAGCGTCGGAGTGACGCGGTTTAGTGGCTCATATTCCGAATATTTGCGTTTTCGACAGCAAGCCAGACAACGCTGGGAGCACCAATACCGTAGGGAACAAGACGAACTGAAACGCCTTCGCACCGCGATCGAACACAGTCAAACGGTAGGCCACAGCGACTGGAAACCGCGTACGGAAAGCCGCAGCGCCAAGAAATTTTATGCGGATCGCAACGCGAAAGTCGTGTCACGACGGGTCAACGACGCCCGGACCAGACTGGCCGAGGCAGAGCGTCGTCAGCTTGTACAGCCCCCATCACCACTAACGTTCCAGGGACTGGACATCGCAACCACCGAGACCCAGGCACAAAAACCGGGCCCTGAATGGGTGGTACGTGCCAAGAATATTGGCGTGGCATCACGCCTGCAGCCGATCTCTTTCACGATTGAAACCGGTGATCATCTTCTCCTGACCGGGGCTAACGGCACCGGAAAATCCACCCTCTTGCAAGTCCTAGCAGGTGAATTGTTACCCACTCACGGGCAACTGGAACGTACTGAAGAGCTGACCTATCGAATATTGCGTCAAGAAAGTACCTGGGGTGAACAAGCAGACCTCACGGCTCGGGTGGGCTATGAGCAAGCAGTCGGAATTGATCGAGCTGATACCCTTCCACTTGCAACGTACGGCCTGCTATCCCCACAGGATGAACACCGTCCCATTGCCACGCTCAGTGTTGGACAACAGCGACGATTGGACTTGGCAGTGCTGCTGGCGCATCCGACTGACGTATTACTTTTGGATGAACCAACGAATCACCTGTCACTGCTCCTCGTGACCGAACTTGAGCTCTCACTTGGGAAGTATCCAGGAACCGTCATCGTAGCAACCCATGATCGGTGGTTGCGTGAACGCTGGCACGGTAAACAACTCCATTTGCATACCAAACCATTGTGATCGCACAGCACCCGGTGCTACCCACTGTGTCGAACATCTCGGACATTCTCAAAAGCAAGGTGCATGCCTTGATACGACTTGCTGACTAGGTCGGATATAAACTACCGAGCGTGACTTTGCTTGGTCGTAGTGGCCGAATCTGGCACACTAGAGATACCGTCACAGCTTTCAAAGGAACACATGTCGTATACCCCGCCACCTCCAGGTCCATATCAACCTGAAAACGTACCGACCCAACGCCAGAATCGCCGTCGACCGGGCACTGGAATGCTCATCGCCGGACTCATCATGATTGGTGTGAGCGTTATCGGTGGCATTATCGCGATTGTCACATTGACCATCTCGTCGGTCAATCAGTTCCAAGACTTTGCAGACTCGACGTACAGCATCGACCAGGCCGTGACAGTCGATGGGCTGGGGGACAATCATTGGTATCTGTATCAAGATCCCAACATCACCAATGGCGCCAATTGCACCGTGACTGACCAGCAAGGCAATGACGTCACTCGTCAATCCGCAGATTTAGAAATGGATTTCAACGATGTGGCCTACGAGTCGATCCAATCGTTTGAATCCACCGCCGACGGCGTCTACGAGATCTCCTGTACGAACTACCCTGTGGCATTGGGCGGCTCCATGCCCTTCGGTGGCTTCCTCGGTATTGGCATCGCAGTGTTGAGCGCCGGTGTCCTCTTCTTGGCAGGCGCGGTCTTGACGATCATCGGTCTGGTCCGTCGCTCACGATCCAAGAAGCAGCAGTACCCGCCCTACGGGGGGAGCCCGTATCCAGGTGCTGGCCCTGCTGCCCCGCCTCAGTATCCGACCCCGCACGCCTAACATCCATGCCGCAACGCTCGACTGCTGGATCATCACGACGACCAGTCGCCGGCTACCTGCTAGCCAGTATCGCGGTGGGTGTCGTCGGCCTGGTCACCGCCATCGTGATAACGGTGTCAGGGATTATGAATACTTTTTCCGATGTGGGCGAGTCCTATGCTGATGCCTTCGAAACCGGCAGACGCATCGGCGCGCAAGCCACCGCGGTGGAGCTCAAGGACGCCAAATACACGGTCCTGTCATTTTACTATCGTTCGGCAGAACCCTCGATTGCCGAAGAGATGCAACAGTGTACGATTACCGACGCGACTGGCGAACCGGTGACCACCAGCACCTCATCACAGCGGGTCACCGACACGAAAGCTCTCGCCCATGAACCAGACCTTGCCGATGCCAAACATGTCGTGTTCTCACATTTTGAAGCTCGCGAAGGGACCTACACCATTGACTGTGCACAGGAGGCTATCCTCAGCGATGGTGCCAATTACAGGATGAGTAGTACTACACTGCAAGGCGTGCTCATTGGACTGGGCAGCGTCGTGATTGCCGGTGGATTATTTGTCATGGGCGTGGTCAATAGTTCGCGCAATAAAAAAGCGCAGGCCGCAGAATTCGCCAAGGCAGCCCAAAAACACTAAGCACCCAAGATATATTCATGAGGTGTATATGTCGCCTCCATGAACGCCAACGTGCGGATAGCAGGGGTCCTCACTAAGCTAAGGGACATGATTAACTGCTCGGATCCAACCGGTCGTATCCACACTGAACTCATCGAAGGTGGCCCACGGCGGATTGTGTTCTTGCACGGACTGATGGGCCGAGGCAAAAACTTCACGACGATCGCAAAGGGACTGCAGGATACTACGAGCTCACTGCTCGTCGATTTACCCAACCACGGCGCTTCGTGTTGGACCACCGAATTTGATTATATTGAGATGGCCGATCTGGTCGCCGAAGAACTGCGCAGAGATTTTTGCAAAGAGCGGCCAGCCGTCATCCTCGGACACTCCATGGGTGGAAAAGTTGCCATGCTCCTAGCGCTTCGTCACCCAGAGCTGACCGCCGGACTCATCATCGAAGACATCTCACCGGCACGCTCAACCACCAGCGAATTTGAACACCTGCTCGGGACCTTACTCAATCTCGATCTGTCTCAGGTCAGCTCACGTCGTGACGCGCATGCCAAACTGAAGACCGATATCGACGATGCAGGAGTCCGCGGCTTTTTGCTTCAGAACTTGATCCGCGATGATAATGAAGGTTTCATATGGCAGCCCAATCTGCAGATGCTCTACAACAACCTGGCCACCATCGTTGATTTTCCTGACGTCGCACAAAGCTATGACCGACACCCAGTCCTGTGGGTCAAGGGTTCCGAATCGGATTATGTCAATGACGAGGCCGCAGAGACCATGCGCAAACTCTTCCCCATGACCCGAAAAATTCAGATCCGCAACGCGGGACACTGGGTCCACTCCGAACAGCCCAGGGCCTTCCTCGAGACAATCGATTACTACATCGCTGGACGTTATACCTGACCCGATTGCGCCCCTGACGAGCACCACGTCAGGGGAAGCAGAGGTTTGATAGCCTAGCGATGTGACAGCCCCAGAAGAACTTGCCCCGAGCGTCCCCAAGGTCCCCGTTGGCCCCGGCGGTCGTAACGCGTTGATCGGTCGTCGAATTTTTCGATCGCCACTGTACCGACGCATTACCTACGCTGTGGTCTTTGAGATTCTTGCGGTTGGATTCACCACGATCATTCTGGCCCTATTAGGTAATGATTCTGGCTCTGCTTTTCTCGTCGGGGTTGTTTCATCCACCGTCGCGCTCACCTGGAACCTCATCTTCAACTGGGGATTCGAAGCGTTTGAACGCCGCATAGGTATCACTCATCGGCCCTGGTACATGCGTGTCACCCACGCGGTGCTCTTCGAAGGCGGCCTGGTTGCCATGCTCATTCCAGCCATCGCATGGATTCTCGGAGTGAGTCTGTTAGAAGCTTTCATTTTAGAAATCGGATTGTTGATCTTCTTTTTGATCTACACCGCAATCTACGCTTGGACCTTCGATCGGGTCTTTGGACTTCCGGAACCGGCCGCACACTATGTACGTTGACCACAAGTTTTACACTGAGCGGCGAACAGCCGTCGATAAAACCTCCCGGGGACGCATACAGTAGAGCCATGGCTAAAACGCATTTAGAAGGTAACCCTGTACAGACCGTCGACGACATCCCTGTAGTCGGCTCAAAAATCCCGGAGTTCACCCTTGTGGGAACCGACCTCTCGGAAGTCAAGCACTCGGATTACGAAGGTCAATGGCTGCTGTTGAATATCTTTCCCTCGGTGGACACGGGCGTGTGCGCGGCCAGCGTACGAGAATTCAACGAACGTGCCACGCACCTGGACAACACCATTGTGCTCAACGTTTCCAAAGATCTGCCTTTCGCCCAAGGACGGTTCTGCGGCGCAGAAGGCATCGAACGTGCCCACACTGCATCGGCCTTCCGCTCAACCTTCGGCGAGGACTTCGGTATTGAACTAGCTGACTCTCCGATGAAGGGTCTCCTGGGACGTGGCGTGATCGTGGTCAACCCTCACGGCGAAGTCACCTACACACAGGTCGTTGAGGAAATTACCACTGAACCAGACTACGACGCAGTCTTGGAGCACTTGGGAGCCTAATCCCAATCAAGAAAACCTACCGGCGTGAATCAGTACTCTTCAGATCCTAGATCTTCTTCTGAACCAGAGGATCACCAACCTGACCAGTCACGGCAGGCATCTGAGGAGTGCTCACCAAAGACGCCACCACCACCGCCACCGCCTGATCCGTCCTACGGCCCGGGCGGTGGCGCTCAGCATGCTTATGGACCCTATGGGCCACGCTCCTTCAACGATCAGCCGTACCAAGTGTCTAGCCCCCAAACACACTACGGGACCCAGATAGATCCCAGACAGGACCCGCGTTGGGTGTATTCGGTCCACGACTCCACTGATGAGTCTCGGTCCATCTCATACTTCAACGGTTATGACGACCGCTGGGATCATTCCTCCGCACCACGACGCCGGCGTAAAGGTCCGTTGAGCTTCATCCTCAATGGCATTGGCATCTTAGCGTTTGGCTTTTTACTGATTGGCTTCCTGGCGCTCGTATTTGACTGGGACCGTCAAGAGCTGGCCTTGGAAGACTTCTCCGTTGAGGACCTTTTGGCCCCCGACCGTGAAACTGAGCCGGCTCAACCCGATACCCCAGACCCCGGTGGACCAACGCAAGGTCTGGTCGAAACCCTCGATCATATCCACGAAGGGATAGCCGTTGACTGGGAGCGTGGTGGTCAGCATACCGGGCCTGGTCTTGACCCCGGACAAGAGGTGGCCAAAGCCCCCGGCATCTTCATGGTCGACACTCAGGTGTACCAGTACCTGGGATTTGGTAGTGGCATGGTCGTCAGCCCCGAAGGTCTCGCGATCACGAACTATCACGTAGTCGAATCCTCAATGTCAGTGACCATCACCATGGCCGACACGAAAGAACGCTATTCAGCAACCGTGCTCGGTCGGGACGCCAGTCAAGATATTGCGGTATTACAAATTGACACAGATGAACCCCTTGAAGTCGCTTCGATCAATCCTGGAGAAATCAACACCGGCGACAAGGTCGCAGGAGTCGGCAATGCCGGGGGACAAGGATACTTAACGTCAGTCGTCGGAGAAGTTGGGGGAACCAACGAAACGATCCACATTGAGCCCCAAGAGCCAGGTTCGCCCGCTCAGTGGCTTGAGGGTCTCATCATGATCACCGCTGACATCGTCCCCGGCTATTCCGGGGGTCCTACCGTAGACGCCAATGGGCAAGTCATAGGCGTATCGACTGCTGCCAGCCAGAACACGACAAACACCGATGAAGCCTACGGTTATGCGGTGCCCATCGTCACTGCACTTGAGGTCGTAGAACAAGTGCTGGCTGGGGATGACTCCGGTGATGTGGTGATCGGAGCCGGGGGAGCATTGGGTATCGTGGTGTCGTCTGAACCGGGCAGCGGAGCCCGCGTTATGGAAGTCACCAACGGCTCAGCGGGGCATCAGATCGGGTTGCAACCCGATGACATTATCCTAGAAATCGACGGCCAAAAAGTCGTGAACTCCTCGTTTATCTCACGCTACGTTCGTGATAAGAACCCCGGGGACGAGGTGGAAGTTGTGTGGCGAACCCTTGATGGCGAAACACGCAGCGCGACCACCACACTTGATGAGGCCTCCATCAACTAGAGCTGTACGCTAGAGTTGATCATCGACATTGACCTCGCGGGCGGCCAACGCTCCGGCCAGGGCCATCAAGATCGCAAGGACGAACAAAAAGCCTAAAGTCGCAGTCCAACTGCTGTTCGCCGTATAGAGTATGCCGACCAACATGGGTCCGATTCCGGCCAAAATATAGCCAACCGGTTGGACGAAACCCGAAAGTCTTGCCGTAATTTCATGGTCCACACTACGAGCTGGAATGAGCGAGATGGCCGTAGCAAACGCCATCCCACCAACGCCCAGTAAAATAGCCCACACCCAGCGACCCCCGGCAGGCCACAGGAACAGGCCCAGATAGCCCACCGCGCTAAATGCTCCAAACGCGACCGGCCACACCCATAAGCGTCTCGACCGATCAACCACCGTAGGCATAATAAGACTGCCCACCAGGCCAATAATCGCCGCGGTGGCCAGCAATAAGCCAGCCTCGTTGGCGCTGACACCAGCATCACGATATATCTGGGGCAGCCACCCAAATTGCACATACACCTGGGTGGATTGCAACGCGAAGAAAGCCATCATGGCCCACGCGGCTGGCGATCGGAAGATCCGCTTGGTGGGGGTGCTACGTGCCGGGCTTTGTGGATAGTCGTAACCAATATGTCTGGTCACCACAAACCACAAAATTGCCGGAATCAGCGCCAAGATCCCCCAGAATGATAATGCAGCGCGCCAACCGTCGGCCGAGTCAAATGCCTGGGAAAAGAATTGGGCTGCCGGCGCTGTCAAGGCCGCACCGATAGCACCGGCAGCCACCACGCAGACCGAATAGACCGTCATGAGTTTTACCGTGTGGTGGCGACCATGGATTTTGATCCAAGCAGGCATCAGCACATTGGCGATCGCAATGCCGGTCAGCCCGATGATCGACAGGACTAAAAATAGCCAGGCATTGTCCACCCAAGCGCGCAGTCCAATGCCCAGCACGATGGCAGCAGCGGACAGGAATAAGGTAGCAGAGATACCAAAACGTTTCCCAATGCGCACCGCAAGTAGACCCAGCAACCCAAATATGAGTCCAGGCAGCGAGGTTAAGAACCCTAATGCGCCACCACCAAATTGCATCCCGTCGCCGATTTCTGCCAGTAACGGGCCGATGGAACTGGCAGCGGCCCGCAGATTCAGCGCAAGCGCGAGCACGGAAACAAACATTAACCCGTAGGTCAGTGTTTTCGGTGTGGTGATAACAGCGGAGCGATTGGACATACGAACAGTTCTACCCGCAAAATACACGTTTCGTCACGTACTACGCCTCAAGACTGATCGGTTCGCAATGGCCAAAGCGTGCTTTACACTAGAGGCGTGGCCCATTTATACACACCCTAAGTATCTTCGGCCGCAGCACATCTTACATTTCTACCTTCAAACGAGGTATGCCCATGACCAATCAGACCACCACACGTGAAGATCTTCGCAATGTTGCCATTGTTGCCCACGTAGACCACGGTAAAACCACCCTGGTCAACGCTATGTTGACCGCGACCGGGGCATTCGGCGAACACAAACAGGTTGAAGACCGTGTGATGGACTCTGGTGAGTTGGAAAAAGAAAAGGGCATTACCATTCTGGCCAAGAACACCACGGTGTTCTACTCCGGTCCCGCCTCGAATGGTCAAGAAGTGACCATCAACGTCATCGATACTCCGGGACACGCTGACTTCGGCGGCGAAGTCGAACGCGGTTTATCTATGGTCGACGGGGTCGTACTGCTTGTGGACTCCTCCGAAGGGCCACTTCCACAGACGCGCTTCGTGCTGCGCAAGGCACTCGAAGCCGCCAAGCCCGTGATTCTGTTGGTCAATAAAGTCGATCGTGCCGATGCTCGCATCGATGGTGTGGTCTCAGATTCGATGGACTTATTGCTTGGTCTGGCCGAAGATGTTGCAAAAGATGTCCCCGATCTCGACCTTGATGCAATACTTGATGTTCCGGTGGTCTATGCCTCCGGGAAAGCGGGACGCGCCTCGACCGTGCAGCCAGCTGATGGTCAGTTGCCAGAGAATGAAGATCTGGAACCGCTCTTTGCCACCATCATGGAACACATTCCGGCCCCGACGTATGATGAACACGAAGTCCTCCAAGCCCACGTTACAAACCTGGATTACTCACCGTTTTTGGGGCGTCTGGCGCTGCTGCGTATTCACAACGGCACACTGAATAAGAACCAGACGGTGGCCTGGTCGTCGGAAAACGGCATTAAAAACGTCAAAATTACCGAGCTGCTGCAGACCAAAGGACTCGATCGGGTTCCTGCCGACACCGCTCGTCCCGGAGAAATCGTTGCGGTCGCAGGGATTGAAGACATCATGATCGGTGATACGCTCACCGATCCCAACGATCCGAAACCACTCCCACAGATCACTGTGGAAGATCCTTCCATCTCAATGACCTTAGGGATTAATACTTCACCGCTCGCAGGAAAAGTCAAAGGTGCCAAGGTTACCGCACGCCAGATCAAAGATCGCTTAGACCGCGAACTCATCGGCAACGTTTCACTGAAAATCCTGCCGACCGACCGCCCCGATACCTGGGAGGTACAAGGTCGAGGCGAATTAGCCCTAGCCATCCTGGTAGAACAGATGCGCCGTGAAGGATTTGAGATGACCGTTGGCAAGCCACAGGTCGTGACCAAAGAAATCGACGGCGTCATCCACGAACCCATGGAACTGATGACCATCGACATCCCTGAACAACACATGGGAGCCATCACCCAGCTCATGGCCTCACGTAAAGGTGTTATGGAAAACATGGTCAATAATGGGACCGGTTGGGTGCGTATGGAATTCAAAGTCCCAGCTCGTGGTTTGATTGGCTTCCGTACACGATTCCTCACCGAGACCCGCGGCGCCGGTATCGCCTCGTCGTACTCCGCCGGATATGAACCATGGGCCGGTGCCATCGTGTACCGCGCCACCGGTTCTATCGTGGCCGACCGGGCAGGGACCGCGACCCCGTATTCAATGATCAACCTCCAAGAACGCGCCTCATTTTTCATCCAACCCGGTGCGGATGTGTATGAGGGCATGGTGCTTGGTGAAAACTCGCGTAACGAAGACATGGATGTCAACATTGTGCGGGAAAAGAAACAAACCAACGTCCGTGCTGCCTCAGCAGACAACTTTGAAGGCCTCACCCCACCACGTGTGCTGACCCTTGAAGAGTCACTGGAATGGGTCCGAGACGACGAATGTGTCGAAGTAACACCGGAAGCTATTCGAATGCGTAAGGTGGTGCTTGATGCTAATGACCGAGTCAAACTCGCCCGCGCACGGGCACGCGCCGAAGCTCAGTAAGCGCAAATTCCCGCTGGGATGGAGCATCGTTGGGGTCCTGCTGGGGACGCTCACGGGCGCTGTCGGTACGGTGTTGCACCTTAACTCCTACTGGACTGGTAGTTTCGGCCTACCCTGGGGCGTCGTGGCGGCGCTTGTCATTGCCTGGTTGGCGCAATACTGGATTGGATTGCGCAGCTTGAGCATTGTCGCGACTGGTTTGACCGGGATCGCGCAATATCTGACATTAGCTGCGCTCGTGGGGTTCAACAAAGGTGATCATTTCAGTGTGCCACTCAACGCCCAGACCTGGGAATTTGTACCACACCTTGTGATAGCTACACTGGCCTGGAACGTTGGCATTGTGGTGCTGACATTAGTCATGATGGTCGTGATGGCACGACTGCTTCGCCACGTTACATCCCAGCTGGCGACACCTCAGGCGCATCCGACACCTGTTTCCGGTGTTCGGGAGAAACAGTAGACTGTAAAACACGAAACGCTGTGAAGGAGCAACGCGAAGATGACCTACGTAATCGCCTTACCGTGTGTTGACCTCAAGGATAAATCCTGTGTCGACGAATGCCCGGTGGATTGTATCTACGAAGGCGAGCGCATGTTGTACATCCACCCGGATGAATGCGTCGACTGCGGAGCCTGCGAACCAGTGTGCCCGGTGGAAGCCATCTATTACGAAGATGACACTCCAGAAGAATGGGCTGATTATTACGATGCCAACGTAGAGTTCTTCGACGACATTGGCTCCCCAGGGGGCGCAGCGAAACTTGGGTTGATTCCCAAAGATCATCCACTGATCGAAGCCCTCCCGCCACAGGAGCATGACCTTTAATGCTTGACCTGCCCGAATATCCCTGGCAGTTACTGGCTCCCTATAAGGCCACTGCGCAAGCGCATCCCACTGGCATGGTCGACTTGTCGATCGGCGCGCCGGTGGATCCCACCCCACACGTGATTCAACAGGCCCTGCAGTCCGGCTCGAACTGGCCAGGATATCCTGGCTCATCAGGAACTGATCCATTGCGCGATGCCATCGCGCAATGGTATGAACGACGTCGTGGAGTCCACCAGCTCACCCGAGACAACGTGGCGGCTACGGTTGGTTCAAAAGAATTCATTGCCTGGCTACCACTGCTGATGGGACTTGGCCCGGACGATGTCATTGTCTACCCGACCGTGGCCTACCCAACGTATGACATCGGCGCCAAAATCGTAGGCGCCTCTTCCGTGACGGCCGATTCACTGCGCGAATTAGACCCTGAGACACGTGCCAAGGTCAAACTTGTCTGGGTCAATTCACCAGCCAACCCCACGGGCATCGTCCAAGATGAAAACGACCTGCGTGAGATCGTTGCTGATGCCCGCGATCTCGGTGCGGTGGTAGCTTCTGATGAGTGCTACGCCGAATTAGGGTGGGGCAGGTGGGAAACCAGCCGGGTCCCGTGCATTCTGCAAGAGTCTGTCTCCGACGGTGATCTTACTGGACTGTTGTCGGTCTACTCCTTATCGAAGCAGTCGAATATGGCCGGTTATCGGGCCGCATTTGTTGCTGGTGATGCGCAACGTATAGCCGCCCTCATTAACCTTCGATCGCACACCGGGATGGTTGTGCCCGGGCCGGTCCAACATGCCATGATCGCCGCGCTCACCGACGACGACCACGTAATCCAACAAAAGGCAAGGTATCGCGCCCGTCGCGAGCAGCTCATCGCGGCCCTTGAGAACACCGGTCTGAGCCTAGAACACTCGGAAGCGGGTCTGTATCTCTGGGTGCGCGATCCACAGGTCACCAGCCCCAGCGCTGAAGATTCGTGGGTGTTAGTCGAACGTTTCGCGCACGCCGGCATACTGGTGGGTCCGGGGGTTTTTTATTCGCCCGCCGGGAACGGCTACATACGGATTTCAATCACTGCGAGCGACCATGACGTCAATCGTGCCGTAACCCGGCTCAATGCGGGGTTATGATTACATCGTTTGGCCATAATGTTTCAAGCGTCACTAAAATTGGTAAATTTGTACGGCAGAGACATAACGAATAGTGCCACTGATCTGTGGCCATAGTGCAAGCGTCACGTTGCACGGACAAGAGGGAAAACCATGACAGAAAAACACGACGGCAAGCTAACGGTAGGAGATACCGGTGTAGACCTGGCACGTGTTGAGGCAACGGCAGGAAACGACGGTTTGAGCATCGCTACGGTGCTGCGTGATACCGATACCGTCACCTACGACCCCGGCTTCATGAACACCGCCAACGCTCGCTCGGCTATCACCTACATCGACGGAGATAACGGCATTCTGCGTTACCGCGGTTATCCCATCGATGAGCTGGCCGAAAAGTCTTCATTCCTGGAAGTCGCCTACCTGTTGATTTATGGCGACCTGCCAACCAGTGATGAGCTTGCCGCCTGGGATCACAACATTCGCTCGCACACTATGCTGCATGAAGATATCAAAGCATTCTTTGATGGTTTCCCACGCAACGCTCACCCCATGGCTGTCCTGTCTTCTGCGGTCTCTGCGCTTTCGACCTTCTACGAAGACTCACTGGATCCATTCGACGAAGAACAAGTCCACATTTCGACCATCCGTCTGATGTCCAAGGTCCCGGTGCTTGCCGCATATGCGTATAAGAAATCTATCGGTCAGCCGTTCCTGTACCCGGATAATTCGCTGAACCTCACCGAGAACTTCCTGCGCCTGACCTTTGGTGTTCCGACCGAGCCATACGAACTTGACCAGGATATGGTCGACGCGCTGGACATGCTGCTCATTTTGCACGCGGATCACGAGCAGAACTGCTCGACCTCCACGGTTCGTCTTGTTGGGTCATCACATGCCAACATCTTCGGTTCGATCTCAGCCGGCATTAACGCATTATTCGGACCCCTGCACGGTGGAGCCAACGAAGCGGTTCTGAACATGCTCAACCAGATCAAAGACGAAGGCCTGAGCCCTGAAGAGTTCATGGATAAGGTCAAAGACAAGAAATCCGGCATCCGTCTGATGGGCTTTGGACACCGGGTCTATAAGAACTACGACCCACGTGCTCGGATCGTGAAATCCACCGCAGAAAAGATTCTCAATAAGCTCGGTGGGAATGACGAACGCCTGGAAATTGCGATGCGTCTGGAAGAGCGTGCGCTCAATGATGATTACTTCATTGAACGCAAGCTATATCCGAACGTCGACTTCTACACCGGGCTGATCTACAGCGCGATGGGCTTCCCACCACGCATGTTTACCCCGCTCTTTGCCCTGGGGCGTCTGCCAGGGTGGATAGCACAGTGGCGTGAAATGATCTCCGACGAGGAAACACGCATTGGTCGTCCTCGCCAGGTCTATGTTGGCGAAGGCCTCCGTCACTACCCAAATTCAAAATAGTCTCGAACAACTGACAAATGCCCCACTTCGGTGGGGCATTTGTGGTTAACCGTTATACATCACAATGACGCGTTTCCACGTCAGCGGCCTGGAATAGCTCGGGCTCAAAATCAGTCGTCTCCTGCCAGGCAGAAAATGCCTCCACGAGTACGCCTTGCTCAAGGACCGCTTGAAGCGCCTCCGAGACCGCCTCACATTGGGCTGGGTCCGTCGCGATCCAATATCGATGACTTTCTGTGAGCTGTTCGGATAGATCGTGGTCATCATCAGCAAGTTCAGACCAAGACAACACCTGATAGGTCGAATCTAGACCGGGATCCAAGAGTACTCCGGCCAGCTGGACATCGTCGGCAGCGATGGCATCAAAACGCCCCGAGCGCATGCCCACTTCACACTCAGTGACGGTTTGTTGCACCGTGCTGTGTTCGACCGGCAAGTCAGCAGATGCGCTGACTGAATCCGCGACCACACACACGGAAGCTTCGGTCAACTCATCGATAGAGGTGATCGCCTTGAAGGGTAAAACCTCGGGTTCTGCTGCATCCGATGCCGGCACGCGAACTAAAACAGCCGGAGTGGCCGTGATATATGGTCCAACCCAGCCAAGTTGGTCGGAGAGCTGCTGGTCGGTGAGTTGCCCAATGACAAACTCCAGCTCACCCTCCTCAACCGCAACCATGCTGTGTTCGATAGACCCCAGAGCGCGCCAACGCACCTGGGTGCCTGGTTCTACGGTGTCGAGCTCCTCAACGAGTGCCTGGGCCAGCGAGATTTCTGCACCCGATGCCCCCTCTGGACTACTTCCAGATGCTAGACCTGGCGAGGACAAGGCCACCCCAATATTGATGACTTCTTCAGGATCAGCCGGTTCTGGTGCCACAGGCTCTTCTTCACCACCGCAGCCAGTTAAGATCATGCAGAGTCCCAATGAGGTCGCTAGAGCAAGAGAGCACTTGTGCCGATGCGTGAGATTTTTAGCCACGTTCAGACACTAGCTCAAGAATTTCAGCAAACCCAATAAACTCACCCCATAAATACCATAGCCAGAAGAATACCCGCGACACTGT
The DNA here is from genome assembly GCA_036516115.1 of Enteractinococcus sp. GTDB lineage: Bacteria > Actinomycetota > Actinomycetes > Actinomycetales > Micrococcaceae > Yaniella. Next base: position 124,352 of record DATBUL010000062.1, on the reverse strand, counting down.
CGGAGAATATCCCGGTGGCATGATCGCTCGTGATGAACGCACCGGTACAAAGCAGGTCAATCTTCGACCTGTAAACCCGCATGTCTGGTAGTCAGTCCACACCAGCCAACCCATCCAGCCAGCTGCGTGTCAGAAGACTAATCCCTGCTGTCGTTCAAAAATTCCGGCGTCCGACAAGCACAGTTAGAAACTTCGTGAGATAATGGGTGTATGGGTGATGCGATATTGATGATTGAAATTCTGGTGTTAGGCATACTCATCATCGGATTTTTGGCCCTCATTATCACACGTGGTCAGCAACATGTAGTCAAACCGATGGCTGATCCACTACCAACCTTGCCACCGGTGCTGCTACCGGAGGTCGAGGATATTACCGCCCGTGATATTCAAGACATTCGTTTTGCGGTTGGACTGCGAGGATATCGCACTGATCAAGTCGATCAGGTGTTAGCTCGGCTTGCTGCAACGATCGAGGCCCGTGATCAACAGATCGCGGAGCTGCGACAAGCAACTGAAAGCCATCAATCTCAGTCACACAATCAATACGAGTAATGTCGACCGTTCGCGTCGCGGCATAGACGCGTACAGAAAGGAACAGTAATGGCTGCAATGAAGCCTCGTACCGGTGATGGTCCAATGGAAGTTGTCCGTGAACAACGCAAACTCGTCATGCGTATCCCCACCGATGGCGGTGGACGTCTCGTCGTGGAACTCAATGATGAAGAAGCCGAAGAACTCAAAAACGCCCTATCAGGCGTCATCAAGGTCAGCTAATCACTGTTTGGCATTAAACTCGGGTCGCCAGTAATAAGCCGGTACCGGTTGTGACCAGCGTCGAGGTGCGCCAAACGGACGTCACATCACGCAAAGAATTACCCACCTCGCGCAACATCACCGTTGACGCCTCGCGAACCGCCGGCCGCGGGACCCGATCTTGATCTAATGCGTCATGAATGATGACCATGCCACCGGAGCGGAGCACACGTGCCGCTTCGGTGACATGGTATTCAAGTAACAACGGATCTGCGTCAATGAACACCAGATCATACGATGACGCAGACAATTTTGGTAACACGGTCCGACCGCGACCTGCAATAAGCCGGGTCGTCGAACTGGGATACCCATCGGCAACGAATACCTCCCGAGCAGCTCGTTGAGCTTCCGCATCGGGATCCAACGAGGTTATCACAGCCCCTGCTGGCGCTCCCCGCATCAACGATAATCCAGAAACCCCGGCCCCGGTACCTAACTCCACCATAGTTTGTGGCCGAGAAGCCGCTGCTAAGAACGTGAGCATCGAAGCGGTACCTTCGGACACTGGAGTAATCCCCAATTCCGCCGAACGATCGCGAGCCATCAACAATACATCGTCTTCAACCGGACGTGCTTCGGCAAAAGCCCAGCTAGCGTACTTGCCGGTCTGTTGTGGGCTCAGCGCCTTCATACCTTGTACTCCCATTTGATCGTTGACGTCTGCGCGACATATGCTCACTACATTGTAAAGCTAGCCAGTCACGTTATCGTATTCATGCCAAACGACCACTGACGTTTCAGAATATTCTCAGAATCATTTGCCACAATAATGGCAGTTTAGTTTTATTACCGACTGTCGAATCGACCAGGGAAGCGAGGATGTTGATGAGCAGAAGTCCGTCGAACTTCGCTTTTCACCCACGTTCCAAGTTCGATGCGTACCTGGAAGGACAGTTGTCGGCGACCGCAGACGAACGGATGCAGGTCCATTTAGCACACTGTGAACGATGCGCTCAAGAAGTAGAACAACGGCGTACAGCGCTGTACATCACAAAAAAGCTGGAACGATTATCCCAAGAAGACACCTCAACCGCCAGGGCTGCCCAACCTCAAGCCGTGATGCAACCCACCGGCATTGCCGGATGGAAGTTCCTCGCCGGGGTGGGCATTATGGCCTTGGTTGTCATCGGAGTGTTCTACAGCCTGTGGATGCTTGGCGGCGAGGACCGGTCCTACGGATCAGCTGACTCGTCCTCACCAGCGTTGATTCCCGAAGAAATAGAAGTCGTTCAAGCAGATCCCCAAGATCTCATTCGCCCGACACCCAGCGATGATTCAACGAAAGTGCCATCAGATTTCGGTGGTACGAACGCTCAGCTGTCCTATAACAGTGCGCCCCTGGGCATCGACGGGACCCCTGTTCGTTTAGCTTCGGTCAGTGATCTGCGTGCAGCAGGTTGGACCATTCCACAATTTCAAGCACTTGGTATGGCCTTTGAATCAGCCGTCGTTGACGAAGTCGAGGGCCAAGTTTATGTAGTTTCGGTTTTCAACGGAACCTCGGTCAATAGCGAAGATCAGACTGTGGTGCGTGAATGTCGCGTTGAAAACGAAGATGGATCCGTGACGGCGTGTAGTCGGTTGGATTTCACAAAATCAGCGGCCAGTGAGGTCTCCCTACCGGTAGCAGAGAACGTGTGGCTCTATACCTACCCCGATGGTTCGTGGACAGCGTACATGTCTACCGCGAAGTCTCAATACCGGGTGGACTCCACTGCGGATGCAGACTATGCAGGGGGTATTATGTCGACGCTATATGTCGAAGAGAAGTCCCGACTCAGCTCAGGTTTTACGGGTACTGAAGAAGGGGTTAGCCAGCGTTTCGAGCGCGGAGTAGAGCGGTTACTGGGCCGCTAACCGGTTTCTCACAACCAATGAATTATCCTGTTTCGGGTAAGCTGTAGCGAGTATGAATATCTTTGGTATTAATGGTGGCGAGCTCATCATCCTCATCGTGCTCGCATTGCTATTGTTGGGACCCGAAAAGATCCCAGAGTACCTTCGGAAGCTACGCGAATGGGTACATAAAATTCGCTTACTGGCCGAAGGCGCCAAAGAACAATTTAAAGAAGAAACCGGAACCGACTTCGATGAAGTCGATTGGCAAAAATACGATCCTCGGCAATACGACCCGAGACGGGTCATCCGTGAGGCACTTTCTGAACCCATCGAAGATCTCGAAGCGTCCCTCAACGACGCAAAAACCACAGTTCAAGACGCTGCCGATACCGTGCTGGATAAAAAGCCTGTCGAGCGACCCGCACTGACTCAGGCTGAGATTCTGGCCGCGGCAGTGCCCATTGATCAGCTCAATCAAACAACGCAATTTCCAGATCCAATGAAACCTGCGGCTCTCCACGGCCCCGGCACAGCGCCCGTGATGACCGCTGCCAACGGCAATGCCACAACCGGCCTGGAACCCGAAGAATCGGCATCCTCGGCACCCGCACCGCAACCGGTCTCTGTAGAGCAGGAAGTCACCACCACACCATTTGATACCGAAGCTACCTAGGTGTAACCGGCAGTTTCCGTCCTGCCAAACCGCGTGGGGTCCCTGCTAGTCGATTTACGATCATATTGAGCGCCGTGCCCGCCGGCATCTTGGGAGAAGTCACAACGGAGGGGGAGCCCGCTTCACTATCAGCCCGCAGGACGGGATCAAGCGGGATGGATCCCAATAAGGGGACCTCTTGGTCCAACACCTCTGTCAGGCGTTGACTCACCGCCTGACCACCTCCGGAACCAAAAACTTCAAGCACGGTGCCATCGGGCAAGTGCATAGGGCCCATGTTCTCGATGACGCCTAATACCGGCTGGTTTGTCTGCGTCGATAATTGACCAGCCCGAGCGGCCACCTGAGCAGCGGTGTGCTCCGGAGTTGTAATGACTAATAATTGCGCATTCGGCAGCAACTGTGATGTCGAAATCGCAATATCTCCGGTACCGGGTGGTAAATCGATCAACAAGACATCAAGGTCGCCCCAATACACGTCGGTCACGAATTGCTCGAGCGCACGGTGCAACATAGGTCCCCGCCAGGCAACCGGCTGATCGGTGTCTAAGAACATACCGATGGACATGACTTTCACCCCGTACGCCACCGGTGGCATGATCAGATCCTCGACCTTGGTCGGTTTCGCAGTGATTCCCAAGAGCCCAGGGATAGAGAAACCGTGGATATCTGCATCAATTAAGCCAACCGCAAGACCACGTTGTGCCAGTCCCACGGCGAGATTAGCGGTGATCGTGGACTTGCCCACCCCGCCCTTGCCGGAAGCCACCGCATAAATCTGCGTCAACGATGCCTCAGCAAAAGGATTCCGGGGCCGAGCAGCCGTCAAATACTCCTGTAACGCGACCCGCTGCTCGGGCGTCATACTCGTGAGGCGCACCGACACCTTGCCCTGCACAAGTGGTTCTACAGCCGCTGCGACATCAGCATGAATCGTATCTTGCATCGGACAACCATCGATCGTCAGACGAATCGTCACCACAACATCAGGATCAGCGAAATCGACTGCAGCTACCATCCCCAGCGTGGTGATTGGTTTGCGAATCTCCGGGTCAATAACTTTCGCCAAAGCCTGCCAGGCCGCGATCTGCCGGTCCGAAACCGGAACGACATCAGGCCCCAGAATGCCACTTGGGTAAAGCTCAGTTGTGGTCGTCATGGGCTAATCATTCTCCTTGCTCACAGCGCAATGTCGGCGGGATGGTGGAAAGTAATGCTGACAGGGTAGAAAATGGGTTCTATGAGTATGTTTGGACCCGGAGCACATATTGGATCGCCTCTGCCGCAAGGGCAGCTGATTGGCAACTATCGTTCATACGAAGCCGCACTGGCTGCGGTAGATCGAGCCGTAGACGCCGGGGTAGATCCGAGATTTCTTTCTATCGTAGGTCGTGATCTGCGTTCGGTCTATCGACTGCGTCACCGGCCGAATTACGCTGCTGTGGCTGGTCGGTCAGCGCTGCAGGGCGCGTTTTTCGGCGTGTTCATCGGATTATTAATTTCGATGATGTCCGGGGGCCAGGATCTGATGATGACGCTGGCCTCCACGGTTGTCATGGGTGCCGTCATTTGGGTGCTCTTCGGTGTTATTGGGGAGGTGCTGCGTCGTCGACAGCTGAAATACGCCATGATCCCGTCGATGACCGCGGTGAGTTATGATCTCGTGGTTGATAATTCGGTAGCTGATCAAGTGCAGTCTGCCTTGGGCCCACAGCCGATGGGAACGTCCAGTAAACCGGCACCCACCCCACCTGTGGTTGAAGAACCGGTACAAGACCCTGCCCAGGGTGCTGATGAGAATGTTTCTGGTGGCATCCCAGATCTACCCGATGGTCGCCCCCAGTACGGTGTCCGGGTCGATCCGACACCGGACACCGAGAAGGAAACCAACGATAAAGACGACCAAGAACCCGAGCAGCGCTAACTGCGCCAGATATCGGCCATCCACGCCTCGATATCTTCAACGGTTCGGGGCAAGTGCGCCGACAGGGACTCGGCGCCATCTGCGGTCACAACAATATCGTCTTCGATCCGAACACCGATGCCACGGAACTCTTCGGGGATGGCTAAGTCTTCGTTTTTGAAGTACAGCCCGGGTTCAATCGTAAAGACCATGCCTTCCTGAAGGGGCGCATCGAGATACATTTCTCGACGTGCCTGTGCACAGTCATGGACATCCAAGCCCAAGTGGTGGGAAGTGCCGTGTGGCATCCACCGGCGGTGATGCTGCCCCTGGGCAGAAAGTGCTTCCTCAATCGAGACCGGAAGCAGTCCCCATTCATCAAGGTGTTTAGCTAACACTTCCATAGCGGTGTTATGAATATCCCGGAACAGCACCCCTGGTTTCGCAGCGTAAAGCGCGGCATCGGCTGCTGCAAGCACTGCATTATAAATTCTCGCCTGCACGGGCGTGAATTTCCCGTTGACCGGTAGGGTGCGTGTGATATCTGCGGTGTAGAGCGAATCGGCTTCTACCCCGGCGTCTACCAGCAGTAAATCACCTTCTTTGACCTCGCCGGTATTGCGAATCCAATGCAGGACGGTGGCATTATTGCCGGCGGCGGCAATCGTATCGTAGCCTAGGTCATTGCCCTCGAGACGAGCTCGGGCGAAGAATGTGGTTTCAATGACCCGTTCGCCACGCGTGTGCTGGGTGGCCTGTGGCAAAACGCGCACAATGTCTTCAAAACCGCGAATTGTGGATTCGACAGAACCCCGCAATTCCGCAATTTCGTAGGCATCTTTGATAAGGCGCATCTCGGAAAGAAATTCAGCGAGCTCACCGTCAAGCGCATCCGAATGCTCCAGATCCACACCGGTATTGATTCGCGAGGTGTCGACCAGAGCATCCATATTGGGATCAGTTTCACGCACCAGGCGGATCCGAGTGCCCCCAATCTCTACTACACCGGCGTCCACTGTGACAGCGTATTCCAATTCGGAGAGATCCTTTGTCGCAATCCCGGTGCGTTGACTGAGCTCCTTGAGTGTGGGCTGCGGACCCACCCAGAACTCTCCGGTTTTGGTATTTGCATAGAATTCTTCAGAATCTCTGCCGGCCAGCGGACGGAAAAATAGGGTGGCCTCATGGTTACTGCCATGATCACCGGTGCCTTCTGGCACCGGCTGCAAGACGAGGACTGCATCTGGTTCGTGATCGACCCCGAGTCCCGTTAGGTGCACAAATGCTGAATGCGGTCGGAAGCGGTAGTCCGTGTCGTTAGAGCGAACCTTAGGGGCTCCCGCCGGGATGACGAGCCGATCCGTTGGGAAGCGTCGTGATAAGGTCACACGGCGTTGTGCAGCATAGGATGCGGAGGCATCCGGCTGGTAGTCAATGTCTTCGGTCTGTTGCCACTGGGAAGCCATGAATGCTTTGAACGCATCCGACGAGGGACGGTGCGAGCGATTTTCTACACGATCTTCCATGGGCTGATCTTGGGCAGCGGGTTGTACGGCATCAGATGGTTGAGTCATACTGCTATCTTCCCATGATTGACCCCACAGTCGATGTGGTAAGACAAAATTCGCGAACGGCTTGGGCTATCACTTCAAAACGCCCCTGGTGTTGCGTCGGGTGAATATGCCCCTAGAAGGCTTGGGCTAGTACAATGACGTCTCATGGCCTTCGACATGCATACTCATTCGAATTACTCGGATGGTACCTCTTCGCCGGCAGAAGTCGTTCGCGCTGCTGCGCATGCCGGGCTAGCTGGTGTTGCCCTGACCGATCACGACACCACCGCCGGCTGGGAGCCGGCTGAACTCGCCGCTGAAGAGCACCAGATTGCGTTGATCCGCGGTATGGAGTTGTCGACCGTGTCTCGCGACGGCATTGCAGTGCATGTGTTGTCGTATTTGCACGATCCCACGAATATAGAACTCCTCACGGAGATCGCAAAATCACGAAATGCCCGGTACAAGAGGGCCAAACGAATGGCGATGTTGTTGGCCGAGGATTTCCCGATCACCTGGGAGTTGGTCAAGCAACAAACCACCGTCGAGTCCACGATCGGACGGCCGCATTTAGCCGATGCCCTGGTACAGGTGGGTGCCGTGCCGAACCGGTCGGCGGCCTTTGACACGATTTTGCGTGGGGGATCGAAATATTATGTACCGCACTACGCGCCGGATCCTGTGCACGGTGTTGAACTGATCCGCCAGGCTGGGGGAGTGCCGATCTTTGCACATCCAAAGGCCAAGGTTCGTGGGCGGACAGTTAGTGACCGGTTATTTTATGACATGCTCGACGCCGGCTTGGCCGGGGTCGAAGTGTATCACCGAGATAACAGCGGCAGTGGCAAAAAGTGGCTCTTGGAGTTCGCACGCCAACACGACCTGCTGGTGACCGGTTCATCCGATTACCACGGCACAGGAAAGCCGAATCGCCTGGGAGAACACGTGACCTCGCGTGAGACGGTCGAGGCAATTGAAGCCCAGGCGACGTCGGGCTATAAGGTGTTGTGGAACGGGAATTAGGCGTTCACGAGCGCAGCCTGTGGCAGTCGCGTGGACATCACTTCGATGGCTTGCGGATTCTGATCTACGAGCACGAAGCGTCGTCCTAACTGTTGAGCCGCAGCACCCAGCGTGCCTGATCCGGCAAAGAAATCTAGCACCCAATCACCGGGCCGTGACGAGGCTGCGACCATTCTGCGGACTAAACCAACGGGTTTCTGGGTCGGATAGCCGGTCTTTTCTTTGCCCGTGGGGGAGACGATGGTATGCCACCACACATCGGTTGGCATTTTGCCCCGCTCCCGTTTTTCCGGGGTCACCAGTCCGGGCGCCATGTAGGGTTCCCGATCAACTTCAGCTGAATCGAACCAGTACTTCTTGGGATCTTTGACATAGACCAAGATCGTGTCGTGCTTGGCCGGCCATCGACTACGTGATTTCCCTCCGTAATCGTAGGCCCAGATGATCTCATTGAGGAAATGGTCGCGACCAAAGATCATATCTAACATGACTTTGGCGTAGTGCACTTCCCGGTAATCCAGGTGTAGGTATAAGGTGCCATCTTCGGCCAGGATACGCCACGCGTGTTCCAGCCGAGGTTCCAGAAAATCCCAATAATTGGTAAACGCGTCATCATAGGAAGCCAGGGCTCCACGAAGCGTTTCGTAGGAGTGCCCACCAAATCCGACTCGGTCGCCTTTGCCATTTTCCACGCGGACGGTTTTCATTTGCGTGCGTGATTGCGTGCGTCCGGTGTTGAATGGAGGATCGATGTAGATCATGGTGACCGATTCATCCGGTACCGACGTCAAAAATTCCATGTTGTCGGCCCGGATGATCTTATTATCACCCGAAAAAATTTCGTTCATTGATGTTAGGAGTCATCCTTTGAACCGCGGTCGACCACCTGGCCATTCTTGCGACGGGTGCGGGTGCGATTGCGCCGTGGCTTCTGCTCAGATTGCGTCGCGGCAGATTCCGATGCGGAGCTCTCAGACTTTTTCGAGCGGGGACGCTGACGTTGTCGAGTCTGTCCGCGGCCACTTTGTCCTCGACTACGTCCTTGACCGCTACGGCTACGCCCACGGTTGCCACCGCTGCGCTTGCTGTCCGGACCCCCAAGTTCCTCTTGTTCCTCAGCGTCCAGGCCCGCGCGGGTGCGTTGAGATTTCGGCAGGCGGCCTTTGGTGCCCGCTGGAATATCGAGGTCCTCATAGAGGTGCGGAGAAGCCGAGTATGTTTCAACCGGTTCGACCTGCTCGATTTCTAGCGCTTGGGCGATGAGCTTCCAGCGCGTCACATCTTCCCAGTCCACCAGAGTCACGGCAATGCCCTTGTGACCGGCACGACCGGTGCGACCCACGCGGTGCAGATAGGTGTTTTCATCTTCTGGAGCTTGGAAGTTGAAAACGTGGGTGACCTCATCGACGTCGATACCACGGGCCGCGACATCGGTAGCAACTAAAACGTCGATTTTGCCGTTGCGGAAGGCGCGGAGTGCCTGTTCACGTGCGCCTTGTCCAAGGTCACCGTGTAATGCGCCCGCGGCAAAACCTCGACGTTCCAGCTCTTCAGCAAGACGTGCCGCCGTTCGTTTCGTACGGGTGAAGATGATGGTCAGTCCACGTCCGCGGGCCTGTAAAGCTCGGGCGATGAGTTCATCTTTATCCATATGGTGTGCCCGATACACCAGCTGACGGATATCACGTTTAACTAATGAGTCGTCTTCCGGGTCGGAAGCTGAAATGTGCGTCGGTTGAACCATATAGCGACGCGCCATGGTGATGACCGCGCCGGGCATGGTGGCAGAAAACAACATGGTCTGGCGATGCTCACTTGGGACTTTTTGCAAAAGGGTTTCCACATCGGGAAGGAAACCAAGATCGAGCATTTCATCGGCTTCATCCAACACCACGATTTGAACCTGCGACAAATCCAAATGGTTTTGTTTCATGAGGTCAATGAGCCGTCCCGGTGTTCCCACGACAATATCAACGCCACGTTTGAGGTCCTCAATTTGGGGCTCGTAAGCGCGACCACCGTAGATTGATCCGATGCGAACGGAGAGATGTTTGGCAGCACCCTCGAGGTCCTTGGAAACCTGGACGGCGAGTTCGCGTGTTGGTGCCACGATGAGGGCTTGAGGTGCTCCTGGAATGGCGAGGTCCTGGTAGCCGTCGTCTTTGGGCCCCAGGACCTTATGGAGTACCGGTAGACCGAAGCCTAAGGTCTTGCCGGTACCAGTTTTTGCCTGACCGATAATGTCATGACCGTCCAGGGCTATGGGTAGCGTCATGGACTGGATCGGAAATGGTGCCTCGATGCCTTGGTCGGCTAATGCTGCAACGATTTCGGGTCGTAAATCGAAATCTGCAAACGTTTCTTGATTGGTATTTGTCACGTTCGAATAAATTCCTTAAAGCTCAGTTTTGCACCAGGGGGTGCTTTCGGAGCCGATCGTGGATTAGTCAAAAGTAACAGATACGCATTCACGTACGACCGGTCATCCGGGATGAAGTTCATCAGGGCCAAACATGTGGACCAGTATCCAAGTCTACCTTGTGGACAGGGTGGTGAAATCTAACCGGCGATAAAGCCGACGCGACGTGCGGTGGCGTCGCCGATTTCGACGTAGCCCAGCACGCCAGCTGGCACAATGATGGTGCCGCCTTTATTGTCTGTGAGTTCAAGGTTGGCGTTGTCGTTGACCGCAGCGCGCACCTTTTCTGTGACATCTTCTTTCGACATTTCGGTCTCGAAGCTGATTTCACGGGCGACGTTCTGGATGCCAATTCGAATTTCCACGGGATAGTCCTCCTAGAACACGATTCTTATTGCTAACTTATGTCTTCAAACAGCTTAGATCAGTATCTCAGCCAAATCGTGAGGCGAGCTCAACGCTACGCTGTTGGGTTATTGGATAAATCAAATCCTATGGCCCCGTAGGCGACAAACCGGCAGGTGTGTGCCACTGCAGTCTCGAGTGGGATATTGGGGTGTGAAGGTTTTGCTCCTCGGTATTCTTCAGCCCATCGTGTGGCTAAAAATAACACGCTGGAGGCAATGCCACGGGTAATGAATTTCGAGCTGACTGGGTCCAGGATCGAATTATCGAGGATATACGGCGAAATGAATTCGACCAGTTCACTCAAAAAGTGTTCTAGACGCTCTTCTAATTCCTCAGGACTATCCATCGAGGTGTCCTGCAATAACCGATAGTGGCCACGCGGATCGGCGGTAAATTCAAAGACTCCGTGCACCGCTTGGTAGGCGACTTCTTCATCGGCCGTGGGTGAGGAAGGGTCCACGGTTTGCATTGCTGTGGTGACGCGATCGCGGAGGTCAGCGAGCTGGGAATCGATCAGGGTGAAGTATAATTCCCGTTTATTCGTGAAGTGTTGGTATAACACGGGTTTGGAGACGGCGGCTCGCTGGGCGACATCGTCCATGGTGGTTTGGGCGTAGCCTCGCTCAGCGAAGACATCAAGGGCAACATCGATGAGTTGGGCGCGTCGTTGATCGCGGGGTAAACGAAGTGGGGACGCAGGAGTCTTCGACATGTTTGGTTTCCTGTTCTTGGCGGTGCATACAGGTCACCACGGCGGCAGATTATGCGGTGCGTTGTTGTGCTGCGGTGGTATCGAGCTGCGTTGGGGTAGCGGTGGTATTGCGACCTTTGCGCTGACGGTCTTTGGTTGCTTCAGCAACGTCGAGCCCAAAAATGGTCTCGAGGGCTTGCTCATATTCTTCCAGGGTGCCATTGGCAGCAGCTTGGCGGGCGCGAACGGTCGGTTCATGCAATATCTGGCGGATCATCCGTCGCATGGCAAGTTGAACTTCATCAGCAGCCGCAGTGCAACCGTGACGGTCGCGAACGCGAGCCATTTCCTCTTCTAGCACGGCCATGGTGTGCCCACGGAGGGTCACGATGGCGTCTGCTGCGGTACGTTCACGCTTTTCAGTCAGGTATTCGTCGACGGCCTGATCCACGAGTTGCTGCGCCTGGGTGATGGAAGCTTGCTGCTCGGTAGGGGCTGCCATTTTGACAGATTCTAGCGTGATCAGATCAACTGCTGGCAGGTCTCCGATTGCTGGATCGAAATCATGCGTCAGGGCCAGGTCAAGGACCGTGAGCCGGTGGTGGCTGCCTTCGCGAAGTTTCTCGAGTTGTTCGGCGCTGACGGTTCGTTCCCCGCCGGATACCCCAATGAGGACATCTGCCTCAGCGAAGGCGCCTTCAACATCGGAACCGCCAAGGGCCATGGCCCATCCGCCGCGGTCTTCGACAAATTGTTGGGCGCGCCCCGAGGAGGAGTGCACCGCTACGTTTTTTGCTCCGCGGGCTTCAAGTTGAGCCAAGGTGGTTCCGGCATATGCTCCGGTGCCAACGAGGAGGATGTTGGCGTCCTGCCAAAAGCGTTGTGCACCCACAACTGAGGTTCCGGCACGCAGTTCCGTAGCTAAGTCGAGTGCCACGGACACAATCGACCGTCCTGTGGATCCTAGGGCGGTTTGTGCTCCGATGTCTTTCGCGGTTCGAGTGGCGGTTTCAAACAGTTTTGTGAGATTCCCCGTGGTGTGGCCAGCTTCTCGAGCCTCGGCCAGCGCGCGGCGTACCTGGCCGGCAATCTCGCGTTCACCCACGACGGCGGATTTTAATCCTGAACCCACTTCGAAAAGGTGACGAACGGCGGACTCGTGGCGATAGAGATGAAAAGCGTCAGTCACTTCGTCGTAGGTCATGCCGGTGGTTTTGGCGATGGTGCGCAAAATCTCTTCGGCAGCCTGTTCAACACTTTGTGGTGATCCGGCCTCGGCGTAGATCTCGACCCGATTGCAGGTTGAAAGCGTAACGACACCGGATACGGTGTCGGAGGAAACGGCTTCGGGGACCTCTGAAGTGCCGCTAGCTAATTGCGCCACCGTCTCGAGGTCCAACCAGGTGTGCGCTGCGACTAATGAAAACATCACCACAATGCATCCCATCGTACGAAATTTGGTCGCCGGAGCAAAATGGACACTGTGGTTTCGCTGTTGGGGTGATCAGGCTGATTGTGGGGACACGTGCAGGCATTAGCTCGCTGTTCCTGGAATAATGGACTGTCATGACCCAAGCGTTTTCACAGTCTCCGGCACTGCCGGCCACCCACCCCCTGATGACCGACAACGCGGAGCAATCCACCGCACAGTCTGCACTGATTCAGGCTTATCGCGGCGAACAGGGGCACCGTCGACCAGTATGGTTCATGCGTCAGGCCGGCCGGTCGTTACCCGAATACCGGAAGCTGCGCGAAGGGACCACCATGTTGGAGTCGTGCCTGATTCCAGAGATGGCTTCGGAAATCACCTTGCAGCCGGTGCGTCGTCACGATGTAGATGCTGCGATTTTCTTTTCTGACATCGTAATTCCCCTCAAGCTTGCTGGCATTGGTGTTGAAATTCAGCCCGGCGTGGGGCCTGTGCTCGATTCGCCCATCCGCACCGCAGCCGACATCGACAAGCTGCCAGAACTTACCGACGATATTTTCGAACCCATTACCGAAGCGGTTAAACTCACCATCGCAGAACTGGGGCCGCGTCCACTGATCGGCTTTGCTGGTGCCCCGTATACGGTGGCCGCCTACATGGTCGAGGGGCGCCCATCACGAGACCATCTTGGACCACGAGCCATGATGCATAATGATCCGGAATCCTGGGACCGCCTCATGGCCTGGACGGCAGAAGCTTCCGGACGGTTCTTGCGCGCTCAGATTATGGCGGGCGCTTCGGCAGCTCAACTCTTTGATTCTTGGGCAGGCTCCTTGTCTCGCACCAACTACGAGACCAAGGTGATGCCGTATTCGAAGCAGGCCATTGAACACATCGCTGATTTGACCGGCCCCACAGGGGTTCCCTTGGTGCACTTTGGTACCGGAACCTCGGAAATTTTGGATCTGATGCGCGATGCTGGAGCGTCCGTCGTGGGCGTGGATTACCGTTTGCGGCTTGATGAGGCCAACCGTCGTTTAGCCAACACCCCAGGACCAGATGGCCGTACCGCGGTGCCCTTGCAGGGCAATATTGATCCTGCGCTGTTGACGGCGAACTGGGAAGTTCTCGAAGCCCACGTGCGCGAGGTCATCGCTCACGGCGCAGAGGCGCCTGGCCATGTGCTCAATTTAGGTCACGGGGTGCCCCCAACCACCGATCCCACGGTGTTGACCCGCGTGGTGGAGCTGATCCACTCGATCGACTACTAAATGCCGCACATCGTTGTCATCGGTGCCGGTATTGCCGGGCTGACCGCCGCATATCGTGCGGTAGCGGCCGGGCACCGAGTCACCGTGCTCGAGGCCACGCCGAGGGCCGGCGGAACGCTTGCCCCGGCGTCCTTTGACCTGCCAGAAGGCCGGCTGACCGTCGATGCAGGAGCCGAAGCCTACGCGGCGCGTTCCAAACATCTGATACAGCTCATGGACCAGCTGGGCCTCAGCGATGAACTCGTGGCCCCCAATCCGTCAGGTTCCTGGCTATACCTGCCAGAAATCGGCGCCGTGCCCGCTCCACGGCTCGGCATGTGGGGGATACCCGGGAACCCCTTGGCCCCGGAAGTTCAGCAAGCCTTAGGCGCCAATGAGGCAGCACGCGCAGCGGCCGACCTCACGACGCCCATGGATGTCTGGGCTCAACGCAGAGACCAGGGCCTCCCGATCACGGTGGGAGAGGTTATTGCCGACCGATTCGGTCCCGTGGCATTGGAACGTCTCGTGGCACCCGTGGTCGCAGGAGTCCACTCGGCCGACCCGTTCGACGTCGACATCGACAAGATAGCGCCCGGACTTCTCGACAAGGCAATACGCCACAATTCGGTGGCCAAAGCAGTTGCCGATATCCGGGCTGCGGCACCTCCAGGTGCAGCAGTGAAGACACTGCCAGCAGGCATGCATCGGCTCATTGACGCGCTGCTGACGGCCCTCGAAGGGCGGGCCGAGCTGAGAGTATCCACCCGAGTGACCGCGCTTGATCCAGCCACGAAAACGGTCCGTACGGCCGCCGGGGAGCAATTTCACGCCGATCGCATCATCGTGGCCATCGATGCGCCCGCAGCCTATGACCTCCTGGCCCCATTTACTGATCTGACGGACCGCCCAGCCTACGGCACTGGCGTCGGCCTGGTAGTGCTCGTGGTTGATGCCCCGGGCCTGGACAACGCCCCGCGGGGGACTGGAATGCTCGTGTCGCCGGCGGTGAACGAGGTGCGGGCCAAAGCCGCAACGCATGTCACCGCGAAGTGGCAGTGGGCGGCAGAAGCGGCGAGCGATCAGGCCGCTCACCGGCACGTGCTGCGGTTGAGCTACGGTCGAATTACCGACCCCGACGATGGTTCCGCACCGGGTTATGGCACCACGGATGCACAGCTGCTGACCATGGCGATGCACGATGCGGCCGTCATGTTCGGGCTGACTCCGCAGGAAATGCAAGACGGTTTGATTGCGTCCAAGGTGGTCCGCTGGCGAGCCAGTATGCCGTTGACAACCCCAGACAACACGACCCGTATCCGGGCGATTCAAGCAGCCGCGCAGAGCACCAATTGGATTGACGTGACTGGAGCGTGGTTTGCTGGGACAGGGC
Source organism: Enteractinococcus sp. (assembly GCA_036516115.1). Lineage (GTDB taxonomy): Bacteria > Actinomycetota > Actinomycetes > Actinomycetales > Micrococcaceae > Yaniella. The sequence continues at coordinate 108,958 of DATBUL010000062.1, read as the reverse complement.
TAGCCGCGATCGCTCAGCACGTCACAGCACTACCGTTGAATCCACTACAGTAAGTTCTACAGTGTGTAGAACATCGCAGTCGAAAGTAGCACGAAGGAGCAGAAGTGACTGAAACAACGAAAGTCATCAAGGGCGAAGAATCCGCAACGAGCTGGTTCACCACCTACACCGTGTTTGCGCGAAAACACGACGCACCGGTCAAATCAGAAGCCGATATTGCCCGCGACAATGCCCAATTTGAACAGTTGGTAGCAGAGCTCGATAATCAGGGCGTCACAGTACGCGGCCTCTATGACGTCTCAGGGATGCGCGCCGAAGCCGACATCATGGTTTGGATGTGGTCCAAATCCCCAGAAGCGCTCCAGGACGCCATCCGCCAGGTACGCCGCTCAGGACTGTTATCCGGTACAACGATGGCCTTCACCGCCATGGGCGCCGACCGGATGGCCGAGTTTAATCCCGAACACGTCCCGGCCTTCACGGAAGGTCGCAAGCCGCGCAAATGGCTGTGCTTCTACCCGTTCGTGCGATCCTACGACTGGTACACGCTGGATCCCAAGGAACGTGCCCGTATGCTGCGCTCCCACGGCGAGCTGGGCCAAGACTTCCCCGATATTTGGGCCAATACCGTCTCCGCCTTCGGACTCAACGATTGGGAATGGCTCCTGGGACTCGAATCTCCACGCTTGGATCGGCTAGTCGACATGATGCGCTCGCTGCGAGATAATGAAACCCGCCACTACGTGCGCGAAGAAGTGCCGTTTTACACCGGCCGCTACATTGAAATCGACGAAGTTGCTGAGGTGCTGGCCTAATGGCCTACCGTATCGGAACCCGCGGCTCGGCATTGGCCACCACACAGACACAGTGGGTGGCCGATGCCATGACGACGGCGGAGACCACATTTGACCAGGTCATTATCAAAACCAAAGGTGATGTCACCACCGGATCGCTGGCCAACCTGGGTGGCACCGGTGTCTTTGCGACCGCCCTGCGACAAGCGGTCATCAACGGCGAGGTGGATTTGGCCGTGCACTCGCTCAAAGACTTACCGGCCAAACAACCCGCCGAATTGCGTATTGCTGCGATTCCGGAACGTGCCGATGTTCGCGACGCACTGTGTGCTGCAGAGGGCATGACTCTGGAGACGCTGCCCAAAGGCGCCAAAATTGGCACGGGCTCACCTCGCCGAGTCGCCCAACTGCTCGCGCTGCGTCCCGACCTGCAAATGGTCGACATCCGTGGCAACGTGCACACCCGCCTCGCCCGTGTTGCTGGATACGAACACCACCACGACAACGCCCCGGCCGCCGCAGGCTCACCCAAGGGTGACCTCGACGCCGTCGTCCTAGCTTGCGCTGGCATCGACCGCCTGGGACTGGACTGGGCTATTACACAACGCATCGACCCAGACATCATGTTGCCCGCCCCCGGCCAAGGCGCGCTGGCCGTGGAAGTCTCAGCTGAAAAGGCCCTCGAGGCACCACTCGCTGCAGCGCTGGCCGATCACGATCAGCTGGCCGCACGCCTCGAAGCCACCGCCGAACGAGCACTGCTTGAAACATTGGAGGCCGGCTGTGCCGCACCACTGGGCGGACTCGCCAGACTCACTGGTACCCGCCTGCACCTGGATGCGATCGTGGCTGCCATGGATGGATCCAAGACCATTCGCCGGGATGCCACCGTGACCATCGAGGTCGAGGCCATTACCGACACGACCCTGGCAGCCGCTTACCAGCTTGGGGTCGACGTTGCCACGATGATGATCAACGACGGCGCCGATCTGCTGCCACCAGGACCTGCACGCGGCCAACGATGAGAGTCGTTTTGACGCGCCAACCCGCTCAGGCCGGCCAGATCGAGGCCGGCCTAGAGCACTTGGGTTATGCGATTGGGTTTCTACCGCTCACCGATTTTCAACTGCCCGACGACACAACACAACTCAGCGATATGGTTGCCGGACTGCACCAGGGGCGGTGGGACTGGTTGCTGTTGACCAGCCCGAATACGATCCGCGCACTCGGCGCACTAGGCTGGCAACCTGCGGTCACAGAAACCCACACCACCATCGCCGTCACAGGTCCCGGCACCGCACGTGTGCTCTACGACCACGGTGCCACACATACTCCCTGGATGCCCACCGACGATGCTTCTGCCGATGGGATTCTGAGCCAGTTTCCCGAAGGTCCCGGCCGTTTGGCCTTGCCGCAAGCAGAAGCGGCTGGTGACGCTATGACCCTGGGAATAACCGCACGAGGTTGGGACGTTACCCATGTCGTGGCCTATCACACGGTGGATTATCCAGCCGCTTCCGATCGAGCCTTCTTACCAACCCAACACGGCGTTCTGGCCCCGCCTCATCTGACCGCCGACGACGTCGTTGTGCTCACCGCCCCGAGTGCCGCACGCCGCTGGGCGACACTTGCCGTTGATGTGGCTGCGGTCATCGCGATCGGGCAACCCACCCGTCGCGCTGCCGAACACCACAATATTGCCCTCACTGCCACCGCGACCTCACCCGATGCCACCGGGATCGCCGAGGTCCTTGAACGCCTCTAATCCGTCGAAAGGACACTATGTTTCCGCACCGCCCACGCCGTCTGCGCCAATCGGTCGCCATGCGCAACCTGGTCGCGCAAAACCGCCTGGCCCCAGCCGATCTCATCCTGCCGGTCTTCGTCAAAGAAGGCGCCGAGCAGCCCATCGATATTTCCTCAATGCCCGGGGTCCAACAGCACTCCATGGACTCGTTGAAAGCCGCAGCCCATGACGCCGTCGCGGCAGGAGTGGGTGGCATCATGCTCTTTGGCGTTCCCGAAACCCTCGACGCTCAGGGCACCGGCGGCGTGGATCCTCACGGCATCTTGAATGTGGCCATTGGCGAAGTCGTGGCCGAAGTCGGCGACGATATGGTCATTATGTCGGATACCTGTTTGGATGAATTTACCGACCACGGCCACTGCGGCGTGTTAGACGACGCCGGCAACGTGGATAACGACGCCACCAACGAGATCTATGCCAAGATGGCTGTGGCCCAAGCCGAAGCCGGCGTGCATGTGGTCTCGCCCTCGGGGATGATGGATGGCCAGGTCGGCGTTATTCGTGACGCCCTGGACGAGGCAGGGTTCCACAGCACCGCGATCCTTGCCTACTCAGCCAAATACGCCTCGGCGTTCTATGGACCATTCCGTGAAGCCGTGGATTCCGCGCTCACCGGGGATCGCAAGACCTATCAGATGGACTCAGCCAACCGCACCGAGGCCATTTTGGAAACCGAACTCGATATCCAAGAAGGCGCCGATATGGTCATGGTCAAACCCGCCATGAGCTATCTGGATATTCTGCGCGACGTCGCCAATATGTCACCGGTACCAGTCGCGGCCTACCAGATCTCTGGCGAGTACGCGATGATCGAAGCCGCCGCAGCCAACGGCTGGATTGAACGCGTGCCGGCAATGCTCGAGTCCCTGACCGCCATCCGCCGTGCCGGTGCCCAAAACATTTTGACCTACTACGCGACCGAAGCCGCTCGACTACTTGCCTAGGAGCCTTGCATGACAACCAATCAACAAGCCTTTGATACCGCCCGCGCGATTATCCCGGGTGGGGTGAACTCCCCGGTCCGTGCTTTCGGTTCCGTCGGTGGCACTCCGGCCGCCATGGTCAAAGCCTCCGGGCCGTATCTGACCGACGTCGAAGGCACAACGTATGTCGATCTGGTGGGATCTTGGGGACCAATGCTGCTGGGCCACAATCATCCGGCCGTCGTTGAAGCGGTCCATCAAGCCGTGGACGCCGGACTGTCGTTTGGCACCTCAACCCCAAGCGAAGCGAAACTTGCGCAACTGATCGCCGAGATAATGCCGGTCGAGCGCGTGCGTTTTGTGTCGACCGGAACTGAAGCCACCATGACGGCCATTCGGCTGGCTCGTGGCGCGACTGGTCGCAACCTGATTATCAAATTTGCCGGCTGCTACCATGGCCACTCGGACGGGTTGCTCGCTGCAGCAGGCTCTGGTTTAGCGACCCATGCACTGCCGGATTCGGCCGGTGTTCCTGAAGCCATTACCAGCCAGACCCTGGTACTGCCGTATAACGACGAAGCAGCGGTCAAACAGGCATTTGAAGCCTATCCCGACCAGATCGCCGGTATCATCACTGAATCAGCGCCAGCCAATATGGGAGTCGTGCCACCAAAACCTGGGTTCAATAAATTCTTGCGTGACATCACCACTCAACAGGGTGCGGTCTTTATTATGGACGAGGTTCTGACCGGCTTCCGCGCCACCGCTCAGGGCGGGTGGGGACTGGAAAACGCCGACTGGGCACCGGATCTATTTACTTTCGGAAAGGTCATCGGTGGGGGACTGCCCGTAGCCTCAGTTGCAGGCAAAGCTTCGGTCATGGATCTGCTGGCACCGGTGGGTCCCGTGTATCAGGCCGGAACCCTGTCTGGGAACCCGATTGCGATGGCCGCAGGGTATGCCACGTTGTCGAATGCCACCGACGAAGCTTACGCCACCATCCAGCAGCGCTCTGCCCAACTGCAAACCATGGTCAGCGAAGCCCTCAAGGCTGAAGGCGTGAACCACTCGATCCAAAGCGCCGGTTCATTGTTTTCGATCACCTTTGGCACCGCTGATACCCCGGTCATTGATTACGCGACTGCTCAAGCCCAAGAAGCATTCCGCTACGGACCGTTCTTCCACGCGATGCTCGAGGCCGGTGTCTACTTGGCGCCGTCAGTGTTTGAAGCATGGTTCGTTTCCGCAGCCCACGACGATGCGGCGATGAACAAAATTGCTGATGCGCTGCCGGCTGCGGCTCGCGCCGCGGCTGCTGCAACCGCCTAATTCTTCGTCACACAACATCCGCTGGACGCCACCTCACCCGTGGTGCCAGCGGATGTAGTCATTTAAGGCATCCGACTTGGCATCATGTGCGGCCCAAACCTGGAGACTAGCTGGACGGGTGGCCAGAGTCTGCTGAAATTGGTTAAAAACTGTTGTAAGGTCCGGGGCTGGCGCGTAGTGTGATCCGTATATCACCTCCCCTAATCACATCAGACATTGGAGACGGGATGGGCAATAACGCAGGACAATTAGCGCTCCTAGCAGCAGGGTATTTGCTGGGCAAGTCAAAAAGTATGAGGACAGTGCTCATGGTTGCCGGTGGAGTGGCCTACGGCCGACTGACCGCCCCTCGCAGCGAGGGAGATGACAATACCGGTTCACTTTTGAGCCGTCTTGGCGGCTCGGGAATCGCAGATACTGCACGGGAAGTACTGACTACGACCGCTGTCAAAGGCGCCGAGTCGCTCAATAAGAATCTCCAGAGCCGTTCTGAGGCATTACGTGGTGATGGCACCTCCGATGAGGACGCAGAAGACGACACCGCGGACCAAGACACTGCCGAGGATGAAGAGGTCGAAGAGACCGAGGAATCCGAAGAAGCACCCGCAAAAGCTACCAAGGGCGGAGACAGCTGACATGGCAGAAAAATCGAAAAAGACTGACGAGTCAACCACCTCATCAGACGGTGGTCTGCTGGACGCACTGCCCATTGATGAACTCAAGAAAAATCTTACCGACTACGCCAGCGCGTGGGGTGAGAGCACTATCCGCGGGTTGGGCGATAAAGTCACCGACTTCATGGATCGCATCGGCTCTGCCGATAGTGCAGCCGGTCAGGCAGCCAAGAAAAGCGCTGAAAAACTTGCCGAAGGAAAATCGCCGCTCAAAGCTGGACTCTCAGGAGCGGCGACCGGCGTTAAAGAACAAGTAAAAGATGTGTTTACCGGTGGTGGCAGCGGAAGCAAGAGCAGCAATAGAGGTGCCAAGAAGGTCACCAATATCGTTGAAACCATCGAAGTCGGTGTCCCAATTTCGGTGGCCTATAACCAGTGGACACAATTTGAAGACTGGTCCGACTTTATGAAAAAAGTCGAAAATGTCGAACAAGAGTCCGACGAGAAAGTCAATTTTAAGGGCCAAGTCTTCTGGTCCCATCGAACCTGGGACTCAACGATTATCCAGCAAGTTCCCGATGAACAAATCGTGTGGCGTTCGACCGGTCAAAAAGGTCACCTCGATGGGGCCGTGACCTTCCATAGACTCGGTCCCCGGCTCACACGCATTCTCGTCGTGGTGGAATACTACCCGCAGGGTTTCATGGAGAAAACCGGAAACATCTGGCGAGCGGTAGGCCGTCGCGTACGAGTCGAACTCAAACGCTATGTGCGTCAAATCATGACGTCGACGATTCTGGACCCCGAGGCTGTGGAAGGCTGGCGCGGTGAAATTCGGGTTTCAGAAGTTGTGCGTACCCACGAAGAAGTTGTGGAAGAAGAACAGGCACAAGCCGAACAAGGTGAAGACAATGAAGATGCTCCAGACCAGGAAAGTCAGACAGATGCTGACGACGACACCGCGTCAGACGCCGAAGATGCTCCCCAAGACACCGACGATGCTCCAGATAGCGATGAAACCGCAGAGCTCGACGAGGACGACTATGTAGCTGAAGAACCCCTTGACGAAGAGGATCCAGCTGAGGCAGAACTCGTCGATGACGAGGACGTCGAAGACGAAGAGGCATACGACGAAGAGCCTCCCATGGACGATGAGGAAGACGTTGTCGAAGAGGACATCGACGATGAAGAACTCGTCGAAGAAGACGAGCTCGCTGACGACGAAGAAGTTGGTGAAGACATCGAAGAAGAGCCAGCAGCTGAAGAAGAGCTCGGTGAAGAGGAAGAACTCACTGAGGAAGCCGAGCCTGAAGCTGAGGCCGATGACGATATAGCCGAGCAAGAAGACGATGACTCCGAGGATGAGCCTGATGTAGATGAAGAAGAATATTTGTCAGAGGATGCAGAATCACAAGAGCAGGCGGAAGAACCGGCAGCTAAGGCCGATAAGACGTCTAAGACTGCGAAATCGTCTTCCAGCTCATCTCCGAGCTCGAAGCGCTCAACGTCAAATAGTCGTACGAAAAGCACGAAATCCTCGGGTGGTCGCAAGAACACCTCATCGAAGTCCGGTGGTCGAAAATCGACCGCTAAGAGCAGTTCCAAATCATCGAGTAGCCCATCGAAGAATGCCAGGAGTACCCGATCTACCACGAAGTCCAAGACCCAAAAGAATAGCTGATCGGCACGCACGTCAGCCGATCCGATCCGCGAAAGGCAGACACCCATGACCACCACTCCCACACGACGTTCACAAGGCAGCTACGTCGACCGGCCATCATCATCCTCGCTGGCCGACGTCGTTGAACTCATCCTTGACAAAGGCCTCGTCATCGATATTTATGTACGAGTGTCACTTGTCGGTATTGAAATCCTCACCATTGACGCCCGAATTGTTATCGCGAGCGTGGATACCTACCTGCGTTTTGCTGAGGCTACCAACCGGCTGGATCTGACCCAACAAGGCGGCAAAGACCTTACCGAGATGATGGAAGGTCTCACGGAAAGTGGTTCCAAAGGCAAAGTCGGCGGAGCCCTAGAAGGTGTGAAAGAAGCCTTCACATCGGATGATGACGATGAGGACGAAAAGCCCAAGAAGACTGCCGCTCGCCGTCAAAAACAATCGTCTGAATAAACACAGCCAACCGACAGGAACTCGATGACAGCAGATTCTAATCAGCTCTATGTGTACGGTATCGTCGCGGAAAGCACCACGCTCCCAGCCGAGCTCACTGGCATTAGCAACGCCGCAGTCGAGACACTCGATCACGGCTCTTTGGCCGCGGTCGTCACGCGCCTGAGTCCGGACCATCAGATCGGCACCCCGCAGAATCTGCTAGCTCATAGTAAGGTGCTCGATACACTCGCTGAACATACGACGATCCTCCCCATGACCTTTGGCACGATTGTGCCGTCTGATGAGGAACTCCGCGACTCGGTGCTCGAGCTCAATGAAGACGAGTACACGGAGACACTAGAGCAGCTGCAGCACACCGTGCAATACACGGTGCGTGCGCGCTATATCCGAGACGCCATCCTGGCGGATTTGATTGAAGACGATCCCGAGGTGGCACAACTGCGAGAAGCTATCGCAGGGACCACAGAAGATGAAACCCGCGAAGAGCGGATTCAACTCGGCGAGCTCGTGGTTTCAGCCTTTGATCATATCCGGCCACAACACGCTGAAGCGATCATTGAGGCGGTGAAACCAGCCATTGAAGATTTTCAGGAACACGAAGGTGGCCAGGTTGAAGACGTTTTAGAGCTGGCCGTTCTAGTCGATCGAGACCACGTAGCGGATTTTGAGGACGCACTAGACCAAGCCGCACGCCAATTGCACACGCGAATCAATTTTCAGCTGCTGGGGCCACAGGCTCCATACGACTTTGTCGGTCAGTAAGTGGACAGAAGGAGGCATCATGGGATTGTTCTCAGGGCTATTTTTTGGTCCCATCAAGGGGACAATCTGGATTGCCGAACAACTCAAGGACGAGGCGGAACGGCAATACTACGACCCAGGTGTTATCCGTCGTCAGCTCGAAGACGTTGCTCAAGCACGCCAAGACGGCAGACTCACCGATGAAGAGGCCACTGCACTCGAGACCGAACTCATTGAACGACTACTCACCGCACACCATCGCGACACAGAGTAACTTCTGGCTGCTATTCGTCGCAAGAGAGACAGTAAACCATGACTGAAAACCAAGAATCCGAAACTCAAAGTAGCTCATCGTCTGAAAAACCCAGACGATCTCGTTCGACCAATCAAGAATCTTCAAATAACGAGGCCGTCACGAAGAGACGCCCAAAATCTAAGAGTACCCAGACGACAACAAAACGTCGCCCTAAGCCTCAACTTTCCGCTGGCAAAGCCGTTACTGCCGCCATTCAACAGCTTCAGCTCCTCACAACCCGCACCCCTGAATCCGTCGTGGGAGTTGAGGCTCATGAGGACGGGTGGCGAGTCACAGTTGAAGTCGTGGAGTCAGCACGTATCCCCAATACTGCCGACATCATGGCAGAGTATGAAGTAGAGATCGATGGCAACGGAGAGCTTGCGGGCTATTCGCGGAAATCACGCTACTTCCGCGGACGCACCCAAGGTGACTAACGCCGTGCAGCAAGGGGGTACTACATGACAGTTACTCGCAGTGGCAGTAGCGGAGGAATGGAGCCACAGCGCAGCCGTGAAGGCACGCTCATGCACGTTGTAGAAACGTTGCTGGACAAGGGATTGGTGCTTAACGCCGACATCATGGTGTCGGTAGCCGGCGTTGAGTTGTTAGGCATCAGAATCCGGGCCGCACTGGCCTCTTTTGAAACCGCTGCTCGTTATGGTTTGGAGTTCCCGGCCGGCACGAATACTGAAACTGTTGCGTGGCAGAACGCCGTCGAAGCCAAAGAGACGTGTCCAAGCTGTCAGAAAGCTTCCCCTGTCTCTCAATTACTCAATGAGTTTTGTCCTTGGTGCGGCTGGCAATCGGCCCAGGCCTTGAATAGTGCGCAGCAGGCTTCGAATAACGATGAGGTGGAGGGTAGCGAAGACCGGCAACAAGTCAGTCGGGAAGAATCATGACACACCAGCCTCCTCACCCTGGCGCGAGTAGGCCTATGGAGCCCACGCGCAATCCCGAGGTCTCGCTTTCGGATCTGATAACGGTGCTGTTAGACAAGGGCACGTATTTGAATGTGGACCTGATCATCTCCGTTGCCGATATCCCGCTCATTGGCGTGAACTTGCGGGCTACGATCGCGGGAATGGAGACCATGCTGGAATACGGGATGATGCGTGACTGGGATGAAAAGACCCGCGCATGGGTGCGTCAATCCGTCGCCCGTCACTTCCCGCTAGCTGACGGTGAAGAAGTGATCGCCAAAATGGCTGGCGGATATTTTCATGAAGGCTGGGCAAAGACCTGGCGCCCTGGCTCCGTGTTTGTCACCAATCAACGACTCGTGGTCTTTCGACGGGAGCCCAAAGAAATCTTGTGGGAAACCCAGTTAGCCCATATCAAAGCTTTGCGTTTATCAGAACAGCAAACCATTGGCTCTGAAATTCGCACCAGACTACTCGTGGATACCGCTGACGGTATCACAGCCATGCTCTCCGCATCGGCGCCTGAACGCATTCGTGAACTCATAGCGCAGCAGTTGCCACATCTGAAAGGCTCACAGCAGATTGAACCGCCAGCAGCCTCCAAACCTGTCACACAGCACGCCTGGTATTTGGAACAACGAGCTGATGGGACACTATGGCGTGGCGGGACGCTGACCCTGGATGACGAGCGTATGTTGTGGCGGGCACCCACCGATGCGCGACATGCGGTTAATCTGCCATGGAAGGAGTTACACGGCGTCGATCTCATCGAGATGCGAGCACCCTCAGGAGAAGGAAGATCATTACATATCTCAACCGCTCAAGGTGACGTATCTTTTGGTATTGCACAACCCGAACGATGGGCCCTTGTCCTGTCCCAACGATTGACGGAAGGCGACAGTTCGAAAGAGGATTCGCATGTTAGAAATTGACGAAGGCAGCCTCAAACATGGAGTCTTGACGCTTGTTGTGACGCTGGTTGAAGTCATCCAGGAAGCGCTCGAAACCCAAGCAGTACGCCGGCTTGAAGGCGGGGACTTGACCGAAGCAGAACAAGAGCGCCTGGGTGAGGCACTCATGGAACTCGACGAAGCACTCGATGAGATTAAGGCTGAGCACGGCATCACCGCATCCGTCGCTGACCTGCACCGGGGACTCGACGATGTGGTCGACGAAGTCGTAGATAAACTCATTAATCCGGCCCGTTGGGCTGAAGAGGCACACAACGAAGGATGAAGCACTCCGTGACAACCACCGGGTTATATGTCTATGCGATTATCCCAGCCGAAGGTATAGCGGCCAACGAGCTCCCGAAAGGCATTGACGGTCATGCCCTGCAGATAGTCTCAACTCACGGCCTGGCAGCCATCGTGCACGAAGCTGCGCCCGAACCATACCAGGGACCTGATTCCGAGGTAAAACGTTGGATCTTGCAGCACAGCGATGTAGTCGATGCGGTCTGGGAAAAGCTGGGCACCGTCTTACCGATGACGTTCAATGTGATCGTGGCTCCTGACACTACCACCGAGCAATCACCCGAACAACGACTGCAAAACTGGCTCAGCGATTCGGCAGAACCCATTCGAACCCAGCTCGAGACGCTGCGGGACCGTGTGGAGTTGCGAGTTGATATTTCGTTAGATGAAGAGACCGCCACGACTCAGGATCCAGAGTTAGTCGAACTGCGCGCAGGTATCGATTCGCGACCGGCCGGTGTCCAACGGCTGTATCGAAAGCGACTCGAAGAGCGAACTCGAAACGTTGCTGAACGGATCGCAGATGATCTTTATCCCCAATTTCGCAAGCGCCTCATTGCACTAGCCGAAGACTTGGCAGAAAACCCCAGACCGGCACGCCAGCAGGGCAGTGTCACCGTGCTCAATGCTTCGTTACTGGTACATCGGCAGGCTGTAGAAGCTGTGGGTCTTGAACTTGCTGACATTCGAGATCATCAACCAGGGGCGCAAATACGGTTCCTTGGACCTTGGCCGCCATACTCCTTCAGTGAGCTACCCAGTTTCGAAGAGTAACCCCAGTTTTATGCTCGGGGCCCTGACGCACCAGCTGTAATTCTTTCGATCAGTGCATCAAGGTGTGCCAATTTTTGTTCCGGTGTGATCACGTCAAAAGGGGCAGCACCGCGGGGTGCATGCCAGGGAACCAAGACATCGAAATCGATCCCACGTAAAAGCGTCAACGTATTGAGAAACATCCGACGGTCACTTTCTGGCAGGATCACGGCTTTCCATATTCCGTCTTCAATCCACAGGGAGTCCCCGGGGAATAAGAACCGATGTTCACCACTGTTCCATAGGAAAAACGTTGTACCAACGGTGTGGGCGTAACTCGGTATGAGCTCTAAATCGGTGCCCAGAACCTGTGGATGTTTGAAGTCACCTGCCAGCTGCATAGTCGCTTCCACGCCCGGACGGTCCCATTCATGGATATATACGGCTACGTCGAGTTTCGGCTGTCCATAGATGGCCTCGTGGTAGTGATTCAGCAACAACCGGGTAGGAGTGCCCAGGGTGGCAATTTCTTGTGCAGCCTCATCGATACCGGGGGAGTTATAAATGATGACCACACCTGTTGTGGTTTGCAAAATGAAGGAGCGCACCACCACGCCGGCCATAAACGGCAACGGGGCGCTGTTCGTGGCATACAGTCCAGGGAATAATTGTTGTAGCGCCATGGTGTGGTTTCCTCCACATAGAACCCTGTGGTTTCAGTGTAGTCCTGGGGCATGTCAGCTCGCAGGCAGGTTCATGTCATTGACCGTACACAATGAAACCGGGTGCCTCCTGGAAGAACCTGGAAGCACCCGGTGTATCTCAACGGTCATCGTGTCTGACAACCGCAGTTAGACAGCGAGAACGTCTCGTGCCCGAACTGGAAGAGCAACGAGCTGGTCGTCTTCGACCGTGACATTCACGGTGTCGCCTTCAGTTACTGCCTCAGCAACCAGCAAATCCGCCACCTTGTCATCCAGCTGACGTTGGATAACCCGACGCAGTGGACGCGCCCCGTAGGCTGGTTCGTACCCGGTCTCAGCAATCCAATCCCGAGCCAGGTCATCGACGTCAAGCGTGATACCTTGAGCTGCTAAACGAGCCTCCGAAGCCTGCAACTGAAGTCCAACGATTTGACGCAGCTGCTCACGAGTGAGTGGCTTGAACAGCAAGGTGTCGTCAATCCGGTTGAGGAACTCAGGTCGCATGAACTCCTTGAGTCGTCCCATCACTTTCTGTTTAATGTCGTCATGGGCGGTAGCAGCGTCTCCCGAAGCAAAGCCCAGTGGAGCTCCGCCAGAAGACATATGCTCGGATCCCAAGTTCGACGTCATGATGATGACAGTATTGCGGAAATCTACGGTCCGACCTTGGCCATCCGTCAAACGCCCATCATCTAAGACCTGCAATAAGAGATTGAAGATATCAGCGTGTGCTTTTTCAATTTCATCAAGCAGAATCACCGAGTACGGACGACGGCGCACCTGCTCGGTGAGTTGGCCTGCCTCGTCATAACCCACATAGCCCGGGGGTGCTCCGACCAGACGAGAAACCGTGTGGCGCTCGCCGAATTCTGACATATCGAAACGAATCATCGCATCTTCATCGTCGAAGAGAGATTCAGCCAAGGCCTTGGCTAACTCAGTCTTTCCGACACCGGTAGGTCCTAAGAAGAGGAAGCTACCAACCGGGCGGGACGGATCAGCCATACCGGTTCGTGAGCGACGAATGGAACGGGCGATCGCGGTGACTGCGTCATCTTGACCGACAACCCGTTGATGTAGTTCATCTTCTAGACGGGCCAGGCGGGACTTCTCAGCCTCGGTCATACGTGCTGCAGGAATACCTGTTGCACGCGAGACCATCTCCGCGATTTCTGCTTCGTCGATGACTGAGGAAGCGACGGCTGGACGAGCTGAAGCTTCCGCCAGCTGCTGACTGACCTCATTGACTTGATCCCGCAGTTCTCCAGCACGTTCATAATTCTCGGCATTGACTGCAGAATTCTTTTCAGCTTCCAACTCGGCCAGTTTTGAACGCAGCGCTTCGACATCGACAACACCACCATCTGTATCTGGGCCACGGCGTAGCGACAGGCGTGCACCGGCCTGGTCGATCAAGTCAATGGCTTTATCCGGCAGGAACCGATCGGTGATGTATCGATCCGAAAGTTCCACCGCGGCGCGCAGTGCCGCATCTGTGTAGGTCACGTTATGATGTTCCGCATAGCGATCGGCCAAACCATGCAGGATCTCCACGGCATCTTCAATCGATGGTTCCCCAACGGTGACCGGTTGGAACCGGCGCTCTAACGCCGAGTCCTTTTCAATGGTTCGGTATTCTTTGAGCGTGGTGGCACCAACCATGTGTAGATCACCGCGAGCTAAACGAGGTTTCAGGATGTTCCCGGCATCCATACCACCCGACTCGCCGGAACCCCCTGCCCCTACGACGGTGTGCAGTTCGTCGATAAAGACGATCGTATTAGTGTCATCGGCGAGTTCTTCGATCGCGCCTGTTAGACGCTCTTCGAAATCACCACGGTAGCGAGTACCCGCTAGCATCCCGGCAAGATCCAGGCTGATCACTCGGCGACCCTTAAGCTGGGCAGGGACCTTCTCATTAACGATGGCCTGCGCTAAGCCCTCCACAATCGCGGTTTTTCCAACACCGGCTTCACCAATGAGCACCGGGTTATTCTTGGTGCGACGAGCCAGTACCTCAATGGTTTGGTCGATTTCCTCATCGCGACCAATGACAGGATCCAAACGACCAGCCTTGGCCTCATCGGTGAGGTCCAGCCCGTATTTTTCAAGCATGGACTCGTTGGCATCGTCCTCTCCACCCGCAGGATGTTGCTGCTGAGCGGCGGCCTGGTGCGCACCGGCTTGGAGCGCTTGCGGGGTCACGCCGGCCTGGGCAAGTAAACCACCTGCTGGTGCATCCTGATTGAGGACGAAGGCGAAGAAAACGTGCTCTGGATTAATGTACGTGGAGCCCATGCCGCGAGCTACTTGGTAAGCATCTAATAACACCTTTTGGGCTGAACCATTCAGTGTCGCTGCGCTGGCTCCCTGACTTTCGACGGGGGCGGGCAGCTGCTCATCGACAGCGTTGATGACGGTTTGGGGATCTACCCCGGCTTGTCGAGCGCCGGCGGCAGCGGGGTCATCACTGAGCATGACGCGCAAGATGTGCAGAGCATCGACCTCGGTCTGGCCACGTTCGACCGCGAATTTCGCGGCATCCGCAATAATGTCGTGTGTACTCTTGCTCAGCAAGCGGTTGATATCGACGGGGCTTGCCTGACGACCTACGCGTTGACCCTGCAAGAAGCGAGCGATGAAATCGTCGAAGGAGCCGCCGTTAGAACCGGCTGGGCCGAAAAATGCGGGCATTCTTTCCTCCTAGTACTGTGCAGCAGTCGTGCACAAAAGTTGAGTGTATCTAACTCAAGTAACGCATCACTGATTGGGATTATTCCGAAAAGTCCGGAATTTTGCAAGAAACCTGAGCGAAGGGGACTCAGGTCTTTGGGAGCGGTGGGAAGGATTATGAGAAAGGGACTGATGGCGCGAGCAGCTGCTATTCCTTCATCGTCAAGTGGATTTGGTCCTGAAAGCTATTGCTGCGGCAGTATAACGAGTACTGTCTGGGAAATAAGAATGCTCCCGACGGCCCGAGTTTGGAACACGGATCGCCGGGAGCGGTGGAAGGGTTGGTTCTAGCCTGCCAGTGGGATATCACGACCCGGAATGGCTGTTAGCAGTTGTTGCGTGTATTGCTGTTGAGGGTTATTGAAGATGGTGTCGGCATCAGCATGTTCGACCACTTTGCCGCCTTGCATCACCAAGACGTCATCGGCGATTTGACGGACCACCGCGAGGTCATGGGTAATGAAAAGATACGACAAGCCCAATTCGATTTGTAGATCATTGAGCAATTGCAGAATCTGATCCTGGACTAAGACATCTAAGGCCGAGACCGCTTCATCGAGCACAAGGACTTCCGGTTTGAGCGCTAATGCCCGAGCGATAGCAACACGTTGACGTTGCCCACCTGACAGTTCATTGGGATATCGATTCATCACGGTGTCAGGAAGAGAAACTTGATCCAATAGCGTGCGGACGCGTTGTTCACGTTCTGCTTTGGTCCCAACCTTATGTACTACCAGCGGTTCCTCGATAGCTTCAAAGATCGAAAACATTGGATCTAGAGAAGCATACGGGTTTTGGAAGACCGGCTGAATCCGACGCCGAAACTTCAGCTGCTGGTCACGAGAGGTAATCGTTGCTATGTCGACACCATCGAAATATACGTGCCCTTCGGTGGGAGTCTCAAGACCAAGTACCATCCGCGCTACGGTCGATTTTCCAGACCCGGATTCACCCACCAAGGCAGTGGTCGTACCACGAGCAAGGTCAAAGCTGACCTGTTGTGCCGCGACCAAGTCGGTCTTCGAGAAGCCCTTGCCGGGCAACTTGAACACTTTGGTCAGATTCTGAATCTGCATTGCAGGAATCTCAATATCCTGACCGACGTCTTCTTCGACATGCTCTTGAGTTGCCTTGCGAATGGCGGCGCGTTCCTGTGCTGAAACGCGTTCGGACTGCAGTGAAGGGGCTGCATTAATGAGTCGTTTGGAATACGGGTGTTGGGGATCTTGCAGAATCGCTAACGCGGGCCCGGATTCCACGACTTCGCCTTTATACATCACCACAAGATGATCCGCCCGTTCGGCAGCAAGCCCTAGGTCGTGCGTGATCAGCAAAACAGCTACTCCTAGGTCAGAGGTGAGGCCCTCAAGGTGATCCAGGATTTGTTTTTGAACGGTTACGTCCAACGCCGAAGTGGGTTCATCAGCAATGAGTAATTTAGGGCGAGCCGCAAGTCCTGCAGCAATGAGGGCGCGCTGCCGCATCCCACCGGAAAATTCGTGTGGGTATTGCTGTGCGCGACGCTTGGCATCTGGCAGGCCGGCTTCTTCCAACAATTCAACAACGCGAGCGTCGGCAGCCTTGCCCTTGACGACGTTATTGACTTCTAAAACTTCTCGAATCTGTGCACCGACCCGATACAGCGGGTTGAGGTTGGACAAAGGATCCTGTGGGACCAATCCGATATGTGAGCCCCGGTAGCTCCGACGTTTTCGAGCTGAGAGCTGGACTAGGTCCGTACCTTCGTATTTGATGGATCCTTTAGTAACTTTGCCGGTGCCTGGTAACAGGTCAATAATGGCGTGCGCCGTGGTGGATTTACCCGAACCGGATTCTCCGACGATAGCGACGGTTTGACCGGGATAAATCGTCATGTTCATGCCACGCACGGCGTGCACGCTGCGTTTATCAACGCTGAAGTCGATGTGCAGGTCTTGGACTTCCAAAAGTGGTTGTGTCATTTATTTTCTCGCTTTCGGATCCAACGCGTCACGCACCGCGTCACCGAGCAACATAAAGCTCAGAACGGTCAGCGCCAGGGCACCAGCTGGGAAGAAGAGGACGTGTAAGTTATCTCCGGAACGGACCTGGGGCTGCGCGGCAGCAATGTCGTTACCCCACGACACCACAGACGGTGGCAAACCAATGCCCAAGAACGACAGGGTGGCTTCAGCCACGATGTACACACCTAAAGAAACCGTTGCGGTGACGATAACCGGTGGCAAAGCATTCGGGATGATGTGCTTGAATAAGTTGCGCCATTTGGACGCGCCAAGTGAACGCGCCGCATCAACAAATTCGAGGTTCTTGATTTCCATAACCGCACCGCGTGCGATACGGGTGATTTGTGGCCAACCAAAAACGGCCAGCGCGATGACCACGGCGGTCACCCCGCCCCAGTAGCCGCGATTGGGCCACACATTATTCAACGCTGACAATCCCACGATGGCAGCTAACAGCAGTGGAATGGCAAAGAAAATATCAGCAGCGCGGGAAATGATGGTATCGACCCAACCGCCAAAGAATCCAGCGATCGCGCCAGAGAACAGCCCGATGATGGTCACAATAATCGTTGTGAGTAAACCGATGACCACGGAGGCTCGGGCACCATGGATCGTTCTCGCAAAGACGTCGTAGCCTTGTCGGTCAAACCCAAAGATATGTCCGGGCTGTGGTTTGCCCAAGCTATTTGATAGATCCGCGGAGCGGGGATCGACTGAAGTGAACAGCGTTGGGAAACATACGACGATGAGGACCAGCAGTAACAAAATGGCAGAAAACCAGAAGATCCAATTTTTCCGCAGCGCTTTCCAAGCCTGTTTCCATTGGCTCTCCGGTGGATGTGACGTGTCGACGTCGACGGCGGTGGGCAGTTCGGTGTCGACAGCTGGCGCGACGAACCGTTCTTGTCCTGGGTGGGGCGTGTGGTTATGCATAGCGAATCCTCGGATCTAAAGCAGCGTACAGCAGATCAACTAACAGGCTGGCGACCACGTAGATCAAAACCATGATCGTGACCACGGAAACGACGGTGGGATTCTCGCCCCGCAGGATGGCCTGATACGCCAGGTTGCCGATGCCGTTGATATTGAAAATTCCCTCAGTGACCACCGCACCGGCCATGAGTGCACCAAGATCGGCGCCCAAGAAGGTGACCACGGGAATCAAGGAGTTGCGCAAGACATGGCGACGATTGACGAGACCGTCGGGCACGCCGTGAGCGCGGGCGGTGCGTACGTGGTCTGCGGTGAGGTTTTCAATGACTGATGTGCGGGTCAAGCGCAAAACGTAGGCAAAAGACACCAGCCCTAAAACCACCGCGGGGAGCAGCAGATTGGTGAAGGTAGTTGCTGACCCGACGGTGGGAGGCACCCACTGCAATTGCACTCCGAAAATGAGCTGCAGTGCAAAACCGAGAACGAAGATGGGAATGGCGATGACTACCAATGAAACGACCAACATGGTCGAGTCAAAGATTTTGCCTCGGCGAAGACCGGCATAGAAACCGGCCACAACGCCAAGGATGGCTTCGATGATCATCGCCATGAATGCCAGTTGAAAGGTGACCGGCAGTGCTCTGCCGATGAGATCTGCTACAGGTTGTCCGGAATAGGAGGTTCCGAAATCTCCGACCAGTGCGCCCTTGAGGAAGAGCAGCCACTGGATGAGGAATGGTTTATCAAGATTGTATTGAGCTTCAAGTTGTGCTCTGGCTGCTTCTGAGACCGGTTTTTCACCAAAGAGCGCCACAATGGGATCTCCCGGTTGAAGGAACACTAGCGCATAGATGAGCAGTGTTGCCCCCAGAACGACCGGGATGGTCTGGAGCAGTCGGCGGACGATATAACGCCACATGCTGTACCTCGAATTTTGTCGTGTCACCTTGTGAGTGACGTGACCTAGAAGTTGGATGAACAAGCCTGTGACCGCCGAAGTTCTCGGCGGTCACAGGAATGATTCAATCGTCGTGATTGATGAATGACTACTGAATTACTTGGTGACTAGATGGTACTCTGGCTGATTCTTCCAGTTGACCTGGACACCTTCAACTCCTTGAGCCGCAATAGCGATCGCATCACGGTTCCAAAGTGGAATAGCAGGGAGGTCTTCCATCAAAATTGCTTGTGCATCAGCAAGGTGTTGTGCACGTGTCTCATCATCCTGAGCTGCGGCTGCCTGACGCAGCAGCTGATCGAAGTCAGAGTTTGAGTAATCGCCATCATTCGAACCTGCCCCGGTGCCGAAGATCGGGCCGAGGTAGTTGTAAACGGATGGGTAGTCTGGCTGCCAACCGGTACGGAATGCAGTATCGAGTTCGCGGTTGGTGATCAGTTCACGGAATTCGGCGAAAGCCGCAAACGCGTTTGGTTCGGCTTCGATTTCGAGGTTTTCACGAATCTGATTGGTTACGGCTTCGACCCATTCCCGGTTTCCTGCGCCGTCAGCGTTGTAAGACAGCTGGAAGGTGCCGCTGAATTCACTGATTTCGTCGGCTTGAGCCCACAGGTCTTGAGCTTCTTCAGCATTGAACTCTAGGACCTCGGCGCCCTCGACGTTCTCGGTGTAGTCCGGCATCAGCGGGCTGGAGAAGTCGGTAGCAGGAGTGTAGGTGTTGTCAAAGATGGTAGAAGTAATCGCCTCACGGTCGATAGCCTTGGAGATGGCCTGACGGCGCAGCTTGCCTTCTTCGTCTTCGCCGAAGTGTTCTAGGCTGCTGGGGATGGTGATGGTGCCATTGACCGAACCTGGTTCGCTGATCGCCTGGATGCTTTCATCGTCCTGGAAGGTGGCGACTGCGGATGGCGGTACCTGATCCATGACATCGAGTACACCGGATTGCACATCGGTGTATGCGGCATCTGGGTCAGTGTAAAACTTGAAGGTCAGCCCGTCGTTCTGCGGGGCGCGGTTGCCCTCGTAGTCGGGGTTTGTGGCCAACACGGCTTCGACGTCGTGGTTCCATTCCTCTAGAACGTATGGCCCGTTAGAAACCGGTTTCTCGCCGAAAGCTTCCATATCGTCAAAAGCGCTCTCGGGCAGTGGGAAGAATGCAGAATAACCCAAACGGTCCGGGAAGTCAGCTGCCGGTTCTTTCAGCGTTACTTCAAAGGTTAGTTCGTCAATGACTTCCAAACCGGAAAGCGTTTCACCCTCGGTGCTATTGCCTTCTTCGTCGGTGCCTTCAAGCGGATTGAAGAAATAAGCGTTGAGCTGGGCGTTATCTGGGTTGGCCCCGTAATTCCAGGCATCAACGAAGGAACTGGCGGTTACAGGCGAATCATCTGAGAAGGTCCAACCTTCTTTGAGCTTGATGGTCCAAGTGATATTGTCTTCCGATTCGATGGATTCGGCGACTTCAAGTTCGGTAGAACCATCGGGTGCATAGGATACGAGTCCAGCAAAAATAGCGTCAACAATGTGTCCACCGCCAACTTCGTTGGTGTTGGTTGGGACCAGCGGGTTCTGTGGTTCAGTACCGTGGGCATTGATGACCATCTCACCATCGGCGTTGCCACCTTCGGTGTCTGCGTCTCCGCCGCCGCCACACGCGGTCAGCGCTAGGGCGCCCACCGACAGTGCTGCAACGTATTTGAGCATCCGTTTGGGTTGCATACGGGATCTCCGTTCAAGGTTAAATGCAAGCAATTGTTGTTGCGTCAAGTTGTGTCTCAACGCAAAGCATGAATCACATTACTTGAAAGTCTTGTGATTCACATCTCAGAGTTTACGACACTATGAACAAATTGTAACGATCTGTGGCATTTTGTAGGGCAGAAAATAGCAGGATGCGCTGTAGAACTAGCATCTACCCGTAACCGAAAGTATCGGATATTCCGCAAGAATCCGGTCCCTGGTGAGCTCTAGAGAGCTGAATCTGGAAGCGCAAGTTTTTCTATCGGCCAATCGCGCGACACGGCCGCCTCAGGATTTTTGCGACGCAGAAACTGTTCGAAGCTGGCGGCCTGAGCTGCTTTCCAGCGAATCTGTTGATTGAATAACGTCTCCAACGGCACATCAAAATGTCCGGGAAACTTCGCGACCAGGGCCTGTGCGACCTGCACCGCGGCCACCGAATCGGCCAGCGAGGTATGTGCTTGATCCAGTGTTACACCGTAATGCTCACTGACGGCTTCGAGCGTGCGTTTGCCCTTGCGATAGGTGTCAACGTGCTTATCCAGGATATATGGATCTACTACACCCGCTACTGCGAAATCGCCGAGTTGTCGTCGCGCCATCTCTGCGTTGAGGACCGTGAAATCATAGACCCCGTTATAGGCCACGATGGGCACGCGGTGATACATAAAATCTGTCAGTGTGGCGATAATCTCGCCGAGTCCTTGAGCCGCGTCCATGCCGTGTTCCCGTGCGTATTCGGTGCTGACTCCATGCACTGCGGCGGCTTCTGGCGGGATTTCAACTTCTGGGTCGAGCAACCATTCGGCATGGGCCCGAACCGTGCCCTGCGGATCAAGTAACACGATGGATGCCGTGACGATACGGGCCGTATGGGGATTTTTGCCCGTCGTTTCCAAATCAAAGCCCAACAACGTCCCGGTATGCCAAGGTTCATCTGGCCCGGGAATAGCTAATATGCCTGCCGCCGTCGTCATGATTCCAAAATACCTGCTTGTGGGTCAGAACTGAACTGCCTGTGGATTACCAACGAACCTGTGCAGAGATGGACACTTGCTGCCAGGAAAAGTGGTTCAATGGAAGCTATGGTGTCAACTCCGCGTCTGCTTCGACCCAAAAACCTCTATCGTCCTGCACCGGTGCTCGATGAGCGCCAGCAGCAGGTCGTTAACCAAGCTGCCGGCCACGGCCCACTTCTCATATTGGGTGGACCGGGAACGGGGAAAACAACCACAGCCGTTGAATATGCGGTCGCCAAGATGACTTCAGGTGTGGCCACCAATGAGGTGTTGTTCTTGACGAACACACGAATCGGTGCGGCCCAACTTCGTGACTACCTCACGGCTCGGTTGAATTATGAAAACGTCGACTCCCGGGCAGAGACCCCCGTGAGGTCGTTTGCTTCCTATGCCTTTGACCTGATCCATCGGATTCGAGAAGTTGAGGGTGCCAGCCCTCGTCTTTTAGCCGGCGCGGAACAGGATCGACTTATTGCAGAGCTGATTGAAGGGTATGTCACCGATCCGCAGCTGACCATCGACTGGCCAGACAGCCTCAAACAGGCCGTTGGGTTGCGCGGCTTACGTCACGAACTACGAGAACTTATTGATCGTTGCGCAGAGTATAATATTGAGCCTGGAACACTTGCAGCGCTTGGCCGTGCAAAGGGCCGAAGCGAATGGGTAGCCGCCGCCACTATTCTGCAGGACTATCGTGACGTGCTGGATCTTTCCGGTGCCGATGCATACGATCCCTCTGGTCTCATCACTGCGGCCGCCAACCTCTGGGAAACAAACCCTGATTTCGCTCGGGCAGAAACCCAACGCATTAAACACATCATCATCGATGACTTCCAAGATGCTACGCCAGCGATACACCGACTTATTACCTTGATCGGCGCGCAACGCGACATTATCCTGACTGCTAATCCAGATACTACCGTCCAAGGATTCCGTGGCGCGCGACCCCAAGCACTCGTCAACTGGCCTCAAGTCTTAGCATCCGATGCCACCACGATAACCTTGGAAAAAGGGTATCGTCTCGGCCCAGCAGTGCACCAGGCCTATCAGCGTACCGTGGCACGAATCCCTGCAATTGGTGGCCTACCCGATGCTCGATCTCACTTCAGTGTCGCAAACCACGAGGGCGCAGTTGCAGTTCATCGATTGGCTTCACCAGTTCAAGAACATCTGTTCATCGTTCAGCAAATCTTAGAACTACACCACCGTCATGGGGTCGACTTTGAACAGATAGCAGTGCTGGCACGTACCTCAACCAAAGTAGCCGAAGTGGCTACCGCGTTGGAGACCGAAGCTATCCCAGTGGTGCGATCAATGTCGGAAGTCATGCTCAATCAGCAACCGGCGGCTGCACCGTTATTAGTGTTGACTGCTGCCGCCGACGCCGTTGCAAATCAACACGCGACAACGGCTTCTGGACTAGAACCCACAGATCTTCACTGGCTGATCACTGGACGCTATGGTGTCTCCACGCCATTAGAACTGCGCAATTTACGCCGTCGGCTCTTGGCAGTAGAGCGTGACGCTCGGGGCACCCGAGACTCCGCCCAATTACTTGACTGCCTGGTTGCCAATCCCGAGAAAGCCCACGAGCTGCTGGGGATCGATCGAGATCGCACCTTACCGCGCTATGCCACCGGAGCAGTTCGCATCGGACGCATGCTAGCTGCCATGGTGCAAGCCACGATTGAAGACCAAGCGTCTGCCGAAATGGTGCTCTGGGCAGGGTGGGCCGTCGCACTACCCGACGTGGGCAACGTGTGGGAGCAACAGGCGCTATCTGACGATCCCAACGCTTCAGTTCGGGCGAATCACGATCTCGATTCAGCCGTGGCATTATTTGAAGCAGCCGAGCGCTATGTCGTGCAATTTCCAGGCCAGACCGCCCTGGGTTTCACCGAGTACCTGGCTGAACAAGACCTCCCAATGGATACACTCTCAGCCCGAGCGGGCCAAACCGGGGTCTCGGTACTCACACCGACTACCGCAGCAGGTCGTGACTGGGACACAGTCTTTGTGGTCGGTGTGCAAGAAGGGGTATGGCCGAATACGAGATTGCGGGGTCAGTTATTACATACCCAAGAACTCGTCGAAGAAGTCACGGGCACCGCAGGACAGCAACCTATCAACGAGCGCATCGCACAGGTTCGTCATGATGAGCTACGGACCTTTGCCGCCGCAATCTCTCGAGCGTCCAGGCGACTCATCGCGTCTGCGGTCTCTGATGCTGACCACCAACCATCAATGTTTATTGAACGTCTCGCTCCCTGGAAGCCCACGGATGAGCATCTGGTACGTCCCTATACTACGGTGGCCACGCCGCTGACTGCTGAGGGTCTAGTAATCGACCTGCGGAGGGTATTAGAACAGACCGAACGCGACCTCCCCAACGCCACTGACCCTGAGGCAGCGGTCCGTCTTCAGGCTCAAGCCAATCAGGCTGCCCAGGCGCTCGCAGTTCTGGCAGAAGGGGGGATTACAACGGCACATCCGGAGCGTTGGTGGGGCTTGGCTGAACTCTCGACGGCGACCCCCATTCATGGTGTCGATGAACATGGGGTGCCCCACAGGGTACGATTGTCGCCCTCGACAGTGGAAACTGCTGTGGAATCACCGCTGCAGTGGTTCATCTACCAGATCTCTACGACCGGGACGCACCCTGCTGCCGCCACCGGTACGTTTATTCACGCGGTTGCCGAAAAATTCCCAGAGGCGGATGTCGGCGAAATGTTTACCGAGTTGAAAGAAAAATTCCCGGTGTTAGCTGCCGAAGCTGGTATCGAACCTGGTTGGGAATATGATGCCCTGTATGCCAAAGCTCAGCGTACTTTGGAGTACTACTACCAATACGTCTCCGGGATGCGCGTGGGTTATAAAACAGGCCGAGGAAAAACGGCGGAGAACTTTGGTCCGCGACAACTGGTGGCCGTGGAACAACATGTCACGGTCGAGATGGATTTTGATGAGGTTCAGGTTCAACTCAACGGCATTATCGACCGCGTAGAAGTTGATTCCGAAGGTCGCCCCTATGTTGTAGACCTCAAAACCGGTGCAACTCAACCCACCGGGGCTCAACTTGCGCGGCTGCCACAGTTAGGCGTGTATCAAGCCATGGTGAAAGCGGGAGCATTGCGGGATATCGTCCCGAATCAACAACCAGCTGGTGCTGCTCTCGTGCAATTAGGAACAAAAAATCAATCGGTCAGTATTCAACCGCAGGCGCCACTGGGGGAAGGAATGACCTGGGCTGAAAAAGACATTGCCGATGCAGCACGCTGGGTCCAAGGCCCATATTTCTATACGATGCATGATGCTAACGCCTGCAAACTGACCACACTGTGCCCCATCTGTAAGGAAGGACAACAGGTAACTGAATGGCTGATCTAATGTGGGGACACGCACCGCGGTACAGCGCACGCGAACTGACCGACCTATTAGAAGACCATAAGCCCGCCCAGAGCCGGCTGTATCCAACCGATGAGCAAACCGCCATCATCGAAGCGGGCCCGGACCCCCTCCTCGTGGTCGCAGGGGCAGGTTCCGGTAAAACACACACCATGACCGACCGAGTCATCTGGTTGATCGCCAACGGCTATGTTCGGCCTGAGGAAGTCCTGGGGGTAACCTTCACCCGTAAAGCCGCCGGAGAATTAGAAACGCGCATTAATACGGCCATCGAACGACTCGCCGCCCGAGAAGATATCCATCTGGACTTCGACACCACCGATCTCGGACAGGCCACCGTGACGACGTATCACTCATATGCCAATATGCTGGTCGCTGATCATGGGCTCCGGATCGGTGTGGAGCCAGATGCCCGGCTGATCGGCGAAGCGGAAACGCACCAATTTATCACTGAAGTCGTCCGCGAACATGACGCCGATATTGATCTTTCCGACGTCAAGTCGGAAGACCTCGCGGCAGTCATCGCAGACAGTTTGCGGGACCGTCCGCTATCAACCACGATCAAAGCGGTGTCGAAATTGGCCGGTGACTGCGCTGAGCACTTGATCGAACCTGCACAAGTTAAAGAAGCACTGGCCCAAATGTTTACTTTTGGTCAAGGATTACCGGAAGGCAAATCCACCACCAACACGAACTCCATCTTCACCAGCCTAAAATTACGTAGCAAAATTGCCGATATGGTCAGTGATTATCTTGAGCTCAAGAAGACCAGCAATGTGATGGACTATGGTGATTTGGTTCGCTATGCGGCATTGATCGCGATGCAACTCCCCGAAGTGCGGGCCATTGAACGCGAAAAATACAAAATCGTCTTACTTGATGAATTCCAAGACACCTCGCACGCACAGCTCAAACTGTTCTCGTATCTGTTCGGACGCGGAGACGGAACACAGCAACCCCACTCGGTCACCGCTGTCGGCGACCCAAACCAATCGATCTATGGATTTAGAGGTGCTTCGGCTGGCCAGTTGTTTTCATTCGTTGAGGAATTCGGTGCACAACAACTCGTGCTCACCACTGCCTGGCGTAATAGTCGTGGCATCCTGGATATGGCCAATCACGTTGCACAACCACTCCGTCAACAGGCCGATGCAGGGCAGATCATCCCTCAGCTGCAAGCTCGTCCTGGAGCTGAGAGTGGGCGAGTAGAACTCAATTGGTTTGCTTCGGCCGACGAAGAGGCAAACCATTTGGTGCAGCGTATCCAACAACTGGGAGTCTCTGAGGGCTCCACCACGGCAGCCATCCTCTGCCGGACTAAAAAACAATTTGACCCCCTAATCGAAGCGCTCGAAGCGCGTGGCATGTCCTACGAAGTGGTTGGGCTTGCCGGGTTATTAACGATTCCAGAAGTAATCGAAATTGTTGCGATCCTAAAAGTCCTGGCTGAACCGCAAGAATCCGATGGACTGCTTAGACTGCTAACGAACGCTCGCTGGCGCATCGGTCCCGAAGATCTCTGGGTGCTCAATCAATTTGCTCGCACGTTAGAGCATCAGACCCGCAATGACCCTCTAGACGCTGAGACTTCGGCGTTAGAGGATATTGATCATCCATCGATGGTCAGTGCGTTGCTGCGTTTACCACGAGACAATTGGACCAGCAGTCGTGGTCAAAGCTTCAGTGAAGCGGGATTGCAGAGGTTACATGAGATTCGAATAATGATTCAAGACCTCTTGGGCCAAATTCACCTACCGATTCCCACACTGATTCGTCATGTGGAATATATCACTGGGCTTGGAGTTGAAGTTGGTACGCGCCCGGGGAACCAGTCGGTTGATGCTCGTCGGTATATGGACGAGTTTTTACGCGTTGCTGAAAGCTTCCAAGCCTCGGCAGATCAGAACCGTACATTGGACCTCATCACATTCCTGACCTGGCTGGAAACGGCGGCCGAGGAAGAAGACGGTTTGGACATGCCTCCTGAGCAGCCCAAACCGGGTGCGGTACAAATTATGACAATGCACGCGTCAAAAGGTCTTGAGTGGGATGCCGTGTTTGTCCCAGGTTTAACCCAAAACACATTTCCTGGAACCACTGTTGATCTATGGACAAGTACCAGCCGCGGGGATCTTCCTTGGCCACTGCGAGGTGATAGTGATACTCTGCCATCCTGGGAATACGAGATCGCCAGCGATCGTCGTGAGTGGGCTGGGTTATCTGGAGTCGACACTCTGACCTCCAAGATGGCTGAGGAGCTCGCCGAAACCCACGGTCGCGAAATATTGAGCCTCAAACAAAAGGTTCAACTCCATGAATTAGCAGAGGCTCGTCGACTGGCATATGTGGCCTTCACCCGTGCCAAGGAACTGCTCTGGGTTTCTGGTTCCTATTGGGAAGGAACCTCAAGCCGCCCACAGGCTATGTCTGTCTTTTTGGAAGAAATGGTGGCCTACGATGAGCACTACGGGTTGAATCAAAAAGTCCATTGGGCCGAAGAGTTCCCCGAAGAAAACCCGCGTCGAGCAAAAGCACTCGTAGCTCAGTGGCCGTATGACCCACTCGATGGCCCTGTCCATTATCAAGTTGAAGCACGTGATGATGGCCGATTGGCTGAACCAACGACCGATGCCGTGCAGGTTCGTCGAAGTCATCCCCGGCGCCCAGCACTCACTCGAGCAGCTCAACGGGTGCTGAACTCCTCAAGTAGTCAAGCCGGATTAGACGATGACTTGGCACAGCGTATCGACTGGGTCCTCGATCGAGAAAATACGCCCGTAACGCACGATGTGCCCATGCCTGAACACATTTCCACGAGCCGTTTCGTCCAGTTAGCGCAACAACCAGACGCGGTGGCCCGGCAAATTCGTCGACCGATGCCACAACGCCCTACTGCAGCTGCTCGTGAAGGCACTCTTGTTCACGAGTGGATTGAACACTATTACACCCAGAACAGACCCGGGCTGACGCCAATGTTCGACATTGAAGAGACCGAAGTGCTGGTGGATGCCGAATGGGATGAAGTCACTGGTCTAGCAGAACTTCGCCAGAAGTTTGAAGCCTCCTCATGGTCCGATAAGACTCCCGTCATGATCGAAGCATCAGTCGAAACTTCGATTGCAGGTCTCACCCTGCGTGGTCGTATTGATGCAGTGTTCCGCAGTGGCGGTGATCCAAATATTGAATTCGATCCAGAAGCACACTGGGAACTGGTGGATTGGAAAACCGGCCGAGTACCCTCCGATGCTGAAATGCCACACCGTAGTTTACAGCTCGCAATATATCGTTTGGCATGGTCTCGGCTCCATGGAATTCCGCTGGAAAATATTACCGGCAAGTTTGTGTATATTGCTCACGGGATTGAGAAGACTCCGCAAGATTTTGCAACCGCTGAACAACTCGAACAACTGCTCGCTTCGGCATTTGACGAAGACTAATCCTTGCGCAAGTTTTCCTGAACGACTTTCCAGGAGATGGGCTGGGTATCATCGTCCTCCGCCGTGGATTGTGGCGCCTCATGAGGGATGAGCTCGCCATCCTCAGATAACGAATGCACAACGAGTTCCGCACCGTTATCGTCCCTCGCGGCCGAGGGCGCCGGATGCGTTATCTTGTCGTATTCCTTGTTTTCAGGATCGTCGACAGCATCAGACACCGGTATGCCAGAGGGCTCCGGGTCGATTTGTGGATCAGGTGCAAGGACAGCATCTTCTTCTTGAACATCATCGACGACTACTTCCGATGTGTCAGTCGATTCTTGGGATGTCTCAGAGTTGCCGTCGCTGTTTTGTGCCTCAGAGACAACTGCAAGGTCAGTTTCCGACCGGACCGTACTTCCTGAAAGACCGGTTAGCTGGGCGGGGTCAGGCTGCTCAATATCAGTCGTTGGAGCTGGTTCCCAGAAGTGCTGCCCGATGTCATGACCGCCTGTGTGCTCAATGTCTGCGGCCAAATCTTTGATCATGTTCTGGGCTTCATCGATCACTGCCTCATCCGAAGCATGGATACCAGACATAAGGTATTTTGCTAACGAGAACTCTGCAGCCAGAGCAGCCCGACGCATCAGGTGCAAATCGACTTGATCTGCAGGTAAATCCATGTGCCGGTGGTACGCCGAGATGATTGCATCACGAAATTCAAGCGAACCTGTTGAAGTCAACCACATGAAATCTCGCGCTGGATCGCCGATGTGTAGGTCGGTCCAAGCGGTCACGCCAACTGCTCGATTACGATCAATGAGTAACGAGGTCTCATCGAAATCACCGTGCACCACACGGGGGGTGAACGTCCACATTTGTCGTTCTTCGAATGCATTTTCCCAGCGACGCAGTAACGATGGTGGGATTTTACCGGTCAGCGCCATTTGATCTAGCTCAGATAATAGTCGTGCACGATATTGCTCTGCCCCATATGCGGGCAAATCGGCAGTCTCGACGACAGCACTAGGGAGCTTATGAATGGCAGCAATAATCCGCCCGATATCGTCAATCGTTTGATCTTCGACATGCGTGATCGTTCCCAGGTCTACTGGGTTGCCCGGCATCTGGTGATAAATGAATGTTCGAAGGCCATCAATCTGCACGGCCCCAGCGACCGAGGGGACACGAAACGGTAGGTGTGCGCGGATGGCAGGGGTGAAGCCTGACAACACTTGGATTTCGGTTTCTAACCGAAAGGCAGCTTGGGAATTTCTCGGTGAACGCACGCGCCAGTGATTATTGTCGGTATCAGTGACAATTGCGGAGTCAAAGGCCCGCGGATCATCAGGCGACGCGGCGGCTTGGACAATATCAAGCCCCGGCATGGCGGCCGAGGCCAATGCTGCAAGTTCCATGGCGGTACGTTTCATCACATCTACCTTACGCGGGATCGGGCGCGGTTGGTGCTCACCACAATGGTGAGTCGAAAAACTCCCGTGCACTAAGCTGGAATCCATGGATATGCTGCCCGATCTAGGTCGTTTGCCCCTTGCCCGTGATGATGTTGATCGAGGCACCGAGCTACGTGACGATGAGACGCTATTGTCGCAACTGTGGAACCGTTCCAACACTCGAGTGTTGTGGCTACATGGGCGAACAGCCCCTGTCTATGAAGGCCAAATAGTACTTGCAGCGCCACAGGGTCAGCTTCCTGACGGTGCCGTCTATCTGGGCCGGTCAGCGCATCATCGATCTGAACACAGCCAGTTCGTAGAACCGAGTGCAGAGCACGTTGAGATTATTCTCCTTGTTGCAGACTCCGAAGCGAACGCGCCAGTGTTGCATGATCCTCAAGTCGGTGGCGTCACTGTCGAACGGCCAGAATTTATCGACTGGTTAGGTGTCTTCGATATCGCAGCCGGACTCGACGATCGTGACGTGGGCATCTTTGTTTCTGGAGTAGCAATAGCGAACTGGCACAAGGTTCATAGATACTGTCCCCGATGTGGTGCTCGGACTCAGAATCGATCTTCTGGTTGGGTACAAGTGTGTCCGAAAGATGGTTCGGAACATTTTCCACGCACTGATCCAGCCGTCATCATGCTGATTACCGATCCCCAGGATCGAGCCTTACTAGGCAACAACCAGGCATGGGGCAATAAACGGTACTCCACCCTGGCCGGTTTTGTTGAGCCAGGCGAATCACTCGAGGCAGCCGTCAAGCGTGAAGTGTATGAAGAATCTCAGGTGGTCGTTGAGGGAGTCAAATATATGGGTTCCCAACCCTGGCCGTTTCCTCGATCATTAATGCTTGGTTTTATTGGGTACACGAGCCGACCCGAAGATGCCACAGCAGATCACCAGGAGCTTGCAGATGTTCGATGGTTTAGTCGCGAAGAATTACGCCAGAATGTGGAAAACGGCACCATCTTCATCCCGGGTGCTTCATCGATAGCCCACCATTTATTACGCCACTGGTACGGTGGACCTTTGCCACAACCTAGGACCCTAGAGAACTAAATTGCAAAATCCTGAACAAATCCTCGCCGGCCTCGATACGGAACAACGGCAAGCAGCCACCGCATTACACGGGCCTGTTCGAATCCTTGCGGGTGCAGGAACGGGCAAGACTCGCGCGATCACTCATCGTATTGCCTATGGCGTTGCCACCGGGGTCTACAACCCGTACAACGTGCTGGCGGTGACCTTTACCGCCCGGGCCGCTGCTGAAATGCGTTCGCGGCTACGTGACCTCGGAGCGCACGGAGTACAAGCTCGAACGTTTCACGCTGCGGCATTAAGCCAGTTACAGTACTTTTGGCAGCACGCAGTAGGCGGGGATATGCCCCGTCTGGTGGAACACAAAACTCACCTCATTATGGAAGCAGCTCAACGTCTCAGGATGAGCACGGACAAAGCGACCATTCGTGATTTAGCCGGTGAAATTGAGTGGGCGAAATTCAATATGCTCACCCCGCAGACTTACCATCAGCAGGCTTCCCAGCGCACGATGCCGACCGGCTGGGATTTGATCGCTGTCACGCGCTTATTCCAAGCGTACGAAGATCTCAAATCAGATCGCGGCCTCATCGATTTCGAAGATGTACTACTCATCATGGTCGGAATCTTAGAATCCGAACCAACCATTGCCGCCACTGTTCGGAAGCAATACCGAATATTTCTCGTTGACGAATTTCAGGACGTCTCGCCGTTACAATACCGGCTGTTGAAGGCATGGTTGGGGGATCGTGACGATCTATGCGTGGTGGGGGATACCTCACAGACCATTTATTCTTTTACTGGGGCCACCGCTGACTATCTGTTGGACTTCGGTAATGAATTTCCCAATGCCACTCAAATTAAACTGATCCGCGATTACCGTTCGACCCCCCAAATTGTCGATTTAGCCAACCGGCTCCTCCAGGAACGCACAAAAGCCCACCGAACCGGATTACCCAGGTGGCCAGAGCCATTAGAGCTCATTTCACAACGTGATCCTGGACCGGCGCCTGTGTTTGCTGAATGCACGCACGAGCAAGCAGAAGCCGAATGGGTTGCCCAACAGATTCAACAACTCATAGGTTCCGGTCAGAAAGGATCCGACATTGCGATCCTGTTTCGAACCAATGCTCAATCAGCGATCTTCGAACAAGTCTTGAGCGACGCAGGGGTGTCGTACCAAGTTCGTGGCGCTGAGCGGTTCTTCAATCGCAGAGAAGTCCGTGACGGCATCTTACAGCTCCGAGCGGCGGCTCGAGCAGACGACGGTGTGGCAGGGCCAGACGTCATCACGCGCATTCGGGATGTGTTGTCCTCCCTAGGGTATACGACGGTGGCTCCACAACAGTCCGGGGCGGTACGTGAGCGCTGGGAATCGTTGAATGCCATTGTGAATCTCGCCGAGGATCTTGTGGAAGCTCGGGGGGACCAGGTGACTTTGGATGTGGTCGTTGCGGAGTTAGATGAGCGAGCATCGCACCAGCATGCACCAGTCATGGACGGCGTGACATTGGCATCGTTACACTCTGCCAAAGGCTTGGAGTGGGACACCGTCTTCTTGGTGGGGTTGACCGAGGGGCTCATGCCGATCAGCTTTGCCACCGAAGACAAGAACGTGGACGAAGAACGGCGTCTATTCTATGTGGGTATCACTCGAGCAAAGACTCGACTGTATCTTTCATGGTCGCTTGCACGTTCAGCAGGTGGCCGGGCTAGTAGGCGACCTTCACGTTTCCTCCAAGCGATTCGAGCCAGCTCCATGAAGCAACCATCGGCTAGTTCCACCCAAGGAACGAAACGTTCTCGGGGCGCTAAAGTCGCGAAATGCCGAACCTGTGAGACCGTGTTATCGACAGGTGCTGAACGCAAGATTGGCCGGTGCCATGACTGCCCACCGACCTATGATCAAGAAATCTTCGACAAGCTCGTGACGTGGCGTAAGGCTGTATCCACCGCAGATAAAGTACCCGCGTTTGTGGTGTTCACGGACGCAACTTTGGTGGCGATCGCTGAAAAAATGCCCACGGACCTGCAGCAATTGCGTCAATTACCCGGAATTGGCCCCAAAAAACTTGAACGATATGGCGAAGATGTATTGGCTATCTTGGGTTCATGAAGTGCCATGCAACAGCCTGGCAACGGCTCGATGGAGAAAGTCTGGACCCAACCGGTGGCTAAATGCACTCGTGTAAAGGTGTTGAGTTGAAGCCCCGGCACTCGTCCATACTTCGTCTCCGGTACTTGGTGACGAAGTTGTTGTGAATCAATCATGGCTAAAACTTCCGTAGCGATCAACCCTGCCACCAAATGGGCTCCAGCAACAGTCTCAGTACCTCCACCATTGTCATATAGCGCCTTAGCGCGTTGCGCTTGGGCTGTCGGATTTCTGAAATCGTCGAGACACATTGGACAGGCGGCTGCCTGAGACAGCACCCATGGTCCAATATCGATTTCATCATCACGAATCACCACCGCGAGGTATGGGTGACGATTTTCCTTTGCGCGCTGCAGAGTTCCCGAATGGGCTGCTCCCAAGGTGATGTGGACAGTAGCCAGCGTTGCGAAATCGGGCTGTTTAAACCAACCGGTGGGATAGATAGTTGGTCGTTTATGTCTCGGGTTCGATGCTGTTGCAAGCGCCATGGATCGCATTTGGCCAAGGTCTTGTTCTAATAAGCCGGTACCCAGATCGGCGGATGTGACCCGGTTAGGATCCCACACTTCGAGTCGACCGATGCCCGAGTCCTGCAATATTCGTGTCAGCGCGGTGCCAGTACGGCCTAACCCGAAAATTTGGATCGCTGCCCCGTCGCGTTGGGATTGAAATTGTTGCCGGTCTTGTGGAGCAAGCCCTTGAAACTTTCCACGGGCAAATACCGGCGTGACGCATCCTAACCTGGCCAAGCTCCCACGATGGTCTTGGTCCTCACTGCGCACGAAGAATTCTGCAGTCGGCGTTGACATGAGTACGGGACGCAATTTGGTTAATAAAATGTGACAGTCGAATTCGTTGATCTGACAATTGCGGGCTACTTGGAGTTCCGTACCATCAATGATGCCCGAGCGGAGTCGATGGATAAACTGCACAACTGGTTTGGTGACCCCAGTGAGCTCAAGAGCGCGAAAGCCTGTACCAATTTGGATATGGGTGGCTGATACTTGGGTTACGGATAGACCAGGATTGATTTGCATGGCGACTCCTCGGCTTTTCAGGTGTTACCATGATGTGCCACCGGTAGCCAATCTTGTGCGGGTTTTCCACAATTACCCGACGACGTCAGTGTTATCCACACTGCATCGCTGCTGCGTGCCGGTGACGTGATAACTACGGCAGCATGAAGGGCATGAACACAATCTCGACTCTAGTCCGCGAAAACATTGAACACCTTTCAGGTGGGCGTATTGCCTCCGTGGTGATAATTGATGGAGAACCGATCCGCCTGATTGCTTCGACTCGTCGTCGGAAGACCATTTCAGCTTCTGTTCGAGACGGTATGATCCAGTTGGCTGTACCAATGAGCATGAATGATGCCGACATTGTGAACTCGGCTCGGAGTCTCATCGCCAAAATTAAGGCACGACAGCGCCGTAGCCATCGCTTTCAGTCAAACCCAGAGCTGTTTGATCGTGCAGTGTATTTAGCCAAAGCCTGGCTCGGAGCCGAGGTCCATCCCACCTCAGTCGCATGGTCAGAACGACAAACTACGATGTGGGGGTCGTGTACCGCGACCACTGGGGCAATACGAATCTCGACAATGCTTCGCGGTATGCCCCAGTGGGTGATTGATGGGGTGCTCGTGCATGAACTGGCACATTTGAAATATGGGGGTCACGGGCAGGAATTCCAGGAATTTAGTCGCAGGTATCCTCGAATGGCTGAAGCAGACGCATTTTTGGAGGGCGTCGTTTTCGCTCAGCAACGAGGCGACAACGCGGCATTTCCCAATGCTTACGACTAACTCTCGTCGTAGCCACCTTCCAAGAGTCTTTTGAGATCCTCGTCGAGACTTGCAGATTGCTCGTCGGCGGTTTTGCGTCGTTTCACGTAACCTGATGGATCATCGAGATCCTCTTGGGTGGGCAACCGTAACTGAGACTCCCAGATTGCATCTCGGTACTCGACACCCTCAGCTTCTTTGATGGTAGTCCACAAGTTTGTGGCGTCGTGCAACCTTCGGGGGCGCAAATCTAACCCGACGAGCGAGCCGAAAGCATGTTCGGCAGGACCCCCTGCGGCACGGCGACGGTTCATCATCTCGCGGAGGGCTTCTGCCGACTCCAGAGGTTTAGCAGCTTCTGTGACGACAACATCGACCCAGCCTTCGATGAGTGCTAATAGGGTCTCGAGCTGTTCAATAGCCGCCTTCTGGGCACCTTCAGGTTCTGGGATAAACATCGACCCGGAGAACATTTGATTCATGGATTCCGGATCCATTGGATCGAGCGTTTGGACAGCATCTTCAATCGCAGAAACATCAATGCTGATCCCTGCAGCATACTGTTGCACCATTGCCATCAGATCTCGAGCGAGCCAGGGAGAATTTGCAAAGAGGCGCATCCGGGCTGCTTCGCGTAAAGCTAAGTAGATGCGCACTTGGTCGGCTTCAACTGATAAGCCATCCCCAAATTCTTCAATATTGACCGGCAGCATGGCCATGCGTCGACCTGCTATTGGGAAGCCAGTGTCGCTACCTGAAAGAACTTCTTGGGCAAGCTCACCGATAGCTTGACCCAGCTGAAGGCCAAACATGGAACCACCGAGATTTTTCATCATGGGCTGCATTTGTCCAAAAGCGCCTTGAAATTCTTCGGGAAGTTGACCAGGTAGTTGCTCGGTGATGGCTCGAGTAAGGGCTTCTGACAACGAGATGGCAACGGGCTCTGTCATTTCGCGCCAGTTTTCCATGGTTGCTTCGACCCATTCAGCACGTGACCAAGCCACGACAGGGACATTTGCTGCTTCGATGGTCGTGGCTTGATCCAGCCACGAGTCCGCCAGCCGTAGGGCGTCGTCGATTTCTTTGGCAGCAAATGAACCCACGGAGGGGTCTTGACCAGCTATGGCTTGTCGTGCGGTCTGTTTAGCCAAGTCCCATTTGACGGGACCATCATCGTCGGATGAGCTCATCATGGACTGGAACTGCGCCATAATATTTTGCATCATTTGTGGATCCATCATAGATGGATCAAATGGCATACCTGATGCACCGAATTGTTGCATTGCCTTCTGAATTTCTTCAGGGTCTGGGGCATTTTCCCCAAACATGCGACGAAACATTTCCGCCATAGGATCTTGGTCATCACCATTTGTTGGGCCTTGGTTGCTCATAACACTCCACGTTACTGTAGTGACGGGTTGAAGAGGTAGCCTCTGTTAGCTTTGCGCTGAGTGAATCTCTAACGCATCTTGTTCTCGTTTTGCTTGTCGTTTGGCCAACGTTTCGGCAGTACCTTCCGTCATACGGTACAAGACCGGAACAATAACCAGCGTGATCAGGGTTGAAGCGATCAACCCGCCGATCACGGCGATGGACATCGGTGCTGAAACAAAACTTGATTGGCCAGCTAAGCCTAAAGCTGGGGGGATCATGGCGCCAATCGTTGCAGCCGCCGTCATGATTATGGGACGAATACGGTTTTGCGCCCCAGCAATAATCGCCTGATCCAGATTCGCATCGCGTCGACGATACTGGTTAATCAAGTCCATCAACACGATGGAGTTGGTGACCACAATACCAATGAGCATCAGCATACCCACCAGCGTTGTGGCTCCTAGCGGAGTATCTGTCACTAAGAGCGCAAGAATCATACCGGTCGCTCCGAATGGAATCGCTACCAGCAAGATGAGGGGTTGCACCAGCGATTTCAACAGCCACACAAGGACGACATAGATCAGCAGAACGGCTGCTGCCATCGCCAATGCGAGCTGCTCGAAAGTGGTATCGATTTCTTCTGCGACGCCAGCTAGCTCAGTTTGCACGCCTTCTGGAAGCTCTGTGTCCTCGATGGCCTCGGTCAAGGCGCTGGTCGTGGCGCCTACATTGTCCGTGGAGGCTGGAGTTACAGAAATTGTGACCGTGCGCACCGCATCGATGGTTGATACTGAGGGTGCGATATTGACCCGGTTGACTTCGGCAATATCGGTCAATGGGATACCGAATAGGTCTAAGTTCTCAATATCCTCGACGGTATTTACAGTGGCTGCCGGATCCATGTGAACATCGAGTTCCGTGTCGTCAATGGTCACTTGCGCTACCGGGAAATCGGTCGTGTGTGAAGCGATAAGTCCCATAGCTTCAGGAACTGTCATTCCGTATTGGGCAATTTCCTCCTCCAACGGGATGATCTCTAGAGATGGCTGGGCCGCAGCGAAATCGGATTCCACGCGTGCGACATCATCCAGGCCCTCGAAGACTTCGCTGAGCGTCTCACTTGCCATGGCCAGATCATCGTCATCAAGCGCATCCAGTCGCACGTCGATGGTGTCAGAGCCCATGAGTGCGCCCCCGGCCTCCATCTGGAATTCACCAATATCGGGGTTGTCGGCGAAATAGTCCTCCAGCGTGGACTGAATCCTATTCTCGGCCTCGGTCTGGTCAGCTGCGGGATCGGTGATGAGGGTAAAGGACGCTTGGTCTGGTCCGGCACCGCCCATCATGGCTTGGCCACCAATGTCGGTCTGCACGGTTTGGACGTGTTCGATTTGTGCGAGTTCTTCTTCGAGTGATTCGGCAAGTTCTGAGGTGCGCTGCAGCGATGACCCTTGCGGCGCTGTATAGGTGACCATGTGCATATTCATGCCGGTGTCACCCAGCAGGTTCACTTTTAATAAGGGTACGAGCGCCAGGGAGCCAGTAAACACCGCAAGTGCAGCGAGGGCAGTAATCCATCTGGTGAGTCGTGATTTGATGGTCCAGGCGATGATGGGTCGATACAGTCGAGCCATCCAGTTGGTTGTGACCTGGATGTCAGTGTTTGCCATATGAACAGCGTCTGCACCACGAATACGTTGGTTGCGCATAAACCAATATGCCAACACTGGCACAATGGTCAGCGCGATGAGTGTCGAACCGACCATGGCCAAGACTACGGTTAACGCGAATGGTCGGAACAGTTCACCGGCCAGACCTTCCACTAACAGAATTGGGACAAAGACCATCACTGTCACCACAGTCGATGAAATGACTGCAGCAGAGACTTCGGCTGTTGCTCGGGTGATGGTCTTAGCTTTGGTCTCACCCGGAGGTGCTTGACGCAAGTGGCGCATGATGTTTTCGATGACCACAATCGAGTCATCGACCATACGCCCGATAGTGATCATGAGTCCTGCCAGCGACATCATGTTCATGGTGGTGCCAGTGGCCAACATTCCCAGGAAGGCAAAGAGTACCGAGAGCGGAATCGTGATGCCAGTAATGATCGTGGGGCGCAGGGATAATAAGAAGACGAAGATGACGAGGACCGCCAGAACCAGGCCCCACATCCCTTCATTGGCGAGACCCGCGATAGCGTCTTCAATGAACTCAGCCTGATCGAATACTATGGTGAATTCGGTGCCGGAGCCCATCTGTGTTGCCGCTTCATCCATGACGGCGTGAGCGGCTTCGGATAATTCGATGAAATTTGCGCCATGGGAGGGTAACACTAACAGCGTGATCGAATCATGACCATTGGTTCTGGAGACCGTTTCGGCTTCCGCCTGCGTTTGTTCTAGGTCGGCGACTTCTGATAATTGAACGGGTTGGTCATCTTCGACCGACAGCAGTGTCGCGGCCAGATCGTCGATATCGTCAAAGGCCCGACCGATCGATATATCGAGGGTTTGGCCGTCATCGGTGATGTTGCCACCGGGCAAGACGACTCCAGCATCTTCCAAGCCATCGACGATCGCGGCGCGGTCAAGTCCGTGTTCGTCCAGCGCGTCGTCGTCGGGATCAATGCGAATAATTTCTTCTTCAACACCAAATAATTGCACTTGGGCAATCCCGGGGATATTTTCAAGATCCGAGCGAGCGGCTTGGTCAAAGCGTTGGTTCAGCTCTCCGGGCGCTAGCTCTGAGGACATGCTGACCACCATGGCCGGGATGCTGGCCGTGCCACCGGTCAGTGTTCGAGTTGTTGTGCCGTCAGGAAGCTGGTCTTCCAGCGTGTTCAAAATCGTATCGGTCTGGGAGGCAGCCCGGAAAATATCTGAGCCATACTCCAATTCCAACATGATCATGGAGAAGTTTGAACTGGACGTAGATGAAGTCGACGTGACGTTATCGACGGTCGTGAGCTGCCGTTCAATTGGGTCTGCCACCTGTTGAGCCATTTGTTCTGACGAAGCACCTGGATTTGTGGCCGTGATAGCAACCGTGGGTAATTCAACCGGCGGGATGAGTTCACGCCGTAGCATGTTAAGGGAGAGGAGCCCCAGTACCATAATGACGATGGTGACCAAGGCGATGAACGCACGATTTTTCATGCTGAGTTTGACGAGCCAGTCCACTGTGGTCCTTTAACGAAACGGGAAACCAGAAATGCTGGTATCAACTTACCCTAGATAGGCTAGGAAAACTCAATCGAATCTGCGGATGAAAGCGACATATGGACGTCCAATCTAGACTTCGGCCTCGGGCAAAACTTGTGGGAACAGTACTGGTGGTTCTGCTACTGCTTGCGTTATTTCTCCCCACTCCGTATACCATTCAATCGCCTGGGCCAACGTTTGACACCTTAGAGCAGGTGGAGATTGACGACGAAGTCCACGACATGATCGAAATTGACGGTGCCCAGACGTATCCGACCGAAGGTCGCTTAGATCTCACCACGATTTCCGTCTCTGGTCCGCCGACCTCGACCTCCACCCTGTTCGAGGTGATGTACCACGCCGCGCAGCCGTATCCAGCGATTACACCAGCACAGCTGCTATACCCTCCGGAGACTACCGGTGAAGAGGTCCGGAATCAGAACGCCGAGGCGATGGCTGACTCCCAGTCTTGGGCGGTTGCAGCGGCGTTGGAGTATCTAAACATCACCTACCAACAGCGTCTCTTTGCACTGGATTTCACTGACGACTCTCCGGCAGCTGAATTCTTGCAACGCAATGATGAAATTATCAGTGTCAACGGTACCGAGATCACCGGGCACGCTCAGTTAGTCAATACAATTCAGGAAGCCAATGGTCAGCCGGTGGACCTTCGGGTGCGCCGCAATGGGACTGATACGACCTATACTATTCCGGTCCACCAGGGCGAAGATGGGACCTATCAGATCGGGGTCTATTTAGATTCCGAATTTGTTTTTCCCATTGACGTAGAGATTCATCTTCAAGATGTCGGTGGGCCATCAGCCGGTCTCATCTTTACGCTGGCGCTGATTGATCGGATGACGGAGGAATCCGTGACCGATGGGCGGCATATTGCAGGCACTGGCACAATCGATCCTGACGGCACCGTGGGCCCTATCGGTGGGGTGCAGCAAAAAGTCATGGCGGCTGCTTCTGAAGGTGCCACCATTTTTCTGGCTCCAGAAATGAACTGCTCTGAAATTTCGTATGTCCCAGAAGACATGACTGTTTACAGTGTCGATACACTGGAAACCGCGTTAGAAATTTTGGATGCGCCAGCAGGTGAAACAGATCACCCCACCTGTTCGTGAGCTGGCAGTTCGATAGAATTTCACTAATTTGTAAACAACGAGTCGGGCACAGCCCGCAGATAGGGAACTACCGTGAGTTTCGGACAAGGATTCGGCGGCATATTTGGTCGCCCGGATGATCCCTCCGGTGGCTCTGACGATTCCGGCGGGTCGAACCGCGGATTTGGTTTTTCGTCAGGCAGCGGAGGCTCAGGAGACGACGACAGGACACGTCCAGATGGCGCAGGATCGCGCCGTCCGGGCGCATTGCTGCTCACACTGATTATTCTCGGTGTGCTCGTGGCTTTATTTGTGCTGTTTGCCATGGTGTACACAGAAGTGCTGTGGTTCAACCAGTTGGGATACCAACAGGTTTTCTGGACTGAGCACATCACCAAGGCCATTTTATTTGTCGTAGCGGGTCTGGTCATGGCTGTGGTCACCTGGTTGGCGCTGAATCTGGCCTATAAGCACCGGCCCCGAAACCTGGCCGGGCAGCTGCGCCAAAATGTTGAGCAGTACCAGAAACAACTGGAGCCCATCCGCCGTCTGGTCTTTATCGGTGCCCCAATCCTGATTGGTTTCTTCGCTGGTACGGCCGCGATGAACGGTTGGGAACAGGTGCTGTTGTTCTTTAACCAGGTGCCCTATGGAATGGAAGACCCAGAATTTGGTCTGGATCTGACCTTCTACATGGCCACCTTGCCACTGCTCAGTACCGTGATCTCGTTTATCACCTCGGTTGTGTTAGTGGCCGGTATCGCTGGCATCATTGTCCACTATCTCTATGGCGGAATTCGTATTGAAGACGGCACCGGGATTACCGTCGAACGTGCCGCACGGTTCCACATTTTAATTTTCGCTTCCCTGTATATGCTGCTGCAGGGTGGTCGGTACTGGCTCAACCGGTACCAAACGCTGCAGGATCAATCAGGGAACTGGGCGGGGGCGCTCTACACCGACGTCAACGCCGTCATTCCAACGTCCACGATTTTGGCCATCGCTGCCATCCTGGTGATTGGACTCTTTGTCGCGACCATGATCAATGGTCGTTGGCGCTTGTCGATTATCGGTGTTGCAGGCTTCCTAGTTGCGGCACTGATCGCCGGTTCAATTTACCCATTCTTGATCCAGGAATACCGCGTCTCGCCAACCGAGCAAACCATGGAAGCCCCCTACATTGAGCGAAATATCGAATTCACTCGTGAAGGCTATGACGTTGCTGACGTGGAATACACGCCATACGCCGGGGAAACGGAGACCGAACGCGGCGCGCTGAGTAACGACTCCGCAACCACCGCAAATGTTCGTCTCATGGACCCGAACCTGCTGAGCCAGACCTTCGGGCAGCTGCAACAGTTCCGCCCGTATTACTCATTCCCCGAAACCCTCCACGTGGATCGCTATGAGATCGACGGCGAGGTCCGGGATACCATCCTGGCGGCTCGTGAAGTCAACCCACCGGGCGATGACTCCTGGGTCAACCAGCACGTTATTTACACTCACGGTTATGGCATCGTGGCAGCCGACGCATCTGAAGTCGGAGGCGGGGGTCGTCCGGCGTTTCTGCTGTCGGGTATCCCAACCTCTGGGCCACTTGCCTCTGAAGAAGAATACGAACCGCGGATTTACTTCGGTCGAAATTCACCGGAATACTCGGTTGTCGGTAAAGAAGAAGGCCAGCCCGACCGTGAACGTGACCGGCCACAAGAAACCGGCTCCGATCAGGACACGGCATATACTTTCTCCGAAGATGGCGGACCATCGATTGGCGGACTATTCAACCGCTTAGCGTATGCGATCAAGTTCGGTTCAACCGAATTACTGTTGTCCCAAGACGTCAACTCGCAGTCGCAGATCTTATTTGATCGTGACCCAGTGGACCGCGTTGAAAAAGTCGCTCCGTACTTATCGGTCGACACCAACACGTATCCGGCGATCGTAGACGGACGCGTCAAGTGGATCGTTGATGGCTACACGACCTCTAATGCGTTCCCCTATTCGGATCAGTCCCAGCTTGAATCAGCGACCACCGATGCGCTCAATGTTGATCCAAACCTGATCCTTACCGGGCAGATTAACTACATTCGTAACTCGGTCAAAGCCACCGTGGACGCCTATAACGGTGAAGTTACCCTGTATGCGTGGGAACCAGAAGACCCATTGCTGCAGGCGTGGATGAACGTGTATGCCAA
This sequence comes from Enteractinococcus sp., assembly GCA_036516115.1. Taxonomy (GTDB): domain Bacteria; phylum Actinomycetota; class Actinomycetes; order Actinomycetales; family Micrococcaceae; genus Yaniella. Next base: position 66,157 of record DATBUL010000062.1, on the reverse strand, counting down.
CACGGTGAAACCGTATTCTGAAATGTCTGCTGAACTTATGGATCACGTCCGCTATCCGCAAGACATGTTCAAAGTGCAGCGTGAAAAGTTGGCGACCTACCACGTGGAAGATCCGGGTGACTTCTACGAAGCCAACGACGCTTGGTCTATCCCAGACGACCCGACCGCTGGCTCCGAGGCCAGCGTGAAGATCCCGCCGTATTACATGACTATGCAGATGCCTGGACAGGACGAACCAGCCTTCCAGATCACCACCCCCTATATTCCACAGGAACGTGAGGGCGTGGCCACTCGAAACGTGCTGTATGGCTTCCTGGGAGCCAATGGAGACGCCGGCACCGGAGAAGACGGTGTGAAAGCCGAAACTTACGGTCAAATGCAGATGTTGGAATTGCCACGTCAGACCACGACTCCAGGTCCTGGTCAGGCACAAAACAACTTCAACTCCGACGACACTGTGTCACGTGAGCTGAACCTGTTGCGTCAAGGTGCCTCCGATGTGATTAATGGCAACATGATCACCCTGCCGGTGGCCAACGGTATCCTCTATGTCCAACCGGTCTATGTTCGTTCGACTGGTGAAACCTCCTATCCAGTGCTTCGCAAGGTTCTGGTCGCATTCGGTGACAAGGTCGGCTTCGCTGACACCCTCGCCGAGTCGCTAGACCAGGTCTTCGAGGGTGAATCTGGCGCCGAGACGCCAGAGGAACAACAGGTTGAAGGTGCCCCTGAAGATGATGGCGGCCAAGCTGAACCACCAATGGCATCTTCTCCAGGAGAACAGCTCACCGAGGCGCTCAATGATGCACGCGATGCGATGGAGCGTTCCGATGCCGCGATGGCTGATGGTGACTGGGCAGCCTACGGTCAAGCCCAGGCTGATCTGCAAGACGCTCTGGAGCGCGCACTCGCGCTAGAGGGCGATGACGCACCAGCCGAACCGGAAGGTGATGCTGGTAACACGAACGATGAAAACCAGGGTGACTAGGAGTTATGTGGTTCCGATGAGTTAGTCCACCAGTTTGCATTCCATTTCCGCGGTGTGTATAGTAGAGAGAGTCGCCGCGGGGTGGAGCAGTTCGGTAGCTCGTCGGGCTCATAACCCGAAGGCCGCAGGTTCAAATCCTGCCCCCGCAACGAAAGAGCCAAGAACCCCCGAGAATATTCTCGGGGGTTCTTGCGTTACCACTGTAATTCTGCTGCAGATATTCTTGCGCTGGAGTCTATGTCATACGCATCACAGGCTGTTGCTATCCGCATTATTTCAGGTGGTGAAGCAAGATATGGCGAACGCTCAGGAAGTGTCAGGAACATATTCTGGAAACATCCAGAAACCTATATCAAAATGGTGCCGACACGAAAGGATGGATAATGCCTGAGACTTGGCCACCACAACCGGAGCGCAGCAACCCTTCGGAGCGACATGACGCGTCACGCCTTGGGGCGCAACATCATAGCCCGCCACCGCCACCACCGGCGTCTCAGGAGACTCATGAACGGCCCCGGCAAGACACCCCCGATCAGCGCCAGCGCTCAACCCGGCGTTTTGGCTGGCCCGCGATGGTAGCAGCGGTCGCACTGGCCGCAGTGTTGGGTGGTGGCGCTGGGGGACTGACGGCGCATTATCTCGACGACGGCGCCCCAGCGGTCTCGAATCAGACCGAGGACTCTCCGCAGCTCAACCGCACCGATAATGTAACCCCTACTACCCAGGCTGCGGCTACGGCGTCCCCGTCCGTGGTGACTCTGTCGGTGGGTGGTAGTCAGGCTGAAGGTTCCGGTTCCGGAGTGATCCTGGATGACCAGGGTCATATCTTGACCAACACGCACGTTGTGACGTTGGGAGGCCAGACGGCCGCGGCCGATGTGCTCGTACAAACCCATGACGGAGAGATCTACGAGGCAGACGTGGTCGGTTTGGACCCGATGTCGGACCTGGCCGTTATTAAGATCGATGCCGAAGGTCTGCAGCCCATTGAGATGGGTTCGACAGAAGAGCTCAATGTCGGCGACCAAGCGGTGGCCATCGGTGCGCCGTTGGGCTTGGCGGGTACTGTGACCGAAGGTATTGTGTCGAACCTGAACCGGACCATCTCGGTGGCCTCCTCCGCGGTGCCGGAGGAACAGGAAACACCGCAAGAGGAAAGCCCTTTTGAGTTCCGTCTGCCGGATAATACTGAAGCCCCAGCTGCGCAGGGACAAATCCATCTTAATGTGATCCAATCTGACGCCGCGATCAATCCGGGTAACTCCGGTGGTGCTCTCGTGGACCACGAAGGACGCCTCATCGGTATTAACGTCGCCATTGCCACACGTACCGAAGGCAATGTGGGACTTGGTTTTGCGATCCCGGTGGAATACGCTCAACGCGTCGCGCAAGAACTGATCGACAACGGCGAAGCCTCGCATGGTGTGCTCGGTGTGACGATCGTTCCCGCTGGACAGGGCAATATCTCTTCGGGTGCCCGTATCGTGGAGGTCGTTGAGGACGGTCCCGCCGCTGGAACGCAATTAGCTTCCGATGATGTGATCACGGAGGTCAACGGGCAACCGGTCACCGATCCGGGCTCGCTTTCGGCTACTGTGCGCGAGTACCCAGGCGGTACAGAGGTTGAGCTGACCGTGGTGCGTGACGGGGAAGAATTTACTGAAACGGTCACTCTAGGCTCCATGAACTAGGGCTACACTGTAAGGCGTGCTGAACCAACCAATCTTCGTCGCTGACCTCGTCAAAAAATCCAACATCACCCGTGCATTAGCGATCGCCGCGCACCCAGATGATATCGATTTCGGTGCCGCTGGGACCGTCGCGGCGTTGACGGATGCCGGAGTAGAGGTCACCTATTGCCTGGTGACCTCGGGAGACGCCGGTGGCTTTGAACTGGATCATTCACGCGAAGCGATGATCGCACGGCGTGAGCAAGAACAACGTCAGGCCGCAGCGCTCGTTGGCGTCCACGACGTACGCTTTCTGAAACATCTAGATGGGTATGTTGAACCCACCCACGAACTGATGTCGCAACTGGTACAGGTCATGCGAGAGGTCCAACCAGATGTAGTGATCACCCAGCACCCGCAGCGCAATTGGGATCGCCTCCAGGCATCCCACCCGGATCATCTGGCGGTGGGGGAGGCCACGGTCCGAGCGATCTATCCCGCTGTGGAAAATCCGTTTGCCTACCCTGAACTCGGGCACCTACCGGCGTTTCGAGTCGGACAATTATGGATGATGGCAGCACCGGCTGAGCTCGTGAATATGGCAGTTGACGTTACCGACCAGGTCGAGCGCAAACTTGAGGCACTGCACATACACGCCTCCCAACACCCGGACCCGCACTTTATGAATCACCGGGTCCGCTCAACGCTGCAGGAATTTCACCCCACTCCGGGGCGGTCTGCTGAAGTCTTCCACGTGGTGGCTGTCAATGACGAGACGACGTTCGCAGGCTTCTAAGTCGCCCTTCGCAGGCTTCTAAGTCGCCCGGTGCGCACACTTCTTGCTCCTGCGTGAGACACGAAGTGTGAGGTGCGACTAGGACTCTTGGAGGGGCATTTCTACCAGGGCTGCCCCGGAGGGGTTTTCCGAACCGGTTTCAGGTTCGACCGTGACCCACAACAATTCATAGTTATTGACGCCACGGAACTGAACCTCGCCGTTTTCAAGTTGCTCAGCCGTATAGGTACCAACCGACACGACGGCCCCACCAGGTTCTTCAAAGAGCCACACTTGGTAGCGTTCATCCTCTTCGAGCTCAGCGACATCACCGAAGGACAGATAGGCAACGTCCTCCTCGTTCGACACGTACCCGGTCACCGTGGCACCATCCATGCTCGCCGAGATCGTGGACCGATCATCGGCATTATCCACGGCGCTTCGGATGCGTTGATCACCAGAATTCAAAAAGATGACGGCCACAATTACTGCGATGACCAAGATGGCTCCGACCACGATAAACATCGCTCGGCTGCGACGCTGTTGGTCGGAATCTTCGGCGACCTCATACTCATCGATGGCTTCAATAAATCGTATGCCCACATTTTGTTCTGGGAGTTGTTCCAACACCGCGTCCAGCAGGTGTGCCGGTGGGTGGGCTGCAACTCGCCGATATGCCCAGGTCAGCATGCGCTGAAAGAGTGCGGTGCGCGCCCGCAGGTGCGCTGCGATCTCGCGATCTTGACGGTTTATCCAGGCCTCGACGGCAACGGCGTCGTCGTCATCCAGGGCTTGAAGGGCATTGAGCGTGGCTAATTCAGTTCCCAGGCCAACGTGCAGGTCGGTTTCGACATCGTCAGAGAACGCGGCGGTTTGCCCACCCGCCGAGGACAAGGAATTGGTCACGCGAGTTGCCATCAGCGGATCTGATTCCGCAGAGGCACTGCCCGTGATCGCGGCCAGATAGTGCCGGGTCAACCGGATGGCAGCATCCCGCAGCCGCGACTTGAGGGTGGGAAGTGCGACATCGAGTTCGACTGCGGCTTCTTCCACGGTGCGTCCCCCCAACCACACGGTCGTGAGGGCGAGCGCCTGGGCGTCGGTGAGTGGTTCGAGCTCACTGAGTCGCGAGGCAATCGCACGCATTCTGGCCACATCGGCTTCACTGGTTGCATCAACGCGGTGATAGCGACCAGTTTGTTGAGCGATGGAGTGAATCCACGCAACGACGGTGCGGTCTCGCGCCAGCTCGTCGGCGTGATCGACGTTGAAATCAAACGTAAAATGGGGTGCCTGGCGCCAGAGCGTCGTGTAAGCGTCCGTGGTGGCTTGCATAGCGTCTTCTTCATTCGGGAACAGTGCTGTGTGCATGCCAAATACCTGAGGCGAGGTCAGGTCGTAGAGCGCCGCAAAGGCGGCGGTGTCATTCTCGCCGGATTGGAACAATAATTGCGCTGGGCCAGGAGTATGTGTTTCCATCACGACTTAGCTTAGTAAGGCTGACTAGTTCACGCTGGCTCGGCGCGCCCTAGCGTGGCGAACTGCCGGCAAAATCATGTTGGCGCCACGCCTCATACAGCACGATGGACGCCGAATTCGCCAGGTTCAGCGAACGCCGACCGGTTTGCATCGGCAAATACACCGTCTCGGTGATCATCGGGTCTTGAAGCACCTCGGTGGGCAGACCGGTAGATTCTTGACCAAAAATCAAGACGTCACCTTCTTGGTAGGACACTTCGTCATAGCGCACGGTACCGGTGCCCGTGAAGGCCAATACCCGGTCGGGTTGTAATGCCTCAAAAGCCGCTGCCAAGTTTTTGTGGACGGTGACGACGGCCAGGTCATGATAATCCAGTCCGGCGCGACGCAAGTGGGCGTCATCGAAATTAAACCCCAACGGCTCGACCAGGTGGAGTTGGGCCCCAGTGATTGCCGCAAGGCGGATCGCATTGCCGGTGTTGCCGGGGATTTCGGGGGTATGAAAGAGCAACCGGAACTGCGGGTTGGCAGCGTCGGCGGTCTTGGGGGCTGTGATGTGTGGATTGTGATTCATAATGTGGCGATGAGCTGTCCCATAGCGGCACGGTGCACCACGTTGTGATCCCCGGTACCGATAAACAATTTGATCTGACGGACAGCATCCATGATGGATGCTGGTGGTTCGGTAAGTCCCAGCATATTGAGTGTATCGGGAGCTTGGATGGTGGGCGCGTGCGGATTGGTGGAAAAGATGACGTCGAAGCCGCCCACTTCAAAGTCTGGAAGAAGTTGCTGCAACCCCAAGACCGCCTCCGTAAGATCGGGCAGCTCGATGCGTTTATGTCCTAAAAGGTGGGTTCCGTTGAACTGATACACATCTGCCGGGGCGTGTTGAACACCGCAAACGGCGACTTTGGAACCACCCAACACCACGGTATCGAGCACCAATTTCCGAGACAGCTTAACGCCGTGAAAAATCCTTAGCGCGGGCAATGTGCTGTGTACCCGAGTGAGCAATACTTCCGAGAGTCGAGCATGCATCGCGCGCTGTTTTCGACCCAAGAATCCACCGGGCAGTTTGCCGTGGACGACCTGTTGGGCCAAGAGCGAATCAACAAGTACGGGCGGATTTGTGGCGGTGCGAATGGGTCCATCGGCCAGGGGTGGCACAAAACGGACCGGATCGGGAGTGGTCTTCGGTGCCGGTCGGGGCGTGCTGCGTGGCGTGGACACTGACGCCTGCTCCGGCGCAGAATCAAGTTCAGAAAGTTGTTTCCAGGCTTTGGTGATTTCGTCGAAGCGAGCTGCGTCACCCCCGCGATCCGGGTGATGCTGTTTTGCCCTCGCTAAATACGCTCGGCGAATCTGTCGCTTACTCGCCGAGCGGCTAATCCCGAGGACCTCATACGGGTCGCGTCGGTTGCTGTGTTTGTCTGGCACGGGCCATATTCTACCCGGGCTGTTCTAAACTAGAGGACATGTCCCGGATATATCTTGATCATGCCGCCACCACCCCGGTACGCCCCGCCGCGCTGGACGCATTTGTTCGTCAGGCTCAACGTATCGGTAATGCATCCGCCTTGCACTCGGCCGGGCGGACGGTCAAACTCCAGGTCGCAGATGCTCGGGATCGACTGGCAGCCACCCTGGATGCACACCCGAGCGAGATCATTTTCACCTCGGGTGGGACCGAGGCTGACAACCTCGCCATCAAAGGGTTATACCTGGCCAACCGGGCTGGGCATGAAACCAAAAATGTCATTATCGCAACCGGGATCGAACACCCGGCGGTCACCGATTCGCTGGATTGGTTAGCAACCCATGAGGGCGCTGAAGTGGTGTTCGTGGATGTCGACGCCGAGGGATTCGTTGATCTCAAGGCTTGGCAGCAAGCATTAGCAACGTATCGCGACCGGATTGCACTGGCCACACTCATGTGGGCCAATAACGAAATCGGCACGATTCAACCGATCGCCCAGGTTGCGCAAAGCTGCGCTGCCCACGACGTGGATTTGCACGTGGACGCCGTACAAGCATTTGGCACCATCGACGCAAAGTTTTTACCGGGGATCACCACGATGGCAATCTCGGGTCACAAGATTGGGGCACCAGTGGGTATTGGGGCGCTGTTGGTTCGTCGCGACGCCAAGCCCCTTCCCGTGCTTCACGGTGGGGGGCAGGAACGCGATATTCGCTCGGGCACCACGGCCGACGCGTTGATCGTGTCGTTTGCGACTGCCGCCGAAGAAGCTACCGCACAGCTGGCCGAGGAATCTGCCCGCTTAGCAGTGCTGCGCGATCAGCTGATTACCGCAATCCAAGACCATATTCCACAGGCCAAACTCCAAGGTCCGGCCGATGGAAATTATCGGCTGCCAACGAACGTGCACTTTTCCTTTGCGGGGGCCGAGGGTGACTCGTTATTATTTGGGTTAGACATGGCGGGTATCGAATCTTCCACGGGTTCGGCCTGTAACGCGGGCGTTTCTCGACCATCGCAGGTCATCCTGGCCACCGGCCAGGATGAGGCCGCAGCACGATCCACCCAGCGGTTCTCCTTGGGCCACACGACGACGCAAACAGATATCGATGCGGTGATTGCCGCGCTGCCGGGCATTTACCAGGCAGCCGCGAAGGCCGGGATGACAGCACAAACATCCTCGATTCGTACGGCAAACTCCCACCGCTAAACGAAAGAGTAGTTTTATGAAAAAGTTGAAGGTTTTGGCAGCAATGTCGGGTGGTGTCGACTCGGCCGTCGCCGCCGCACGTGCCGTTGACGCCGGCCACGACGTCGTCGGTGTCCACCTCGCGCTGTCCCGCATGCCGGGCACCCTGCGCACCGGCTCGCGCGGGTGCTGCACCATTGAAGATGCATCCGATGCTTGGCGGGCATGCGAAAAACTTGGCATCCCGTATTACACGTGGGACTTCTCCGAACGCTTCCAGGAAGAAGTCGTCGAAGATTTCATTGAGGAATACACCGCCGGACGTACCCCCAATCCATGCATGCGCTGTAACGAACGGATTAAATTCGCAGCCCTGCTCGAACGCGCACTGGCCTTGGGCTTTGATGCCGTTGTGACCGGCCACTACGCCAAAGTGATTGAAAATGACCAAGGGGAACTCGAGCTGCACCGTGCCGCCGACGACGCCAAAGACCAGTCCTACGTGCTGGGCGTGTTGACTGCCGAACAGCTCAAGCACTCGATGTTCCCACTGGGCGACACCCCGTCGAAGGAAATGGTGCGTGCCGAAGCCGCCGAACGTGGCCTGTCGGTTGCTCAGAAACCTGATTCGCACGACATTTGCTTCATCCCAGACGGTGATACCCGCGGTTGGTTAGAAGAAAAGATCGACATGACCCAAGGCGCCATCCTTGACACCGAGGGTGAACAGGTCGGGACCCATCCGGGTGCCCAAGCCTTCACGATCGGTCAGCGCCGCGGCCTGGCCATCGGGAAACCTGCCGAGGACGGCAAACCGCGTTTCGTACTGGAAATCCGGCCCAAGGAAAATACCGTCGTCGTGGGGTCGCGCGAAATGCTTGCGGTTGACCGCATCACCGGTATCCGTCCCTCTTGGGCCGGTGCGCCACTGGCCGAAGAGGCCACGGGTGCATGGTTCAATTGTCACGTCCAGGTTCGGGCCCACGCCGAGCCGGTTCCAGGCCGTGCTCGCGTCACGACCGGCGACGTCGACGGGGAGTCTGATGTCGTGTGGGAGATCGAACTCGATGAGACCATCCAGGGTGTTGCCCCGGGTCAGACTGCCGTCTTGTACCAGGGCACTCGCGTCTTGGGTCAGGTGACGATTCATAAGTCGATCAACGCGCAACGTCTGGCACATGTCTAAACTAGGAACCATGACTTACGATTCCACGGCGTCGTCACTGACGGGCACAACAGATCCGGCTATCTTAGACGAGCTGCTCGCCATCCGTTCCAGTATCGACAATATTGATGCCACACTGGTATATCTCCTGGCCGAGCGCTTCAAGTGCACCCAAAAGGTGGGGCAACTGAAAGCTCGTTATGACTTGCCGCCGTCTGATCCAGAGCGAGAAAAAGCGCAAATCAAGCGGTTACGCTCCCTGAGTGAGGATGCCGATCTGGATCCCGTGTTTGCTGAGAAGTTTCTGAATTTCATCATCGAAGAAGTCATCCGGCACCACAAAGCGATCTCCCAGGAGCAGCGTTGACCCACCCGGTCGGGATGGTGGATGGGACGTTTTGTGGTACCGACCCGCACGCAGTCTACGCCCTGCAACTTCAAGAATTGGGCACACCCCATATCCCCGCACTAGCTGAGCTTCCCGACGTCGGCCCGCATGCTCACGACCTTGGCAAAGTGATTGCCAATCTGAGCCTGCCCTTTGAATTACGCCCTTATGGGTGGCAGTTGCAGCGCGGCGATCGAATCAATTCAGCCATTCAGCGACGCGCCATTTCGCACCGTAACGCCGTGCTCCAAGCACTCGCCGATATTGCCGCCGACGACGCCGTACCCGTCGTGTCAGTCCGTGTGCTGGGACCAGTTGCGTTGCTCGTTGAGGGGATGTTGCCGTCCGGCCAACGCATCCTACGCGACCCGGGGGCAAGAACAGATCTTGTCGCGGCATGGTTCGACGGCATGAGGGATTTGATCGCCCGGGTAGATCAGGTACTTGGGGCTCAGGTGAGTCTGATCATCCAAGAGCACCACGCTCATAACGTCGTTCAAGGGCGCGTTCGTTCGGTATCTGGAGCAGATATTGAACGCGCGCTCGATGAAAGTCACGTGCGCTCATATTGGCAGCTCACTGAGGCTTTGGATGCCCAGGTGTTCATTGAAACGCCCGTGGAAATGCGACCGACCGCTGCTGCAGTTGGATCCATTGCACTCGACTGGCCGACTGGCCGTAGTACCCAGACCGAAGTGGCCTGGGAGTTGATCGATCAATTGGTGACCGCCCAAAAGCCTGTTGCTTTGCATCTACAGCCTCGCTCCGATGGCCAACGTTATGCAGAAGAGCTGATTCAACAGTATCTGGATTGGGGGCTTGATCCAGCAGGATTGGAACACATCCGTTTCGTGCGCAGCTTCCATCAGGAAACCGAGATCGCCGTGGGCACAGGCCTGGAATGGTTACGCACCGTTACTGAGCACGCCAGCGGGTTTGCAACAAGTTTATAGCCCCAGCACTCTGTGACGAATATTGCGCGATGCCAGGGAATGATCCTGTAGGGCGTGCCTAGAGTTGTCCCGCAGCTTTTAAACGCAAGTACGCATCTCCCACAGCCAGCGGGAGATCATCCGGTTGGGCCTCAATAACTTCCGCGCCATAGCGATGCAGTAACCGAATCATCTTGCGATTTCGTTGCTGCTGTGCTTCTGCGCTGGCCGCGATGTAGACCTCATCAGAGGTGTCGCGTTGTGTGGCCATCACCTCAAGAGCTGGATCGGCCACTGCTGCAACTAACACCACGTGCCGCTGCGTAAGCACCGGCAAGATCGGAATGAGTCCTTCTTCAACCGCTGCCGAATCCAAGGGGGTTACCAACACGATCAGTGCCCGCTGGCGGGTAATACTGGCGACTTCTGGCGGAAGCAGGGTCCAGTCTGCGGCGAGCAGGCGAGGGAAGACCTGTGACAACGCAGTGGACATTCGGTGGAGCAGGTAGCCTTGTTCTTCCGACGACGAGCGCGCTCGAATGCTTTGATCCATAGTTAACAGATCCACCCGGTCGCCACCAGCATTCGCCAAGGCCGCAATGAATAAGGCCGCTTCAACGCCGGCATCGAACCGCGTTTCATTACCGACTCGAACGGCCGAAGCTCGTGACGAATCTAGAACGACGACGACGCGACGATCTCGTTCCGGACGATAGGTCCGGACGATTAATGCATCCGAACGGGCCGAAGCTCGCCAATCAATCGTGCGCACATCATCGCCGCGGACATATTCCCGTAGCGCGTCAAACTCATGCCCGGCACCTGGCCGATGGACCGCCGAACGTCCCTCAATCTCGCGCAATTGCTGAATGCGAGAAGGTAGATGACGACGTGAACGAAACGGTGGAACCACGGTCACCTCACCCACGCTGTGGTGCGTGCGTTGCCGCCCACCCAAACCAAGCGGTCCATACGTTCGTACAGTCAACTTTCGGGTTCTGACGGTCCCTCGGCGTGACGGGGTCAGCACGGTGTCAAAACGTTGTGACGCTCCGGGCTCAAGCTGGAGCGAATGGACGGGCTGAGCATCCTGGGCAGAAGGCTGCCAACCATCCCGGACCATTCCGCGCATCTTTCGAGACGTCAGATTGAGGATCTCGACCCACACTTGTCGTGGCTCGGTCAATCGTACGGGCTGATTCGTGCTGCGGTGAATCGCAATACTACGAGCAGAAGGGGCTAGTAGAACATCGATCCCTAGGCACAAGCCTAGACATCCCACCAGGATCACAACGGTGCCCCAACCTGGCCAGAAGATCATGGGGAGAAACCCCAGCAGCGCCAACAGGACAAAACGGAACGTGATAAACATTATCTGGGCACCGGAACGGTTGAGATCAGACCGGAGAGGACCTGGTCAATGTTGACACCATCCATTTCGGCCTCTGGTCGTAAAGATACTCGATGGCGCAAACACGGCAACAACAGCGCCTGCACGTCGTCGGGGGTAATGAAATCACGGCCCACCAGCCACGCCCAGGCTTTTGCAGTCTTCATTAATGCTGTCGAACCACGCGGGGAAACGCCCGTTTGGAATGACGGCGCACTACGTGTTGCATGGATGAGATCGACAATATATTGCAGCACCTCTTGAGACGTCTTAACGGTCGCGATCTCGGCGCGCGCGCAAGCAATCGTGTCAGCATCGGCTACGGCTTGGAGTCCAGCATGTACCAAATCCGTGGGCCGGAAGCCGGTGGCATGACGATGCAGGATTTCGAATTCTTCCTCACGTGATGGCAGATCGAGTTGGACCTTGAGCATAAACCGGTCCAACTGGGCTTCCGGCAGGGGATAGGTGCCCTCATACTCGATCGGGTTTTGGGTTGCGATCACCATGAACGGTTCCGGCAGCGAATACGTAGTGCCATCAACGGAAACCTGGTGTTCCTCCATAGCCTCCAGCAGCGCAGCCTGCGTTTTGGGTGGGGTGCGGTTAATCTCATCGGCCAACATCAGGTTAGTAAAGACTGGTCCTTTGCGGAAACTGAATCCAGCGGTCGAGGCATCATAGATCAGTGACCCGGTGACATCGCCGGGCATCAAGTCGGGGGTGAACTGCACACGTGTTGTGTGGAGTTCCATTGCTTCGGACAGACTGCGAACCAGCAGGGTCTTGGCGACACCCGGCACGCCTTCTAGCAGCACATGCCCTTCGGCAAGCAGCCCGATCAACAGGGTGGTCACGGCATGGTCTTGACCGACGACGGCCTTGGCGACCTCTTGCCGGACGTCGTTGAGTGCGGGACGGGCAGTGGTATTCACGAGGACTCCTTCGTTGGTACGCTCAAATGGTCACGCACCAGATATTCGAGGTCTTGTAACTGATTGGCCTGACTCACCAACTGCTCGGCGGTCAGATCGTCGGTGGGCGGGGTATACAGCTGGTGCAATTGGTCGTGCGGAATATTGAGCTGACGTGCCGTTTCGTGCAGAATCGCAGCGGTTGAGGCTTGGTGTCCCAGACGCAGCATGCGGGCCAGGCGTGCCAATGATGCGTGTTGCAGGGTGGTCAGGGCGTGCCGGCGTTGTTTAGATTTGGCATACATCCGACCCCGGCCCACTGTAGTTTCGGCGGCGGGTACTTCCGCGGGCAACGGTTCAGTAATGACTGGTCCGGTGCGTCGGCCTCGGTAGAACAACCAGATGCCGGTGACGATCACGGCCCACACGATGCCCATGCGGGCCCAGTCAGGTAGTTGGACGGGGGAGAGCTTTCCGTCGGTATCAGGATCAAATTGGAAGTCAGGCTGAAACCAGATCACCGTATCCGACCGGCCTAAAGACCACAGGGCAACCGTCGCGGTGCCGTTATCGTAGAGGCCGGCATTGGATAACATGCGCCAATCTGCAAAGATCGTGGACCCCTGTTGGGTTTCAACCAAAGCATAGGCGGGTTCCGTTGCTCCCATGGCGTCGTCGGTGACGGCGAAACAGCCATGCGCAGTTTCCGGGATCATCACGCCCTGGCGAAATCCTCCGATCGTGCCAGCCTCGTGGGCAGCCTCGATACGGCATTGTGAGGTCACGGAGACGTCTTCAATGAAGCCGAGGGGGAGTGTTTCATAGACATCACCAAACAACTCGAGTGACTGCGTCTGGGGGACCCCGGCAAAAACACGTTGCTGCGGGGGAACGATATCGGTGAGTTCATTGAGGCGTTCATAGGAGGCATTTGCCAGGGCCTGATATTTGTCGTGGAATAACACGGTGGCATCGGGGTGACGGTTGAGTTCAGCGCGCAATTGGGTCATTGATTGGGCAGGACGCACCGCAATACCGTGGTCGCTGAGCACACTCGTGAGCGCGGCACCGCCGTCGTCGGTTGTATCGTCAATGCCAAGACTGCCATCGGTGCGTTCAGGTTGCACCGCGATCCACACCATGACACCAAGCCACACCGCAACGATGAGCCCTACGAGCAGCACCATCCCCAAGGGACGTCGTCGTTGATTCATCGAGGCATCAACCTTAGCGGGTTCTGATCGGTGACGGTTGGCGGGGCGGTCATAACGGTTGCAGCTAATTGCAACACCGCTTCGGTTGCCTCACGCGAGGGCACCGCACCTCCATAGCTGATGCGGTTAAAGTCATCCGAGGCCTGGCTGATGGCCTCCCGGTGCGCAGGCAACACGCTGCCCAGCGCCCAGCCAAATACCGTCGCGGTGGTCGAGGGAGTGACTTCGGTCAGGTCGCGTTCGGCGCCGGTGCGAACCATCGAACGATACGCATGCAAAAAGGCCTGGCTCCGATGGTCATGGGCAAGTAGCTGGTGTGCCTGCTCGAGGTATTGTGCTGCCGACACGCTTGGATCAACCAGCTGGTGTTGAGCTTGGTTGGTTGCCGGGGAGACGGAGGGACGAAAAAACCGAATCAACAAGAAGATGAGGACCGCCACGGCGAGCACTAATATCACTTGGATGACGATACTGCCAGCGCCACTGGGATCCACATTGAGACGCAGCGCATCATTGAGCCATGCCAGAATGTGTTCCCACCAGCTCCTGGCAGCGGGTTCGACATCGTAGGACTCTATGCGCTCATCCAGTAACCGTCGGGCGTGATCATCATCGGGCGTCCAGGGGATGGACATCATGAATGCGGCGGGTTGGGTGGTAGCTGGGGAGGGCCGGAAGGATTCGCGGGACCCGAAGGGTACTGTGGCGGTGGATAACCGCCAGGGGGCTGCGGGGGACCGGCTGGCCCTGACGGTGTGGCTGCGCTGGCATAACGGCCAGGGATGAGGTCGTTGGTGTCATCATCGGCACCGGGACGGTGTTGACCAGACGTGTCAAACCGGTCTGTGTTCGATTGCGACCCGCGTTGCGCAGCGAGTTGTTGCAAATGTAGCCCCAGACCCTCTTTGCGGAATCGGTAGTCGTAGTAGAAATGCACGGAGATTAATACACCCATGTTCGTCACCACGAAACTCACCAGTGAGGTCACAGCGGTGATGAGGAGATTAATGAACAGCATGGAACTGGTCAACTGGGCTTCAGTCCCTGCTGACATGAGCACGAAACTGGAAATAAAGCTCAATGGACTCGTGATAACGGCCGAAACTATGCCCAGGATGAGGGCGAATAACAACAAGATGCCCAAGGTCCGCCAGAAGTATCCACGCGTCAAGTTCCAGGAGCGACGAAGTGCCGCGAAAATCCCGATATCTTCCACCACCATGGCTGGGATGACCAGGTGCCAGCGAACTGCGAAGTACAGGGCCACCACGCAGGGAGCCAGGAAGGCCAGGAGGAAACCAAGGATCACCGCAGCGATGGCCCCGCCACTTTCGGGCTCGCCACCGGCAAACATCACGGCCCCCACGAGAACCAGTAACAAGATAATGACCAGATACATCAGCACAATGGCGACCACCAGCAGCGCCAGCAACCCAACGAGTTTGCCCCATTGGCCGCGCAGCAGGCGGAATCCTTGGGCCAAAGCGGTTTTCATATCAACCGCACCTCGACCAACCATGATCGCATACATGCCCCAATTGAACGTTTGGCCAATCAGCAGCACAAGTTGTGACAGCATGATGGACCCAAAGAAGCCAATGGCGGCTCCAGAAAAGAACTGATCCAGGGCCGCATACGGGTCAGCTACGGTCGCGCCGAAGGACCTGAGTAAAAAGAATTCACCGGTCGCCGCGACAATCGCCGCGGCCGACCCGAAGATCAGCGCCGCACCGAAAAAGAGTCCCGGCGATTTGCGGATGGTCGCAAACATGCCCGAAAAATAATCGCCCAGAGTCAGCGGACGCAGGGGCATCGTACCGGGCTGCGCGACAGGGGCATAACCCATCGGGTTGCCGTAGGGTGGAGACGACGATGTATGCGGCGCACCCCCTGTCGGGCTACCTCCCTGAGGGTTCCAGCCATAGGAACCGGGCTGATGAGCGCCGGGTTCCTCGGGAAGTGGTGGGGTAGGGCCGTAGTGGGACATAAGTTCCTCGCAGTGTCGGACAAACCGGGCGTGCAGATACATGAATCATCAACCGGTTGCTACAACAGATTCTAACCACGCCTGACCGACAACCCTGAGCATTTTTGACGCGATTGAGAGAATCCCCAATATAAAACAGGATCTGGTGTGGTGTCCGGTATGCTTTAGACGGGTAATTGATATGCCATGAGCGCGGGAAGGAAACGGGTTGAAGACCAAAATACTAGTGGTTGACGACGACGAAGCGTTGGCCGAAATGATCGGGATCGTCCTGAGTAACGACGGTTTCGAAACCTATTTCTGTTACGACGGCGGCCAAGCAAACGATATGTATCGCAGCGTGCGCCCCGATTTGGTGCTGTTAGATCTCATGCTTCCCGGCAAGGACGGCATCGAAATTTTGCGTGAACTTCGTAAAGAGTCCGACACCCCGGTCGTCATGTTAACCGCAAAGTCCGAAACTGCGGACGTCGTTCGCGGCCTCGAAGCAGGCGCTGACGACTATGTTCCAAAACCCTTCAAACCGGCTGAACTCGTAGCCCGCGTACGCGCTCGCCTCCGCGAAACCGACACCAAGGATTCTGAGACCCTCCACATCGCAGACCTCACGATCGACGTCGCCGGTCACGAAGTCACGCGTGACGGTGTTAACCTGAACCTCACGCCACTGGAATTCGACCTCTTAGTCGAATTAGCGCGTCGTCCTGGCCAAGTGTTGACCCGAGAAGAGCTCCTGGAAGAAATTTGGGGTTACCGTCATCAAGGTGACGCCAGATTGGTCAACGTTCACGTGCAACGCCTCCGTGCCAAAGTTGAAAAAGACCCCGATAAGCCCGAAGTCATTCTCACCGTCCGCGGGGTTGGATACAAAGCCGGCTAACCTATGTCCACTGACGCCGCACCCCCCGCCGAGATTCCGCAAGAGGAACCGCAACACAACCGGCTCCAGCGGTTTTTCGGGATGTTCGACCGAACCCGACGTCGTTTCGTACGGGAATGGGACTCCTCGATGTCGTTGCGCACCGCGGTCATTGCTGCGGCGGCCACGATTATTGGCTCCTTATTTCTGGCGTTCTTTTTGACACAACAGATCACCTCGGGGCTGTTTCAGTCCCGTTTTAATCAGGTCCAGGCTGAAGCCAATCACGCACTGCAGCAGACCCGTCAAGTGTTCGAAAATGCTGCAACGGCTGATGAAGACTCCACCACCTCACTCGTGGCGGATACGCTGCGACAGCTCACGACCGACGATACGGCCTTCGCCCGAGACTTTTTATTAGTCCCGCTCGAACAAGACGACACCCTGTATGTGGGGTCGATGAGTTCCGGGGGAGCCACCGAGCAACTCATTACCGAAGAGCTGGCCGATCAAGTGGCCTCTGGCAACGGAATCTACTACCAGTCGATTGCTTTGCCCGATGCTGGATCGACACAACCCGGTTTAGCCTTCGGTACCCAGGTCGTGCTGCCACCGGGCAACTACTACGCACTGTATTTCATCTACGATCTGGCCGACGTTCAAGCCACGATTGACTATCTGATGAATGTGTTGCTCGTGGCCGGGGTGGTGTTAGTGTTCATGAACATTGGGATTGCCCTGTGGGTCACCCGCTCGGTGGGTAAACCCATTCAACAGGCGGCCCAGACCGCTGAATGGCTATCTTCGGGTGACTTATCGGTGCGCATGGATGTGCAACGCACCGACGAGATCGGCTCCCTGTCGGAGTCATTCAATAAAATGGCCGACAACATCCAAGACCAGATCACCCAGTTGGCCAATTTATCGCAGATCCAACAACGTTTCGTTTCGGATGTTTCCCACGAGTTACGCACCCCGTTGACCACCGTGGCGATGGCCTCGGAGGTGCTTTATGAGTCACGCAGTGAACTCGACCCGGTCCTGCGTCGCTCTACTGAACTGATGCATCACCAGGTCGAACGATTCCAAGCCTTATTAGAAGACCTCCTAGAAATTTCACGCTTCGATGCTGGTGCCGCTGAAGTCGCCGTGGAAAAAACAGACCTGCTGCATCTTGCCGCTGATGTGGCACTGACAGCGCAGCCGTTGGCCGATAAAACTCATACCGAGTTATCGATCGTGGCTAAGGGCGAAAACTTCACAGCCGACGTCGACTCGCGTCGCATCGAACGGATTCTGCGCAATCTCGTCAATAACGCCATCGAACACGGCGAGTCCAACCCCGTGGATGTCATTCTCGAAGGCGACGACACCTCGGTATCCATCGTGGTTCGCGACCACGGTATGGGAATGACCGAAGAACACTTAGAACACGTCTTTGATCGGTTCTGGCGCGCCGACCCGGCCCGCACACGCACCACCGGCGGCTCTGGTTTAGGCTTGGCAATCGCCGTCGAAGATACTCGATTACATCACGGCACAATCGATGCGTGGGGACGTCTCGATCAAGGATCAGCATTCCGTGTGACACTGCCTCGAATTTCGGGCACCGTGGTCTCCGGTGAACCACCGTTGAGCTTGCCACCCGAATATGATCGGTCAAAACGCATGTCACCCCGCGACGTTGATGTGTCTAACGAGAACGCGAATACCAGCACATCGTATAGTCGGGTTACCGAACAGCACCTGTACCCACCTCGAAAAGAGCGCCCATGAGGTTGACCGGGGTATACCGTCTGGTCGTGACAGGAATCGCCGCCGCAGCGCTCGTGGGATGTGCCAGTTTGCCGCAGTCAAGTCAGGTGGGCGAATCGGACCAGCAAGCCGATATCAACCGCGATGTTGCCTACACATTCAACCCGGCCGGTCCCGCCACAGATGCCACGCCCACGTCAATCATCAACGGTTTTATTCTGGCTGCAACCGGCATCCAGGGGGATTTTTCTACCGCACGACAGTTCCTGACAGAGTCCGCAGCTCAACGTTGGGATCCGTATGCCCGAACCACGATTTACACCGAGCGCCCGATCGTGGACGCCACCGGAGAGAACGAATACACCGTAGAGCTGGCGACCGTAGGATCCCTCGATGACGCCGGCGTGTTAGAACTGAGCGACGACGGGGCGACTCAAGATCACAAATTCAGTCTCGTTCAAGTTGACGGTCAGTGGCGCATCGATCAATTACCCAATGGCATTAACCTCGACGCAGCGCAGTTCCGTGCCCTGTTCAACACTCAGACCCTGTACTTTTACGATCCGACATATAGCTTTGCGGTCCCAGACGTTCGATGGATGCTCAATACTACGGATCAGACCACAACCATCGTCAACGCATTATTAGAGGGACCCGCAGACTACCTGGAGGGCGCCGTGGTGAGTGCCTTCCCCACCAATGCGGAACTGTATCGCGACACGATCCCCGTCTCCAGCGCTGTTGCCCAAATTGACTTCACTGACGAGACGTTTCGGGGAATGTCCGAACTGGCCCGTCACCGAATGTTTCAGCAACTCGAAATGACATTACAGCGGTATCCCGGTATTTCTGAGGTGAAGATGACTCGGGAGCGCTCCACTTTAGATTTCGATGAACCCCCAAGTGGCTTCGTCCCGGCCCAAACCACCGTGACGACTGGCAATTCTCAAATAGGCGTGGATCCAGAAACGAACCAGCTGGTCAGTTATGAGGCCAATAGCACTGCGAATCTGCCGGGATTCCCCAATGTGGCAAACCTCAAGCCCACCGACCCCACGATCAACCGGGAGCGGGATGTCGCTGCATTTCTCAACGCTGATCGCGACACCCTGTATATCGCCAATAGCTCTTCGCAAGCATTTGAAATTGCCACCGGTAGTGATCTGATCGAACCGAGTATGGATGTCCACGGCTGGGTCTTCACCGTGACCGAGGGTAATACGATCGTCGCGTCGAATATTCAACGCACGGGTCAAGTCTTGGAGATTATGCACCCCTGGGCCGGACGTGACATCGACATCCTGGCTCTGCGCATCTCTCCAGAAGGTACTCGCGCCGCAGTCATCGTCCAACCCGAAGATGGCCCCACCCAGCTGTACATCGCGGGGGTCATTCGCAACGATGGCTCTCAACCACAAGCGCTAGGCAATACATTTAGGTTACAAACTGATCTGCCGCCTAATGCGGTGGAGTGGTATTCCAATGCGGAAGTGCTCGCTGGCCGACTTTCCGATCGAGAGAGAGTGGAATTGGAACTGATTGGGTTTAGCGGTCCTTCGGTCAATTTCAAACCCATGTTGGGGATGACCAACTTTTCGACAGGTGCTGGGAATGTCTATGCTGAAACCCAAGAGCATGCTTACTTGAGAGTAGGTAATAACTGGCGAGCGCAGGACGAGGCCCCCACACAGTTGTCCTATCCAGGATAGTTCTCCACAGTTCGACGTCCGGACGCCCATGTTTTGGCAAATAGTGGCAAGAATGCCAACATGATCAACTTCTGGCGTCGTATCGACCGGATTGCGACATCGCCCTGGACACACCGCGCACTTGTTGCCGTGCGCGGGTTGTGGAATTTATTGATGCCCAATCCGTGTGCCTTATGCGTGTGGTCTGACGCGCAAACCTATCACTTGTGTCAGTCATGTAAGGAATTGTTGAAAGAACAAGTACAACAAATTTTCCAAGCACAAGACTTTGCTGATGCCCTGCCACTGGATTTGATCACGGGGCAGGCGTTACCGGTATTTTCGGCTTCGTATTACACGCCTGAGATGGCGAAGGTGGTGCTCAAATTCAAAGATCATCAGCGAATTAGACTCGCAGGTTTTCTGCGTCCCATCGTCTTTCGGGCCCTTCACCATGCGACCGAAACACTCGGGTCCGCCTCGTATCGACTTGTACCCATCCCGGCATCTGGCTCAAGCATGCGGCGGCGGGGATATAACCCTGCATTGGTGATGCTGCCACGTCAGCTGCCTGGACCGATGAGGTTGGATACCGGCCTGTTAAAAAGTCGCTGGCAGCTGCTGACTCCCGCAGCGCATCACGGCACGGGAGTGCAGAAGCGTCGTGAACAGTCCCGGAAGAAATTCCGTGTAGCCCGTTGGCATACCGAACCTGCGGAACCGGTGGTTTTATTCGACGACGTGCTCACTTCTGGTGCGACATTGGCCGCCGCCACACGGACATTACAAGCCCACGGATATGATGTGGTGGCTGCAGTGGTGTTCTCAGCAGTGACGCCAACAGGCTGAAAGCTAGTGTCCTCAGCGGAAGGCAGAATTCCAAGGAAGTCTCAGGAATTCTCGAACCAAAACTTATCCTCATGCTTTCAAAGGGGTAACATAATGGAGACCAGCCTCGGCGGCGGAGCAGTGGAAGGACGAATATTGTTTCGCCGCTGACTTTATTGCTCTAAGTACACGAGGAGGATTTGATGGCACTTGACATCAATTACCTGGCCCGCGACACCGATCTCACGGATGATTTCCGATCCTATGTCGAAGAGAAATTCGACAAGATCTCGTCTTTGACCGAACAAGCGCAGCGTCTGGAGGTCAAACTCGTTTCTCGTGAATCACATACCGGAGCTTCCGGGCTGGTGACTGCGGAACTGACCCTGCACTCACCTCGAAACGTGGTTCGTTCGGAAGCGAACGACAACGATAAACAAATCGCTTTTGACCATGCGTTTGCTCGACTGCAGGAACGACTGCGCAGACTTCGCGAACGCGCAAAGGGTGGTCGCCGTCGTCCTTCTGTACAGGAAATCACACAAAACTTTGCTCCGGTCCCATCCGATGTCTCATTGGTTGAAGAGGTTCTGGAACAGCAGGCCGCAGAGGCGAAAGAGCAGGCGGAACAGGAACGTCTAGAGCAAAATGGCGATATTCCAGTAACCATTCGTCGAAAGGTCTTCCCGACCCAGAAGATGAATCTGGATGACGCCATTGACAATATGGAGTTGGTCGGACACGACTTCTACCTGTTTATCGACGAAGAAACAGGACTGCCGTCGGTCGCATATCGACGCCGCGGTTGGTCTTACGGTGTCATCGCCATGGGTGAGGAAGAATCCGAAACCATTCGCGATTATCGCCAAGCTGAGGCCTAAAGCTGGATGCTTAACCTGATGCCCCATCGGAAACGGTGGGGCATCATTATGTCAGAGGCTTTGTGAAATTGGTATCCACAAAGCTTAGCGACGTAGACTGTGAACAGTACGCGGTAGCCCCGCTAGAGAATGAAGATTTCGGGAGTACAAGACACGTGGCATCATTTATTGAACGGATTCTGCGAACCGGTGAGAAACGAATCCTCAAACGGTTGCATCATTACGCGGACGCCGTCAACGCGGTTGAAGAAGATTTCAAGGCGCTGACAGACGCTGAGCTGCGTGCCGAAACAGACTCCTTCAAAGCACAGATCGCTGACGGTGTCAGTCTCGATACGCTTCTGCCCGAAGCGTTCGCTGCCGTGCGAGAAGCCGCTTCGCGCACCATTGGGTTACGACATTTTGATGTGCAGATCATGGGTGGCGCCGCACTGCATGAAGGCATGATCGCCGAGATGAAAACCGGTGAAGGTAAAACGTTGGTGGCCACCGCGCCAGCGTATCTAAACGCCTTAAGCGGAGAATCGGTCCACATTGTGACGGTCAATGACTACCTGGCTGAATATCAGTCTGAACTCATGGGACGTATCTTCCGATTCTTAGGCATGAGCACCGGTGTGATTGTTTCTGGGCAATCCCCAGCGGACCGAAAAGCTCAGTATGACGCTGATATCACCTACGGTACGAATAACGAGTTCGGGTTCGATTACTTACGGGACAATATGGTCATGGATTTGGCCGATATGGTCCAGCGTGGTCACGGATTTGCCATCGTAGATGAGATTGACTCGATCTTGATTGATGAAGCGCGTACCCCGCTGATCATTTCGGGCCCAGCCCAAGGGGACGCCTCAGGATGGTACTCGCAGTTCGCGTCGTTAGCACCGCGCTTGAAACGCGATATAGATTACGAAATCGATGAGAAGAAACGCACCGTGTCAATCCTGGAAAAAGGCATTGACAAGGTGGAAGACTGGCTGGGCATTGATAACCTCTATGAGTCGGCAAACACCCCGCTGATCGGTCACCTCAATAATGCCATCCGTGCCAAAGAACTCTTCCTGCGCGGTCGTGAATACGAAATTATTGACGGTGAGGTGCGTATCGTCGATGAGCACACAGGACGCATGTTACCGGGGCGTCGTCTCTCGGATGGTCTTCACCAGGCGATTGAAGCCAAAGAAAAAGTCAAAGTCCAGGCTGAAAACCAGACGCTAGCTTCCGTTACCCTGCAGAATTATTTCAGGAAGTACACCAAACTCTCCGGTATGACTGGTACGGCGGAAACTGAAGCCGGCGAATTCATGTCGACCTATGACCTGGGTGTTGTCCCCATTCCGACACACCGCGAAGTACAGCGCATTGACCAGCAGGACCTCGTTTATAAACATGAAAAAGCCAAGTTTGAGGCCGTCGTCAAGGATGTGGTGGAACGCCATAAAACTCAACAGCCGATCTTGATCGGAACAACGTCAGTTGAGAAATCGGAGTATGTCTCCAAACTGTTGGCTAAAGAAGGCATCCGCCACGAGGTACTCAATGCAAAAAACTATGCCCGTGAAGCCGCTATTATCGCTCAAGCCGGTCGGTTAGGTGCTGTGACTGTTGCCACGAACATGGCAGGACGTGGTACTGACATCATTTTGGGTGGTAACGCAGAATTTGCTGCGGTAGCGGAAATGAACCGCCGCGGGCTCGACCCGGTGGAACACCCCGAAGAATACGAAACTGTCTGGGATGAGGTTTTCGCCAAGGCTCAAGCAGACAGTGAGGAAGAGCGCGAAGCAGTCAAAGCCGCTGGGGGCTTATATGTTCTCGGTACCGAGCGCCACGAATCGCGCCGTATCGACAACCAGCTTCGTGGCCGGTCCGGACGTCAAGGTGATCCGGGTGAATCCCGTTTCTATCTCTCCATGACCGATGATTTGTTGCGTCTATTCAATGCTGGCATGGCTCAGCGCGTTATGAATATGAGCAATTATCCGGACGATATGCCATTGGAAGCCAAAATGGTGACCAAAGCGATCGAGCGCGCACAAGCCACAGTCGAAGAGCGAAATACTCAGCAGCGTAAAGACCTCTTGAAATATGACCAGGTCATGAACTCCCAGCGTGAAGCGATCTATGCTGATCGTCGGCAAATTCTTGAAGGTGAAGACCTAGAATCGCGCATCTATGAGTTCATTGAGCAGTCCATTTCCGACATCGTTGATGAAGCGTACCTGATCGATAACAATGAGGAAGTGGATGGCGATCAGTTATGGCAGAACCTTAAAGGTCTCTACCCTGTATCCCTGTCCCAAGAGGACATTGAAACAGAGCTGGGCTCCCTGTCGACTATCAAACCCGCCGACTTAAAACGTGAACTGATCTCTGATGCCAAAGTGCTCTACGGTATTCGTGAAGAGGAACTGGGCGAAGAGTTGCTGCGCAATCTGGAGCGTCGACTCCTTTTGGAAACCATCGGACAAAAGTGGCAAGAGCACCTCTACGAGATGGACTATCTTCGTGAAGGTGTGGGTCTACGTGCAATGGCCCAACGTGATCCACTCGTTGAATATCAGCGTGAGGGTCACACCATGTTCCAGTCGATGATGCAGGCGATCCGTGAAGAAACTGTCTACAAGCTCTTCCACGTGAAAGTGCGCAAACCAGAGATCAAGGTCGGATCAACCATGCCCGGCGTGGCTGCAGATTTCTCACAGATCGCAAACTTTAGCGGACAACCACAACAGCCGCTGCAATACTCTGGTCCTTCAGCCTCAGCTCCAGGGCAGACAACAACCCAGACTCGTGCAGCCGATGGCCAACAAGTGACCACCGCGCAGAAATCTCGTGCAGAACGTAAAACCGAGCAGCGCGAAGCTCGCAAAGCAGCCAAGAAAGCTCGTCGGGATTCCTAACCAACTTCAAAAGCGATAACACGCCAGCGGTCGCGGTGCATTTGCAAGCGCATCGCGATCGCACGGGCTCGCTGACCGACTCGGATCGTCATGGACGATTCCCATTCACCATTTGACTTCGACTCAGCTCGCACGCCGAGGGTTTCTATAGAAGGAATCTTTTTGGATCCTTCTTCTCCACGACGTGCGGCCATATACTTTTCATTCACACTGTGCTCCACTCGAATGCGCAACTTATGAAATAGTTCTAGCTCCATCCAGGCACTGAGTTGCAAATATGGTCGGATCCCGAGTTCTGCCTCAATGAACGCTGCACCGATGGTCTGGGTCAATTTCTTGATAGCGGTTAGTTGCTGTCGGTATCGTCGATCATACGTCTGCAACGTGCGTGCTTGACGTCGAGGGTACCCGCCATGAGGTATCCGTGGTGCAATGAATCTTGAGGGTTCGTACTCATCTACCGGATCCTTAGCGATCGCTTCGAGATGAGCCACCTGTCGTATGTCCGTTACTGGGAATCTCGTGACGGGAGTGACCTTGAGTTGGTGTTTTCCGACAGGCTTTAAGCGCTGTGGGTCGAAGGACTGATATTCGGCGTCATATGGTTCCTCTGGATGTGGTGATTCATGAAGTGCTGTAGACATTTCGACTCCTCTTTATACACAGAACATGACGACTTAGCCGACAAACGGCGGGATTTTGAGAATGGTTCCTGGCTGTAAGGTGTGGGGATCGTCGCCGATGACCGCCGAGTTATACTCCCACCACTCACGCCAACGATGGTCAATTTGAAATAAGGTCGCTTCCGCACCCAATTCGTAGTGGGCGATGTCCCATAGGCAATCACCAGTCTTAATGACAATAGTTTCGGCTTCGGTGTATTCGGTACGTGGCGCGTCTGAAATATATGGCGGTTGAGACACTGGTGGCGGAGTATATTTTTGGTGTTGCGGCAGTTGCGTCTGTTGAGCGGCACCAAGTTCATCAGATACCGGGGGCTCCACGGGTAGCGTGGTTGTTTGTCGTGGCATAGGTGTTATCTCATGCCCCGTGGTGTCGGGCGAGGGAGTTACTTCGATGGCGCTAACTTCACGCGGCATTGGGGTGAGATCATTCGCTGGCTGTGATGTCTCTGGACTGGGATCGCGTGCTGAAGGCATGGTGTCTTCTGTCTGTGGGCTCTCGCTTGAAGAAGGAAATTCAAGCTCAATCTCAGGAACCGTGCTTCTTGGACTTTCCGGAATCTCCACGTGTGGAATGAAAGCGTCTTGGGTTGGCTTAGCTGAAGAATCTGATTGGTTGCTTTGCTGTTCAGGCGAAGCGACCGCTTGAGATGTGACGATTAACTGCATCCCGATCGCGGATATGAGGATTCGACGCAGGAATCTCGGGGTCAAGAGTTCCGACCAATAGGTGAGGGCCGTCTGACGAGTTTTGAGTCCTATTAGGTAAGCCGCACCGGCTATCAAGTACATGGCCCACAGCGTGATGAACGCGACGCCAAGCCAACCACAAAACAATGCGATCCAGTATTCCAGCATGTGGATCGACGATGCTGAGGGCTGTTCCTGCCATGATTGGCCCATCCACCAAAGTAAGGGACCTGCTATGAGCCCCAACAGGGCTAATAGGACGTCTTCGACACCAGGCGCATGCGTTCTCTGCTGATTGTGGGCATACATGTAATCTCCTCAAACAGGATTCACAACGATGACAGTAGTTTTACAGAAGACTCATTAGAGTGTCAATGATGATTTTTGATTTAATTTGAATCACTTAGATCGATTTTAATGTTTTTGGGCCTCGGTGTATCCGTGCTTTCGGTGATCCACTAAGTCACTAGCGCTCAACTCGTGAGTTCAAGCGCTTTAGGTTTTATGGTGTATCCATGCGTTGGAACGATTTATTTGCTGACCTCGAGGCGCAGTTGCTGTTCGGACAATGGGAAGCTGTTGAACAAGACGCCGCTGAGCTCACTCGAGGCATGTGGGCCGACCTGACCTTGATGGATCGGTTGCGTGCTGCACTTGGGCGACGGCTGCGTTTCGTGCTCCGGGACGACCGACTCCAAAACGTGGAGTTGAAGGTCGTTGGCCCGACGTGGGTTGGGGGCTTTGATGGCACCAGTGCTGTGATCATTCCACGCAATGCGATTATCGGAGTTGATGCGGATCTGAGCCGGGCTCATGTGCCTGCACGTCCATTGCAAGCTGGCCCAAGCATTTTGGCAATCTACCGAATGTTGGCCAGACGCCGAGAGCCGTTACAAATTTTTTCCGTTCAAGGGAAACTGCTAGCTGAGGGCACCATCGATCGGGTGGGCAAAGACCATATTGATGTTGCGTTACACGCTAGGGAGGATTTTCGCCGCTCTTCGGCGCTGCAGGGTCTGAGGATTATCCCCACCGAGGCGGTGCAGCTAGTGCGGGCATCTCCTCGTGGCCTTGATGGCCTGCCCTAACGTGATCATCTATCTATAGGTGTTGATCTGAACGCTGCTCTTCTTCGACGCGTTGACGCTGTTCTTCATGGAGTTGTTCAATAAATGCTTCGAATTTTTGCGAGTCAACGCGCCATTGCCCCCGCCCGCCAATCTGGAACGCTTCAAGTTCACCTTTAAGGACCATATTGCGTACTGCGGCGGTAGAAATCTGGAGTTCTTCGGCAACGTCCGTCAAAGTCATGAAGCGAGGCACTATAACTCCTGAGTGGGCTAATTTGAGTATCTTTGATGACTTTAGAATACGTGAGATATCCGGTGTTCACAAGTGTTTCGAGATGCGTTAGCCTGGCCATGGCTCATCTCTTCTAGGCACCGAGAAAAGTGGTTGACCAGCCCTTTTATTCTGTCAAGCGATCGGCCACAGTAGAAGACTGTAACCGGCCATGAGGAAGATCATGAACGATAAACCAGCA
Organism: Enteractinococcus sp.; assembly: GCA_036516115.1. Lineage (GTDB taxonomy): Bacteria > Actinomycetota > Actinomycetes > Actinomycetales > Micrococcaceae > Yaniella. The sequence continues at coordinate 38,756 of DATBUL010000062.1, read as the reverse complement.
GCAGCTCCACGTATCCGAACACCCGGCTGGCGGGATCCACGTCTTGTTATCGGCATTCTCCTCGTTGCCATCTCGGTAGCTGGGGTGGTTGCACTTATGCAATCTACAGACGCTCGCGAGGGATATTGGGCGGCGTCAGTAGATCTGGTTCCCGGGGTCAAAGCCCAGCCTGAGGACTTCCATGTGGTGCAAGCCAGTCTGTCTGAGGCTTCTGATAAATACTGGTTGGCAAGCGACCCCTTGCCTGATGGATTCTATGTTGGATCCACAGTGCTGCAAGGTGAATTTCTAGCCCAACGCCAGGTCAGCGAAGCGGACCCCAGCGGCCGTCAACAAGTGGGCGTTCGAGTTTCAGAAGATGTCTCAGACTCGGTGACTACAGGGTCTCGAGCGGATGTGTGGGTGGCCCTAGCCGAGGCCGATGGTCGAGGATATCAAGAGCCGCAAAAGCTAATTGCCAATGCTGAGGTGGTGGGCATAGCTGAAAACGCATCCACTTTTGCTGCTGCCGATACCACAACGGTGTATCTGATGCTGTCTCAAGATGCTCTGCCAGATGTTCTGAATGCCCAAGCGAATGGCGCCAAAATCTCGTTGGTTCCCGCTACCGCTGGAAACTAGGGCGCTATGGCTGCATTAAATGTCGCAACCACAATAAATCCGCGTTTCGATCATGTCACACCGATCGAATCGACACGGTCAGAGGTGACGATAACGCACCGTTGTCACACTCTTGCGGAGGTGATGGCGGTAGCCCGTTCTGGCTTAGTCGATATTGTGTTGATTGCTGATGACACGGAGCTCGTTGGATTAGAGACACTACAACAGATCCGTGACCTAGAAGGCCACGGTCCAAGACTTGCAGTCATAAGTGACGTCGCCGATGAACGTCAGCGACTCAGCGAACTTAACATTCCCGTCGCCTCGCCACAGCTTTCTGGTCCTGAACTTGCTGACTGGTTACAAGAGATGGCACGTGATGGCACTACTCGGCAGATAGCCGACTCCCCGTTGAACGCTGAAGACCTACAAATCCTGGTCGAGCTGGACCCAGAAACAGCCTCCAAAAGGCCTCGCGGGCGTCGAGCTGCCCCCTATGACCCCACACGCGACCTCGTGCCGGAACAAGGGTCGCAGCATCTTTCATTCAACGACGAGTCGAACCCGCAACGAGACGAGGCTACGGAATCGACAGCCTCGTCCGCTGCAACGGCCGATGCGATGCAGTCCAGGGCGTCTTCAGTCGACCAACCAAGCTTTGCGGGAGTAGCCGAGCGCCCCAGGGATGAACTAGCGGAATCCGATTCAACGCCTAGTCATACCGTGGCAGTGTGGGGCCCCACGGGTGCTCCGGGGCGTACTACAGTTGCGGTGAATTTGGCAGTGGAAGCAGCGCTGCGCGGACATAAAACGCTGTTAATCGACGCCGATACTTACGGTGCGTCAGTGGCTGTGCACTTGGGTTTGCTCGAGGAAACGGCTGCTATCGCGCAAGCGTGTCGCGCAGCGGAACATCGGGGGCTAAATACTGCAGGTTTGGTGAGTCATACACAGCGTGTTGTAGTCCGTGGCATGGGACTTGATGTCATCACGGGCCTGACACGTTCAGAACGCTGGCCTCAGGTGCGCGCGGCGGCGTGGGCTCAGGTCCTAGATGTGGCCCGAGGGGGCTGGGATGTCATCATTATCGATTGTGGCTTCGGACTGGAAGAAGACGAAGAGCTTAGCTTTGACATCCCCGCACCGCAGCGTAATGCCACGACGCGTACTGCCCTTTCGCAGGCTGACACGGTCATCACGGTGGGCACAGGTGACCCCGTGGGATTTGTGAGGTATATGAAAGATATTGAGCAGCTCATGGAAGCCACTCAAGGTCGTATCGTGCCCATCGTCAATAAGGTTACATCGATGACCTCAGGGATGAGCCCAAAACGTCAACTGCGCAGTGTGTGGGAGCGTTTCGGACCGAACGTATCATTACAGCAATTTATCGGCTGGGCGCCAGAAGTCACCGCAGCAGCACTGCTCAATGGGAAGACCTTGGCGGAAAGTGCCCCTAAATCTGAGATTCGCTTAGCGATCCAACGACTCATGGAAGCGTGCGTACCCAGCTTGTCGGCGTCTTCCCCTACCTCCCAGCAACCTTCGACCGCCAACATGCAGACTCGTGCTGGAGTACTGAAGTTCACCAAGAGCCGCTAGCCACGCAGCATCAGACTGGCTCATTCCGCGCGCGAAAGAACTACCGATTACGCATCAACCCTGTTATGAAATCTGGACAGAAGCTAGTGTGTGTGGTGGCGGCAATGGCGCCGTCAGCATGAAGTTTTCAACAGAAAGTTGCAGAATGCCCGCGAACGAACCATTGTGGACAGCGCCGTCCACAGATAGTCCCATCGAAGCGACCGATAAACTCGCCCAAGCATACTTCCGGCATGTTGGGCCGGATGATCAGCGAGTGCTGGGTGAACAGGGACGTGCCGAAATGGTGCAGTCGCACCTTGAGCTAGCGATCGAAGCAGCCAGCGAACCCAAGATCGGTGTGCAGCATTATGCGCGGCACGCCGTCATACAAGTAGTCCACCCCGATATTCGCTTCTTGGTTGACTCCGTTTCAGCTGAACTCAATAAAATGGACGTGCCCATTTCAGTGATTGTTCACCCTATCGTGGTGGCACAACATGCCAATGCCGATGGGCGTCTTACCGATATTTTTGAGCTGCCCGCCCATCCGCCGCGTCTTTCCGGAGATCGGGTCATGCCCCTGGAACAAATCCCGCCGTCTCCCGAAGGGTATCACGCTGAGTTGCAGTCCTGGATCTCTATCCAGACCGGAGTGCCATTGCAGCCCGAACAGGCGAAAAAGCTTGTAGACAATGTGTATATCGCATTGGCCGATGCGCGCGCAGCGAATCGAGACTACGAAGATCTCAAACGTGCCGCAACCCACACTGCCGAAGCTTTGAGAACCGAAAGCCCTGATTGGGCCCGTGGCATCGAACCGGCGGCTCGGTTGTTGGAATGGATGCGCGACGACAATTTTGTGTTCCTTGGTTATCGTGAATACGAATTAGCGACCAATCCCGAAGGCCAACGATACCTAGCCGCCAATCCGGAAACCGGGCTAGGGATTATGCGCGACCAGCAGTCTACGGCGCAGCCCCTGACGGCATTGGGCCAGCTTCAGATCGATAAGCCGCATCCGCTGATCATCACCAAGACGAATTCTCGTTCACGGGTGTACCGAAACGCCTATATGGATTTTATCGGTGCCAAAAAATATGATGCCGACGGTGCGGTAGTCGGGGAGCGGCGGTTCATCGGGTTATGGCGACCCACCTTGTCTTCGGTGCCGATTGATCAAGTGCCCTATGCTCACGAGCTTGCCGAACAAGTTCGTGCTGAGGCAGGTTTCGATCCGCAATCACACTCTGGTGCCGCTCTGAATCATGAACTCGAACGGTATCCTCGTGACGAAATGTTGCAGATGAACGCAACAGAGTTACTCGACACGATGTTGGGCATCCTTTCGCTCGGACAGCGACGCAAAACCAGACTCTTTCTCCGTCCGGATATTTATGGCCGCTTCATGACTGCGATGGTGTATCTGCCACGCGACCGTTATAACACCTCGGTACGACTTCGTATCCAAGAGGTTTTGGTGCGACACCTCAACGCCACATCCTTAGATTTTAATGTCTATCTTGACGAGTCGGTGTTAGCGCGGTTGTTCTACCGAATCCAACTGCCTAAAGACTGGGATGGCTACGATCAAGTCGATCATGATCTCATCGAAGAAGATCTCGTTGCGGCTGTACGTTCGTGGAAAGAAGGGGTGGACATTCAGGCTGTTGCCGTCTTTGGTGAAAACTCCGGGGTCGAAGCGGCGCAGGTCTGGGATGAAGCCTTCCCACCGAACTATCGTGTACGTTTTGAAATCGATGACGCGATGGAAGATATTTCGCGTTTTACCGCTTTGACTGACGGACGTCCAGCGATTTACCTCGTGCCAGCGGAGACTGGTGCGCGCATGAAGATCTATTCGACGAAGCCCGTGACACTTACAACTCTGATGCCAATCTTGGGGGAGTTAGGAGTTGAAGTCACCGACGAATATCCGTTCCGGATTTCTCCTCGGAATCGCGACAACTACTATCTCTACGACGTCGGACTCTTGGCTGGCGAGGACGTCAACCTGGCCAGTGTCAAGCAGTTGTTGGAAGATACTGTGGCTGCGGCAATCGCAGGCGAGATTGAAGCTGATGCGTTCAATAAACTGGTATTGCATCAGGGCATCTCCCCTGAAATGGTTGCGGTGTTGCGAGCCTATGGTCACTACCTGCGACAGTTGCAGTTGCCCAACTCCTTGCAGTTTATGGCTGAAATATTATTAGCCAACCCTGGTGTCACCGCTGGTCTGGTGGAATACTTCCAGACCCGTTTTGACCCCAACCTGGCGGATGTCGGTGAAGAACCCGACGGTAAAGTGTCGCAAGCTCGTCTGGCGAAGCTCGATGAGATCATTCAGAAGCTCCAGGAACGGTTCGAGAAAATTCCGACCCTGGATGCTGATCGCCTGTTACGTCATTTCCTGACCGTAATGCAGGCCACGGACCGTACGAATGCCTATACCGGTCACAACTGGCTCAGCTTCAAGATCGCACCGCAACGTATTCCCTTTGCCCCACACCCGCGACCACTCCACGAAATTTGGGTGCATTCACCTCAGGTATCTGGAGTTCATTTCCGATTTGGTGCGATTGCTCGCGGTGGCTTGCGGTGGTCGGATCGTCGAGAAGACTTCCGCACCGAGGTGCTCTCGCTCGTACAAACTCAACAAACCAAGAATGCAGTTATCGTGCCTGAGGGGGCCAAGGGCGGCTTCTATGCTCATCGACTGCCTGACCCTACGGTAGACCGAGAAGCTTGGATCGAGGCCGGCCGCGAGGCCTATCGGACGTTTATGCGTGCCATGTTGGATATAACCGACAACCAACGCACTGTAGCCGGTGAACGTGTTACGTGGACGAGAGAACATATCATCCGTCACGATGAGATCGATACCTATCTTGTGGTAGCGGCCGACAAAGGTACCGCAGGGTTCTCAGATACCGCGAACGAAATTGCCGCAGAATACGGCCACTGGTTAGGCGATGCATTCGCCTCGGGTGGTTCAGTTGGATATGACCATAAAGGTATGGGCATCACAGCAAGAGGCGCATGGGAGTCCGTCAAGTCTCACTTTGGCACCCTTGGTATCGACGTTGAGTCTGAACCGTTTACGGTCGTTGGCATTGGGGACATGTCCGGCGACGTTTTTGGCAACGGCATGCGCAGGTCACGACACACCAAATTGGTCGCTGCGTTCAACCACCTGCACATTTTTATTGATCCCAACCCAGACCCTGAGATGGCCTTCGAAGAACGTGAACGTCTCTACCAATTACCACGTTCTTCATGGGGTGACTACAATCCTGAGCTCATCTCTGCTGGTGGGGGAGTGTTTGACCGCACCGCGCGTTCTATCAAAATTACGGACGAGATGCGCAAGACCTTTGACCTCGACTCTGATATCTCCGAGCTGACGCCAAATGAGTTGCTCAAAGCAATCCTGCAAGCCCCAGTTGACCTGATCTACAACGGTGGTATCGGGACATATATCAAATCAACCGACGAATCTCACGATGACGTAGGCGACCGTGCAAACGATCCTATTAGGGTCAATGGTGCCCAAATCCGTGCGCGAGTCGTGGGCGAAGGCGGCAACCTCGGTGCAACTCAGGCCGGTCGTGTGGAAGCCGCTCTCAATGGTGTCCTGATCAATATGGATGCCATCGACAACTCGGGTGGCGTTGACGCTTCAGACCACGAAGTGAATATCAAAATCCTCATCGATACGATGCTTGAGGAAGACCTCATCACTCCAGATGAGCGCACAGAATTGTTGCTGTCAATGACTGACGAGGTCGCAGAGCTTGTCTTGACGACGAATGTTTCACAAAACGCGTTGTTGCGGTTGGAAGAGGGTCTAGACGCCGAATGGACTCCGACGCTGATTCGCCATACGGCTTGGTTGGAAGAACACGCAGGACTCGACCGCGAGATAGAAGACATCCCCACTGAGGATCAACTGCGCGAGCGCATGGAGCAGGGCAAAGGTTTTGTAACCCCCGAATTGGCCATTCTTGCCTCGTACACGAAAATCAAACTGATGCATGATCTGTTAGATTCTCCCATGCTGGAAGATGAATGGTTCAACGACTGGCTCTATGCTTATTTCCCGAAAACGCTCCAACAGCGCGCTGGTAGAACAGTGCTGAACCACCCGCTTGCTAAACAGATTATTGCGATGATGGTGGCCAATCATGTGATCGACACCGGGGGTATCACCACGGTCTATCGAGCGCAAGAAGAAACCGGGGCGGACGCGCACACGGTCGTAGAATCTTTCCTCGCCGGACAATGGATTTACGAAATCAACGAATACCGTGAAGAACTCGATGCGCTTCCCAAGACGGTGGACCCAGCGGTTCGATGGGAAATTGGGTTCCGTTTGCGCCGACTCACCGATCGGATTACGCGCTGGATTATTCACCACCAGCGCGCGGACCTGACTATGGATCAACGAATCTCGGCATATCTGGAGCCCGTGACCCGGCTGTTGCCAGAAATTTCCGCGGCCTTTGTTGGTGATACAAAACGACGTTTTGAGTCCGACCGCAACCGTCTCATCGAGGCGGGCTTTGAACCCCAACTTGCTGTGCGGACGTCTCGTATGTTTGAAGCATATTCACTGATGGACATCGTGGACCTGGCCGCACGTCTCGATGAGGATCCCACACGCGTTATCGGAGTCTTCTTCGCACTGCATGATGAATTCGATGTTAGTTACATCCTGGATCTCATCAGTGGCCTCTCACGGGAAACTCGATGGGATTCTCTGTCGCGAGTTTCCATGCGTGAAGACTTATATTCCTGGTTGACGGAACTCACCGGTGAGGTCTTAACGACCGAAGGCATCGAAGAACGCTCACCAGTCGAAGCCTTAGCGCATTGGGAAGCTGACCATTTACGTCGGGTTGCTCGGGTGCGCAGCTTCTTAGCTCAGGTAGCTCAACAATTCGATGCACAAGCGATCGCTGACCAAGATACAGATCTTGCCATGCTCACCGTTGTGTTACGACGCTTGCGCAGTTTGATCTTGTAAGCTCACGACAACTTCGCAAAACCCGGGAGTCGAGACTACGCTACAACCATGCGCACTTCGACTCCCGGGTCTTTTGTTGACCAACGGCACGTATCCCGGATAGAACTGATCATTGCCGAGTGGCAGATCGCAGCAGACCTGTCCTTTTGTGACATGGTCTTGTGGTATCCCCACAACGGTTCCTATATTGCTATTGCTCAGGCTCGGCCGGTTACCGCTCAAACAACGCTGCCTCAAGATATGACCGGTGTGACCCCGCCGACCAGTCTGGTCCCCGTCCTGGAACGGGTCTACAGTTCTGCGCACCCTATTACCGCGACAACCGATGACATTGCGGGCCCACCTGGCGTCTCTGCTTGGCCTGTTGTGTGGCAACAGGAAACGCTGGCTGTACTGACGGTTCACCAGAACCTGGTCTCGCAGCGCCATACCTCAAGGCTTGAGGAAGTCTATCGACAATCTGCCAACGATCTGTTCGTGATGATCGCTCACGGCACCTGGCCTGCACAAGATTCCAAAGCGTCTTCGACCAGCCATGGAAATCCTCGGGTTGGCGACGGACTAGTTCGCATCGATGCGCATGGGTTGATCATCTATGCGTCTCCGAATGCGACCTCGGCCTTCCGGAAGTTAGGAATCCGAGAAGCAGTTGATGGCCGACAGTTATCACGCCTGGTCACGAACCAGCTTGACCCGAATATCCCTCTTGACGAAATCATGCCAGCCGTTTTATTCGGTCGTCAATCGGCGCGAGTGGACATAGAGACCCGCAGCATCGTCTTGTCCGCTCGTTCTATTCCACTCCTTGACGATCACGGTGAGCATTTTGCCGCTCTCGTACTGCTTCGAGATATCACCGAGATCCGACGCCGCGATGAACAACTCATTAGTAAAGATGCTACGATTCGCGAGATCCATCACCGGGTGAAAAATAATCTTCAAACCGTCGGCTCGCTATTGCGTATGCAATCGCGCAGGATGAAATCCGATGACGCCCGACAAGCACTTCTGCAAGCCATGTCGAGAGTAGATGCAATTGCATTAGTCCACGAAACACTGTCGCAGACAATGGAAACGACCGTGGACATGGACGAGTTGTTGCATCGACAATTTACGATGGCTGTCGAAATCGCTGCAGAATCCAAACCCATCTCCACCAGGATTGAAGGCAGTTTCGGGGAGCTCTCTGGGCATCTAGCGACTCCGCTGGCGCTCGTAGTCAATGAACTTGCCACGAACGCGGTGGAGCACGGGACAGATCCTTCGGGTGGCACCATTACCCTCATTGCAAAGCGCATTCACAACCCCGGCCAACCACATCCCTATCTGAAAGTTGAGGTTACTGACGAGGGTGTCATCAATGGTGACGTCACGACCGAAGCGATTGGTAGCGGATTGGGAACCCAAATCATCCGAACACTTGTGGAATCGGACCTTCGCGGCTCCATTAGCTGGCAACGCCAAGTACCGAAGAAAGATGGGGCAGCAGGAATTCGGGCCGTTGTCCTTATCCCACTCGACTACGAACAGTAGATCTCATACGACAAAGGTCGGTATCGCACAAATGGCGACACCGACCTTTTCGATGTTTATACGGAATTATGACGCGCGACGAGCGCGAGCCTTACGCCGCTTCAACGCACGACGTTCATCTTCGCTCATACCGCCCCAGACACCAGAATCCTGGCCGGTTTCGATAGCCCATTGCAGGCACACCTCTTGGACCGGGCAAGTACGGCAGATAGCCTTCGCTTCTTCAATCTGTAGTAACGCCGGACCGGTGTTCCCCACTGGAAAGAAAAGTTCCGGGTCCTTGTCAAGACAGGCTGCTTTGCTGCGCCAATCCATGATGATCGCTCCCTAAAAGACGCTATGTAAGCGTGAAATAAAAGTGACTGCTGATCGGTAATTTCAGGTGGTTCAGTCTCGGTGACACGTGTCGTGTCTGATAAAGACAAACAAATTACGGATCTTCATTAATGTGTTATGCACCAGCTTTTCATGGAGTGTGCACCTGTTCAAGAGCTTTTTCGAGAAACTTCTCCAAAACGGCGAGTTGTTAATCACATTCGATACATGACGTGGTTGAGAGTGAAGCGACCATCACATAATGAGTTCAAAATTAGGGATACGCTGAGACCGGTTAGATTTCGTTTTACAATCAATCTCGAGTCACGGAGTTGCCACATGTCACAGTCTTCGCAGAGCGCTCGTCCCTCACCGATGGTCGGGGTCGTAGTTTTCGTGGTGCTAGCTCAAGCGGTAGCCCTCTTCGCAAATGCAGTACTGATCCTTACTGAGATCGGATCAAATCAATTACCCGCCGCAGCGGTGGTCTTTTTGGTTTTCCTCTTTATCCTTGCCGGGATATGGTTAGCCGCGGCAGCTCGGGGTGTTTACCAAGGAAAGGCGTGGCCACGGGGTGCTCTCATCGTGGCTGAGGTGCTCGCAGTCATTGTCTCGTTTACTTATTTCCAGCTCGGTGACATCTTGCTGGGTGCAGCTCTAGTGATCTCAGGAGGTGTAGTTCTTCTACTCCTCTTCACTCCGGCGCTGAGTCATCATCTCACCCAACGCCGGAAATGAATCTGGACTAATTTACGGGTCCGGTATACTTTTCGCCTGGTCCCTGACCGGGCGGGTCCGGCACTATGGACTCTTCTCGAAACGCTAATTGGAGCGTACGTACTCCATCACGTAAAGGAGCAGCGTGAGCTGAACCCATATCCGGGGCACCTGCCACGACTAGTCCTGCCAAGGCCGTAATAAGCTTGCGTGCCTCGTCAAGATCAATATGGTCGCGGGCATTTGGCATATCTCCGAGCCCCACTTTAACTGCAGCTGCAGTCATGAGATGCACGGCTGTCGTGGCGATTACTTCTGCTGCCGGTACCTGGTGGATGTCACGCACTTGGTTCTCAACATCGTCCAAGCCAAATTCATAAACACCGTCTGCGGTGTGGTCATGTGGTTCAGTCATATAACTAAGCTTGACATATCTTCTCGGCAAATATTCTAGTTGCGCAAAATTTTCGTGCTGGGAGGAGCCGAACAGGGTTCAGACCGAATTGAAGCCTTCCCGCGAACGTGCTAAAGTTGATCTTTGTATGACAAGTGGAGGCTTCCTCCCACCCGCCGACGGAATGTATTCTTGTTATCGGGTAGACCGAATCAAAGTATATGTACTTTATTCGATGAATCATTACATGCTTGACGTAGTGATTTAGCCTCCACTGTCTTTACAGGGAGGCATTTTTTATGCCTTGCCCTGGAAGTTCACTATCGGGAGGTGGGGGACTACCAGCATTACACCTAAGCAAGGAGATATCTCATTAGCGAGCCAAGAGTAAACGAACGCATCCGCGTGCCCGAGGTCCGGTTGGTTGGCCCCGAGGGCGAACAAGTCGGAATCGTGCGCATTGAAGATGCGTTGCGGTTGGCTGTTGAAGCTGATTTAGATTTGGTGGAAGTAGCCCCGAAGGCTAAACCACCGGTTGCTAAACTCATGGATTTTGGTAAATGGAAATATGAAGCGGCAGTTAAAGCCCGCCAATCCCGCCGAAATCAAGCAACTACTCAGCTGAAGGAAGTTCGCTTCCGCCTGAAAATTGAAGACCACGACTACCAGACCAAAGTCGCCCAGGCACAGAAGTTCCTGAAGTCTGGTGACAAAGTCAAAGCAATGATCCAATTCCGTGGTCGTGAACAACAACGCCCTGAGATGGGTGTCCAATTGTTAGAACGTTTTGCCGAAGATGTAGCCGAGTATGGTGAGGTTGAATCGAAACCCCGCCAGGATGGCAGAAATATGGTCATGGTCGTGGGGCCACTGCGAGGTGCCCAAGCGACTCGTGGCAAGGGCGGAGCCCACAAGCCGCGCCAAGGCGGTGGTTCGCGTCGCGATCGCGCAGCTGCAGCGGCGCGGCAGGCACGCGAAGTAGAGGCTCAGGAAGCTGAACCTAGAAATTCAATTGCTGACGCCATGCCAGAAGAGCTAAAGCAACAGGCCTCGCCAACAACTGACGGCCCGAAGCCCGGTCCCAAGCAGTAAGCAGTTGCATTATTGAAGAATTGCCCCGGGCCGTCACAGGCTCTGGGATAAAAAGTCTTGCCACAAGACTGAGACTGGTTTCGTGCGGAAGCCAGATGACAATGAGAAGGAGAGCGGCCAAATGCCGAAAATGAAAACTCACAATGGTGCCCGCAAGCGCTTCCGCGTGACCGGGTCGGGAAAGCTGATGCGCGAACGTGCTAATCGCCGTCACTACCTAGAGCATAAGTCGTCGCGCTACAAGCGTCGTTTGAAACCAGATGTAGCGCTAGCAAAAGCCGATGTGGCACGCATTCGCCGCATGCTCGGTATCTAGCCAATCGCTATCTAGATAGCACAATCATCAGTTTTTCTCCCACGTCGGGACACATTTTATAAAAGGAGTAGAACGCATGGCACGTGTCAAACGTTCGATTAACGCAAAAAAGAAACGTCGCACAGTACTTCACCGCGCCAAGGGGTACCGTGGTCAGCGCTCACGTCTGTACCGTAAAGCACACGAACAGCTGCTGCACTCGTACGTATACAACTACCAGCACCGTCACAAGCGTAAAGGCGATTTCCGTCGTCTGTGGATCACTCGCATTAACGCTGCCGCACGTGCAAATGGCATGACCTACAACCGTTTCATCCAGGGCCTCAAACTGGCTGAAATCGAATTGGACCGTCGCATGCTGGCCGAAATTGCTGTATCTGACGCCGCAACGTTCTCGGCTCTCGTTAAATTGGCCAAAGAGGCTCTCCCAGCCGACGTAAACGCACCTGCTGCGAAGTAATCTTCAGCAGTCACAAACATGCACAATCGCCCCGTCACTCTGATGGAAAACCCTAACGCTGATCGCGTTCGGAGGGTTGCCCAGTTGGCGGGGCGTTCTGCTGTTCGAAACCGGAGAAGACAATTTCTCGCAGAGGGGCCCCAGTCTGCCGCCGAAGCTCTACGTGCACACCTGGGAGTTTTAGACCTCACGGAGTTTGCACGGCAGATGTGGCCTAAAGGCGAAACTGTCGCTGAAGTGTACTACACGGCTCGCCTGGCGACTCAGCATCCTGACCTTATGGATCTGATCAACCAACTGCAAAGCCCAGTCTTTATAGCGGAGACTTCAGACAGGGTGCTGCAAGCAATGTCTGATGCCGTAGTCCACCAGAACGTTGTTGTGGTGGTGAATATGCCATTAGAGAGTCTCAAACCACCTCGACAGGCGGACCTCGTCGCGGGGCTAGTGCGAGTTCAAGATCCTGGCAATGTTGGCACGATCCTTCGTGCAGCTGATGCCTCAGGTGCAGATTATGCGTTCGCGACCCCCGGCACTGTAGACATCTTCAATCCCAAAACAGTCCGATCAACGGCTGGTTCTTTATTCCACCTCCCGGTCTATACGCGCATTCGACTCGATGATTTCACAGAGGCTTTCACAGGCCAAATTCTCGCTGCGGATGGATACGGGGATGTGACGTTGGACCCCAACGACACTGAGCTACTTGCCATGCCCACGAGCTGGTTGTTCGGTAATGAAGGCGAAGGATTGAATGAGCCGGAACTAAATGGTGCTCATAAACGCGTGGCGGTGCCACTATACGGGTTGGCAGAATCATTAAACGTCGCGACTGCTGCGACCATTTGCCTATACTCCTCTGCAATGGCACAGCGCCGTTACGAAGCCTCAAGTAACTGCACCTCCCAACCAACCTGAGGTGTTTCAGCGGTAACGAGTACTGCTCGAGATTTAATCGGTGGAACATCGAGCAGTCTGGGCCAAATTAATTGGTGTTCTGCTGACGAACCCTTCGGGAGATACAACCGGTCGGGAATCATGCCGAGCAACCGCCCACCGGCTAGCTCGCGACTCCCGAAAACGAAGACTCGCAGTGTCGCCGAATACTGACGCATGATCTGGATCAACTGCTCTTCAAATCCCTGGAAACTTCCAGTTACAACGGCGTCTGACCATGAGCCCCAGTCCGAAATGACTAAAGAGGTTGGGCGATTTTCTCCAAGCTGACTCGTCAACTCAGATAGGGTTTGTTTGAGTAGATCACCATCCGCAGCTGATGAATGCAAATACGTGTCCCATGTGGAATATTGATCAACCTCGGTGCGGCCGTCAAGAAAAATGCGCCGATCTTCGGAACGTAGCACATGATCTAAAACTGTCTGTAAAGCATCATCGATTCCACTATCTGCTGTGCCGATCCACGCAACTGATTTCGCCAGTACATGGTGAGGCGACGATTCGCAGGGCTGTCCTAAAAACAGTGGGTACTGCTGTGCCTGGCCGGGATCATCGACTAATCCGATCGCGGTTCCCACTGCGGAGTCGGCAAAGCTATTGAACCTTGATTTGTGTACCTGTTTCGGTAGAGCGGGCAGGAGGACAGGTTTAGGTATGTGATGCTCAGTGGCACGCTCAGACAGGTATCTCACGACTGCTGGCCAGTTTGTTGTCGTAGCCGAGGCTGTGGACTCCATGGATTCGAAACGCTCGATGAGAACTGGTTCATCATCTAACAAATACCGCGAGGTCTGAAAGAGCTGAGGCGCATTTGCCCCAGCTTTGAAGTATGCCCTTCCTGGTGTCTTGGGGGTGATGGAATATGCTTCGGCGGTTCCTAACGCTTCCCATGAATCATGTTCGGTCGCAGTGCGAAGACTGATCGAGGAGCCCATATTCGCCCGAATATCTGAATTGATAGCTCCTTGGATCCGCTGGGTCGCGATAATGAGGTGAAACCCAAGAGACCTTCCCGTTGCAGCCAAGTGGGCGAGCGTGCTCGAAGCCTCAGGGTTCTGTTCGACAAGAACTCTCATCTCATCGATTGCGACAACTAGGCGTGGTAGATCGTAATTCGGTACTTTACGCCGAAAAGCAGTGTAGTCAGGGGCCTGGTACTCAGCGAATAGGGACTCCCTGCGAAAAAGCTCGGCAGTGATTGCTTTGAGCGATCTGAACGAAGTAGATAACACATGATTCGTCTCGACACTCATAATGTGTGGAAGTTCTGCTAAGACATTAAAAGAGGAGCCACCTTTAAAGTCCAGTAAGATCATGCTGAGCTCGGCAGGCGGATAACGATGGACAAAGCCGGTAAGTAACGTGAGGAGAAGCTCCGACTTACCGGAGCCTGTGGTGCCGGTGATCATGAGGTGGGGTCCTTCTGATACCAGATCGATTTCAAGCCCCAACGTGCCAGAACCTAATGTGGTTAGCAGTGAAGCGGCCGCGTGATGATGCATGCAATGAGGTGTCAACTTCATGGGGGATGCCTCGGACTGCGCATTGGGCTGATCCAGATGCAACTCATCTGCGATGCGTTCCAGCGTTTGTCGACTTATCCCCGTCGTGGTGATATTCGAGGCCGACCATACCCCCGCGACGCGCTGCTCATACAGATCAACGATGGTCGTTAATTCATCTGCCTTAAAATTCGTTTTGTCGGTGAAGACTAGTTGGTGAGTATCAGACACTGGTGTATCGCATACATGATCGGAGACTGTCACGATGCGGGCGCCTCCAACGTGTGCGCCGTCAATGTCGACCCCAGTCCCAGTTGCCTCAACATGCCGCAGGAGTTGTGCTATGCACCAGTTCTTCAGTGATTGACGGGTCTCAGGATCTCCCACGATGAAAGTTTTGCGACCAGGTTCAAGACTCACGACGAGCTCGACGCGTGCCTGCAAGAATGCATTCCATCGTGATGCGTCGTCCATGTGGGGCATGACTGCTTTGCGGAGGCCTAACCCTAGATGGAGCACCGGGTGCTCGGGTTGTTTTGTGGCAAAGGCAAGTGGGTCGGCACTATCAGACGATAAAGCTAGCACCAATTGCTGCGGCGTAAAACAAGCTTCCCGAATAGTCTGACATCTTGTCGCTAGAGACTTATGTATTTTCTCGACAAATTGAGCTCTTGCGCGTCGATACTGGGTTATGAGAACCGCCGCAATGATTACCGACACGCCGGAAAAGAGAAGAAAGTACCACATCCCGGTGACGACCACCAAGACGAGACCGATCATCAGGGGCGCCGCGGCACCGATGATTTGTAGCAAAATATTGGGTCGCGCCGGTGGTTGACCCGGAGAGGCTTCGAATTGACCAGGATTTCTAGGGGCTTGTAAGGGTTTGCCTGGACCGCGGTGAATTTCGAAAGTAGTTTTCCCGGAGACAAACGTAATATCACTCTGCCAATGGATGTTTCGCTCATGTGTCGGCGTGAGGATAATACCGTCGGGTGATAACCGAATATCGAAGTCATGCGATGAAAGCCAAGGATCGCGAATCTGTATCCGGGCAGCGCCTCGTCCCACCGAGAGGTTGCGACGCGTTAACGGAAATATTCGTCCGGCATCCGGCCCTCGGGTAGTCATCAGCAGCAATCTCGGTTCTGGCTTATACGGGGTCGATGCCCCCACGGGCTTGGCAACGAGTTGACCGAATGCCCCACCCCATAAGTGAGACAATTGTTTTTCGGTAAATTCGCTGAGACGGACTGAATCAAGGAAGAACTCCATGTTTTGAGCATCGGTAAGTGCTGTACGTAAGTGCTGTTCGAGCTCAGAACCACCCCCGGAGGGAATTCGGCTTATATGCCACCAGCTGGGTCTGTGTGGTAGCCCAAAGATTTGAAGGAGCATGATCTTCCTTTCGCTTCTTTGATTCATTGTCAGACATGATGTTCTATTTGTCATGAACGCAGTCCTGGGTTGGGGATAGTCAGGGCGGCTAAAGAACTTATCCACACACCGTCTTTCAAGTCTTGAAAGTTCAACCAAATTTAGCGAGGGTGAACTGTGTCACCTACTTGCAGGTTTATGGGCGGATTCGGAGACACATGGAAGCCAAGCAACTGCTAGAGCTGGAAGTTCGCGAGATTATTCGGACGCGGGGGATCGACCCGAGTGGTCAACCAGATGAAGTCCGGGCCCTCGTTGCTGCGGTGACAGCGGACTACGATGCCCGCAGTTTGCAATCACCGCTGCCAGTCTTAGAAGATCTAGATTCAACTCAACAAGCTGTTTTTGACGCCGTCGCCGGCTTCGGACCACTTCAGCCACTACTAGATGATCCTGAAGTAGAAGAAGTGTGGATCAACGCTCCTTCTCAAGTGTTCTGTGCCCGCGATGGGATAACGGAGCTCACCAATATCTCACTCACGTCACAGCAAGTCGCAGATCTTGTCGAAAAAATGCTGAAATCCAGTGGTCGCCGACTTGACCTCTCAACGCCGTTCGTGGATGCGGCCTTACCTGATGGGTCACGACTTCACGTTGTGATACCGGACATCACAGCCCAGCATTGGGCGGTAAATATCCGCAAGTTTGTGGTCCGAGCACATCGTCTGTCAGATCTCGTGCGAAAGAGTAGTCTCACGGTACAGGCGGCCGCTTTCTTAGACGCAGCTGTGCGCGCTGGTCTCAATATTCTTGTCTCTGGAGCAACCCAAGCTGGTAAGACAACCATGTTGAACTGTCTTTCAGCATCGATTGGTTCACGTGAACGAGTTATCACGGTGGAAGAGATTTTCGAACTAAAAATACCCCAGCGTGACGTGGTCAGTATGCAATGCCGACAGCCAAATCTTGAAGGCGTCGGTGAGATCTCGTTACGGAGATTGGTTAAAGAAGCCCTGCGTATGAGACCAGACCGCATTATTGTTGGTGAAGTCAGAGAAGCCGAGGCATTGGACATGCTTGTCGCCTTGAATGCGGGATTGGCAGGCATGTGTAGCGTCCATGCCAATTCTGCACACGATGCTTTGTCGAAGATCTGTACTCTGCCACTTCTTGCCGGTGAAAACATCAGTCGAGACTTCGTGACTCCCACCGTTGCGAACTGCTTCGATCTCGTAGTCCATTGCGCACGCCGACCAGACGGCCGACGCCGGGTGAGCGAAATCCTTGCGGTGGGCAGCAGGGTTGAGAACGGTATTATTGAGTCCAGCCCGGTATTCGATAGCCAATATGATGCACTGATCTTGAACCCAACAGGGATGATTGATCATCCTAAATTCGCCAACGTTGGGATCGATATACGGGCAGTGCTAGGTGCAGCCTCATGAGCGTCGTATTGGGACTTACCCTTGGGGCAGGATTCTTACTGGTGTGGTTGTCATTTTGGCCACGAGCAGCAAAATCTACAAAACGACAGCCATCAAAAGCGCAGCAGTTGATCGCTCAGTCGGGACTCGAACGTGTTACTGTCCCCAGCGTAGTGGCATTGTCTGGAGTCTTAGCAGTAGTCGTGTTCATCAGTATCTCTGCACTGACTGGAGCTGTGCCAATTGGATTAAGCTTCGCCCTATTTTCTGCAGCGACTCCATGGGTGGTACTGACTTGGCAAGCCAATCGACGACGAACCGCTTTACGTGAGGTGTGGCCAGATGCCATCGATAATCTGCGCTCTGCGGTGCGGGCTGGCCTCACCCTGCCTGAAGCGTTATCTCAATTAGCTGACCGTGGCCCTGAAGAACTTCGAGACGCTTTCGAGGATTTTGCGCGATACTATCAATCTGGCGCTCGGTTTACAGATGCTCTTGATCGGCTCAAAAATACTTTGTCAGACCCCACGGCTGACAGGCTGATCGCCTCGCTGAAAATTACTCGTGAAGTCGGTGGGGCCGACATTGGACGACTGCTTGAAACCCTCTCGGATTTTTTACGCGATGATGCACGAACAAGGGCAGAACTCGAAGCCCGCCAGTCATGGACAGTTAATGGAGCGCGTTTAGCTGTGGTGGCGCCGTGGTTGGTTTTGTTGCTCTTGGCCACCCAACCCGAAGCAGCGGCTGCGTATCAATCGATGGGGGGACTGCTCGTCTTGCTGATCGGTGTTGCAGTTTCGATTCTCTGCTATCAACTCATGCTGAAAATCGGCTCCCTGCCAGCTGAACGGCGAATCTTGTGATCGGGGCAATGTGGCTTGCCGTGGGCTTGGCGATTGCCGGCGCAATCGGACTGACTATGCTCCTATTAGTCGGTTTTCGACGTAACCAACTCAGCCTCATGGAACGAGTTACGCCCCAAATGCGTGGTCACGCAGGTACTCAATCGGCTGTTGATACGCCCTTGACCATGTTCGGTACGTTGTCAACACTGAGCGCGCCTCTCATCCACACCGGTGTGGAACAACTCAATAAACTGAATCTTGGCAATGCACGGTTGCACTCCCGCTTGGCCCAGGCAGGGTCTCGTCTCACGGTAAACGACTATCGCGCTCAACAACTCATGATGGCTGTCGGCGCAGCGATAATAACTATCACTGGGTGTATTTGGGCAGCGATGAACCACAGTCTAAACCCGCTCGTTGGACTGATCATCGTCCTCGTGGCCGCCCTGGTAGCTTTCTTTGCTCGCGACAATCTCCTGACCGCTCAGATCAATCGACGTCGTTCGAAGATTCTGGCGGAGTTTCCCACGATCGCTGAATTATTGGCTTTATCCGTGGCAGCCGGGGATGCTGCCCATAGTGCACTGGAGCGGGTCGCCACGACAGCCCAGGGGGAATTGGCATATGAATTTCAGCTTATCCTTGCCGACATTCACTCGGGAGACAGTTTGACTCGAGCTCTGAAATCGTGTGCTGATCGGCTGAAGCTTAACCCGGTGGAGCGCTTTATTACGGGATTCACTGTGGCCCACGAACGCGGCACACCCCTGGCTACAGTGCTCTATGCCCAGGCCAAAGACGTACGGGAGCTCACGAAACGTGAACTACTCGAACTTGCGGGCAAGAAAGAAATTTCTATGCTTGTTCCACTCATTTTCGGGATTTTGCCTCTGACGGTGGTCTTTGCAGTTTTTCCCGGACTTTCGCTACTCAATTTTGGACTCTAGACCCCGAAAGGAAATCTCATGCATTACTTCAACCGTATGATCCGACGCCTTGCCTGCGATCCCCTCGCAGATGATAGGGGAGATGTGCCGGGATGGGTCATGATTACTTTGATGTCGGCTATCTTGGTGGCTGGATTGTTAGCGCTTGCCGGACCGGCGCTGAATGGCTTATTTGAAGAAGCGATCGCGCGCGTATCAGGTTCCTAACGTGATAATCAGGCAAGAATCCGGTGCAATAGTTGCCGAGTCCGCGATGATCATCGCGCTGTTGACGCTACTCTGCTCGACAATTCTGCAGCTTGGAGTGGTCATTCATACAAGAAATACGATGATTGATGCGGCCTCGGCTGGCGCTCGCTATGCTGCTTTAGCTGATCAAGGGCTTACAGATGGACAACACCGAACTTCAGCGTTACTCAATGGCAGCATTCCAAACGCAGATCAAGCAACAGTCATAGTTGACAGGGCAGGCGATGGTGAGCTTATCCGTGTCACCGTAACGCATCAGCTGCCGCTTCTAGGCTTCATCACAGTTCCAATTCCGCTGACAGTAACGGCCCGAGCCTATGATCTCACTCCGCAATGATCAGGGATCAGCCAGCGTGGAATTCATCGGCCTTTCGATCATTCTGCTGATTCCTGCCATGTATCTTCTGATAACACTTTCACAGCTCCAAGCTGCCGGATATGCTGCAGTGGCTGCAGCAGATCAGGCTGCGAAAACTGTGGGACTCAGCGATAATCCACGTCATGCTGAGAGTCGAGCTATCGACACAGTCGAACTAACGGCTGCAGATTTTCATTTGAGTCCACAAGCAACTTCTACCGTCATCGAATGCAGCAATTCGGAGTGTAGCGAACCAGGCACGCAGATTAGTGTGTATGTGTCTATCGATGTTGCGTTACCACTGATTCCGACCTTTTTAGGAAACCCGACCCGTATCGCGACCATGAGCGCAGTCGGATATCACAGAATTGGGGAGTTCGAATGACGCCTCGACCCTCCGATGACACCGGGCAAACCTCAGTCTTTATCGTCGGGGTGACCGTAGTGCTTCTACTTTTGAGCCTCACGATCGCTGCTATTACTTCAGTCACGCTCCATCATCGCAAACTTTTATCGCTGGCTGACTCAGCAGCCCAAAGTGCCGCTACTGCATTTATCCTTGATGACCCCAAGGTACTCTCACTCACGATCACTCAAAGCACAGCAACCGCACAAGTCAATCGTCACTTACAGGCCGTTGACGCCGTTCAGAGGTTTCCGAATCTCCAAGTGCAACAGGTTCATGTCCATGGCAATTCAACGGTGACGGTGCAGCTGTCATCTACGGCAGAACTACCAATTGTCAACTGGCTCCTGCCCGCGGGTGTGATGGTAGAAGCCCGCGGCACCGCAAGAACCCAGCTCAGTCAATGATGTTGCATTTATGACCTGACTCCCATTTCGCGTATCCTTGAAGAATAATGGCTGATATAGACTTTTCCGCAGAAATCGCAGACTTGCGCCACACATATGCATCCATCGAGGCTGTCTCTGACATTGATCAGATCCGCGCCGATATTGCTGAGTTGTCCAAAGATGCCAGCGCTCCTGATCTTTGGAATGACCCAGCCATTGGTCAGCAGGTCACGTCTGCGTTGTCCAGAAAAGAAAATGAGCTTGAACGTCTCACCTCACTTGCCTCAAGGATTGACGATCTGGACGTTATGGTTGAACTTGCTCAAGAAGGCAACGATGCAGACCTTCGGGCGGAAGCCATCAACGAATTAGCAAGCATCAAAAAGGCTCTCGGCCAATTGGAGACTGTCACCCTGCTCAGCGGTGAATACGATGAACGCGAAGCCGTGGTTACCATCCGAGCGGGGGCAGGTGGCGTTGATGCATCGGATTTCACTCAGATGTTATTGCGGATGTATTTACGATGGGCCGAGCACAATGGTTACCCCGCAAAGGTGATGGATACATCCTATGCTGAAGAAGCCGGATTGAAATCAGCCACATTCGAAGTGAACGCTCCTTACGCCTACGGCACGCTGTCCGTTGAAGCAGGGACACACCGGCTCGTGAGAATCTCACCATTTGATAACCAAGGACGACGCCACACTTCATTCGCTGCAGTCGAAGTGGTACCCCTGATCGAATCTGATGATTCCATCGAGATTCCTGATACTGATCTACGGGTCGATGTCTTCCGTTCTTCTGGTCC
The DNA here is from genome assembly GCA_036516115.1 of Enteractinococcus sp. Classification (GTDB taxonomy): domain Bacteria; phylum Actinomycetota; class Actinomycetes; order Actinomycetales; family Micrococcaceae; genus Yaniella. The sequence continues at coordinate 17,457 of DATBUL010000062.1, read as the reverse complement.
CGGTGGTCAGCACGTTAACACAACAGATTCGGCAGTTCGGCTGACACACATCCCGACCGGTATCGTCGTGTCGATGCAAAACGAGAAATCGCAGATTCAGAACCGGGCTGCGGCCATGCGAGTCTTACAATCACGGCTCTTATTGCTCCGGAAAGAAGCAGAAGAAGCCAAGAAAAAGGAGCTCGCCGGCGACGTAAAGGCTTCGTGGGGCGATCAAATGCGCTCGTATGTGCTCAACCCATATCAAATGGTTAAAGATCTTCGAACCAATCATGAGGAAGGTAATCCCGACAAGGTCTTTAATGGTGAGATCAACGAGTTCATCGAAGCCGGCATTCGTTGGCGCGCTGAAGCACGCCACGACTAACAGCGGAAGCTGGTCAATGCACACCGCGATGGTGTAACACTAGAGTCATGACTGAACAACGCATTGTGAAAGCCACCCGAACTATTAACGCCCCGGCCGCCAAGATTTTCGAGCTCATCGCCGATCCAGCGCGCCAACCTGAATGGGACGGGAACGACAACTTGGCAGTTGCGCCTGAAGGTCAACGCATCACCGCCGCAGGGCAAGAATTCACAATGGAACTTACCAATGGTCAGAGCCGCACGAACTACGTCGTGGAGTTCGAAGAGGGACGCCGAATCGCTTGGAACCCAGCGCCGACCGGAGAACAGCCACGGGGGCATCTGTTCCGTTGGGAACTCCACCCCGTCGATGACACGACCACCGAGGTTACCCATACTTACGACTGGACCGAACTAACGGATGAATCTCGTTTTGAAAGAGCACGCTCCTACACCAAAGATGCGCTGCTGAGTTCAGTTAACCGGCTAGCATTGAAAGCCGAAAAATAAGATTATACAAGTGACCAGTTTCTGAGGGCGTTGCGTTAGAATGTGTTGGACAACACCCCGGATCATTAGGAGTCACGTTGTCTACCTCTTCACCACGCGACGCTGTCATTGTCGGTGGATCTCGAACACCATTCGGTCGCTTACTAGGTTCCTTGAGGAGTTTTTCGGCGATTGATCTCGGGGCTCATGCCATCTCTGGTGCACTGCGTGACGCAGGCATTGCCAGCGATGCCGTCGATACAGTCATCATGGGGCAAGTTATTCAAGCCGGTACAGGCCAAAATCCCGGACGACAAGCTGCGCTACAGGCTGGCATCGGTCGAGACGTCCACGGCATCACCATAAATAAAGTCTGTCTTTCCGGAGCCACCGCAGTTATCGACGCCGCGCGGATGATTGCCCTTGGAGACGCCAACGTCGTGGTCGCTGGGGGACAAGAATCTATGACCAATGCACCACACTTGGTCCCAGGTTCACGGGGCGGACATAAGTATGGGCCGGTTACGATGCTTGACGCCACGGATCATGACGCGCTTTCTGATCAAAGCAGTGGCGTATCGATGGGCGTGCTGACCGAACGAGGAAAAAAAATACGACCTTGACCGCGCAAGTCAGGATCATGTCGCAGCGTTATCGCATCAACGTGCTGTGATTGGTACACCATTTCGAGCAGAGGAGATTTCACCGATCGAAATTCCTCAGCGCAGGGGCGAACCAATTCTGTTCGATGCTGACGAGGGAGTTCGAGAGAACACCACAGAGCAGAGTCTATCGAAGCTACCACCCGCTTTTGCTGAAGATGGGAGCGTCACCGCAGGTAACTCGTCGCAAATCTCCGACGGTGCGGTCGCATTGCTTGTGGTGGCTCGGGAATACGCCGAACAACATGGACTTAACATTTTGGCTACCGTTGCCGGATACGGACAAGTGGCAGGTCCCCGCGATGCTCAGCTACACTCGCAGCCCTCGAATGCCATCTTAGAAGCTGTCACGCGGTACGACTGGACAGTTAACAGTCTCGATTTCATAGAAATTAACGAGGCTTTTGGTGCCGTGGTTGCGCAATCGCTTAAGGACCTCGGCGATTACCCGATTCAACGAACGAATCTCTACGGTGGAGCCATTGCTCTTGGCCATCCCGTCGGTGCCTCAGGGGCAAGACTGACACTGACCGCTGCCAAAGAGCTAGCACGACGTGGTTCGGGAAGAGCCGCGATCGCACTATGTGGTGGCGGTGGCCAGGGCGAATGCATTTTGCTTGAACGTTAAGAAATAATTACAACACACCCCGTTGAACCTGCACCAAGATCCCACGGTTGTTATCGAACCGTGATTAGTCTTGGAGTGCTGGTGCTTTTTTGCTTCCCCGACAAGACCGGGCACCGGTGAATCGTGCGACGATTCGGTCGAGGAAAAAGATGATCCGATTCGAAGATGTAACGAAGGTTTATGACACGACCTCCCGTCCAGCATTGGACGGTGTGACGACGGAAATTATACGCGGCGAGTTCGTATTCCTCGTAGGCCCTTCAGGATCCGGTAAATCTACTTTTATTCGTTTGGTACAACGAGAAGAAAAAGCGTCCTCAGGTACCGTATATGTCTCTGGACGAGACGTGTCTCGGCTATCTTCGTGGCGCGTGCCCCATCTACGTCGTGATTTGGGCGTCGTCTTTCAGGATTTCCGACTCCTGCCAAATAAGACCGTATTCGCCAATGTGGCATTTGCCATGCAGGTCCTAGGAAAGCGTCGAAGTGTGATCAACCAAATGGTCCCAGAAGTATTAGAGACCGTGGGGTTGCAGGATAAGACTCGACGCTTTCCGCATGAACTCTCCGGCGGTGAACAACAACGTGTGGCCATTGCCCGTGCCGTTGTCAACAAACCTGCGATTTTGTTGGCAGACGAGCCGACCGGAAACCTCGACCCAGAAACGTCCTGGGGCATTATGGAAGTCCTCGACACGATTCACCAAAATGGCACCACCGTGGTCATGGCGACACACGACCATGAAATCGTCAATACGATGCGTCGTCGAGTCATCGAGCTTGAAGCAGGCAAAATTGTTCGCGATGAATCCGAAGGTGGCTACCAGCCTGCCGATAATACCGTCCAGCTACAGTCTCGCCTCAGAAAGACCGAGGTGAAGTAGGTGCGGTTTGCGTTTATTCTGTCGGAAACCTTCTCCGGCATCCGGCGAAATTTGTCGATGGTCATCTCGGTGATTCTCGTGACCTTTATTTCGTTGACCTTCGTTGGGTCGGCAGGGTTATTGCAGATGCAGATTAACCAGATGAAGGGCTATTGGTATGACCGGGTAGAAGTAGCAATTTTCTTGTGTAATGAGACCTCAACAGCAGCCAGCTGTGCAGGTGGGGGCGTGACGGATGCACAACGGGACGCGATCGAAACCCAGTTGGAATCGCCACAAGCTGCGGCCTACGTGGAAAGTTTCGAATACGAATCCCAAGAACAGGCACTTGAACTATTCCAGCAACAATATGCCAATTTGGATATGGCAGAAAGTGTCACCGCAGAGCAACTCCCGGAATCTTTCCGCGTGTCACTGGTCAATCCGGAACAATACGAAGTCGTCAATGAGATGTTTTCAGGAATGGCCGGAGTGGAAGTCGTCTCGGATCAACGAGAGCTCTTGGAGTCGTTATTCTCGCTGATGAATATCGCATCTGTGATTGCCATTGCCTTAGCCATCATTATGCTCATCACCGCAATCTTGCTGATTGCCACCACCATTCGACTGTCGGCATTCTCGCGACGCCGTGAGACCGGCATTATGCGACTGGTGGGGGCTTCCAAGACGATGATTCAGCTGCCGTTTCTGGCTGAAGGGGTGGTCGCCGCCTTATGTGGTGCGGCCCTTGCCTCTATAGCCACTTGGGCTATTGCGAAATTCTTTATTGCCGACTGGCTTGCAAGCCAGTACCCGCAGACTGGGTTTATCTCTTCAACAGAAGCCTTATGGCTTGTCCCATTGTTATTCGGAATAGCCCTATTACTTGCGGCAGCGTCGTCTATGTTGACGCTTCGACGCTATCTGAAAGTTTAGTAATTGAGTAATGTTATTGACCGAGCCACCTTCAAGCTACACAACACGATATTTGGCGCGTGTCTAAAGGAGACATGATTATGGTTCAGCGACGGTTCACAAGTGCACTTGCGGCCGCCGGTCTCGTGGCCGTATTGGGAGTCACCACTGTGGTGCCTGCTTTCGGCCAAGATCGAATTGATCGACTCGAGCGAGAGTTAGAAGACTCGAAGAAGGAACGTAACCGTTTAGGTAATTCCTTGGAAGACCTCACAGATAAGAAGTCTGGCTTAGACTCTGAACGTGGTGATCTCAATGCCTCGCTTGAAGGACTCGATGAGGACATCGCAAAAAAGGTCACCGAGCTACAAGATCTCCAAGAACAGCTACCCGCCGCTCAGCAAGCTGTTGAGGAAGCCCAATCTCGCGTCGCAGCAGCACAGCAAGAGGTCAATTCACTGAATAATCGTGTCGCGGATGCCGAGTCACGGCTGGCGGATATTCAGCAGGAGATTGCTGAAGCACAAGCGGCCCTAGAGCTTGCTCAAGATGAAGTCGGTCAGATCGCCGCCGAAACCTATAAATCTGGCGGTGTCAATAATTTATCGTTCTTGCTTGGAGTAAGCGATTCCTCACTGCCTGAGGCAATGGGAATGGCCCAGCAAGCATTGCGTATACAAGAAAGCCAGATTGCTGAAGTCTCCCAGCAAAATGCCCAGGATATGAATGCCCAGGCCCGTTTGGAAGCCGTTGAGGCCGAGATTCGGGAATTGAAGGCGCAGGCGGAAGCAGCCTTGGCAGCCGAGCAGGCCGCACGCGATGAAGCAAATGCTGCTAAAGAAGAACTCGACGGCATGATTGCAACCAACGAGCATCTGACCGCTGAACTCGAAGCAGAACGCCCACGCATTGAAGCCGCGATTGAGAAGAACCGTCGAGCAGCGAGCAACGTGAACGAGCAGATCCTTGCTCAGCAGAAGAAGGTCAACGCACAATCGTCAGAGGTCTCCCAGTTACAAAAAGAATACGACGAGGCTGTTGCCGAGGCTGAAGCGAAACGGAAAGCTGCACAAGAAGCAGAACGTAAGGCCCGCGAAGCTGAACGAAAAGCTGCCCAGCGCAATGCAACCCAGCAGCAGAAACAGTCAGCGAGCAAAGCCCGCAGTGCAGCGACAAGTGCCAACAAGAGTTATAAAGCTGCCGAAAAGAAAGTCACCCAGAAGGCGAATCGTGGCAGTGCCTGGGGTCTGATTGTGCCAATAAATACCTATGTCACATCAGGTTTCGGATGGCGCCCGACCCCCGCAGGTACCTATGATTACGGCGGCCGTGGAGGCTATGTGCACACCGGTATCGACTACGGGGGTGGTTGTGGCATCCCGATCAAGGCTGCACGTTCCGGCACGGTTATCAACGCTGACTGGGCGGTTGCAACTTCAGGTCGACGCGTGGTTATTGACCATGGACGTGTTAATGGCGATCTCTTGGCTACGAAATATCACCATATGACACGCTATATCGTCAGCCCAGGCCAGAAAGTCTCGCAGGGTCAGGTCATTGGATATACCGGAACTACTGGAAACTCCACCGGTTGTCACCTGCACTTCGAAACGCTTCGAAACGGAACCCCGGTGAATCCGGCAGGTTTACTGTAATCACCGCAAAATTATCGCCCTCGTGGAGTTGTTCGCAACTGTACGAGGGCGTTTCCTTTGACAGGACCTGTATAATGACAGGTTGGATGAAAACGAAAGCGGAAGGAGTGAGGATGTCCAAAAAGTCTGGTCGGAGTAAACCTGCGAGCTCGGATCGACAGGTGATCGCTTCTAACCGCAAAGCGCGTCATAATTACAACATCAAAGACACCTACGAGGCTGGAATTGCCTTAATGGGCACTGAAGTGAAATCACTTCGGGACGGACAAGCCTCGATCACCGATGGCTTCGCCATGTTTTCGGGCAACGAACTCTGGCTCGAAAACGTCTATATTCCAGAATATGGTTACGGCACTTGGACTAATCATCAGTCTCGCCGTAAACGCAAACTGCTCTTGCACCGGAGTGAACTGAATAAACTCAAACGGGCGCTTGAATCGCCCGGGACGACGATCGTGCCACTCTCGCTGTACTTCCGTGATGGACGGGCCAAAGTAGAGATTGCGCTTGCCGAAGGTAAGCGTGACTACGATAAACGTCATGCTTTGCGTGAAGCCCAAGACAAGCGCGAAGCGCAGCGCGCTATGCGAGAAGCCAATCGTCGCGGGACATCGTTGCTTTAAATGTAGGCGTTAGCCGTGGAATAAATATCAGGCACGGTGAGTTGTACATGATGAGCCTTTTGCGTTAGAGTAAAAGGTCCTGGCCTGGCCAGGTGTTGTTAGATAACCAAAAATGGGGATGATCGGTTTCGACGATGTGAGTTGCCGTAAGGGAAGCGTGCCGAGGACGCAAAGTTATCTCGTAAACACCCTTTGCAACCAATTAAGTGCCGATTCTAAACGCACTGACTTCGCTCTCGCTGCCTAACTAGCGACCGAGTCCGTCAGCCCAGGCTTTGCTATCGACCTGGTGTCTGGCGTCGATTAGATAGCCACTGTCTGTCGCCCCTGTCGGGGGAAGCGATAGAGACCTGAAGCCGACTAGACCTAACAGTTGCTCGTCTGCGAGTACCTGAGGTCGATAAAACTCCTTGCAGACTGCGCACGGAGAAGCCTAACGAATGCCACATCGGACCCGGGTTCAATTCCCGGCATCTCCACTGAACAGCCCGCCTTCTTACAGAGGGCGGGTTTTTTCACGCCCAAAAGATGCCCAAAAGACTGATGGCAGCCATAGCTCGGGCAGTCATCGGTTCTGAACTGTCACACCACGGTCACGGTATCACAAACCGATCGTTATAAAGAGTCCGAGCATGCACGCCACAATCGACCATGATGTGTGTTGCAACCAGGTTCTTGCAACAGCCCGCGTGCTGTCGGTCCATTGCCGTGCGGTGGTCAGCGCCACAGTGGAGTAGGTGGTCAGCGAGCCGGCAAAACCGCTGAGCAGAATCAGGACGAGCACGGGGTCCACGAGACCCTTCCATGCCAGCCCGAAGACAAAGCCACCAATGCCTGAGCCCACGACGTTCGCCAGCAAGATACCCCTCGCTGGCAGGTAGAAATCGGCCAGATATCGCAAAACAGCACCCACAGCGCTGGCGAGAATAAAATAGCCCAGCATCATGAGTTCGCCGAGATCTGTAGGCCAAACCGATAACTGAGCACAGTGATGACAGTTGTCAGGGCAAGTATTCCCATCAGCACACCCAGAGAAAACATGACTTCGAGTGCTGATGGCAAAGAATTTACCCCGTGTGGCCCCAAATCCAACAGGATGATACTTATGATGACGGCAAGCGCAGACATCGTGGTGAATGACCCGAGTACTCCGACGGTGAGGCCTTTCACCACTGGCTCCGGCCACCGTCGGTTGACGGTGAAGCCCGTGACGAAGCCCAGAACGAGTGATCCCAATAGATTCACCAGGATGGTTGCTAGGGGGTCAGCTACTGCGGGCATGCCTGACAGCGTTGGCCAGGGTAGATATACTCTAGCCAACGCTCCGATGGCACCGCCGATCGCCACCGCAAGCAGGGTGGCGAGCTGGGGTTTAGGCGCGGCTTTGTCCACGAAGTTCTGGGTTCAGACGTTCAAGAACATCGTCGTGGAGGTGGGTGTTGGTTGCTAGCCCGTGGCCGCCGTACGGTCCAGGTTCGCCGTCCAATGACGTGAAGGTGCCACCGGCCTCGGTGACGATTGGCACCAAAGCTGCCATATCGTAGAGTTCGAGTTCGGGCTCGCAGGCGATATCGACTGCTCCTTCGGCAACGAGCATGTATGACCAGAAATCGCCGAAAGCACGGACCCGCCAGACATCTGAGGTCAGCTGCAAGAACTCGCTAATATTGCCACGGTCACGCCACCCTTCTAAAGAAGAAAAGGACAATGAGGCATCAGAAACATCGGTGACATCAGATGCGTGAATGCGGGTGGCATTCGATAAGGATTTTCCAGTGTAAGCGCCACCGCCCGAATACGCCCACCAGCGACGGTTCAGTGCAGGTGCGGAAACGACGCCAACGACTGGTTGGTTATTTTCTACCAGGGCGATCAGGGTTGCCCACACCGGAACGCCACGCACAAAATTCTTCGTACCATCGATTGGGTCAATGATCCAGCGGCGTCGACCGGAGCCGGTGTGTCCGAACTCTTCACCGGTGACGGCATCACGGGGCCGGGCACGTTTGAGTTGCTCGCGGATGAGTTCTTCTGCGGCACGATCGGCGTCGGAAACCGGGGTCATGTCGGGTTTGGTCTCGACTTTTAGATCAACGGCCTGGAATCGAGACATCGTGAGCGCATCAACGGAATCGGCGATCACTAGCGCCAAATTCAGGTCTTCGCGGTAGCCCTGGCGGGATGGGGTCAGCTGCATAATTGGGTGTCTTTCCTTGGTTGGGGTTAGTCAAAGTCTTCAGTTTCGAGGCGGTTGGCCAGCAGCCTGCGCAGTGATGCGAGACGTTGGGGACCGGAGTCGCCGGCCCGGCCTGCTGCGACCCAGGCATCGAGGGCGCAACCGGGGGAGTCCTGCGTGTGGGTACACCCACGAGGACAGTCAGCGATAGCCTCGACGAGGTCTTCGAAAGCGGCCACGACGGTGTCTGGATCGACCAATCCCATACCGAAGGAGCGGATGCCCGGAGTATCAATGATCATTGAAGTTCCGGCCTGATTCAGGGGGATGGCAAGTGCCGATGACGAGGTGTGTCGGCCACGTCCAGTGACGACATTGACGTGTCCCACCGCTCGATCGGCCCCGGTGAGTGCATTAAGCAGGGTCGATTTTCCCACACCGGATGGGCCGATGAGCGCTGAGATATGTCCGGCCAGACGATCTTGAACGGCGTCAAGATCCGCCGGGTGCAAGATGGGAGACAAACTCGCCTCGTCGTCATCGGCGTTCATGGGTCCAATGGTGAAGACCTCGAGATCCAGGTGTGCATAGTGCTCAATGAGCCGGGCTGGATCGGCGAGGTCTGTTTTGGTAATACATAGTATTGGAGTGATTTCTGCATCGTAGGCGGCGACCATCGCGCGGTCAATGAAACCGGTGCGTGGTTCAGGATTTGCCGCGGCGACAACTATCACCAGCGTGTCAGCATTGGCGACCAGGACGCGCTCATAGGCGTCAGTATCGTCGGCTGATCGGCGTAACACGGTCTGTCGCGGTTGCAGGCGTACAATCCGGGCCAAGGTGCCCTCCTCGCCTGAAGTATCACCCACGACATCGACGAGGTCACCTGTAACGATTGCAGTATTGCGCATTTCCCGAGCACGCATGGCCGTAATGTAGCGCGCCTTGGTGCCCGGGGAGCGTTTTGTTTTGCGCTCACCCGGCAGGTAAATGGTGTACCGTCCTCGATCGACGGTTGTGACTCGTCCGGTAATGGCATCGTCGTGTGCCGGGCGATCTTTGGTTCGAGGCCGACTGCCGCGCTTGGAAGGACGTTTAGGAACCGATGACTCGTCATAGCGCGAATAATCGATACGGTACCGACTCATGCGCGGATCTGCCGTTCTCCGGCGGCAAGTTTGGTCCAGGCGTTCGGGAAATCCGGCATCGTTTTCGCGGTGGTGGCAACGTCGTGGACCAGGGTATTGGGTACAACGAGGCCGACGATAGCGCCAAAGGTCGCCATGCGGTGATCCGCGTATGAATCTAATGTGGTGCCGGTGAGCTGGTAACCGCCGGTATAGGCCAAATAATCTGGGCCTTCCTCGATGGTGGCTCCAAGTTTCGCGGCTTCGGCATTCAGCGCCACGAGGCGGTCTGTTTCATGACCACGCAAATGGGCGATATTTGCCAGACGGGTCGGACCATCAGCAAGCAGGGCAAGGGCTGCGGTCGTGGGGGTGAGCTCGGCCAAATCGGCGAGTACTCCGCCTCCGGTAATGACCGGCTGACCGTTGTGATCTCGTGTCCCTGTCACGGTCAGGTCGCCGTAGTTCGCCCCCGGGGTCGGTTCAAAAGTGACGGTCGCTCCAAAGGCCGGTAAGATCTCGCGCCAACGGTCACCGATCTGTGTGGTGTGTTGAGGCCAGTAGGGGACTGTGACGCGGCCACCGGTGACGACGGCTGCCGCCAGATACGGACCAGCATTGGACAAATCCGGTTCGACTGCGGTGTCGGGTGTGGTGATAGGGCTTGGATGAACGATCCAGCGGTTTGGTTCGGGTGCTTCTACCTCGACGCCAGCAGCTTCCAGTACAGTGATGGTCATCTCGATGTGTTCCGGGCTGGGCGTGTGGTCACCGGTATGTCGCAAATCCAAACCGTGTTCGAACGTCGCTCCCACGAGGAGTAATGCTGAAATGAACTGCGAAGAGCCACCCGCATCGACACGAACAATCCCACCGGGGAGCACACCTCGGCCGTGCACGATCAGGGGTAAGCGTGTCGTGGCTTCTTGGCTGTCGCCGGTAATGTGAGCGCCTGCTTGGCGCAGTCCCTGGACCACAGGTCCCATAGGACGGGCATATGATTGTTCATCACCATCAATGCGTACCGTGGCGTGTGTTCCGGCAGCGACCCCCGGGATGAACCGCATGACGGTGCCAGCCAGTCCCGCGTCAATCGTCAGATCCCCGCTGGTGTCTGACAGCCGGATCGGAGTGACATCGAGGACGGTTGGGTCATCGTTGACGCGGCGAAATGTGGCCCCTAATGTGCTCAGTGCTTGAATCATCAGGTCAGTGTCGCGTGACACTAGCACTCCGGTGAGGCGGCTAGGGCTGTTGGACAGTGCCGCAAGCATCAGATGTCGATTGGTCAATGACTTGGAACCAGGTAATGCCACAGTGGCATGAACTGGACTATCGGTAAATGGCGCGGGCCATACTTCACCGGGGGCGGGCGTCATTGTGACCAACACTGACCTCTTTCTAGGAAGGAATAGGGGGTGACCGGACTCCTTCCAAGATACCTTGTTCTCGCTGACAGCGTGGTAGATCAGGTGATATTGAGGGAATATTTAGGTTCTGGGCATCGCTGTAATTGCTAGAAGATGACGTCCAAGTACACGCACGGGAAGGTGTGATAACACAGTGCTCACACTTTATGCGCCGACAGAAACCTCTCAAGAGCAGGTTTTGAGATTAGACTTAGCTGGGATGACTCCTTTGCCTTCTGAAATTCCCGCAGCCGATGACGGCTCTCGTATTGATCCGAAAGCTGAGACAGATGAGCAACGCCGAGACCGTTTCGAACGGGACGCGATGCAGTATGTGGATCAGCTGTATTCGGGTGCCCTCCGGATGACTCGAAATCCCGAAGACGCTGAGGATCTTGTCCAAGAATCCTACGCTCGAGCGTTTTCGTCCTTTCATCAATACAAGCCTGGTACGAATTTGCGTGCTTGGTTATTCCGTATTCTGACCAACACCTACATCAACATTTACCGCAAACGCCAGCGTCGTCCGCAAGAGGCTGACGGTGATGGGTTGGAAGATTGGCAGATGGCACGAGCCGCCGAACACACCTCGACGGGTTTACGTTCTGCTGAGACCGAAGCGCTCGATGTGCTTCCGGATAGCGACGTCAAAAATGCGTTAGCTGAGATTTCTGAAGATTTCCGGATTCCGGTGTACCTTGCGGATGTTGAAGGGTTTGCCTATAAAGAGATCGCTGAGATCTTAGATGTACCCATCGGTACGGTGATGTCTCGATTGCATCGAGGTCGGCGCAGCTTGCGTGAACTGTTGACCGACTATGCTGCCGACCGGGGCATCCAAGGCGCCATTGAATTACAGAAAAAGCAACAATCGAAAGCATCGGAGGAGGCCCAAAAATGACACATGAAACACAACCACTTCGGACCGAGTCCGACTGCATCGAAAATGGCGGTTGCACCGAAGAGCGTATCGAAAGCATTTATCAGTATCTTGACGGTGCGTTAGATTCGGCCGATTTAGCCGAGGTACGCGCTCATATTGATGGGTGTACAACATGCCAGTCGGAACATGACCTGGAGCTCATCATCCGTGACGTGGTGAAGCGATCATGTGATGAGAAGGCACCCAGCACGTTGAAGGATAAGATCCTCCTACGGATCGGTGAACTGAAAGCCAGCGACTAGGCACCATTGTTTGTACGAGATACAAAAAAGTCTGAACCAGTTGGTTCAGACTTTTTTCTTGTGAAGATCGTTTAGGCGTTTGGACGCTTGCCAGAGTTGGCACGGTTCTTACGACGATCCTTGCGTTTGCGACCACGTTTGCTCATTGTGTGGCTCCTTTCTTAAATGGTTCCCCGCTAGTGTACCACCCGCATTCAGCCATGAATGCTGGGGTCTGCAATTCCGAGCCATTCGAACCAGCCTCGATTCAAGACCAGCCAAGCGATCAACCCGTAGGCTGCTTGACCCGGTAGCCCCTCGTTAATCATGACGTCTTCATTGAAGTTCTGGTGATTGACTAAATCCGTGAGGGCATCAATGTAGATGACGCCTCTACGCTCAGCAACATCCTGGTAGGCGCTGTTGAGCTGGGCTAGGTGAGTATTCATCGCGGAGTCCTGCGATGGGGTCGGCCCCACAACGAACGTTGACAGGTTGTGTTGGGCTGCGCGATCTAAGATATTCGCCAAATGAAGTCGGGCTCGTGCCGAGGATCCCGCACTCACGATCGGGTCGTGGGGCACGGAAATGATCATTCGGTTCTCCGTGTCATCCTGTGCCAGTCGCGGTAAGATCTCTGGTTCCCACCGTTCGGAGAGTTGCTCGGTCGTTTCGTCGGGAAAGACGAGTGGATAGGATTCAATGACCAGATCGGGGGCGTGAGTTTTGGCCAATACCCGCCCGAGCCAGCCAAGTCCGCGCGCGTCACCAACACCGGTGAGGGTTCGAGATCCAACGGAGAACAACCGGATGTTTCGTGTGTGCACGTGTATTGCCTCTTTCCCGTAGCCTGTTTATTGTCTCTACTGTAATCGTCTAGAACCAAAATTGTGGGTTAAACGCCTGTTGCGGCCCAAAAACTTGGACCGCAACAGGTTGAGATACAACGAGCAGGTTCGACTAGGAGCCGAAGATATCCTGCAGTAGTGTGTCTTGTTCTTCATCATGCCGCGGCTTGTTCCCGGCGGATGGGGAAGCTGCAGCCGGGCGGCTGATGAGTGAGACCTCACGGTCCAGCTCAGGTAGTAGGTTCTGCAACATGAAGGGCCATGGACCCTGGTTTTCGGGTTCGTCTTGGACCCATGTGACAGTTGCCTGCGGGTATTTGTCCAGCTCTGCCTGAATTTCTTCGGTTGGTAGTGGGTAGAGCTGTTCGACCCGCACGATTGCGATGTCATTTTCCAGTCCTAGTGCCTTGCGACGGTCAATGAGGTCGTAGTACAGACGTCCCGATACGAGAACGATTTGTTTGGCGGTCTTTGATGCGGTGTCGTCTGGGACAACTGGCAAGAAGCGACCCTGAGTAAAGTCCTCGACCTTCGACGCGGCGGCACGCAAACGCAGCAGCTGTTTGGGGCTGAACACGATCAGTGGACGACGCGGGGTCGAGTAGGCGTGTTCGCGTAACAGGTGGAAGTGGTTTGCTCCGTAGGAGGGCTGGACGACACGCATGTTGTTCTCTGCAGACAACTGCAAGAAGCGTTCGATGCGCGCCGATGAGTGGTCAGGACCCTGTCCCTCATAACCGTGGGGCAGTAGCAGCACGATGGAGGAGTGTTGGTTCCACTTTTGCTGCGATGATGAAATGAATTCATCAATCACGATCTGAGCGCCATTGACGAAGTCGCCGAATTGCGCCTCCCACAACACCAGGGCTTCAGGACGTTCTACCGAGTAGCCGTATTCAAAGCCCAGGGCAGCGTATTCGCTCAGCAGTGAGTTGTAGATCCAGAACTTGCCCTGGTTGTGTGACAGCGACGCCAATGGTGTCCATTCGTCGTTCGTTTCGCGGTCATAGAAGACTGCGTGACGTTGAACGAACGTACCACGTCGGCTATCTTGACCTGCCAGACGAACTGGGACGCCTTCCATCATCAACGACCCGAATGCTGCAAGCTCTGCAAAGCCCCAGTCGATGTTGCCATTGATGGCCATCTTGTTTCGACGTTCCAAGAGGGTCAACAATTTCGGGTGAACGTTGAAGCCCTCGGGGATCTCCATATGGACTTCACCGATGCGGCGCAGCATGTCTTCGGAAATGGCAGTCGATTCAGGCGTATACGACTTGGACGTGTCTTCAATCCCGTGGGCTGAACCAAGCACTGGAATCGGCGAGGTTTCGGCTTCACCAATTTCTGCAAAAGCAGACTCGAGACGGTTCTTATAGTCGGCAGCTGCCTGGTCGGCTTCTTCCTGCGTGATGTCGCCACGACCAACCAGCGCGTCGACGTAGAGGCGACGGGTCGAGGTCTTATTGGCGATCAGGTTGTACATATTTGGCTGAGTCATCGATGGATCGTCACCTTCGTTGTGACCGCGACGGCGGTAGGTGATCAGATCGATGACAACGTCACGATGGAAACGCTGACGATATTCGAAGGCCATCTGGGCCGCATGGACCACGGCTTCTGGGTCATCGCCATTGACGTGGAAGACCGGAGCCTGAATGGATCGGGCAACGTCGGTGGCATAGGTCGAAGACCGTGATTGCGATGGGGGAGTGGTGAAACCAACCTGGTTGTTGATGACCACGTGCACGGTACCGCCGGTACGGTACCCACGTAACTGGGACATTTGCATGGTTTCAAATACCACGCCCTGCCCGGCGAAGGCCGCATCGCCGTGAATTTGAATCGGTAACACGGAGAAGGATTTCGGTGACTTTGCGCCGTGGTCGTAGCGGTCCTGTTTGGCACGCACAATGCCTTCCAGGACCGGATTGACAGCTTCCAAGTGAGACGGGTTGGCAGCAACCGAAACGACCGTTTCGTTGCCGTTGTAGGACTTGAAGGTGCCTTCGGTGCCAAGGTGATATTTTACGTCCCCAGAGCCTTGTGCCACGGTGGAGTCAATGTCGCCGACGAACTCCCGGAAGACCTGAGTGAAGGTCTTGCCAGCAATGTTGGTCAGGACGTTGAGCCGGCCGCGGTGCGCCATACCAATGGCAACTTCATCAAGACCATCATCTGCTGCACCCGACAGCACTGCGTCGAGTAGTGGAATCAGGGATTCAGAGCCTTCGAGCGAGAAGCGTTTCTGACCGACGAACTTCGTCTGCAAGAATGTCTCAAAGGCCTCGGCAGCATTGAGGCGTCCCAGAATGCGAAGCTGTTCTTCACGAGTCGGTTTGACGAAAGGGTGTTCCAATTTGTCTTGGAACCAGGCGCGCTGTTCCGGATCGTCTATATGCATGTACTCATAGCCCGCGTTGCGGGTGTATGCATCACGGAGTACCCCGAGGAGGTCTCGCAGCAGCATGTGGGATTTGCCCCCGATGCCGCCAGTCGGCCAGACGCGGTCCAGATCCCACAGCGTCAGGCCATGAGAATCTAGATCCAGATCAGGGTGTGTGCGCATGCGGTATTCCAGTGGATCGGTATCAGCGATCAGGTGTCCTCGCACCCGGTAGGAATGAATGAGTTGCTGAATCCGGGCTGCTTTTCCGACTTCGTCTTCCGGGTTAACCTGCACATCAGGTGCCCAACGGACCGGCACGTGCGGGATCCGCAGATTGACGAAGATTTCATCATAGAAGTCGTCTTCGCCTAGCAAAAGGTTGTGCACCGTGCGCAGGAATTCACCGGAACCGGCACCCTGAATGACCCGGTGGTCATAGGTGGAGGTAACGGTCATGGTCTTGGAGACCGCAAGATCGGAGAGGACTTTCTGGGACGTACCTTCGAACTCTGCCGGATAGGTGAGAGCACCCACGCCGATAATTGCGGCCTGGCCTTCCGAGAGTCGTGGTACCGAGTGGACGGTTCCGATACCGCCTGGGTTGGTGAGTGAGACGGTGGTGCCGGAATGGTCTTCCATCGTCAGCTTATTGTTCAGAGCGCGTTTGACGAGGTCGTCGTAGGCTTCCCAGAACTCACGGAAGTTCATGTCTTCCACGGCTTTGATCGAGGGTTGAACGAGCGCGCGATCGCCTTTATCGCTGGGCAGGTCGATCGCTAGACCGAAGTTAATGTGGGCGGGATTGACCTTGAACTTCTTGCCGTCTTGCTCTTTGTAGATCGCGTTCATCTCCGGGTGCTTCACCAGAGCACGAATGACGGCATATCCGATGAGGTGGGTGAAGGATACTCGGCCACCACGGGTGCGTTGGAGATGGTTATTGATAATGGTGCGGTTGTCCCACAGCGCTTTAACGGGGATATCGCGCACGGTCGTGGCGGTAGGCATGGACAGCGACGCATCCATATTTGCAGCGATTGCCTGTGGCATACCGCGAAGGCGGATCCACTCATCTTCTTTGACTGCCTCGGCATCATCCTTGGCCCGCTCTTCGCGTGTAGCAATGGATGGTTCAGAGGTAATGGCTTGCGGTGATGCCTCAGCACGCCGAACTTTAGGCTTAGGTGGTTTGGTTCCGTTTTCCGCGGCTGCTGCGGGCGCAGATTTTGTCGCTGTCTTGGGAGCAGCGGTGGCCGACTGGGTAGCCGGTTTCTGAGCTTTCTGAGCAGGTGCGGCGGTCTGTGTTGGTGCTGCCTTCTGGGCGGAACCAGAAGTATTTGCAGCTTCTAAACGAGCGAAAATTTCTGCCCATTTCTCGTCAACAGAAGACTTATCCGCCTTATACTTTTCGTAGATATCCGCAACAAGCCATTCATTGCCGGGAAATTCCTCGGAGAGCTGGGCGGACGTAAGTTCTGGCACGGTGAAGGCCTCTTCCGTAAGTTCTTGTGTTTTGTGCGTACACGGGGCGAGGTCTGTAACCGCCGGGCCGACGAACCTCGCCGTCGGGGCCGCTTATGGTGTCCCGGAACTTGGTTTGAGTGAAGCTTGACTCACTCAAGCCAACCATTAACGGCAGCTGGATCTATCATAGTGACATTCACCGGCGGATTGCCACAGAATACGTTGGATTGCTCACAGATCGGCTGCACGCAAAATGCGTTGTAAAAAACATGAGCTGCAACACAGTTGAAGTGTAGTGGAGATTCGCAACAGCTGCCACCTGGAGAAAAAACTGTCATGATGGTTTTATGCGTTTTCTTAATCCTGTGACCACAGACTTGACCTACTCCGATGTGTTCCTTGTGCCGTCCTTTTCTGAGGTTGGCTCTCGGATGAATGTCGATATTTCCTCAACAGATGGCACTGGAACAACTATTCCAGTGGTTTCTTCGAACATGAGTGGCGTCACTGGTCGACGCATGGTGGAAACTCTGGCACGACGTGGTGGCCTTGGGGTCTTCCCGCAAGATACGCCATTACATTTGATCCAAGAATCGATCGACTGGATCAAATCCCGGGATACGCTCTTTGAGACCCCGCTGTATGTGGGACTTGACGACCGAGTATTAGACGTTCGCCATCTTGCAGAAAAACGCAA
>DATBUL010000061.1:0-1858 GCA_036516115.1 Enteractinococcus sp. | reverse complement strand
AAAAAACGACATGCATTGCGATAATGCATGTCGTTTCCCTGTGACCCCAACGGGATTCGAACCCGTGCTACCGCCGTGAGAGGGCGGCGTACTAGGCCGCTATACGATGGGGCCGCACTACGCTAGGTAGTGGGTGATCTCCTCACGAGTGAGGAAAGTCGCTGGGGTACCAGGACTCGAACCTAGAATGACGGTACCAGAAACCGTTGTGTTGCCAATTACACCATACCCCAAGGGTCTTGCTACGCTGTGCGCAACGAGAGATAACTTTACCCTAAATTCTTTTGTTGTCAAAACTCAGGCCGTCGATGTGCAGAACGTCACCCAACGATCGCACTTTATAGACTCGCTCCAAGTCTGCCAACGTATTCTGCCGGTCGACGAGCAGCGAAATTAACCCAGCATCGCGGGCTCCTAACCCGTCATTCATGATGTCATCGCCGATCATCAAGGTATGCGCTGGATCAGCGTTGAGCCTGCTGGCACCTTCTAGAAACATCGACGCATCAGGCTTGGGTTTACCGGTGATATCGGTCCCGATGACTACCTCAAATGGAAGGCCTGCTTGTTCCAGTTTGTGTGCCTGGTAGTCGGTGACGTTGTTGGTAGCCGCGCCGTAGGCAATGCCCCGCTCGTTGAGGGCCGCCAGCAGCGGTGGCACATCATCAAATGGCGCCCAATGCTGGGAGACCTCCTCTTCATAGCCAACGATCCAGAGCTCATCGTCGGGTTGACCGCTGAGCTGAAGAATCTTCATCGCATCGCGCACTCGACAAAGCCGTTGTTCCGCGAACGATAGGTGCCCGTTGATGTAGGAGTTGTAGTAATCCTTCGGGTCGTGCACGAACGCTTCAGCGGCCACCGGCATGGCAGGATGCGATAACACCTGGTCTCCGAACTGGGCGGCAAGTTGCTGTCGGAAGGCAACCTGTTGCGCCCCAGACAGATCGACCAGGGTGTCATCAACATCAAAGAGCACTGCCTGAACTAGGATTGTTCGGCCTTAAACTTGCTGATGCGTTCCAGGGTCTTTTCCCGCCCCAGGATCACCAATGATTCAAACAACGGTGGCGAGACGCGACGACCGGAAATGGCTGTGCGGACCGGACCGAAGGCATGCCGAGGTTTGAGCTCGAGCTCATCGATCAGTGCAGTGCGCAGTGCAGGCTCAATAGAGTCCTGATCCCAGGTTTCAAGATCAGAAAGCACATTTTCTGCTGCGGTGAGTACTTCGGCCAGATTCTTTGGCATACCCTTCATCGCGCCCTGCTCGACTTCTACGGTTTCGGTGAACAAGAAGGCCAGCATATCCGCGGCTTCGCCGAGCAAGTGCACACGTTCCTGGACCAACGGGGCGGCTTCGGTCAGGATCTGTTCTTCACGATCGGTGAGCTGTTCCCCCACCAAGTTGCGGTCTTGGAGGTATGGGATCAGACGGTTACGGAAGTCTTCGGGTTCGAGTTTGCGAATGTGGGTGCCGTTGATGGCGATCGCTTTTTTCTCATCAAAGCGTGCGGGGTTGGCCAGCACGTTATGGATGTCGAAGTGTTCGACGAATTCTTCCGGTGTGAAGATGTCTTCGTCTGCCGACAGTGACCATCCCAGCAGCGCCAGGTAGTTCAGCAAACCTTCTCGGATGAAACCATTTTCGCGGTGGTGGAACAGGCTGGACTGTGGGTCGCGTTTGGAGAGCTTCTTCTTGCCCTCCCCCATGACGTAGGGCAGGTGGCCAAACTGCGGTTGAAAGTCTGCCACACCGACGGCATACAGTGCCCGGTACAGCGCGATTTGGCGGGGCGTGGAGGACAGCAGGTCTTCACCGCGCAGCACGTGGGTGATGCCCATGAGCGCATCATCA
>DATBUL010000060.1:0-68469 GCA_036516115.1 Enteractinococcus sp. | reverse complement strand
GGTTTGACCCCGGACCACGCGCTGGTCGCGGTGGGCTGGTATCTCAACACCAAAACCGAAACCCCACAGGACCCTTGGAGCGTGGTCGCCCCAGAGCACTGGGCACCCAAACAGCTTCATGATCAGCAGCACGCTGCACCGGAACCCCTCGGACCGGCACTGTTTGACACCGCCTTCAGCTGGGACGATGGCAACGGCATCCAACACGGCTGGGGCGGACGCACCCGCCCCTGACACACCCGAAAAAAGCACACGTTTTGGCAAATAAGCCGAAGGTGCCGGCTCGGTGGCAGTGTTCCCATGAAAAATCCCGCCGCCTGATGAAAGGGGATCATCTGGCGGCGGGATTACAACATCACTCGCACCTTGAAGAGGTATCCCTAGTCTAAGGAACCTAGTTTGAAATTGTCCGAACGTTTGCTGGGAACTTCCTGTGCGTTCTAATGATTGGTGTAACCTCGCAGCCGGTCGAGTTCACGGCGCTGTTTTTTCGTGGGTCGACCGGCACCGCGTTCACGACGCGGCACGGCAAGCAGGTGCCGTGGTACAGGTTCCGGGGAATGATCTGCGTACTGCTTGATCGCAACAGGGTGACCCACCCGCTTGTCCAATAAGCCGACGACTTCAATAATGCGATCTCGCCCGGCTTGTCGATACGTGATCGTTTGGCCCACTCGAAGCTTATGCGAGGGTTTTACCGGCTCACCATCAACTTTGATTTTGCCGCCTTTGACCGCAGTATTCGCTGCGGAACGGGTCTTGAAGAGCCGTACCGCATGCAGCCAAATGTCAACGCGAACAAAATCCATGTGAGGTTTAGTGGTCCCGAACGTTGCGGAATTGGGATTTATGGAAAACTAACGGCTCGTGGGTTTCTGCGAACTCCGCAAGATTATGTACCTCAAGCAGTACAACCGTGTGGTCACCTGCGGGAAATTCATCATAGATTGAGGTTTCCAGCCACAGTGCCGCTTCCGCGACAAAGATCGCGTCGTTACTGGTTTCCAGACGGAGACCGGCGAAACGATCGGCCCCTTTGGCTGCCATCTGACGAGCTATGGTGCCTTGTCCTTCGCCCAGGATCGACACACCGACTCGGTTGGTGTCGCGCAATAGGGGCCAGGTAGCAGAAGTATTTTGCACCGCTACAGAAACTAATGGCGGTTCCAGGGAGACTCCTACGGTAAAGGACGACGCGACCATCCCTTGTGGGTTGCCGTCCGCAGTGTAGGCGGCTAGTGCAGCTACGCCTGAGGGGAACTGAGCGAATGCGCTGCGTAGCGAGAGGGGTGACAGGTCGTTGGAGAGTTGTGTGGTGGTCTGCAGGTGGTGGACTTGCAAAGTAGTTGTCACAATCATGCCTTCAAAGTTTTGCGCCCGAAAGTGCGCTCGAACGCTGTACTTGCCCGACACGGGGTATTCCGCGAGGCCGAATCATCACCTGGGGCACCCCACTACAACGTGGGAGGGTTGCCGTCTTACCAGCCAGGGCTACAGTGCGGTAAGAGCTCGTGATTCTGCAATTACCCTAACGTATTTTCGACGACCGTGATAGTGCTGTTTGTCACAAATCGTTAAACCGTTGTGCAATAGCATCGGCGTGCGCGTGCAATCCTTCCGAGGCCGCGAGGGCTTGGATACCGTCGGCAAGCGGCGCCAACCCGGTTTTGTCGTAGCGGATACGCTGCTGTAGTCGGAGAAATGACACGGTATTGAGTCCGGAAGAAAACCGGGCAGTTCCTGAGGTTGGTAAGACGTGATTGGAGCCGGCGGAATAATCTCCCAATGGTACGGGCGCATACGGACCCAGGAAAACTGCACCGGCGTGCGTAATCTTTTCTAGGACTGCCGCATCATCTGCGGTGTGGATTTCGAGGTGTTCCGTAGCAATCGCGTTGGTCACCTCAATGGCTTCCTCCATGGTGCCAACAACCAATGCCCCAGACTGCTGACCGGTTAAAGCTTGGCGGATTTGGTCTTCTAACACTGCGCCGGGGACCTGAGCTTCGATCTGGGCGATGACCGCTTGAGCGAAGTCCATTGAGGTGGTCACCAACACCGACGCCGCTAAGGGGTCATGTTCAGACTGCGAAATGAGATCCGCTGCAACCCAGGCTGGGTTCGCCGTCTCGTCTGCTAGTACCAAAATCTCTGATGGACCGGCTACCGCATCGATGCCGACCCGACCAAAGAACGCTTGTTTCGCTGCGGCCACGTAGACGTTGCCCGGACCGGTGATGAGGTCCACTGGTGCACACACCTGATGGCCTGCGTCATCGTCGGCACCCAAGGCCAACATGGCAATGGCTTGTGCCCCGCCGGTCGCATAGACTTCATCGACACCCAGGAGTTTGCACGCGGCCAAAATCGTCGGGTGTGGCAGACCACTGAAATCTGCCTGTGGGGGAGAGGTCACCGCGATGCCGGGGACGCCGGCAGCCTGGGCGGGAACCACATTCATAATGACCGATGACGGATACACCGCACGACCGCCGGGTACATATAATCCCACGCGTTGAATGGGAATCCAATGATTTTCCACTACTGCACCATCTGCAAGCGGCACGACAGTATCAGCTGGCAGCTGGGCTGCGTGGACGGCGCGGGCACGGCGAATGGATTCTTCCAGCGCTGCGCGAACATCTTCTGACAGCTCATCCAGGGCTTGGTCCAGCGCGGCGGCCGGTACACGGAGGCTTGCGGGCCGGACCCGGTCGAACTGTTCGGTCAATTCCAAAACTGCTTCGGCTCCACCCTTTTTGACCTTGTCAATAATTGGTTCCACGATCGCAGAAGCATCAGAAATCTCCAGTTTCGCCCGCGGCATCACGGTTGCTGGATCATAGGTCGTGTTGCGCAAATCGGTGAGGTGAAGCATGACTGTTAGTGTAGCGGTTTCCAGGTTTAGTTCAGATCGCGTTGTCAGAATGGAGCCTATGTTGCGACTAGATACTCAAGAGGCCCCGGCTGAGCCGACCGAGGCGCCATCATTACCCAATATGGAAGAAGCCGTCCCCGAAGACGTGCAGAATTCGGCCCTAGAAAATATTGAATCGTTGGGCCCAATCTTTGGTGTTTCACTAAACATCGCCATCGGCGTGCTGAGCGGATTGCTCGTCACCGCTGCGGTGGCCCTGGTGGTGCGGTTCTTCTTACGCACGCGCAAAAGGTTTCTGTCGCATCTGAAGATTTTATTGGTTCCTGCCTTTACGGCCATGGCGTTTCTTGGCGCACGCATCGGATTAGAGTTGTCCGGTCGCGACATTGGCATGTATGACCTCTTGGCATTCTTGCTCCTCATCGGCACGGCGTCTGGTTTTGCCTGGCTCGCGTTGCGAATCGTCAACGTGGTCGAACGTCGTGTGGAGGTGCGTTACGACGAGGTCACCACCGAAGACCGCCGCGGTCGACGCATCAAAACCCAGATGCAGCTGATTAAGCGTGTTCTACATGCGATCATTATCGTCATTGCCATTGCCGCCATTTTATTGGCCATTCCGCAGGTGCGGGCGCTTGGTGCCGGTCTGTTGGCGTCTGCCGGTTTGATTTCTGTGATCGCAGCCCTGGCGGTGCAGACGACGTTGACGAATGTTTTTGCCGGAATGCAGTTGGCCTTTACCGACGCGATCCGCGTGGGCGACGTCGTCGTCATGGATGACTACTACGGCACGATCGAAGACATCACGATGTCGTATGTGGTGTTAAAAATTTGGGACGGACGACGCATCATCTACCCGTCGTCCTATTTCACCACCACCCCGTTTGAGAACTACACGCGCGTAGGAACAGAGATTTCTGCGGGCATCGATTTCCAGGTGGATTGGCGAGTGCCGGTGGATGCGCTGCGTGCCAGGTTACGTGCGCTGGTCGAGTCCTCGGATCTGTGGGATGGTCGCGACGCTAAGATCCAAGTTCTTGATATTGCCAATGACCGGGCGACGCTGCGAACCGCGGTCTCAGCACGCAATGCAGGCGAACTCTGGGACCTGCAGTGCTTAGTCCGCGAAGACTTCATCAAGTTCATCTCCGAGGAACACCCCTACGCCATGAACGTGATGCGGATCGAACAGGCTCCACCAGAACCTGCAGCCGAAGTGGTCGAACCCACTCCGGAACCGGCCAAACGTCGACGGGTCAAAGAACCCGCCCATCGTAGTGCGCGTTGGGACATGAATTCGGTACCAAGCGTGGATCGAGACAGCACGGACTCCCGATATCGCACTGAACCGCCGGTTGAACTGGGCGCTATACCAACTGTTCCGCGTCGCGGTAGCAAAGACGAGGGCGTGCCCACGGGACCAGAGACCTCTTCGGTGCCGCTCACGAAACCCTCTGAGGACGGCACGATGTACACCGGCTCGGTTTCGGCCATTGAACGCAGTGCAGATATGGCAGGTCCGGGTGAGGAGGCCTACCGCAGTCGCGCGCAAAACACCGCCGAGCTTGACCAGGTCTCAGATCGCCCCGAGGACGAGGACACTGATGACCAGCGCACTGAGGGATTCGATGAGGCCGCTCGCCGTCGTGAAGAGCGCAACGAGGAGCGCAACTAGGCCGCTAAGCGTGCTTGGTAGAGCTCTTCCATTCGACGCGAAAACGGCACAAACACGACTTTATCTACGGAGACTTCCGAAGCCATGGAACGAACCGTGTCCACTGCCACAGCGACGGCGTCGTCGTGGGGCCATCCATACACCCCGGCCGAAATGGTGGGAAACGCAACCGAGGCGGCACCCAGCTCGTCAGCAACCTCGAGCGCTCGACGGTAACAACTGACTAATAGATGACGTCGATCCTGGGTCTTGGCATAGACCGGGCCGACCGTATGAATGACCCAGCGAGCGGGCAGGTTGCCTGCGGTAGTTGCCACGGCATCGCCGGTCGGTAATCCGTCGGGTAGCGTGGTGTCGCGTAAGGTTTTGGCGGCTTCCAGAATCTCAGGGCCGCCCGCACGATGGATTGCGCCGTCGACCCCGCCACCACCCAGCAGAGACGTATTGGCGGCGTTGACAATCGCATCAACCTTAACTGTGGTGATATCACCGCGGTGCACGACGATTTCCATGGCCTAATCCTTTTTCCTTTTGTCAACGGAAGTCTCACGAACCTTGACTGAAATGACCGGTACCGGCAACTCTCGCAACAGCTCATCGGCCACGGAGCCCATCATGAATTTGGAAAAACCCGAGCGCTTTGCGGCACCGATCGCCACGGCATAAGGATTCAGCTCTGCCACGACATCTTTGAATTCATCAACGGTGGAACGTCCCCGCGAATACTTCCTGAGCTCAGTGGACACGGTGAAGCGTGCGAGATATTGCTCAAGCTGTTCGGTTTGGGCCTGGGTGAGTTCCGATTCGGAACGCCGTTCGGCGCCAGGACCGGCGTTGACCACGACGACGTTCATGCTCAACTTCTCGGCCAACTCGAGGCCAAAATCTAGGGCCGCTCGAGAGGGTTCGGACTCGGTGTATCCAACGACAATAGTCATGCATCAATCCTTCGGGTTGTGCAGCAGATAGTCCAGGGTTGCCGCCAGGGTTTTCTTTGCCGGACCTCGCACGACATCAGGCAGTTTCGGATATAAGCGCATGGACAGATCATGGACCACCACGGACTCCCAATCCACCGGGGTCAAGATCGGCGGCATCCCGGTGATCATCTCGCGCAATTGCTCGACGCGTTCCAAGCGGTGGGTGCGATACTGCTCAGCGGTGCGGGCCACTGAGGCCAGCGTTGGGCCGTGAGCGGGCAACACCGCAACCTGTCTGCCGGAACCTTCCAGCGCGGCCAAGGTATGCAACGAGGCCAGGTATTGCTCGAGGCTGCCATCCGGATAGTCCAGCATGGTGGTGCCCTCCCCCAGGATGGTGTCACCGGTGAGTACGGTACCGCCCGGATGCGGCACGGCGTCATCGTCGGGCAAAAAGAAAGACATCGAATCCGACGTATGTCCGGCAGTGGCGATCACCCGAATCTTGGTGTTGGCTCCCGTGATGACCTCGCCATCCAGTAACGGTGGCGCATTGCGGCACCATTGTTCGGCGGCCGCACGCACCGGAGCGTCAAAGTGTTCAATAAATGCCTCCAGCGCACCGGTGTGATCCAGATGGTGGTGGGTGATCAGGATGGCTTCCACGGTGCGCCCGTCGAGTACATCGCTGACGGTTGCAGCGTGTTCGGCGGCACCGGTGGCATGACCAGGATCCACAATCACCGCCGAGGTACTGCCTGGTGCGGCGATCACGTAGGTGTTGGTCCCACTCAACGTCATCCCGGACGGGTTGTTTTGAGTAATGCGGGTTGTGAACTGGCTACTAGCCACAATGCTGGAAGAACTCATATATTGAAGTCTATGGACTCTTTGACCAATTCTGGATATTCCACACCCGGCAAACCATTTACTCGCGATACGAACTACATCAATGACCGCATTGTCGCCGACCCCGAAGCACACCGGTCGGCCGAGCATTATCAATACAACACGATCGGCACGCTGACGACCGGTTTGACCGAGGGTGCTGAAGCCTGGCCGGTCGAAGCTGGTCGCTACCGGCTGGTGGCCGCACGCGCTTGCCCGTGGGCGAACCGCACCATTATTGTGCGTCGACTACTGGGATTGGAAGATGCCATTTCGCTTGGCACGCCGGGGCCCACGCACGATGCCAATTCATGGACTTTTGATCTTGATCCCGACGGGGTCGACCCGGTGTTGGGGACCGAACGCCTCCAACAAAATTATTTCAAGCGCTTCCCAGATTATCCGCGTGGTATTACCGTCCCAGCAATTGTGGACATCGCCACGGGTGGCGTCGTGACCAATGACTACCCGCAAATCACCTTAGATTTTTCCACCGAATGGACCGCTTTCCACCGTGACGGCGCACCAAACCTGCTGCCCGAAGAGCATCTTGATGAGATGTTTGACATCATCAAACGCATCTTTACCGAGGTTAATAACGGCGTATATCGCGCCGGGTTCGCAGGCTCCCAAGAAGCCTATAACGATGCATACGACAGGCTATTCACCGCAATGGACTGGCTCGAAGAGCGGCTAACCACTCGGCGCTATCTGATGGGCGAGCACATTACCGAAGCCGACGTCCGATTGTTCACCACGCTGGTACGTTTTGACCCCGCCTACCACGGGCATTTCAAATGCAACCGCAATAAACTCATCGAATTCCCGGCGCTGTGGGGCTATGCCCGCGATCTCTTCCAGACCCCGGGCTTTGGTGACACCGTTGATTTCCAGCAGGTCAAAGACCACTACTACATCGTCCACCACGATATTAACCCCACCGGTATCGTGCCCAAGGGGCCGATCCTCACCGAGTGGCTCACGGCGCATGGCCGCGAAGAGCTGGGCGGTTCACCATTTGGTGACGGTACCGCCCCCGGCCCGGTCCGCGAGGGTGAAGGCGTGGACCCCGCCCATAACCCGCTCTACGCCTGACTTACGGGGCTTCGGTGCGTGGTCGAATCCATACTTCGGTAATTTGAGCATCCGAAGGTGCTTCGATCACGTGCCGAATCGTACGCGCCACCGTGGACGGTTGGATGAGTGTTTCGGGCAGTGTCAGCGGATAATTATCGTCCCAATTAATCATTGAGGTGTCGACAAATCCTGGAGCTACTGTTGCCACCCGGATCCGATCCGCGGCGGTACGCAGGCGAATGCCATCCGCCAAGGCCTGGAGTGCATGTTTTGATGCCGCGTACACGACATTATTGGGCGACGTCGTTCGAGACGCCCCTGATCCCAGGAAGACCACGGTGCCGGTTGCTTCTTGCAGTTGGGGTAACAGGGTGCGAGTTAACTCGGAGGGCACGGTGACGTTGAGGTGCATCACTTCTGACCACACGGCGGCGTTGGCGTCGTCGAAGGCAAATCTTGGGGCAATCGCGGCCACATTGAGCAGCGCATCGACTTTCGGCAATAACCCGAAGGTCGTGGCAAACTCATGGGTTTCGACCAGATCGCATTGCACCGGATAAATTTCTTCGCCCAACCGCGAGAGGGTTATCAAACGCGATTCGTCTCGCCCTTGGGCCACGATGGCATAGTCGTCGGCGAGTTCTTCAACGATCGCCCGCCCGATTCCACCGGTCGCCCCGGTGACAACGACGACCGGCCGGTTCGTGACCGCGAGGGCCTTGAGATGATCGGCGATCTTGAGTTGTTGTTGAGCGGTATTCATCGGACTCCTTAGCGAGATTGCTCAGTGAAAACTGCGCGCAACGTCTGGTCATCGAGACCTTGAGAGACCAACACAGCTAACAGAATGCGCGCTTGATAGGTGTTGAGTTGATTCGCGCTCATCGCGCCAGCAGCTAACAGGGTGACGGCTCCACCGTTGCCGTAAATCGCGGCGACCGGGCCGGTGGGCACCCGGGTAGATAAGACAACGGGCACGCCCGCAGCAACCGCCGTCTCGACGGCTTTGGTAAAGACCGGTGGTGCATTACCTGCGCCAACACCCTGCAATACGATGCCATCCGCGCCGTCTTCCAGAGCGGCATAAAATAAGGTGGCGCTACTGCCCGGGGCCGCATCAATGACCGGGATATTCAGGTCAGCGAAACCCTCGGCAGGATCCGTGAGCACCGGGTAGGGAACGGACGCGGCGAGACGGGTAATTTCCTCATCATAGAACTCGGCAATTCGCGTGCCGCCGGAAAATGTGGAGGTCGATAAGGTGTGGGTTTTGCGAGTATGACGAGCCGCATGGAATTCCGAGTCAAAACCCACGAGAACGCCGACACCACGCAGCTGCGGGGAGCCTGCCGCAATAACTGCTTGGCGTAGATTTTCAGGTCCATCAGTATTGGGCAAATCTGCCGCCCGCTGGGCGCCGGTGAGGACAACCGGTTTATCAGAATTGTGCAGTAGAGCTAAAAAGAACCCGGTCTCTTCCATGGTATCGGTGCCGTGAGTGATAACAATTCCGTCAACATCGGGACGGTTGCATGCTTCGACCACTGCGGCACGGACGGAGACTAGGTCTGCAAACGTGAGGTGAAATGAATTGATGTGCAATACGTCTTCGGTCGTCACCTTCAAACCCACCTCGGTGGCATCCAGTACCTCATCGGCTGAGTCTGCGACGACCGAACCACCGACGTCAGACCGTGAGGCGATCGTGCCGCCGGTACCAATCACATGCACATTACCCATGAGGCCATTGTAAAGGTGGATGGTTAGAAAAGCTCACCATCCACATAGACCCACCGTTGATTTTCGCGCACGAACCGCGAACGCTCGTGCAGGAAATCGCGTGTGCCGTCTGGAGTGCGGAAATGCGCGATGAATTCGACCTCACCCGTTGCATCCGCTGGCCCACCCGCCACCGTGTCGCGAATCCGCAATCGCCGCCAGGACACCCCTGCCGGGGCGGAGGCGTCCTCGGGGCGTGTTGAGGAGTGCCAACTCGCTGCGAGATACTCAGTATCGTCGAGGACAAAAGCGGTATACCGCGAGCGCATGAGTGCCTGGGCGGTCTGCGGTAGTGCTCGTCCCTGAAGGGCGGGACCGCAGCACACATCGAAGGTTTCACCTGTGCCACATGGGCAGGCCGCATCTGGGGTGGCTATCATAACTGCCCTTTCACTATCGGCTGCTGTGTCGTCAGGATAGCCGATTACTGGCCGACCGCCGAACGCAAAAAGAGCAATAAATTCGCGGGACGTTCGGCCATCCGGCGCATCAAGTACGGGTACCATTCGGTGCCATAGGGCAGATAGATGCGAACTCGGTAACCTTGGTCGACGAGTTCACGCTGTTTATCTCGTCGGACCCCATATAGGAATTGAAATTCAAAGTCCCTCGGGGCCAGCCCGAGTTCCTGGGCCTGGTAGATGATGTAGTTCAGACAGCTTTCATCGTGCGTGCCAAAGGCTGGATCCGGGAGATGTTTGAGCGCCCAGGCCGCCAAGTATTTATATTGGTTGGTGACTTCCGGGGCATGTTGGATTGCCAAGGGAACGGGTTCATCAAAGGCGCCTTTGACCAATCTGATGCGTGGCTTGTCCTCGTGAAAGCCCATGAGGTCTTGAAGGGTTGAGCGTAGATAGGCTTGGAAGGCTTGGCGAATCGTTGGAAAACGCGGGAGTAGTTGTCGAAAGATTTCCAAAGTGGGGCGACCAGCGCTGGTGTGTTCCATGTCGAGTTCCACGCCGATGCCATAACCGGCAGCTGCGTGCAGCATCTCTTCAAGGTGCCGTGTACAGGCTGCAGGATCGATGAGGACGCCCAGTTGGGAGAGTTTCACCGATATTGTGGCTCCGGGCGAGACTTCTGCTAAGCGCTCCATTGCCCGATGGTACTCACGAATCGCGTCAGGCACTTGACTGAGGTCTTGCACAGATTCACCAAGAAAATCGAGGCTGACATCAAGTCCTTCGGCCTTCAGTTGCGCGGCCTGAGACCATGCGTCCTCGACGGTGTAACCGGCCACATAACGGTCAACTACCGGTCGGGTGAGCCGATGACGCGTCGCGAACGCTTCGAGCTGTTTGCTTTGTGCCGCCTGGAGTAATAACCGATTCGGCATGTCGCCTCCTGTTCTTCCATACGAAAGAGGGTGACATTTTGTACAACTGCCGATGTAGCTTCACGCTAGCCCACCGCCATGGACTCGGCAAGGCGTTGCCAATGGTTAGGGCTCTTGCAGAGCGATATGACGAGAGCTAGGCTGACGATACATTGTGTCATTCGTCACAATGTGCTATGGCCCGAAGTGCTCTGCCCCTCAATGAGGAGGAGGTACACCATGAATTGGCACCCAGAAATCTTGTTGTACACGCGATTGCGTAAATCACCATATTTCCACGCATCAGGTCGTCACGGTGTTGAGGCCTACAGTGTGGTCAACCATCAATACCATCCACGCAGATATGGGGACCCTGTGGAGGAATACTGGGCGCTGGTCAACGATGTCACGCTCTGGGATGTCGGCGCGGAACGGCAAGTGGAAATTACCGGGCCAGACGCCTGGGAGTTTTCCAATATGTTGACCATGCGGGATCTCAGTGGCCTGCAGGTTGATCAAGGTAAATACGCATTAATCACGAAGGCCGACGGCGGAATCATCTCGGATCCAGTGTTACTTCGCGTAGCTGATCAACGCTTTTGGTTCTCGACCGCTGAATCAACGCTCCTTGTCTGGGCCTACGCCTGCGCTCACTGGTCCGGCATGGATGTCAACGTCCAAGAAGCGGACGTTAGTCCGGTGCAGGTTCAGGGACACAAAGCGCTCGACGTCATGGTTGATTTATTCGACGAATCGATTCGTGACATGCGACGGTACTGGTCGAAACGTTATGAACTCAACGGGATGGACGTCGTGGTCTCTCGTACCGGGTTTACCAATGTGGCCGGTTACGAGATCTACCTAGAAAATGCCAGTCAGCACGCAGGCCAACTGTGGGACACGGTCTTTGAGGCTGGTCAGCCTCACGGCATGCGTGTCACCGGACCGGTGCATATCAGTCGTATCGAAGGAGGGATCCTGTCATATGATGCCGACATGGACCTGGATACCAATCCGTTCGAGGTGCTTTTCCACTACCCGTGGCTCGATGAAATCGATCAGGAAGCACCATTTATAGGACAACCAGCGCTCAAAGAAATTCGCGACACCGGTGTGAGTCGAAAGCTTGTGGGTGTCGAGATCAGTGGCCAGCCCTTGGGGTCATATATAGATGGCTCCATGCCAGAAGTCTTCCCCGTGTATCAAGACGATGAACGCATTGGATATGTTAGCTCTGCGTGTTATTCCCCTCGATTGGAAAAGAACATTGGCTTTGCAATGGTTCCGGTCTCCTGCGCAGAGCATGACACCACATTGCAAGTTGAGACTCGCCATGGAATGGAAACCGCAACCGTGGTGGAGAAACCATTCTTGGGATATCAAGGATAATCCCGTAGGCCACGAGCGAGCACGGGTCCCCAGGTGCACGCTCGTGTCCCAATCACAGTGGATAGGCTAGCCTGTCGTTGTGACTGTCCAACAACGCCGTGATACCAGATCGCCATGGATTGCTTTTACCGTGACCGCGGCCGTCGCGGTATTAACGATTCTCGACGTCGTCAAAGTCAACGTCGTGTTGACTCCGATCGAAGAGACCTTGCATGCCACGCCGACCCAGACGGGTCTCGTCGTTGCAGGCTACGTGCTGGCATTTGGTATTGCGCTGGTTCCATCAGGCCGTCTGGGTGACCAGTGGAACCGCAAAGCGATGTTCATGATCGGACTGGTCATATTCGTCATCGCATCTTTGGGGGCCGCTTTGGCGCCTACAGCGAGCATGCTCGTTACTGCTCGGATCCTGCAGGGGGTCGCTGCTGGCATTTTGATGCCGCAGGTCCTTGGGATGGTGCAAACGCTGTTTCAAGGTGAAGCACGCGGACAAGCGTTCGGCATCTTCGGTGCCGCCATCGGGCTCGGAACGGCCTTCGGCCCCACGATCGGGGGACTCTTCCTGGGGAGCTTGGGCACCGAATTGGGTTGGCGCTGGACATTTGGGATGAATGTGCCGCTTGGCTTGTTGATCATCCCTCTTGCCCTGTGGCTCATTCCCGCGACTCAACCGCGACAAGGGCGCACAGATCTAGATATTGTGGGCGTGATACTCATGGCGCTGAGTGTTCTTTTCGTGATGTTGCCGTTCGTGCTGACAACTGGCTCAGACGATCATCC
Organism: Enteractinococcus sp.; assembly: GCA_036516115.1. Classification (GTDB taxonomy): domain Bacteria; phylum Actinomycetota; class Actinomycetes; order Actinomycetales; family Micrococcaceae; genus Yaniella. Next base: position 55,768 of record DATBUL010000060.1, on the reverse strand, counting down.
AGCTCGCTGGGCATATCTGGGACTTGGGGCGGTCAGCGCGGTAGCCTTTATCCGCTGGGAGATCCGATACCGCGCGACAGGCAACAGCCCGGTATTAGATTTCAGCCTGTTTGTGTTTTCCTCCTACCGCAATGGTGTGATCATTACGACCTTATTCTTTGCCGCGATGCCAGCGATGTTCTTGGTGATGACACTATTCAACCAGCAGGGTTTGGGACACGATCCGGTTGTGGTTGGGCTGATTACCGTTCCCTATGCTTTCGTTTCCGCTGTGGTTGCCGCAGTCGTTGGAAAATACACCTTTCGCTACGCCACGCACCTGGTCATGTGGGGTTTTATCATTTTTATCGCAGCGCTCATCGGGCTGGTGGTCATCTCTGCCGTGGTACCACCAGAGCAGAATCCGCTGGCAATGGCCATTGTCTTGGCGGTCGCTGGTATTGGGCCCGGGTTCATTATGGCGGCAAATCAGATGCGAACGCTGATGGATGTTCCGGTCACCCAGGGTGGTGTTGCTGGATCGTTTCAACAAGTAGGCCAACGTCTTGGCAATGCTATCGGTATTGCTGTTGGCTCGGCGATCTTTTATGCGTTGGTTGTCACGGTCCCACGAGATGCTTCCGGCCAGCCCGATCCAGCCGATCCGACAAGCATTGCCACGTATGCAGCTGCGTTTCAAACAGCCATGGCAGTTATGATCCTGTTTTGTCTGGTGGCATTAATTTTTGCGGCAATTGACCACCGCGCTCGCAGTACGCAACTGACCCAGCAGGTAACAAACCGTTTGCATCCTTAGGTGAGCTTTACAAGGTGAGCTTTACAGAAGACGGGCGCTTCAACATGTTCTTGAGTTATCCACAATTAGCCTTATTTCTGGTGTGCCCAACCACCTGATTCCATAGTCTCAAAAACACGGCAGCTGCAACCGGTAGCTGGCCTGATTTGAGGAGATATGGTGAATCACGTCCTTTTGGCCTCTCTAACAGTCTTCACTCTTGGGACGCCTTCGTTACTCGGTGTGGGTGAGTTGCAAGAAAGTCCCACGGTTCAAGTCCAGACTGAGGTTGATGCGGCAATGGGTCCAGCTTCTGAATATCAACAGGGTCTCACCGTCAATGACGTAGCCCCGATGCTGCGCTCGGTGACCGTCGGAGGTGAAACGAGCCTTGCGTATTGCATTGAATATTGGGTGCGTGCCGCTGAGCCAGACCATAAAGCCGAAGTCACCGGATGGGACGGCTTTACGGGGACAAATCATTTCAAAACGGACGCGAAGGTGCGCGAAGCCGTCGCGTGGATTCTGCACAACTCGTATCCAACCATCTCTTTGAATGATCTAGAGACGCGAATTGATGCTGACGAATTGACCGCCTCAGAAGCCATCGCCGCGACCCAAGCTGCGATCTGGTTCTACACCGATGACTTCGTCTCCGATGGAATGCTCGCCGTCGCGGAAGCTCCAGGCGCTGCTGACCGTCTGAAGACCACCTCAAGTGGCAACGTCGAAGGACTCTTTGACTATCTCACCGGGGAGAACAATGTTGGTCTCAGCGAGCAAGCGCTCCCATCCAACGTCACCTTGCAGGCTCTTGATACACCAACCGTCCAGGTCCCTGAGACGTTGGCTGCCGAGGAAGACCACCTGCTTGGCCCTGTCAAGATCACGAGCACAGCAGCTCAAGTTGAGCTACGCCTAGAAGGGTCAGACCCCACAATTCAGTTAGAGCAGCTCACGGTGTTAGATAACCAGGGACAGATTGTTGACCTCACCGCCCCAGTCGCCGCCGAGGAAATTTGGCTCCATGTACCGGCTGATACGCCATCGGGCAGTGTGCATATCGCGGCGGAATCTATCGAATACGGCTATACGGGCAGACTAATTATTCCGGATCCCACCCCAGACCGCCGGTATCAGACGATGGTCGTGGTCGATCAAACAGTGGACACCGCCACCGCAGCGTTCGAAATGCAATGGCAACACACCGTAGAAACACCACCACCGAGCATGAGCCCCTCGCAGGAGCCAGACGTCTCGCCCGAACCGGAAGCCTCCGCGCAACCCATTAGCGATGAGCAAACGTCAGAAGGAGCTGAGCCTGAAGAAACGCAACCGATCACTCAACCGGCCGAAGTCGCCCCTTCCGAAAGCGTTCATGAAACACAGACCACCCCACCAGAAAGCGCAAAACCCGAAGTTCCCGCGGAGGCGGATCAGGTAGCTCATGGCGAGGAGCAGTTGGCTGAAACAGGCGCACATCAAACAAGAAATATCCTGGTAGCCCTAGGAACCCTTGCACTAGGAGGGGTGTTCATCCTTATCAATCGATGGAGACGTCGACATGCGTCGACATAGAGGGGTGATTTCGAGGGTGAAGTCGGACCAAAAGCGTCAAAATCGAGAAATTTAACATTAACGTAAAAGGCAGTTATTGATCGGAACCCTGCCGTCATGACGGCTAGGGATTCCAATATCCGGAAATGCTGACGTAAAGAAAGCTAAGAATCTTCACGCTCTGTGATCTTCGAAGCTCATTTGCGTAAGACTCCGGGGCAGCTCGAAGGGACATGGTTTTGACTACATCACACGACATTGATGAACGGGATCATCAAGCCTCTATTTGGACGTCAGAAGAATTAGAGTTCTGGCACCGAGTCGTCGCTGTATACATGGGCGTCCTGCCTGAACTCGAACGAGACCTCCAGAAAGCTGGCCGGCTCAGTTTCTTTGAGTTCCAGGTGCTTGAACACCTCTCCTCTGTTGAGGGCCCGATGAGCATGACTCAATTGGCTACTCGGTGTAACTCATCGTTGTCGCGTCTTTCACATGTCGCTCGAAAACTTGAAGGCCGCCACTTGCTCACTCGGCGCCTCTCGGAGGAGGATAAACGCGTCACGGTTGCTGAGCTCACAGACAATGGTCGCAAGCTCGTTGAAGGAATTCGCGAAATTTACCGTGAGTCGGTAGAGACACGGGTCTTGCAATCGCTATCGCCGGACGAACTGCGCCAAGTCACCGGCTTGCTTGACAGTATGTTGCGCAAAAATGAGCCAAATCACTGGCTCTTCTCGGTCTAACCTCCGCACAGTAGTCCTCCATGTCGCCAACGCGGATGACCGTCACGATGAGTTTGATTAAATAATCTGCTCATACTAGACTGTGGGGTTGTTGTCTGTACTGTGCCTCATCTGGTTTGACCATGACCAAATGACGGCAACGGAGTAAGTGCGGCAACCGAAATATGGCTCTCTTTCCGAGCGTGCTCTGAACGTGCGTGACGAAAGGGACTCACCGTCTTCACCCTAGCGATGAAAGGGCACTTCGGTTGGTTCTCACCCAGCCTGGTATTCCTTCGAGAAAGTCGCAGTAAGAGCGCGGTGTAACAACTGGTGGCGAAGGTTTAGCTGTTTCCATCAGCCAAAACCATCATTTCGCCTGTACTTTTACTACTGCTTAACACGAGGAGTGATCATGGCAGCACACTGCCAGGTAACCGGAGCTGGACCCGGGTCAGGAAACCGAGTTTCCCACTCGAACCGCAAAACGAAGCGTCGGTTCAATCCAAACATCCAAAAAAAGAGCTACTTCGTCCCATCCCTGGGTCGCAAGGTAACTCTCAACGTATCCGCCCGCGGCATTAAGGTCATTGACGCCCGCGGCATCGATTCTGTCATCTCAGAACTGATCGCTAAGGGAGTGAAGCTCTAACATGGCAAAAGATAAGGGCTTGCGCCCCATCATCAAGCTGAAATCAACTGCTGGCACCGGCTACACTTACGTGACTCGTAAGAACCGCCGTAACAACCCAGACCGTATTACTTTGAAAAAATACGATCCAGTAGCCCGCAAACACGTTGATTTTCGAGAGGAGCGCTAAGCATTGGCTAAGAAATCTATGATCGCTAAGAACGAGAAGCGTAAAGAAATCGTTGCTCGTTACGATGAACGTCGCAAGAAGCTGAAAGCTCAGCTCGTTGATCCGAACGCGACCCCTGAAGAACACGAAGAAGCACGCATCGGCCTGCAGAAGCTGCCACGCGATGCCTCACCAGTACGTGTTCGCAACCGCGACTCCATCGACGGTCGTCCACGCGGTACCCTGCAGAAATTCGGTATCTCACGTGTTCGTCTTCGCGAGATGGCTCACCGTGGTGAACTGCCAGGCGTAACCAAATCATCTTGGTAATTGCCTAAAGCTTGAAAATCTGGTCGATGGGTTTCCATCGGCCAGTTTTTCTTTTAAGTAAGTTGCTACAAGCTGCGCGAAGAGCCTGACACGGAGGCGCACGGTGGGACAGAAGATATCGAGCCGTGATGCCATGCGTTATCCTTGCCATATCAGTTGCTCAGAGGGAAGGCATTTTCGTTATGTCAAAGTTGAGTTTTGTGGCCCTCTCCTTGCAGACCACACATTTGGATCCCGCGTCCGTTTCAAAGGCGTCCTATGTCAAGCTCGTTGATGGAAACATTACCCGGCAAGACGAGATCCCGATCCTCCCTCCAACGAACAAACAGCATAAGCCTGACTTAGAAGATGCTCACGACGCGCCGACACCGTGGAATGAAGCATTAGAACAGCTGCGCATGATGGTCGGTAAGTTACCGATCGTAAGCTACTACCGTGATGCGGATAAAGAAATCTATCAAGCCGCATCCAGGCATCTCAATATCGAACCACCAGCATTTCATTGGTTGGATTGTCGTGAGCTGGCTCGAAAACTACTTCCCGATCTTGCCGACGTGCAATTGTCGACCGTGCTGAAAACTCTCGACTTATATCGCGATTACGCCGACAGTAGTGCGGTCGTTCAGACCGCGCAGATCGTGACTGCCCTGGCTGAACGACACGACGTCAACACCGTGCGCGAATTATGGCACGAGTTGTATCACCAGCCAGAGGAATTATTAGGCTTGGACACCACTTTTGAAGGCGCAGCCGAGTCGGGGAGCTCCTCGGATGATGAAGAGCGTGTAGAGGGTCCCTTAGCCGCCGAAGTCCTGCCGCTCGCCCCTGAACAAGGGAACTCTTTCTTTTCCCGGGAGACGTCACCGGAAACGGTGGTATCGCACACTGAGCACGAGGCAGAAGCGAGCACACCAGATCTCGACGATTCAGTAGAACAACCAACAAACACACAGGACCGACCCGAAGAAGCCTCTCATGCAGTAGCGGATCAACACCTACCTATGGCATCGAGTGAGCAAAATTCAGGAGCCGTTCAGGTCGAACAACCAGACCCAGATCCGTCTCCTCGAGAGCTGCCAGAATTCTTACAAGAGCCCCATCGCGATGACGAAATACTCGAGACTACAGAAGCCTTCGATGCACCCTCAGAACCGGTGAGTTCTCCAGGGGTAGACCTGACCGTGGGCTCTGAGCCGAGCGAAACGGCTGCTCTAGACCACGATCAGCGCACTGTTGAATCCCCATCACCCTTGGATTCCCTGGAACAACCCATCCACAATTCGCCTGATGAAACTCCACTAGAGATGCAGTCCAAACAACCTCAGGACACAGCTGACGAGGCTCCTTTCGAGGCGCAAGACGGGATCAAAGAACCGGCCTTCTTGCAAGAAACCGCCCTCGAGGAACTCGAACAACACGACCCAGGGACACGGTCGGGCCCTGAAGCTGAATCGTTAGACGTTCCAGCTATTGATCTGCCACCCATGAGAGCGACCCACCTGACCGATGCCTCCAGCCCTCTTGGTAGCTCCCAGCTGACTTCCACGCCTTCCAGTATGGGTGGCGAAAGTGCGCAACCCCGACAGACCCAAATGTCGGTCTCGGAACGCCCGATGGATCTTGATGCCATCAAAGTCACCAAGATTCCGCCGATTCCCGCGCCCTCGCCAGAATCTTCAAGAACCAATCAAGTCTTTGGCTTCCTCGGCCTATTCGTTTTTGGGGTGCTGAGCATTATCGGGGTCGTGCTCACCGTGATGGCAGTCATGTTATTTTTTACCGAAAATTCGCTGATGCTTGAAACGAAGATTGCTGGAGTGATCCTCACCGTAGCGATTACGTTGCTGAGTCTACTCATGACCAATGTCAGCTATCGAAGCTTCCGCCGGAAGTAGCCAATACTGTGCTTGAGACCGCCGAGCGATGATCACCTGGGAGCGCTGTGAGGGCGTATTTGCTGGGAGGAAGCTGAGATTTCGGCGACTTTTTACCCAAAAAAGGCGTATTTCCGCGAAATTCCGTAAAAATCGCTACTAAAAGCGCCACAAACCGCGCCAATAGTGGTAGCTTTTCCAAAAGGAGCCCGCAAACGTCGGGTTTACGTCAACCTAAAGTCCAGGAGGACATATGGCTATGAACCGCAGTGAACTTGTTGCAGCAGTCGCCGAAAAATCCGGTAACTCTGCTACCGCCGTCAATGGTGTGCTGGACGCCGTCTTCGAAGTCTTTGCATCCCAGGTTTCCAAAGGCGAAAAAATCACTATCCCAGGCTGGTTCTCGGTAGAACGCACCAACCGTGCAGCACGCACCGGTCGTAACCCACGTACCGGTGAAGCAATCGAAATCCCAGCTGGTCACGGTGTCAAGCTGTCCGCTGGTTCGAAGCTGAAGGCTGCCGCCACCGGCGAAAAGAAATAAGTTCGCGTTCTCCTACAGAACGAAGCAAAGACGCTCCGGTAAATTTACCGGGGCGTCTTTGCTCTTAATAAACATTGCGGGTCCTTGCCGTGAGAAGTGGTTTAATGAATTCGACAACCCGTAGAAGTCATGATGCGCGATTTCGCGCGTGTCCAGGAGAGTGAAATGTCGCAACACGCTGTGTCGAGTAGACGTAGCTGTGGTGTGGGCCGGTTATTTCGCGGGTGGATCGTAGCACTCCTGGCGGTTGTCCTTGCCGCTGGCGGACACCAACTGGCTCACTCGGCCATGCACGGCGCCACCGAAGCACTCCCGTTACCGCTGCTCATCTTTGCCGCGGCACTCACAGCTCCGATCGCGGTGGCCCTGACCGGACCGCGCGTGGCTGCCTGGTCAACAGCTTTGACCACACTGTGTGGCCAGCTCGCATTTCATGCACTGTATTCTTTGCCCTATACCGGTGCTTCAGCGTTACCAAATGGTCATGAGCATCACGGCCCACTCATCCACACGGTAGCCACCAGTGCTTCGCCAATCCACGATGGTAGCCACGTAGCGACCGCCGCAGACACTGCGATGATCGTCGCCCACTTATTGGCCGCAGTGCTCACGATCGTTGTGATCGTCCACGGTGAGCGTTGTCTGATCACGCTGGCCCACTGGTTGACGCTCACACCGAGTCGTCTCGTCTTGGCGACCTCCTCGGTGGTCACGCAGCGTTTTGATCCGAGACTGACAGCGGGCCAAGCCTGGATTCCCCATCCGATGAATGTCCTGAAAACGCGCTCTACCCGAGGTCCTCCTGTACTAGCGTAGACGTGGCCTACCTGTGGAAGTGGCCCTCCCACATTCGTTGGAAACCCAAGAATTTCTTGGGGAGGAAGTGTATGCAAAAAACATTGACGACTCGATTCAGCATTTGGTGTGCCGTTTTTCTGGCCGCACTAGGTCTGGCGCTCACCCCACAGCTAGCGCACGCCCACGACGTGATGGTCGAATCATCACCGGAAGTGGGCTCGACACTTGAACAGACCCCAACCGAAGTCCGGTTGCGGTTCTCCGGTGCGCCACTCTCTGGAGAAGGCCTGGCCAATTTGATTCGTGTTACCGACGCACAGGGGAATCAATGGCAAGACGGCGAAGTCCTCGTGGAAGGCTATGAGCTTGCCGTCCCACTGTGTGAGGCCTTGCCTCAAGGTGAATACACGGTCGCCTATCGGGTGATTTACTCAGATGGTCACACGGGAGAAGAGCGCTTTACATTCACCAATGCGGACCCAAATGCACCGGTTGAAGGAGCGCCACAAGATTGCGGTGAGGCCGCGGTGGAAACCTCACCGAGTGCATCCGAGAACACTGACACCAACGAACCACAGGTCACGTCCGACGCCGAAGAGGCCGCCCAAGACAACTCTTCAGCGTCAATTCCCGCATGGGTTTGGATCTCTGCCGGGGTAGGGGTCGTCGTCGTAGCAACCATTGTGGTGTTGTTACTGCGCGGCAGCCGTTTCGGCGAATCCGATCCGGAGGATGACGCGTAACCTGTAGGAAACCATTGATGAACAAGACACTGCCCATTATGACCACCGCTGTACTCACCGGCCTTGTGTTGGCCGGCTGTAGCGCCGCTGACTCTGCTGAAACTCACGGCGGGCACGCCGTCGAGGGAGAGTTTTTCGCGGTGGAGGATCCCTGGATTAAAGCCACCGAAGAATCTTTGGACTCTTCGAGTGACCATTCGATGACCGGTGCGTTTGTCCACCTCACCAATATTTCCGGTGAGGACCAAACCATCGTCGGAGCCAATGCCGAGATCGCTGAGGTCGTAGAACTCCACGAAGTCATTGATGACGGCGGGGTAAACCTGATGCAAGAAAAAGACGGCGGCTTCCCGGTTGCGGCGGAGGAACGCTACGAACTCAACCCTGGGGCCGATCACATCATGCTCATGGAGCTCACCGACGATATCGCTCCAGGCGACTTAATCGAAATTACGTTGGAACTAGAGAACGGTGAAACGCAGCTCATCGATTTTATCGCCAAAGAATATGTTGGCGCTCAGGAAAACTACGGTGACCTCGACCAGAGCGATGCGGACCACCGTGACGACGCCGCGCACGAGCATACGCACTAAGGATCCCGATACCCAGTGACCAACTCGAATACATCCACCGAGAAGCAGCCCAGCCGGGGTGTTTCGCGACGTGGTGTGTTGATGGGTGCCGGGGGTATTGTCGGTGGTGGCTTGGTCGGTGCTGCGGCAGGATACGCTGCAGCACCGAGCGGGCCACCGGCTGCACCCGGTGATCTTCAACAACCCGTCGACGTCACCCCGGGAGTCGCCAATACCCAGGTGACCGTCTCACATCCCTACGGCACGGACACCATTCCGTTCTATGGTCCACGCCAGGCAGGGGTGGATACCCCGCAGCAGGCCCATGCCGTGTACCTCGGGCTGAACCTCAAAGCGGATACCGACGCAAAGCGGCTGTCGTCGATGATGCGGTTACTGACCGATGACGCGGCACGACTGACCCAGGGACGAGGAGCGCTTGCTGATCTCGATGAAGAGCTCGCAGCAGCCCCTGCACGCCTGACGGTCACCTTCGGGTTCGGGCCCGAGGTCTTTGAACGGACACGGCCTGAGCTGAAACCCACCTGGCTCAAGCCTCTGCCCACCTACGGTATCGATCAGCTGGATCCTGCCTATACCGGCGGAGACGTCGTCATCCAGATCCAAGGTGATGATCCGCTCTCCGTGGCACATGCCCGACGCATGTTACTCAAAGATGCCCGCGCTTTCGCTACGGTGGCCTGGATCCAGAACGGTTTCACGCACGCTCGCGCCTCCCGACCCGATAACACCACGATGCGCAACCTCTTCGGCCAGATCGATGGCACTGGAAACCCCAGGCCAGGATCCGCACGGGCGGAACGCATCATCTGGGGTGTGGGCGATGGTGACGGTGGCGGACAAAAACAACTGCAGCCGTGGATAACCGATGGCACCTCCATGGTGATTCGTCGTATTGCGATGAACGTGGATGAATGGGATGAACTCGATCGATCAGCTCAAGAAGGTGTGATCGGTCGCCGATTGGGATCCGGGGCGCCCCTGACCGGTCAGCACGAACATGATGAACCGGACTTTGAAGCGATAGGACCCTCAGGGTTCCCCATCATCTCGGATATTTCTCATATACGCCGTGCGCGTTCAAATGACCCCGATGAGGCCATGTTTCGCCGCAGTTTCAACTATGATGAACAACCGGCCACTGTCGGCGACGAGCTGCACGGACAAACCGGGGTTTCGCAATCGGGGTTGATCTTCGTAGCGTTCCAGTGCGACGTCGAACAGCAATATATCCCCGTTCAGGACCGGTTAGCTGCAACAGACCACCTGAACCTATGGACCGTGCCGATTGGCTCAGCCGTTTTTGCCGTGCCCCCTGGTTGCCAACCAGACGGCTATATTGGCGAAGCGCTTTTCGCCTAACACCCTAGGAGTACCGTTGACGAACACGACATCGCACACGACACCTGCACCCCGCTGGCTCTGGCCGGTCGCAGTGCTCACCGGTGTCGGGTTTCTCATCGTCATCGGGATCTCTTCGGGGGTGACCGCAGTCCAACAGCTCTCCGACCCCGGTGCGCTCACCCGCTGGGCATTGCCGGCGACGAAGGCCGTCCACAACATGGCCTGGTCCTTGACCTTTGGCGCTTTGATGTTCGGCGCGATTATTCTGCCACGGTGGACCGCCATGCCCAAACGCGGCAAACCGGTTCCCGCAGATGCCACCGAGCATCCGGCGTATAGCCGAACCGTAAAAATCGCCACAGTGGCAGCCATTGTGTGGACCTTCACCGCCCTCGCCCAAATTATCTTCACCTACTCGGATGTGGCTGGCATGCCGGTCAATACGTCCGAAGGGTTCTCATCGGGAATGCTCGACTACGTGTTGGCCATTGCGGTGGGTCGAGCATGGTTCTGGATGACGATCATTGCCGCGGTCGTCACCAGCCTGATCGTTGCGCTACGGACTCCCACCGGCATGGCATGGGGTGCGTTCTTGTCGCTGGTCGGGATCGTCCCTTTGGCACTGGTTGGCCACTCGTCCTCAGGTGATGATCACTTCGCTGCGGTCAACTCAATAGGACTGCACTTATTAGGCGTGCTGCTGTGGGTGGGCGGTCTGGTGCTGTTGGCCATGCTCGCTCCGATGCTTACGGGGACTTCGCAACTAAAACCCAAGGTCAAAAAGGGCCACACCCAACCACTGATTTACACGGTGCTGAGCCGGTATTCCGCGGTAGCCGGTGTCGCGGTGGCTTTAGTGGCTGCCTCCGGGGTCGCCAATGCGGCCATCCGCATGGAGAACATCGAACACTTTGCGGCCCCGTACGGTCAGATGGTCGTACTCAAAGGCGTGCTCACTGTCGTGCTAGGACTGATTGGCCTGGCTCACCGAGTGCGAGTCATTCCGCGACTCAAAACCGGGACGACGCAACCACCAGCCAATGCGCGTCGCACCTTGTGGCGACTGATCGCGGTGGAAGTGGTCATCATGGTTGCCGTCATGGTGACCGCTAGCATCCTGGGCAAAGCGGAGCCTCCCAAGCCCGAGGAAATCCCCCCGAATGCCTCACCGGCACGCATCACGACCAAATACGAATTGCCACCCGAACTGACCGCCGTCAGATGGCTCACGGAATGGCGCTTCAACTGGCTCTGGGTCGCCGTCGCCATCTTCTTGGCAATCTGGTACATCCGCGCCATCCGCAAATTAGCGGTCCGCGGCGACAAATGGCCCATTGCGCGCACCATCTTCTTCTTCATCGGACTGGCCATCCTGGTCTGGGATACCTCCAGCGCCCCAGCCATTTACGGGCTGGTCTTATTCTCGGCGCACATGGTCAACCACATGATCCTGACCATGCTGATTCCGATCTTCCTGGTCCTGGGGGCGCCCATCACGCTGGCACTGCGCAGCATGGAATCACGCAAAGATGGTACGCGCGGTCCCCGGGAGTACATGCTGGCGTTGCTGCATTCCAAATACTCCAAGGTCATCACGAACCCAATTTTTGCGGCCGTGAACTTTGCCGGTTCGCTGGTGGTCTTCTACTTCACTCCGGTCTTTGAATTCGCGCTGCGTTACCATATCGGCCACGAGTTGATGAATGTGCACTTCTTGCTGACCGGTTTCATTTTCGCTTCCGTGATGATCGGCATCGACCCACTACCGAATCGACCAAGCTACCCGCTGCGCCTAGTCGTCCTGTTAGCCACGATGGTGTTCCACGCGTTCATCGCCCTCTCACTGACCAGTTCCGAATCACTGCTGATGGCCGAATGGTTCTCCGCAATCGGTCGGGACTGGGGCGCATCGGCCATCGCCGACCAGCAGGCCGGTGGATTGATCATGTGGGGGACCGGTGAATTCCCAACCGTGGGGATGGCACTGATTGTGTTGTACCGTTGGCGCACCGAAGACGTCCAATACGCTAAACGCCGAGACGCCCGCGTTGATAAATATGGCGACGCCGACCTTGACGAACTCAACGAATACTACGCCCGTATGGCAGCATCCCAGGAGCCAACCAATCGTGATACCTCACAATAAATTTACCGCGTCCATGGCTGTGTTGGGCCTCGCCATGGTGGGACTGGCGGGTTGTTCTGCTCCAGACGACACCGCCCAAGACCCCGAGCAGAATCAACTCGATGAACTGCTCACCGCCGATGCCCGACCGGATCAGCGTGCCGCAGGGGGTGCAACGGCCATGGCAATGGAGCTTGGCTTTGACCAGGTTCAACCCGCCACGGAACCTGAGATCACCAGGGTGCGCGATGCCGCCTCTCAACGAAGCGATGACGCTGAGCAACTCAACGTGCAACCTACCAGCTGCGCCGGCCCGATCGCAGAACTCGACTGGTCACCGATCCAAGCGAGCTCTGACAATGTCACCCGCGTGGATTTTGGACGCGAAAACTTCCAGGGTGCCGGCAGCGTGGAAGTCGCCGGCATCGCCGAAGACACCGGCGGCTCGGCGCAGGCAGCGCAGCAGGTTGCCGCTCATCAGCAAGCCGTCGAACAGGTCACCACGAAGTGTAGTGATATCACCATGATGCTCGCGGATGCCTCCGAACCCGACTGGGCTGAGCTGGAATATACCTTCACGGCGCAAGCGATAGAAACCGAATCGGGCTCGGGATACCTCTGGCAGCGGTATCCCACCGATGACGATCAAGGCCACACGACCACCGCGCTGACCCTGATGACCCAGCACGAAGGGCATGCGATCATGGTGGCTTTCATCGGTAGTGAGGAAATCGCTGACGCGGAATTTACCGACATCGCCGATGCCGTCCTGGCCTCAGCAGTGGCCCAACTCGACTAGTTTTCCCGCGGATCACGCTACGACAGGCCGCAGGAGAGTCCAGGGGCGATAGGATAATTTTATGACCACACCTTCACCGACCCTGCGACTAATTCAGATCACTGACCCCCACCTGGTGGAAGAAGGCAAACTGCTGCGCAATGTGATGGATACGCCCAACCGCATGCGCGATGCCTTAGACAAAGTACTGACACTGGGCCCAGCGGCCGTGATTTTGTCGGGTGATATCGGGCAACGTAATCATTACGTCCACGACGACGTCGCCGCCTACATTGGACATTTTCAAGATCAGCTCGGTATTCCATTCATCGCGGTTGGTGGCAACCATGATCCAATCGATTCGATTGGTTCCGCGTTCAACCAAGCCCAACTGGCAGCCGGACCCGAGCTGTGCGATACCGTGCACGACGTCCAGGGGCTGCGCATCATCGGGTTGGACTCCCACGGGGTGGGAAGAAACTTCGGCCACCTGACGCAAGAGCAGTTGGAGTGGCTGGCCGAAATGCTTGCCCAGCCCGCCAAACATGGCAGTCTGCTGGTAATGCACCACCCACCCATTCCGTCGACGACGACGGCGCAACGCGGTTCGGGTTTGCGCGAACCAGAGTCACTCTATGCGGTCATCAAGGACTCTGATGTTCGGGCGATTCTGTCGGGGCACTACCACTATCAAGTCGCGGGAACCCTCGGCCACATTCCTGTGTGGGTTTCGGGGGCCGCGTCCTATAACTTTGACCTCTTTGCGCCCGGAGATATTCTGCGGGGCATGGAAGATGGTTGGGCAACGATCGTGGATGTGTATCCAGAGACGATGACGTTCTCGTCATTATTGCTCACCCACCGCAATGAGGTGTTTGCGAAAACCATTGGCTAATTCACGGGGTGTAGTGAAATCCTTCCGCGAGCTCTATGAGCTCTTGGACGCCGTTATCGACCCGGGCACCTGGTGGCCCGCCGAAACGCATTTTGAGATTGGGGTCGGGGCGATTCTGACCCAAAACACCGCCTGGTCGAATGTCGAACAGGCCATCGACGCGCTGCGTGCTCACCGGCTGTTGAACCCAACTGGGATTGCAGCCGTGGATCGAGAAGGGCTCAAAGAACTGATCCGGCCAGCGGGATTTATGAATGCCAAAGCAAACTATCTCAAAAATTACGCCACCTGGTATTTGGCTAACTACACCACGGCCGCCGAACTCGACACCGATCAATTGCGTCAACACTTGATGGCGGTACGAGGCATCGGTCCAGAAACTGCAGATGTGTTCATGCTCTACGTCTATAACAGGCCCGTATTTATTTGGGATACCTATGCTCGACGGTTGCTGACGGCAGCCGGCTATACGGTCCCCAATGCGTATGAATCAGCACGGCGTGCACTTAGTCCGACCATGTCTGAAGCACAGTTCTCCACGGCGGAACACCAATGGTTTCATGGTCTGATCGTTCAAGCCGGCAAATACGCCACCGCCGCCGGTGGGCGGGAAACGTACTGGCGACAGTTACACCTGAACCATTAGAGTTCTCACGACTTTCTCATATGCGGCTCATATTCTTCTCATCTGAGTAGACGACGATGAGAACCACATGAGTCCTATAAGACGACCCGAATGAAAGTTGCCGCATGTCGAATATATCGCGTTCAGCTCGGACTGGTCGGCGCGCCATTGTCGTGGGATCTGGTCCAAACGGTTTAACAGCGGCCGCTTTATTAGCTCGCGACGGCTGGCAGGTCGACGTGTATGAGCGCAACGCACACCCCGGGGGAGCGGCAGCATCCAGGCCTACTTTAGGACCCGGCACGATCGTCGACCTTGGTGCCGCGGGGCATCCTTTTGGTGCTGCCAGTCCAGTCTTCCGGGATCTGGAACTCACCGCACACGGCTTGGAATGGGTCCACAGCGACGTGCCCATGGCGCATCCATTGCCGCAGGGCCGTGCTGCCATCTTGCACCGCAATCTGGAAGCAACCGCACACGGCTTGGGCCCGGATGCCGCTTCCTGGCAACGCATCCATCGGCACGTCACCCAACACATTGATGAGCATTTGCAAAATCTCTTGGGCCCAATGCTACGAGTCCCACGACATCCGCTGCGACTGGCACGGTTTGCCCCGATGGCCTTGGCACCGGCGTCATTGCTGAGTCGCAGTATGTTTGCTACGGAAGCTGCCCGCGCGTTATTTCTTGGTTCAGCGGCGCACGCGGTGGTTCCCTTATCGCAGCAATTCACCGGGGCATTCGGGGTGTTATTTGGCGCGCTGGGTATGAGCCGGGGGTGGCCTGCGGTGCGTGGCGGTACCGGAGCACTCGTGGACGCGCTGATCTCAGTGCTGACTTCCAACGGTGGTCGTATGCACGTCAATCACGAAGTGACGAATCTTGCCGACCTGCCTCATGCCGACGCCGTGATTTTGAATCTGACGCCCGCGCAAGTGCTGGATGTGACCACCAACAGCTCAGGGACCAAACAGCGGCTGAAACCCGCAACGCATCGGCGTTTCGCTACCTGGCGCTATGGGACCGCTGCCTATAAGGTGGATTTTCTCTTAGACGCACCCATCCCCTGGATCAACCCCGAGGTCGCTAAAGCTGGCACCGTACATGTCATCGGCAGCAGTCAAGAACTCGTGCAGGCATCACGCGACGTTGCAGCCGGGCGCATGCCACGCTACCCATTCGTCATGGTGTGCCAACAACAAGCCGCCGATCCCAGTCGCGCCACGGGTGAGGCCGCCGGCAAGACCGTGGTCTGGACGTATGCGCACGTGCCACACGGTTACCAAGAAACCCAACCTGGCGAATTGACCCGTGCCATCACGAAGCAAATAGAGCGCTTTGCCCCCGGTTTCCAAAACCTCATCCGAAAACAGGTAGCCACCTCGCCGAGCGACCTGGAAGTCTGGAATTCTAACTTGATTGGTGGTGACATTGCCGGCGGCGCCATGACCGGATTGCAAGCCCTGTTACGTCCCGGTCTCACTGTTGACCCGTATCGACTCCCCACCATCGACACTCAAGCCAAGAACGCTCCGAAACTGTACCTGGCCTCATCATCTGCCCCACCGGGTGCCGGAGTGCATGGTATGCCAGGATTTTGGGCGGCCCAAGCCGTGCATCGTGATTTTTCTGATTAAACCGTAAAGGAAAACCCGGACATCATGTCCCAACCTCTCTCACAACTCATGTCTCGTCTCACCCGTTCCAATGCTGCGGTCACCCAACGTGATCTGTTGGCAGTGGCAGGGTATGCGGCATTTGCCGGGGTCTTGCTCTCGCCCCTGCGCCACTACGTCGGCAGTGCCAAACACGTCAAACGCAAGAAAGTCGAATATGACTCGTTTCCCCTCTCGACCTACCCGATGTTCTCGGCGGATCGTCGAGGCAGAGTGACCGTGCCCCACGTCGTGGGGATTACCTCAGACTGGCAACGGATCCCGTTACACTACCGGCATTATGGCACCGGGGGACTCAACCAGGTGCGCAAACAAATTGCTCGAGCCGTCCGTCGCGGAAATGCAGCAGAAGTAGCTCAACGCTACGCGGACTCGTTGGCCGTGGCACCTCGACGCAGTGAAACCGACGTCGTCCGGGTTTTGGTGGTGCGAAGCCGGTTTGCCTTCGATGAGTACTTTTCCGCCACCGAACCATCCAAACAGCCGTTCCGAGAAACCATTCACGCCCAATGTGAGGTTGGCGGCGTTGCCGAATTACTTCAGGAGCCAGTCGCATGAAACACCGTAGCCTTCTGCATCGCGTCGTTAACACGCTGCGGCCTGCCGCCCAGCCGGTGCGCCCGGCCGTTCTGCGCTTGGGCACCGGTGCCTTCACGATCTGGAATAACCTACGACGGCGATCCATGTTTCGTAAACTTCATGAACAAGACGCTTCAACGTTCCACCCGGTCGGACCGGTCAGGGTGTTACGTCGCCCACTGCCACCGCGGGTGGCCAATGCGCTGTTTGATGCAGCCCAGGTGACCAATGTGTTAGCCACCCTCGGGGTTGCTCACCGAATCACCGGGCCCATGAATGCGGCGTTACAGTTATGGACCCTGAGTTACCGCAATTCCTGGGGCATGATTTTTCATAATGACAATATGGGGCTCATGCACCAGATGGTGTTGGGCACCAGTCGCAGCGCGGATGCGTTGTCGGTTGATGCCTTGATCACAGAAAAGACCCTGGCGCCCCGGCGTTACGATCGTGCCTACGGCGGGATTCCGACGGCGATGAACATCGTCACGTGTGCGGTGTATTTTCTTTCCGGAGTGGCCAAAGTCCGCAGTCCGCAGGGCTGGAAGTGGGCCAAGGGCGGTACGTTGCGAGATCATATCGCAGCCGATGCGGTGCGCAAGGAAGTCTTTGGTACCAAGGCCCCGCAGGCGGCCGGTGGGTTGTATAACGCACAAAAATTCTTCACGATCGCGGGCGTTGGCACCCTGATCATTGAGCTGGGTGCACCGCTGTCGATGCTGAACCCTCGATGCGGGCAGCTCATTTCGATCGCAGCCTGGGGCATGCACGTGGGAATCCGATACGTGATGGGGATCAAATTTACCTATAACACCTCGGGGGTCTCGTATTTGCCCTACTTCCCGGTTGGTGGTCAGCTGCCATGAAAATGACTGTGAATTTGCTGAGTAGCGAGTGAATTTTACGTGAATTTCTCAGCATTTGTGAGATGCTCGATCCGCGCAATCATGCGGATCGTGGAGACTAGATGAGAGGCCTCTCATGGAACCGTCATGAAAACCTCATGATCTGTTGCTGAACTTGTCTTACTCGAACCCAACGGATGAAAGGTCTCCACCATGACCAGCATATTTGTCACTCCAAACAGCACCGACATGACGGCCCAGGCCGTCTCGATCACCCCGATGACCGATGACCTGCCACCGGTCGTGACTCGCCTAGATATGCCGGCTCGTGTGCAAGCTTCCTATACGACCCGATTCGTGGGAGCTGCCGTGGATGCCGATCCAGCGGCCTTTCACCTGCTCGCCGGTGACTCCGTCGTGCCGCACAGTGGAGATGTGGTGATCGCCCGGGTCATGGAAATTTTGAACCATAAGCGTGTGGAGACCCCAGAGTCCCGCAAGGCTATTTTGTTTGAGGGTGCGCTGATCATGCTGGCGTATGGCAATCGGTATGCTGCAGACCAATTTTTGGCGCACGTTCCAGACTCACTGGAGCCCTGCCACCTGGTGGCAGCTGGCGGTATCGCTGGTACCGTGACCATGGCGCACGAAAAGATGGAAGATCCCACCATGATCGAACCCATCGGCCTGTTGGCAAATCAACATGGCGTCGTCAATATCGCCGACTACGCCCCGCATCAGCTGCCTACGAGTAGCGACGCGGCACTGGGTGTGTTAGAACATCAGCCTCGCCCAGAAGTCATTGCCGTGTTGGGCACCGCGATGAACTCCGGTAAGTCCACGACCATGGCCTGCCTCATTAACGGACTGGTGCAGTCGGGTCGCAGGGTGACCGCCGGCAAAATTACCGGCACCGGTGCTGGGAACGACCCGATGATTTATCACGACGCCGGTGCTGCTCGAGTGCTGGATTTTACCGATTTCGGGTACCCCACCACGTTTAAGCTCAACATGGCTGATATTAAAGCCCTGACGCTGGGACTCGTCGAAGAACTCTCGGATGCTGAAACCGACGTCGTTGTCGTTGAAATCGCCGACGGCATCTATCAGGAAGAGACCGCCCAGTTGCTGCGCGATAAAGTCTTCCAAGACACGATCGATCAGGTCGTTTTTTCCGCCACCGATGCCCTCGGTGCACGCGCCGGGGTACAAGAACTCCAGGCTGCCGGTCTGCGTGTGGCGGTGGCCTCGGGCGTCATGACCGCGTCCCCGTTGGCGACAATCGAAGCCCGCCAGGTCCTCGATGTGCCGGTGATCCCAACCTTTGACCTCACCCATCCCGAAGAGGCGGCAGCACTTTTGGTGCGTGCATGACACAACCCATCGTCGGCTCGAATTCGCAACCCGATCAGTCACCCGGTCAGCAAGCAACAGGCGCCCAAAAGCAGGCCGAGCGCATGCCGAAAGTCTGGCGCGGTCGGCGTCGGTTCTTGCTGGTCGCCCTGGTTATCCTGGGCATAATCCAAGCCGTGTTAGCGCTCGTCATGGCGCTCACGGTTGATGGATTATTGTCCGGTCTGTCCACGACCGATCCGGCGGCCCAGGATATCACGCCCCCGTGGGGCATGATGGGCGGGCTCGCCTGCGCCGTCCTTGGGATCGGTATAACCCGCTGGATCGAACGCGTGGTCGCGGAGGACCTGGGACAAGACTACGTCTATGAACAACGACGACGACTCGTGGCCGCGGCCCTGCACAATATTGGGAATCGGTCACTGGGCGTTGTTGTCACGCGAGCCTCAAATGACCTGACAGCGGTACGCAACTGGATCGCCCAAGGCATCGTACCAATGCTCACCGCACTGCCACTCATTGCCGTGATCCTGATCGGATTGATCATCACGAACTGGCCGGTCGCGGTGACCGTGGCAATTCCGTTGGCTATCACCGGGATGCTCATGCCCTTTCTGGCACGGCAGGCCCGCGAACGGGCACGGAGAGTGCGACGCTACCGAGGTCGCATGTCGGCGCGCATTGCCGATACGGTCCAAGCCGGTGAGTCCGTCCAAGTCGCCGGTGCCGTGCGTCGTGAACTCAATGCGCTCGACCGTGATTCGTCCAAAGTAGTCGGGGCGGCAGTACAGCGCGCTCGTGTGACCGGATTCATCCGGGCGCTGACGGTTACGGCCGCCAGCTTATGCACTGCAGGCGTGGTGTATCTGGCGGTGTTAGGCATGATCGATGTCGCTGGGGTTGCATCCATTATGACCCTGTTGGGGGTCATGGCCACACCGATGAGTGACCTGGGCCGCGTGGTGGAATATCGGCAGAATTTCCGTGCGGCACGCCGAATCCTGGCCCCCATTCTCAATTCGGCAAAAGAAGTTAAACGAGCGGTTCGTGCCCAAGAACGCTCCTGGAAATCTCAACAAGCCGAGTCAGCTGGCGACGAGAATGACGCGTCAGACGCTGATAAGCAAACTTCTGTGTCCCAGCGGGATTATCCTGCCGGGGTGGCCATTGAAAATCTTGTCGTGGACCGCACCCCGGTGCCCGACTTGCAAGCAGAGCCTGGAGAGCGCATCCTGGTCGACTCCATCGACACCGATAAAATCCATGCGGTCCTGAATGCCCTGCTCATCCCACGGATTAATCCGTTGCAAGATGGTGACGACGAAAACGATCCGGTCATTTTGATTGACGGAATTGAATACGATGCTGCACCCCCGGCCGTCCGACGCGAACTCGTTGGTGCCGCGTCAATTTATGTGCCCTTACAGCGCGGTTCGGTGCAACGCTTGGTGTCGTACCGGAAGCCGAAGGCCTCCGAAGAAGAAGTCAAAGGTATGCTGCATCAGGTTGGGCTCAGCGCCTTGGTATATGTGGAACATAAGGGTCTCAAAACCATGTTGAAAAACGGCGGTGAACCCTGGGCTCGTGCTGATGTCACCCGACTGAAAGTAGCCCGTGCGATGTTAGGCACTCCGCCGCTGCTCGTGTTTGAAAATGTCGACGCTGCCCTTGATGAAGGGGGCTTGGCCATGTTGCGTCGTCAACTGCGTGATTACCCGGGCGTGGTATTGTTCTCATCCTTCGCACCTCAGAAACTCTTTGCAGACGGCGCATTTCGTCGTTGGTCGCTGGATGAACAGCAGTGAACTTACTCATGATGGAGTGCATCCTCATTCGACGGCACCAGAGTTGTAACACCGCATTTTTCGTGTTGCTGCAGCAAGCGATAAGCTGGTGTCATGACAAAAGACAATCTAACAAAGGAAGAAATTCGTACATTACTTGGTAACGCCAACTCCGATGGGAGCTTGAGGAGCCGTGCATCGACGGACACGTCCCCGGACGATACCCGGGTGGTCACTGGGGATCCCGAACGAGATAAACTTCTTGAAATGCCCATGTCGGATTTTGAAGCTGTGCTGAATGATCCGGACCATGAGTTAGCGGAAAAAGCTCGCCAACTGTCAACCGAAATCGCAAAACGCATCGCTTATGCCATTCGCCCCTGGGGGATCGTGCATCCCGAGGTGCGCAAGAAATTCTTCGACTTCGTCAGCATGCCAAGTTTCGCCACCGGAATGATAGAGCACAATGACGACTCGCATCGTGGAATCCTGCCCCTGTTCGAACTGCTGATGCCAGGGGTGAAGGCCGCGCAATGGGTCTCCTCCTCGTCTGATGTACCGGGATCCGGAACGGCCGTTCTCGAGAGGTCTGCTCCGGGTGATGTGCAGGTGTGGAGCGATGATCTAGATGATTTTGTCGTACCGGGGAAAGAAGATCCGGTCATCGCCCATATTCGCGGATGGGAAGAGTTTGCTCTTCGTCTTGATGCCCTATATATGACGCAAGAACAGGCACGGCTAGATGCTGTGCAGGCATCGAGCAAGGCGCTGTTGGCGACCGAGGTCGCGAAAAGAACTGCGAAGCGCAGTCTGTGGATTGCTGTTGGCGCTGCCCTCGTCGCGGCGGCCTCAGCCATATTACCTGTCATCGGGGCAGCCTGATGGTCCGCTCGCTCGACTCAGTGACCCGTTTTCTAGCGCCTGTAAGGATATAGAAAAGCCGATTTTACAGGTCACAATCTTGTTGGAAGTATCTTGTTATAAGCGAAGTCGAAGACTTACATCCAGATCAGCCTCAGCAAGACATCTTGGATACAGAGTTGAGTAGACTCATAACGTGAATGGCCCCACCGCCGGTGCGCTTTAGGGGACATGGTTTACCGGCGGCGGGGCGCTCTCACTCACACCACGAAGGGTGCCACGAGCGATCATAAACGATCAGGGTCTGACTTGGAAGGTTATGATCAACAATAATTGAGAATACGAAAATGTTCTTTTTCAATGTGCTCATTTTGACTGCTGCTTGCAAGACAGCAGTCTTGAGGGTGGGCGCGTTGCGCACCGTTTGAGCCTTCATCGTTTCTATGGACAGCTTGCTCGGAGACTTTGTCTCTGCCTCGTCACGACCGTAGTTTTGGCTGTCGCCTCTACAAGTCAGTCCAATCGATCACATCCAAGGGCACGTCCTGAAGCTGTGACATGCCCAGTGCGTTTGGCTTCGCGTTCATATTCGGCAATAGTGCCGTCAGTGACTTTTCGAGTTTGCAGTGAACCTAGAAGTCGAACCGGTGTGATTTTCTGCCGGTTTTTTATCGCGCGATTTTGTATCGTCGCCATAGTTGCTTGCTTGTAAAGATCAGGTAATCACGCCAAAATAACCGTGAAACATTACCACGAAATCAACTGTTCTGAAGTTCCGCATGTTCATGCCGATCTACGCGAGCGGGTGACGGGAATCGAACCCGCGTATCTTGCTTGGGAAGCAAGCGCTCTACCATTGAGCTACACCCGCACCACCCGACTGACAGGCTACCCCGTCGTCGTTGGTACAAAAATATCTTAACACCCGCTGACGGCAAAGCCGTGCATTATGGCAGTGTTGCGCTGTGCCCACCGTGAAAACTGACTACCGAATGTGACGCAAAGCCTTGCGGTACATGGTGAATAAGGAAGAATACAAGGCATGACTTCGGCACCATCGACTCCTCGTATCCGCGCCTCTGAGCTGGTTGGCGAAACCTGGTTCAATATTGGCGACAAAGACTTAAGCCTCAAAGATCTTCGCGGCAAGATCGTGATATTAGACTTCTGGGCATTTTGCTGTGTCAACTGCTTGCACGTATTGGATGAACTGCGCCCTCTGGAAGCCAAATACTCCGACGTGCTCGTGACCGTGGGCGTGCACTCACCAAAATTCGATTACGAAGCCGAAACGTCTGCGGTGGCTGCGGCGATCGAACGCTACGACATCGCCCACCCGGTCCTCAACGACCCGGAGCTTATGACCTGGCAGGCTTACACAGCACGTGCTTGGCCCACGCTGGTCGTTGTCGACCCCGAGGGTTACGTGGTTGCTCACCTGACTGGTGAGGGACACGTTTCCGGGTTGTACTCCCTGATTGACCAGCTCATCTCGGAACACGATGCCAAAGGCACCCTGCATCGCGGCGAAGGCCCTTATGTGGCACCCGAACCCGTGGCACGCGATCTGAAATTCCCCGGCAAAGCGATCGCCCTGGGCGCTCGCGGCACCCAGCCGGGATCATTCTTGGTTGCCGACACCGGCCATCACCGCCTGGTAGAAGTCGCCGACGATTTAGCAACCGTACTGCAGACCATTGGAGGTAACGGTACTGGCGAAGCGGTCTCTGCTGACGCTGCACAGACCGACCCCGAACTGATCTCGGTGCGTGGTTATGCTGACGGGGGCCGTGAGATTGCGTTGTTCAATGAGCCGCAGGGTCTGGCCTTATTGCCCCAGGACATCGCAGAACAGGTTGGATATGACGTCCTGATCGCTGATGCGGTCAACCACCGCCTGCGCGCCGTGAATCTCACCACCGGTCAGGTGTCGACGGTGGCAGGTAATGGCGTGCAGCGGCTGATCGATTCCGAGCGCGTCCAGGCCGAAGCCGATGCTGACGTCGCGGCAGCCGTTGACCTGACCCCATTTGCCGCAGGGGCCCTGGATACCTCATTGTCGACCCCGTGGGATGTGCAATACTCGCATGCCGAAGCCAAAGCGATTATCGCCATGGCCGGCACCCACCAATTGTTTTCCTACGACCCTGTCACCGCGGATCTGGCGCTCTATGCCGGCACCGCATTAGAAGGGCTGTTGGATGGTCCAGCCGATGAGGCCTGGTTTGCACAATCGTCGGGCCTGTCGATCGACGCCGAGGGCACCCTGTGGGTCGCCGATTCCGAAACATCGGCCGTTCGATATGTCATCCCATCGACCAAAACTGACTCTGGCAAACCCGAGATCGGCACCGTGGTGGGCACGGGGCTCTTTGACTTCGGCTTCCGCGACGGTACACCCGAAGATGCGCGTCTCCAGCACCCCCTGGGGGTGACCAATCTGCCAGACGGTTCAGTGCTGATCGCCGATACCTATAACCACGCGATTCGTCGCTGGGCGCCTCAGACCCTCAACCCAGACGGCACCACGAAACCCTCCGAAGTCACCACGGTTGCCCGAGACCTGCAAGAACCCTCAGATATCCTGGTCGAAACCGATGAGCAGGGTAACGCCGTCTCGATCGTCGTCGTGGAAACTAACGCCCACCAACTGGTTCGCATCGCGGTGCCCGAGAAGTTCTTGCACGTGGATGAGGGCGCGATGCAGGTACAACGCCCACCCACGAAACTGGTTGCCGGGGAGATCCCCATCACTATTTCCTTCACCGCGCCCAGGGGACAAAAACTCGATGACCGCTGGGGCGATCCAACCCAGCTGACCATCTCCTCGACTCCGGAAAATCTTTTGCTGGCGGGCGAAGGGCGCGAAACCGGGCTGTCGCGTCAGCTCAAGCTCAACCCCGAGGTCACCGAAGGCGTCTTGCACGTGACGGCACGTGCTGCGGCCTGCGATGGCGAACATGGCCAACCCATTCCAGATTCAGCTGCCTGCCACTTATACCAGCAGGACTGGGGGATTCCGGTGACCATCCACCCGGATACCTCCGATGGAGCCCATGACTCCTTGGACTTGGACTTGCGCGGCATTCACTAACACCAGGACTCAACACCACAATCCGTTCGGGCTAGACTAAACACCAACGAGTCGTCTACCCGAACGGATTTGTTGTTTCATGGCAACCCTCATCGCGCACAGCTCCGAACCAGCCACACAACACTTTGTGGATCGACTTGCGACATTACTCAGAAATCAACGCGGAGTCACACTTGCGGTCGAGGACATTGCTCGCGCCGGACAGTACATCGACAACGTCGATGCCGTCATCGTGGTTGCCGAAGCCAACAACCCGAAGTATCACCACGCGGCACGACAATTCCTCACAGCCCAGCACGCAGAGCTGGCCGATAAATCATTATTCATCGTTGGTTTAGGCGTCACCGCCGGGCTGAGCGCTACGCAACAGGCCGCGATGGAAGTCTTTGAGCCACGTGACACCGCCTACTTCCGCACCGACGCGCTGGACGAATCAGCACTGCACACTTGGGTTGGAGAGATTCACACTAAAGGTGCGGTGTAATCACTGCCAGTTCGGGCGTACCCACAAATTCTCGGGGGTTAATTCCAACTGGGCGGTCATTTCGAAGACTTCCTCGTGCCGTACCTCTGATTGTTGGCCCGAACCGATATCAATTTCTTGTGCGTTGAGTACCGCGGTTGCCATGATCCGATCAATGGTCGGTTCGGAATCTTCCCAAGAATATTCCACATCTGGGACATTAATGGACCAGTTCACTGACTCTGGCACGATGCGGTTGGTCGTCTCATACCCAAACGGGCAGCCGGTCGGTTTGAGCACCTGTTGTTGGGTGCACCGCTGTAACTGTTCCTGAACTTTTTGAGTGATGGCATCATCCACCGCCTGAGTCGGTGCGACGTCGAATTCAAAGTCTATGTGCGCCCCAGCAGCTAAGACATCGTGCGCAACCAATCGCACCCGCTCTGGGACCTCCAAATAGGTGCCTTGATACTCCAGCTCAATGGAAGCCGGTGCAAATACCGCGAGCGTCGCAGGGGTGCCGTTGGCTCCCAGGAGGGGAGTGGCCTCATCGTTGACGTGGGCAACCGGTTCATCGGCCTTGGCATGCTCTGGCATCTGGGAGGGCGACAACTTGATTTGTTGCAGTGGCATCGGATGCAGTTGCCACTGATGGAAAAACAACCACGAAGTACCAACTTGATCAACGACGATGCTGGTGGATTGCGGCTCACCTTCAACATCGTGATAGCGGATCTCGACGACTTGCTGCGTCGTGCCAACATCGAGGAAACTCTCGGGGATGTCGGCGTCGGTGGTTTGAATCTCCGCGTCGTCGAGGATTGCCGAGGCCGCAGCCAACGGTTCGCCGTCCAATAACACGGTGGAAATGTTCTCGGGCGCATTGTCAGCCAGGTACCCCTGAGATAAGGCCATGGCGGTGGAACCATCGCCAGCACGCAGCGCCTCGACGTAGTCTTCTACCGCAGATTCTGCGTTATACACCAGCGCATTGAGTAGCCCAACGACCGCGACCGCAATCAGGACCAGCGCGCCAATGATGAGTCCCCAAAAGCCTGGTCGGGTTACGAACGACCGTCGTGGAGAAGTTTTGGGCACCGTAATTTCCTTTGACATGGTGAATACTGTTCTACGCTAACAGACCGGCCACGAGGATCATGGCCGGTATTGCAAGAATCGTTGTGACGAATACTGTATCGCGAGCAACGATGAGCCCGGTGTTATAGCGAGATGCAGATACAAATACGTTTTGAGCCGTGGGCAAAGATGCCAGCACGGTTGCAACTAAGACGTCGTGGGCATCTAACTGGAAAACCAGAGCCGCCAGCAGCCATGCTGCCAGCGGATGGATGATCAGCTTGATCGCGGAAGCCAAGACCGTATCGCGACGTCTTCCGTGCTGCTTATCCAAAGGTTTGGACCCTACCAGTGAAATGCCAAAAGCCATCAGCATCGCCGGAATCGCAGCACCTGCAATGAGACTGATTGATTCATCGAGGGGACCCCATAGCTGCCATTCGGTGACCGAAAATAACAGTCCGAAGGCCGAACCGATAATGAGCGGGTTTCGAATTACCGTCACGAAAATACGCCCTAGGCTCCGCCAGAAGCTGCTGCGAACGACCTTTGTTCTGGATGCATCTTCACGAGACTCTTTGAGCGTTTGAGTGTCAAGAACAAAAACATAGACGGGAGTGTAAATTGCCAGTTGAAACAAAATCACGGGAGCTGAATAACTAGCATCACCCAAAACATATGCAGCAATCGGGATTCCGAGATTGGCAGAATTCATCAACGACGCTGAAAGCGCCGCGATCATGCGTTCTGAGCCACTGCGCGGCGCTAAGACATAGCGGGCAATGACCAGGTAGACCACGGCGGCTACTCCGGCTGACAGCGTAGCGATCCACAATTGAGGTCCTAAGACCAAAAAGATATCGCTCTTGGACAACGTATTGAATAACAATGCGGGCGACGCCACAAAGAACGCGACGCGAGATAACACCGGCTGGGCATGCTCGCCTAAAGCGCCAGTTCTGCCCACACCATAGCCCACCAGAATGATCAGCCAAATGATGAAGAAGCCTGACAGGACCTGTGTCATGAAAACCTTTCGTCAAGTATGTGGCCTCACAACGGCGTTCGTTTCTGAGAGCTACCTGCACTAAACTACATCCGATACGCAACAGCAGCGCCCCGAGATAAGGAAGTAATGGCTGGACAACAATGCAGACGACCCAGAATCTGGTGGCTGTCTGGAATTCTAGCTATTCTCGGCGCAGGCATTGCAATATTTGCTGCGATGGCGCTTTTCATCGTCACGTTAGTGACTGTTGGCCTCGCACTTGTCATCACGATCCTGCTGGGAGCAACCCTTGCGGGATCGGATCAATGAACATTGCGCACAACTGAATTCTTCTGATAGCGAAACGTTTATTAGTGGTTTCCTGTTGCCACCTGAAGTTTGCTAGCGCGATCCGAGTGCTGTGGATCGAAGAAGCACTGTGTTGCGTAACTCCCATCTCGTATAACGCGTCTTTATGCGGAATTTTAGCCAGTGTTAACTCATTAGAGCACACGGAGTGTTCGCTAATTCGGCAAGCCAAAATTGCCTAGCACTTCAGGTCGCGCGGGGTTATATTATGAGTAATTCAAAAGATCATATTGAATTCCGATACGAAACTATCAGGAGGGAGCAGCTGTGATTCGTCACCAGAACAAAAACACCATCATCGGTGCATTGGGCGCTGTCGTTGCCATCCTGTCTGCGTTGGTTGTTATCGTCTCGATCGCTCAGATGTATGCCCTTACCGTGACTCTTATTATCGCGCAGCTTGCCGTCCTTGGTGGGATTGGCTACGTCTATATGAAAGCCCGTGAACTCAACAACGAGATGTTTTGTGCAAACCTCACGGTGAGCAAATAGTCCCTATAACCTCGTGACTAGAACATAGTTTTCTCAACAATCAGCCCCCGGCGTCGAGCTTCGACACCGGGGGCTTGTTATTCTTAGAGTGAGCCACGCGAGAGGTAGAGGAAGGCCGCTATGTCACGTACCGTGCAAGAGTCGCTGATCGTTCTAGGCGGAACTGGAAGCCTCGGAACGCAAGTCCTGCCCATACTGGCCGATGCCGGATATCACCTCGTGGTATTTTCACGACGAGAAGTTTCAGGGGAGCCCTTCGATCATCCCCAGATCAGTGTGAAAATCGGTTCACTTGATGATCCCGCGTTCATTGATTCACTGGTCACCACCGCGCTCCAGTACACCTCCAGCTTGCGCGGAGCACTCTTTTTGAATGGTGGGTTCAGTGCAGATCATGGCATCGGCGCGGATGGCTTTACCGAAACGCTACAAAGCATGATGGATATGAATGTTTATCCCATCACCAAGGTGCTGTCCAGAATCCTGCCACACTGGAACGCTCACGGCGGTGGAAGGGTCGTGCTGACAGCAGCAACTGCGGTGGAAAAGCGATTCCCAAATGGCGGCGCCTACGCGACCGCCAAAATGGCTGTCGAGAGTCTGGCCCGGCAGATTCAACGTGAATATGAACCGGAAGTGGTCGATGTCCATGTGCTCCGGCCAAAGATCATTGGAACCAAAGAGGGCCAAAATTCGCCAGCCGAGCTTGCACAAGAGATGTTGAGTGCTATTCGACGCAGCGAATGAAGCCATGAGGGTTGGTGCCTGAGGGAGGAATAGTCATGGCACGCTCACTGACAGATCCAGAACGACGACTTATTCGCGCCATGATCACGAGTGCCAAAGCCACCGACCCTGAACGTCTCAAAGGATCTGTCGCCTGGCGCAATTGGCGCCAGGAACTCCATGCAATGATCGACCGGCTGAGTGTAGGGGAAATGTGCGACTGTGGAAAGTGTCCTTCCTTTCAACTCTTAGTTGACGGTCACGACGTCGCTCCGAGCCCAGATCGAATCATTCTCGAAGCCTTCATTTCTGAAGGGATGGTCATGCTCTTTATCGATGACGGAAAGCCCTCGTATCTTGAGATTGCTCCAAATCTCAACGTCAAGGTCGACCTCCCGGCCGAGTCTGCATTGATTTTCTAACGGAACCCCGACAGTGACTCACCGGATGCCATAATGGCTCGCCTGGACGATTCGTGCGATACCGTTAAGCTGTGCTTTTATCGGATCGTGATATCAAGAAATCGTTAGAATCTGGACGGATCGGTCTAGATCCGCTGGACATCTCCATGGTGCAACCAGCCAGCGTTGATGTGCGCTTAGATCGATATTTCCGATTATTCGACAACCACAATTATCCATTCATCGATCCGGCGGAAGAACAAATAAACTTGACCCGCATGGTCGACGTCGAACCTGATCAGGCATTCATCCTGCACCCGGGAGAATTTGTACTGGGTTCGACCTACGAAAAAGTGACGCTTGCTGACGACGTTGCCGCTCGCTTAGAAGGGAAATCTTCCCTCGGGCGCCTGGGACTCTTGACCCACTCGACCGCCGGCTTCATTGATCCTGGCTTCTCCGGTCACGTCACGTTGGAATTGTCCAACATGTCAACCTTGCCCATTAAATTGTGGCCCGGTTCGAAGATCGGCCAGATGGCTTTCTTCGCGCTCACCTCACCATCCGAGCACCCCTATGGGACGGGCCCAAACCTAAATCGGTATCAAGACCAACGAGGTCCGACGGCTTCCAGATCGCATCTCAATTTCCACCGTTCAGTGATCGACCGGTAAACAGCATCTCATGAAGGATGTTGTTGAGCCTTTGACGTTGTTTTGTGGGCTTCATTTTGCGAGTTAGTGAGGTCTCTGACGGCAACGTTGCGCTGATAACAGAATCGCCTCTCAGATGACTCGACTCTGTATAACCCTCCTCGTTGGATGAACTCGTTGTGCCGTGGACAAATCGTGTCTTTACAACGTCATCGTCTACTAACTCACCTGTGGCGAATTTGAGGACGTCAAGTACACGTTGGTAAACATTCGTTCGCTCATAAGTAACACAATGGTGATTTTTGCAATCCTCTTGATGTCGGTTGCTTGGGATAAACCGAACTAGAACCGCTAAGACCAGACTTAATCGGGATAGGTCGAGTTCGTGGTCTCCAAAGGTTCTGCTCCAAACTGCTCAACCACTATGTAAGGTTAAGCAGGTGACCGTCCCCTAGACCTCACGGAGGCAACCGTGCTGATCGTGCTGCTCGCACTTTTTGTGGTTGCGCTCATCGCACCCCTGATTATTTATAAATCGGGACGTTCAGGCTTCCTCATTCTTGCAGCAATACCCGCGCTTGGGTTCATCTGGCTTACGACGCAAATACCCAAGGTTCTTGCGTCGGAGGAACTGTTAGCGTCGGGCGCCACTGCTGACCATCAAACACCGACCCTTGTTCAAACTTGGGAATGGATTCCAGCGCTCGGAATAGAGCTCTCGTTCCGGTTAGACACGCTCAGCGCTTTTCTGGGACTGATAGTCCTGGGCGTCGGCGCAGCCGTTTTGGTGTACTGCGCCCGCTATTTCAAAGCAGAAGAGCCACGCCTCGGTAGCTTCGGAGCACAGTTCCTCGCGTTTGCCGGAGCAATGTTCGGGTTGGTCGTCACTGACGACCTCATGGTGCTGTATGTTTTCTGGGAAATCACCTCCATTCTGTCGTTCTTGATGATCGGCTACCAAGCGCACCGAATTTTCGCTCGCCGCTCTGCCATGACTGCACTCATGGTCACCACCTTTGGTGGATTAGGCATGCTCATCGGGCTGATCATGTTCGGTCATGCCGCTGGTACCTATCGTATTTCGGAAATTGTTGCCCAAGGATCTGAGCTGCTCTCCGGGGACTTCGCCGGAGCCTATATGACCTGGGCGATTGGTCTCGTTCTGCTCGGGGCAATCACGAAATCAGCTCAAGTGCCATTCCATTTCTGGTTACCAGCTGCCATGGCAGCCCCCACTCCGGTATCCGCTTATCTGCATGCCGCGGCCATGGTGAAAGCGGGGATTTATCTGGTGGCGCGCTTCGCCCCCGCATTTGCCGGTGAAAATATCTGGCAAATCATGGTCTTAGGTGTCGGCATGTGGACCATGCTGGTGGGGGGATGGCGAGCCCTGCGCCAAACCGACATTAAACTTATTTTGGCCTACGGTACGGTTTCTCAGCTGGGCTTATTGATGATTGCCAATGGTTTCGGCACGGCAAGCGGAGCCCTGGCAGGTTTGGCCATGCTCCTGGCACATTCATTATTCAAAGCGCCATTATTTATGGTTGTTGGAGCCATTGATAAGGTCACCGGAACGCGCCACCTGACGAAGCTCTCAGGATTACGCACCTCACATCCGGGGTTATTCTGGACGGCAGCTATCGCTTCGCTTTCGATGGCGGGTATTCCGCCACTCTTTGGATTTATCGGGAAAGAAACCGTCATGCAATCGGCCATGGACTGGGCCGTGTGGCGAACAGATGCCTTCCTGATCGGCGAGCCAAACTTCTGGGGTGTTGTGTGGAGCTGGGCGCCGCTTGTCGTTGTCATCCTGGGGTCAATGTTAACCGTGGCTTACACGGCGCGTTTCATGTGGGCAGCATTTGCCACCAAGAAAGTGCGCGCCAATCGACAGGTGCAACACCTCCCTCCAACCCCCGCATTGCGCGGCTTCGGTCGATTGGGCCTGATCCCTGCGGGACTGCTGTCGGTAGCCGGCGTTTTTGCAGGACTTCTGCCGGCCTGGGTTGGTGCTCTTCCCTACGGGTTTAGCCACAGTTTCCCTACGCTGGACGGAGCAGAGGTCAAACCGCTGGCACTCTGGCACGGTTTCAACGTCGTTTTGGGGCTGTCGGTCTTGATTATCGTGGTTGGGTTGGGATTGTTCGTGGCCCGCGGCTATGTCAGTCGTGCCCAACAGGCCGTTCCGACGTGGCTAGATATGTCACGGGTATACCGTAATACGTTGGCCCGCTTAGACGATCTAGCCATTTGGATAACGGGTCGTACCCAGCGTGGTGACTTGTCCTTCTACCTGTACATCATCTTGGCTGTTACGGTATTGGCTCCACTGGCGATCTTGATCTTCCCATCGAACTCCGACGAGACGACCATTTCGCTACCCAATGCGGCTTTCGCTGGGGAATGGATGCTGACTGGCCACCCAATGTACTTTGTAGTGGCACTCGTCATGATCTTTGCAGCAATTGCAGCGATTCGAGCACGACGCCGTTTCTGGGCTGTCTTATTGGTTTCCACCACTGGGTACGCGTTGGCTGCGGTGTTTGCTTTCCAGGGATCTCCAGATCTAGCCCTCACCCAGGTGCTGGTTGAATCCGTACTCACGGTTGCCATGGTCATAGGATTGCGCGTCCTACCGCCCGAGATGCCCAAACTCCAAGAAGAACACGATAAGCAATGGGCCCGGGCGCTGTTGGCGATCAGCTTTGGGTTCGTGATGATGTGGGTCGCTGCGACCGTCATGGCATCACGTATCGCTGCTCCAATCTCCCTGGCTATGCCAGACCTGTCCTATAACGAAGGCGGTGGTACCAATATCGTCAACGTGACACTGGTTGATATGCGTGCCTGGGACACCTTCGGGGAGATTACAGTCCTAGCAGCAGCCGCAACAGGTGTTGCCTCATTAGTTTTCATCGCTGAACGCGAGAAACGGCGCAAGAGCATGTCAGAGATCATGGCAGGCACCGTGGGCGCATACCGCATCGCTGAATCACCCATGAATGAAGCGGAAGTCAAAAGCTTCCGTAACTTCTTCAACGTGCAACGCCAGCCCTGGATTGTTGCGGGAGCAACGATGGCCCCCGAGCGTCGTTCAATTATTTTTGAAGTCGTCACCCGCCTGATCTTCCACGCCATCATCCTGGTCTCGTTGTACCTGCTCATTGCCGGACATAACCTTCCCGGTGGCGGTTTTGCCGGTGGCCTCTTAGCTGGCATTGCCTTTGCTATTCGTTATGTCGCCGGTGGCCGGTTTGAGTTGGAACAGTCGATCAAAGTACCCGCTGGTATTATCTTGGGGTCGGGACTTGCAATCGCAGCGATTGCTGGCGTGGTACCACTATTTTTCGGCGGCCAAGTCTTCCAGGCGTATGACGTTGAAGTCGTGTTGCCCTTATTTGGCCACGTCCACTTCGCATCGGCCATGGTCTTTGACATCGGGGTTTACCTGGTGGTCATTGGTTTAGTGATTGACGTTCTACGATCGCTAGGCTCCGAAGTCGACCGCCGCTATGAGGTCGAAACCCGTGATCGGATCGAGGCAGAACAACGCATGACAGCCGCACGACTCAGCGCCCAAACCTCGGGAGGCCAACATGACGATTGATGCCATCTTGATCATCATGATGGGTGTCATGTTCGCGGCAGCTGTCTACCTGCTCATGGACCGGACCTTGACCCGGATTCTCTTTGGGCTCATGATGTTTACCAACGCCGCAAACCTGCTGATTGTTATCATGGCTGGCCCCGCAGGGCTGCCCCCGATCGTTCGTGATGGGGTCGCCGCCGGTGAATACTTCGATCCACTGCCCCAAGCTTTGACACTGACCTCAATTGTGATCAGTTTCGCGGTCACGGCCTTTTTGCTGGCACTGATTTATCGGTCCTGGGTCTTGGCCCGTCGAGATGAAGTCCAAGTCGATATCGAAGACATCCAAGTCGCCGAACAGCCTGCTTACGATGCTGAGGACGACGCGGTCATCGCTGAAGAAGCTTCCGAATTCCTCGAAGACCACGAAGACCCTAACATTTACTACGAATACACCACGGAGGCGAATCCACGAGTGGACTCAGCTGAACCGAAAGAAGGTGACCGCTGGTGACCGATTTTTCTGTGACCAATTTGGCCCCCCTTTCGGTGCTGCTTCCTATTTTGGGTGCAGCGGTTGCTTTCACCCTGGTACGCAAACCTATCAGTCAGGTAGCCGTCACCCTTAGCACACTGGCCCTGACCCTCGGCTTAGAAATCTGGCTGCTGGTTGATGTCTGGATGCACGGCGGAGCCCAAGCCGTGTTACTGGGTGGTTGGGAAGCGCCTATTGGTATTGTCTTAGTCGTCGACCGATTCTCAGCGCTGATGCTGGTGGTGTCATCGGTCGTGGTGATGCTCGTCTTGCTGTTTTCTTCGGCCCAAGGGGTGGGCAGTGACGAATCGCCTCAGCAACCGGTCTCGATCTTCCATCCAACATTTCTTATCCTCACCGCGGGCGTCTCCAACGCGTTTCTTGCCGGAGACCTCTTCAACCTCTACGTTGGGTTCGAAATCTTATTGACCGCCTCGTATGTGCTGCTGACCATTGGTGGGACCGGGCCGCGAGTACGAGCCGGGGTGACTTACGTCGTCGTGTCCGTCGTGTCCTCGGTGGTCTTCTTAGTTGCGATCGCGATGATTTATGGTGCCACCGGCACGGTCAATATGGCCGATCTGGCGATGAAGTTGGGTGACCTCGATCCAGACCTGCAACAACTCCTGCACTTGATGTTGCTCGTTGGATTTGGGATCAAAGCAGCTGTTTTTCCGCTGTCGTTTTGGTTGCCGGACTCCTATCCGACCGCACCCGCGCCGGTCACGGCCGTATTTGCCGGGCTGTTAACAAAGGTCGGCGTGTATGCCATTATTCGCACCGAAACGCTGTTGTTTCCGGGCGACCGAGTCAATTCCCTACTGTTGGTCATCGCGGGATTGACCATGATCGTGGGAATTCTTGGCGCTCTGGTGCAGTTCGATATCAAGCGTGTGCTGTCGTTTACATTGGT
This sequence comes from Enteractinococcus sp., assembly GCA_036516115.1. Lineage (GTDB taxonomy): Bacteria > Actinomycetota > Actinomycetes > Actinomycetales > Micrococcaceae > Yaniella. The sequence goes on along the minus strand of DATBUL010000060.1, from coordinate 20,864 downwards.
ATCGCACATCGGCTACATGATTTTTGGTGTCGCCGTCGCCAATCACATTGGTTTGACCGCGACGGTGTTTTACGTGGTGCACCACATCACCATTCAAACCGCACTGTTCCTCGTCACAGGTTTGATTGAATACCGCACCGGATCAGCCAACGTCGAGCGTCTCGGTTCGATGCTGAAAATCTCACCGTTGGTCGCCGTGCTGTATATCGTGCCCGCGCTCAACCTGGGCGGCATTCCCCCATTTTCAGGGTTCATTGGCAAAGTCGGACTAGTCCAAGCTGGGGTTACCAACGGCTCGGGCCTGGCTTGGATGCTCGTGGCGGCGTCGATTCTTACCTCGCTGCTGACACTGCTGGTCATGATGCGCATCTGGACCCGTGTCTTCTGGCGGCCCATCGAAGACTCCGAAGACCCAGCCATGCGCGGTACTGAAGAAGCAAAACGTGTTGATCAGCGCAAAAAACCACTCCGCAAAGATTCCCCCGGGCTGGTAGCACCCACCGTGGCCTTAGTGACCGTGGGAGTGGCCCTGACCGTTGTGGCCGGACCGCTTTTTAATTTCGCCGATGAAGCCGCCACTGACATGATTCACCGTACCCCGTATATTCAGGCGGTATTGGGCGACGACGCAGCTCAACAAGCACAGTTAGAGGCCGACCAACTCGAAACCTGGGGGATTGACGGTTCTGATGGTGCCGGTACCTCGCAAGAATCGGAAGGAGGCACACGCTAATGGCACACAACTCAAATGCTCAACTGCGGCGCGATCATGACGCGCCTTCGGCCATCGAAGACCGCCGTTCACGACTATCCCAATGGCCGATGATTCTGGCGCTCACCTTCCTCTGGGTCGCCCTGTGGCAGGATCTCACCCTGGGCACAATCGTGTTGGGCATGGTCTTTAGCAGCGCCGTGATGTTGCTGTTGCCCCTGCCACCGGTTCCTTTTGCTGACCGATTCAACCTGTACCACAGCATCAAATTCGCCTTCTACTTTCTGTGGAAAATCACCGCAGCTACCTGGGACGTCGCCAGAAAAGCAGGGAAACCCGGCCCGAAAGTCGTCAACTCGGTGGTCGCCGTGAAATTGCGTACCCAAGACGACCTGCTGCTGACCTTAGTGGGCCACGTGTATGCGCTGATTCCCGGTTCACTGGTTATCGACGTCGACCGGCCATCGTCGACCCTGTTCTTGCACGTGCTGGATATTCCGGACGAAGACGCGGCCCAAGCATTCCGTGTTGATTCGTTAGATATTGAAGCCAGAATGATTCGAGGTTTTGGTTCCAAGCGCGACTATGCACTGATCAAAGCTGAAGATCGTGCCGGGGACGGCGTGGTGCGTCGGCATAGCGAATTGGAAGAGCTCGACGAGCTGCACGACGTACAGGAGCCTTCATGAGTATCTTATCCCTTGCCGGCTGGCTGAGTCTGACCTTCTTAGGCTTCGGTGCCTTCGGTGCCCTTTATCGGATCATCCGTGGTCCCGCCCTGTTGGATCGAGCCATCGCTCTCGACGTGATCTTGATCGTGCTGTCGACCGGATTGACCGTATGGATGGCACTGCAGGGCTCGACAGATTATATCGTGTTAGTTGTGGTAGCCTCGCTCATCGGGTTTATCTCCTCGGCAACACTTGCTCGTTTCACGGTTGAAGGAGCCCACGCGAATCAAGGCGAACCTGAGCCAAAACAAGGACCGACGGGCGGTGAGATGTAAATGGAGATAACGTTTGACTCTTGGATGGACATTGTCGCGGCGGTTCTTATGGTGATCGGCGCCTTGCTGTCGGCAGTGGCAGGATTTGGTCTGCTGAGATTCCCTGATGTGTTATCACGAATGCACGCTGCCACAAAACCCCAGGTTCTGGGCCTGTTCTTAGCGCTCATAGGTTTAGGGTTTGCCTTACGAACGTGGGCGGTGGTGCCAATACTCATCGTGGCATGGCTCATGCAGCTCATCACCGCGCCGGTGTCAGCACATTTGGTTGGTCGTGCAACCTATCGGTCGCATCACCTGGACCCGAACCATATTGCCGTCGATGATCTCGCCGAGGCAATCGCTGCACAAGATCGACTCGAAGCCCAAGGTGAGGCCGAAGCCAACGAACAGCAGTCTCGCTAACCCGCCTGACACTTCGTCAGGCTATGAAACTCCAACGGGACGCTAGTAGCGCACCCCCGTGAGGGATTCGCTCAGCCTCCACAGCTCTGCTTGCATGTGAGCGTTATAAGTCTCAGGATGGGCTGTGGCGGGCTGTTGAAACGAAAAATACTGACCGGTTATTCCTTCCAGTTCAGGGGAGCGAATGAGGTTCATGACCGAGTTCACACCGGTTTGAATCTCGTCTACGGTATGCTCGTAGCCTTCATGAACCATGCGCGTGGGCATGAGCGTTGCCGGGTGCAGACTGTTGACCGTCGTAACATCGGCGGGAAGCAAACGCGCAAGGGTGAAGCCGGTGGCTACCATGGCAAATTTACTCTGCGCATACGCCCGGTTGCCTGTGTAATGTCGTTCCAGGTGCGGATCATCCAGATTTACCGGTTCTTGTGCCCCAGAGGCCACGTTGATAATCCGCGACGGCGCCCCACGTGTCAACAGAGGCAATACATGATGCGTGAGCGCAAATGGTGCCAAATGATTGACAGCCAAACGCAATTCATAGCCGTCGGCCGACACCTCGCGCGTATCGCTGGCACCCTTGCCCACTCCAGCGTTATGCACCAGAACATTGAGCTGATCCGTCAGATCGAAGACTTGCTGTGCAAGGTCCGCGACCTGTGCCAGCTCTGCCAGGTCGGCTTGAAGAACTTCCACTTCCGCAGTGGCATCGGTCAGATCGTCGTGAAGCTGCTGGAGTCGTTGAGCACTCCTGCCGTGCAGGAGCAGCTTGCTCTTAGACTCCGCCAGGGTCAGGGCCACAGCTCGCCCCAAACCGCTGGTGGCACCGGTTACCAGGATCGTTGGCTGTTGCGTTGTCATCGTTGCCCTCCTGCAGTATCTTGGCTCGCGGCCCAGACCTGAGCCCATTTTTCGCCCAACGACTCGACTGATTCGTGTGCGTTGAGTCCGCTGGGATCCGGGACTACCCATAGCTGCGTTGTCGTCGGCCACCCGCTCAGTGTCTCGGTGGGTTGCAATCCCAGTACAGCCTTGGGCGAATCAAAAGCACTACGAAACGCGGTAATCCCCGTGAAGGCGACCACCCGGGGTCTGATAACCTGCACTCGTTGAACCAAATGAGCGCAGCCAGCGCGGAGTTCTTCACGGCTCAATTCACTGGACCGCGACGTGGGCCGTGACACGATATTGGTGATCCCCACACCGCGCCGGGCAAGCATGAGCTCATCGGAACGCTCCATACCGTTGGAATCATTGACCAGGGTTTCGGTGACCCCGCCGGCGTAGAGTGATTTCCAAAATCTATTGCCGGGTCGCGCAAAAGGGGCCTGCACGGCGGAGGCCCAGGGACTGGGATTCGTCCCCACAATCAACAGTCGCAGTAGCCCACAGTTTTGGTTGTCGGTGGGGTAGGGGAGCACATCGTCCAACGTCAGGCCTTTGGCTGCGGCCTCGGCCAGTTCCTGTTTGGTAGGACGTCGGCCCTGCAGTGGTGAGGACGCTCGCCACGGGGTCCAAGGTTTGCCAAGTAGTGTCTCCATGTCTCCTACCCTAGAACGCCACCGGGTGGGCGCAACGTTAGAGTGGAAACATGAGTCATCCAGTTTCACGTCCCGAACACCCCGATCACGACGAACCCTGGGCGATGCAATTAGTGATCCATCGCAATAAACAGGATCCGGCAAATCATCTTGACGTGCTAGAGGCAGCCGGAACCGCCGTCGTGCAATTGTTGGACGATCCGCGCACCATGGAGCCCGATGGCACTTGGGCTGATGCGGTGGCGCACTGGCGTGCCGGGTGGATCCGCAAGGTTGCGCGTCGGGCTGAGAATAAACGCTGGGATGACGTACATCTACTCGATGGTGTCACCGCAGCATCGGGCAGTGCCCAGGTGCGAGCCTTTGTTCCGGGGCCGGTCGCACCCCTGCCGGATGCCTTACGCAAGCTGCAAGTGGGCGGCACCGAATTGCCACGGCTACGGGAATCGTCCCAGGTCGACACGGTGGTCACCGTTGAGGTTACACCTCACGTCGACTTGACCACGGGCAAGGCAGCAGCCCAGGTCGGTCACGCCGCACAATTAGCCTATGAACGGCTCGTCGCTGACGCTACGGCAGGCGATCAACAAGCCCAACGGGTGCTGACACACTGGCGGGAAGATGCCTTTCGGCTCCGCGTCCAGGAACCCAGCATCGAGCAATGGCAGCATGCGGATCGTCCCGTGCGGGTCGTTGATGCAGGACTCACCGAAATCTCTGAGGCCACCGAAACCGCACGCGCGTTGTGGTGACACCGCGTGGTTAAACAGCGTGGTGCCGGAGGAAGCCCTCCGGCACCACGAACAATGATGTACAGGGAGCGCTTAGACTTCTGCGCGACCCAGTTGTTTGGCTTGACGATTATCGGACTTGGACATCGCTTTGGAGACCAGTCGCTGCGAACCGACCTCTAGCAGGGCTGAGACGCCAGCTGAGATGGTTGCAAAAGCGACCACTTTGAGCAGCGTGGCCTGATCGTCGTCGGTATTTGGGGCCTCGTCATCACCGGTTGCGGCTTTCCAAAGCGCTTCAACGGCCTTGGTGCCAATGAATCCGGCACCGATCGACACTCCGGTGCGCAGCAGTTTTTGCATGACATCATTCATGGTGTTGCCTTTCTCAAAGAGGACTGTGTCTAAGCTTAGACGTTGCGAGTCGTGGTTGTAACGGGCGCATCACTGGTTGTTTCGGGTGCGGTGCGTCGGGCCCGATCTGCGGCATCGAGTTCGGCCAGTTTGGCGCCTTCGACGTCCACATCGGGCAGGATACGGTCCAACCATTTCGGCAGGTACCACGCGGATTTGCCCAGCAGGTGCATGAGAGCTGGCACCATGAGCATCCGCACCAAAAACGCGTCGAAGAGCACACCGATGGCGAGGCCGAAACCTATTGGACGAATATAGGGATCATCTGCATAGATAAATCCACCGAAGACCGAGACCATGATGATCGCGGCCGCAGCGACCACCGAGCGGCCCTGCACAAAGCCCTTGGTCACAGCCAGGCGAGCTTCGGTGCCGTGGGCGTAAGCTTCACGCATTCCCGAGGAGATGAATAGCTGGTAGTCCATGGCCAGGCCGAAGAGCACGCCGATCATAATGGTCGGAAGGAACGACAGCACCGGGGCGGGATTGTGGACCATGAAGATATCGCCCAACCAGCCCCACTGATAGATCGCAACGACCGCGCCCATTGCCGCGCCCACGGATAAGACAAAGCCGCCGGAAGCAATCAGGGGCACCACCAGCGAGCGAAAGACCAGGATCATAATGAGCAGTGACAGTCCTACGACGACGCCCAAATACAGTGGCAGCACCTTTGCGAGCGCATCGGAAATGTCGATGACGCCGGTGGCATGCCCAGCTAGTGCCAGATTGGTGACTTCGCCGGCTGGGTCGAGATCGCGGAGTTCATAAACCAGGTTCACAGTATCTTCGTGGTTGGCGTCATGAACCGGAATGATTTGGAACATTAGGATATCGCCGGCCTCATTTTCACCGACCGGCACCACGTGTTCCACTTGATCTAACGCCGCGATCTGTTCTGCCTGCTCGACGGTGGTGGCCAGCAGGTCGTCTTCGGATAGATCCGCCGGAATGTCGGCGACGGCAACGATCGGGGCGTTGCGACCAGCACCAAAATGTTCCGATTGCGCGGCATACGCCTGGTATTCGGTGCTCTGGGGGGATTCCGAAGAACCATCAGGGATGCCCAGTCGCATCGAAAAGACCGGAAGCGCGATCAGTGCCAAGACGGTGATCGTGCCAATCGCCGTGAGGATCGCGCGCACATTGGACATTGGGGCAAGCTGTTTTTGGGGTTTTGCCCGGTGGGCGCGGTCTGCCAGGCGTCGACGTTCACGTTGTGAGAGCGCACGCCGACCTAACAGTGACAGCATTGCGGGTGTCAGGGTGATGGCGACCAATACGGCCACCACCACGACAAATCCACCGACGGTTCCCATCAGGCCCAGGAACGGAACACCGGTCAAATTCAGGGCCAGCAGGGCGATCACGACGGTGGAACCTGCAAAGACCACCGCATTGCCCGAGGTGCCATTGGCCATGGCAATCGAGTGACGCAGGCCCATGCTGGTTTTCAACTGGGTGCGATGTCGATGGACAATAAATAGCGCGTAGTCGATACCCACGGCCAGTCCGAGCATCACGCCGAGCACGGGCGTTACCGAACTCATCTCGACGACGGAAGAAAATGCCATCGCCGCTAAAGCGCCGACGCCCACACCTACCAGCGCGTTCAACAGCGGTAGCCCGGCGGTAATGAAGGTCCCCAGCATCACTACGAGCACAATGCCGGCGATGACCAGCCCAACGACTTCGGCCCACCCCAGCACCTGGGGCACGGCCATGGAAAGTTCTTGAGACGCCAGCACTTCGACCCCGTCGATCTCGGCGTCGGTCAACGTGGAGATCACGGCCTCACGGATTTCAGGGGTGACATCCATATCTTGGTCGACAAATTGCACGGTGCCGATCGCTGCGGAACCGTCCTGGGACACGACCGAGTAATCATTGGTCGCGGTGAGGAGTCGATCGCCCAATTCCAGCAGTTCTTGGCCTTGTTCATACTCGGCTAAGCCATCTTCGTAATTGGTGCGTTCCTGTGCCAGCTGGTCACGTCCGGCCTCGAGCTCTGCCATGGCAGCATCGAGTTGTGCCTGCTGGGCTGCGAATTGCTGATCGACGGCGGCTTCGGGCATGCCGGCCGCGAGGGCCTGCTCCTTGCCTGCATCCAACTGCTGTTGTGCTGCTGTTAATTCACTATCAGCGGCGTCGAGTTCTGCTTGGGCCGCCTCGAGTTGCTCGGGGGCCGATTCGAGCTGTTGACTTGCCGCGTCGAGCGCTTCGCGTCCATCGGTCAGTTCTTGTTTTTGCTCGGCAAGTTCAGACTCAGTGGCAAACGGGTCGATCACATCGGCGACACCATCGACTGTTCTGGTGTCATCCAACACCGCAGAAATTGCCTCGCGCTGGTCATCGCTGAATTCTGAGCCATCTTGGGTCTGGAAGACCACATTGCCAGTCCCACGAGCGGCGTCGGGAAACTCTTCCTGCAGCCGGTCGGTGGTTTGCGCCGTCGGCGTCCCGGGAATATCAACCGTGGAGACCAGTGTGCCGCCAAATGTGAGAAACGCTCCGGCAGCCAGGGCAAGGATGACCAACCAGGAGAAGATCACCGCAAGTGGCCGTCTGGCCGCGTTCAGTCCAAGACGATAAAGAAGCTTTGCCATGTTCACCCTTGAATAGGAAAGTTGCGTGGGTCGTTTACGACCCTATACAACTGTATCGGAACCAAGGTGGCCGACTAAATTTCGGCTGCCGGTGCTGCACGCGCAGCAAGAATGTCCCGGTGGCCTAGACTATTGGTCATGATTTGGTCGGTGGCTGACTTAGCGGATTTCCCGTTTTGGGTGCGGGCTCTTTTCACAACCGCAGATATCGCCATCCGAATCGCGTTATTGGGTATTGTCCCGGGTAACCGACGTCCGGCCGTCGCGATGGCCTGGCTACTGGTGATTTTCTTTTTCCCCATCCCCGGGCTGTTGCTGTTTTTGACGTTTGGCTCATTTCGGTTAGGCGGGCAACGCCGGTCACGCCAGGTGGCCGTCAACTCAGAACTGCGCAGAGCGACCGCTCACCTGGATTTACCCGACCAGGTGGGTGCGGCCCCGGAGTATGTGGCGGCTAATTCGAAGCTGACCCGTCGGTTGACGGGTTTTCCCATACTTGACGGTAACTCGTTTGAGTATTTGACGGACTATCGATTGACGTTGCACAAGATGGCGGCCGATATTGATCGGGCCCAGGACTACGTCAATGTGATGTTCTATATTGTGGGCACAGATCCGAAAAATCGTCCGGGGTATGCCGATGTGGTCCTGGACGCGATGGCGCGAGCCGTCGCGCGTGGAGTCACGGTCCGAATGTTATTTGACCACATTGGTACAGCTCGCGTGCGGGGATATCGGCAGTTACTCAAACGTTTAGACGCTGCTGGAGTCGAGTATTTCCGGTTGATGCCGGTACGACCGTGGCGGGGTCAATATCAACGCCCGGATTTGCGGAATCATCGCAAGATGGTCGTCGTGGATGGTCTCGTGGGGTATACCGGATCGATTAATCTCATTGAGCCCGGCTATAAGCGCGCATCGGCTCACCGGCTACAGCGTGAGTGGGTCGATATGATGGCACGGATTGAAGGCCCCACGGTTGCCTCGCTCGACGTCATCTTTGCCACCGACTGGTTTTCGGAAACCGGCAAGCAACTGCACCAAGAATTGCGTGATGTCACCGAAGCAGAAATTGAAGACCACGAGGGGCCGGCCGCTCAGGTCATTCCCTCGGGGCCGGGGTTTTCGCATGAGAATAATCTGCGTGCATTCAACCACCTGTTCTACTCAGCTCAGGAAATTATCCGCGTGGTTACCCCATATTTGGTGCCCGATGATTCGATGCTCTATGCCTTGACCACAGCCGCTCAGCGCGGAGTTCGTGTCGAGGTGTTAGTCGTGCGTCGGGCGGATCAACTGGCCGTGCAGCACGCCCAGCAATCGTATTACGAGCAGCTACTGCGTGCCGGTATTCATATTTACCGCTACCCGGATCCTGATGTGTTGCATTCCAAGATGTTTACTATCGACGACGACGTCGGAGTCTTTGGGTCCTCCAATATGGATATGCGCTCGTTTTCGCTCAACTCGGAGTTGACCGTCATGGTGGTCGGGGCTGAGGAAGTGGCCAAACTCGATGCCATCATCGACATGTATCAATCCAAATGCGAGCACCTGATGCTCAAAGACTGGTTAGCCAGGCCGCGCCATAAACGCTGGTTGGATAACGTGTTCCGTTTGACCTCGGCGTTACAGTAGTTTTCAGGGCTCGGGGTGATCGGCCGCAGTCGGGTCTTCCAGACTCCGACCGGAGGCCAGCATGGCCTGCACGACCGCTAGTGCTGAAACATGGTGGCGCTCGTCTGGTTCATTGGCCACGAGTACCAGGTCGGCTGCATCGTAAATCTGATCCTGATCTAACATCGCGCGTTCTTGAGCTGCCCACCGGTCCCAGTGCGCGCGGTATTTCTCCCCATCGCGCCCCATCGCGCGACGGTAGCGTGTGTCATCGGGCACACGTAGCCAGATCAACACGTCTAAGAATTCGCGATTCGGACGCGCGCCGACCCCTACTCCTTCACAGATGATGACGTGCGTGGGTTTAGTCGTCACGGTGGGACCGGGGGCTCCAGCACCAGGGGCATCCCAATCCCAGATCTGATAGGTTGCGGTTTCGCCTGCCGCTAAGGCAGGAAGCACGTCCTCGCTAAATTTCTCGATGCCGGCCTGCAACCCATCCCAACCCCAGTACAAGTCTTCGAGCCGTAGCACCGTGACCTCGTAATCGGTCGAAAGGTTATCGGCAAGCACTTTGGACAGCACCGTTTTGCCTGATCCAGAGCGTCCGTCGATACCAATCAACAGGGGGCGGGCAGCAGAGTAGCGTGACATAGCTCTATGCTAGGCCACCGATTCAAAAAGGGGAGGCATCCTGCGGGGTGTGTGGACCGAAACACGGTGACCAGACGATACCCGGGGAATAAATTTCCGGTCCCCAACGCTGTACTTGACAGGAAAAAGTTGAGCCAGGGTGACTCAGGTTTATTTGACACGAGGTCGCCTCCTGTGGCACCTTGAGTGTAGAGAGCTCAAGGAGCGGGCTCAGAAGTTTTGTCATCCAAATGCCACGAGGTATTTGCTACGAAAGGATTCCCTATGTCACGTGCTGTAGGTATTGACCTGGGTACCACCAACTCGGTCGTCGCTGTTCTGGAAGGTGGCGACCCAACCGTTATCGCCAACGCTGAAGGCGCTCGCACGACTCCATCGGTTGTGGCGTTCACCAAGGGCGGTGAAGTCCTGACCGGTGACATCGCCAAGCGTCAGGCGGTCAACAACCCAGAACGCACCATTTCTTCGGTCAAGCGCCACATGGGCACCGACTGGAAAGCCGAAATCGACGACAAGTCATATACCGCCCAGGAAATCTCGGCGCGTATCTTAATGAAGCTCAAGCACGACGCCGAAGAATACCTCGGCGAAAAGGTCACCGACGCCGTCATCACCGTGCCCGCGTACTTCAATGACGCCGAACGCCAGGCGACCAAGGAAGCCGGCGAAATTGCGGGTCTGAACGTCTCGCGTATTATCAACGAACCGACCTCGGCTGCACTGGCCTACGGTCTGGAACGCGGTAAAGAAGACGAACTCATCCTGGTCTTTGACCTCGGTGGCGGTACCTTCGACGTTTCGCTGCTGGAAGTTGGCAAGGACGACGACGATTTCTCCACCATTCAGGTTCGTTCGACCGCCGGCGACAACCGTCTGGGTGGCGACGACTGGGATCAGGTCATCGTCGACTGGCTGCTGGAGCAGGCCAAAGCATCGGGTGCGGATTTGTCCAAGGACAAAATCGCCCTGCAGCGTTTGAAGGAAGCCGCCGAACAGGCCAAGAAGGAACTGTCCTCGGCTACCTCGACCAATATCTCGCTGCAGTACCTGTCCGTGACCGAAAACGGTCCGGTGCACCTCGATGAGCACCTGTCGCGCGCCAAATTCGAGGACATGACCTCGCACCTGCTGGAACGCACACGTCGTCCGTTCGAAGACGTCATCAAGGAAGCCGGCGTTTCGGTTTCCGATATCGACCACGTCGTGCTCGTTGGTGGTTCGACCCGTATGCCAGCCGTTGCCGAACTTGTGCAGAAGCTCGCCGGAGGCAAAGAGCCGAATAAGGGTGTCAACCCGGATGAGGTTGTCGCTGTCGGTGCTGCCATCCAGGCTGGCGTGCTGGCTGGTGAGCGTAAAGACGTGCTGCTGATCGACGTCACCCCACTGTCACTTGGTATTGAAACCAAAGGTGGCGTGATGGCCAAACTCATCGAGCGGAACACCGCGATTCCAACCAAGCGCTCCGAGACTTTCACCACGGCTGACGACAACCAGCCATCGGTGGACATCCAAGTCTTCCAGGGTGAACGCGAATTTACCCGTGATAACAAGCCACTGGGTAACTTCCAGCTGACCGGTATCGCTCCAGCGCCTCGCGGTGTCCCACAAATCGAGGTCACCTTCGACATCGACGCCAATGGTATCGTTCACGTCTCTGCGAAAGATGGCGCAACCGGAACCGAACAGTCGATGACTATCACCGGTGGTACCTCACTGTCGGACGAAGAAATTGATCGCATGGTCAAAGACGCCGAAGCACACGCTGAGGAAGATAAGAAGCGTCGCGAAGCTGCAGAAGCTCGCAACGCCGCCGAAACCACCGCGTACTCGGTCGATAAATTGCTCAAAGACAATGACGACAAACTGCCAGAAGATGTCAAGACCGAGGTCCAGGCCGACGTCGACGCGCTCAAGGCAGCCCTTGAAAAACAAGACAACGATGACGAAGTCCAGGCCGCATTTGAGAAACTGCAGCAGTCCCAGACCAAGATCGGCGAAGCGCTGTATGCCACCTCGCAGCAGGATGGTGCACAACCAACAGCTGATCAGGAAGACGAAGACATCGTTGATGCTGAAGTCATTGACGAAGACGAAAAGAAATAACCTTCTTCACCGTTTAGCTGCTTAACGTTTCAACCGAGGCCGGCCGGTTTCCGGCCGGCCTCGGGTGTTAATTTTTTCAAGGAGTTTTGCCATGACCGATCAGTCCCACAACGAAGAAAACGAACCAATCCGCTTTACCGATAAGCGCCGCATCGACCCCGAGACCGGGCAATTGCGCGATCAGGCCGCAGCCGAGGCCGAGGAAACCGATCAGCCCGAGTCCCAACACGCCGATCCGTTGTCGCAAGTAGAAGACATCCTGAATGCTGCCGGTGTTGAAGCCGAAGACGACACCGCCGAGCAGCCCGCGGAAGCACCTGATGAAGCCGCTGAACTGCGCGAAGATCTCCAGCGTCTGCAGGCCGAGTTTGTGAACTACCGGCGCCGGGTAGAACGTGACCGCGACGTCGCCAAAGACAATGCGAAATTCTCGATGTTGGAAGCCTTATTGCCGGTGTTAGACGACATCGATGCTGCCGATGCCGCCGGCGAGCTCGAAGGACCATTTGCTGCCATCGCACGGAAACTCCAAACCACCCTGGAAGGTCTCGGCTTAGTCAAACACGACGGCGATGCACTGGTGGGTGAACCCTTCGATCCGGCACACCACGAAGCGATGCTGCGCCAACCATCACAAGAGGTGGCCGAAGAGCACATCGTGCAAGTCTTCCGCAACGGGTACCTCTACAACGAACGCGTGCTGCGTGCCGCCCAAGTGATGGTGTCTGCCGGTGACGAATAAGAGGAAGGACGTCCAATGGCCTCACAAGATTGGCTAGAAAAGGATTTCTACGCCATTTTGGGCGTTGATAAAAATGCGAGCGCCAGCGAGATCAAAAAGGCATACCGTAAGCTTGCCCGGAAATATCACCCCGACGCCAATCCTGACGACACAACCGCTGAACAGCGATTCAAAGAAATTACCGAAGCCAATACGGTCTTATCGGATCCTCAGCAACGCCAAGAATACGACCAGTTGCGTGCGATGGGGGCTGGTGGCGCCCGGTTCACTGCACCGGGTGGTGGTCAGGGCTTCGAAGACATCTTCTCTGGTCTGTTCGGCCAAGCCGGAGGCGGTCGTCATGCCGGATTTGGTGATGTCTTTGGAGGGTTTGGTGGTGGCCAAAGCTTTGGTGGCTTCCAACAAGCCCCCACCAAAGGTGCCGATCTGAAAAGCGGCGTGACCATTAGCTTTGCCGATGCCATTCGCGGTACGACGACGAAGGTCAACACCGGTTATGGTGCTCCCACTGAGGTCCGCATCCCAGCCGGCGTCAAAGACGGCCAAACGGTCCGTGTCAAGGGCAAAGGTCAACAGGGCACCGGTGGTCGGGGAGATCTGATGGTGAAAGTTTCGGTCGCCCCGCATCCGGTCTTTGAACGCGATGACTATAACATTCGGCTCAAGGTGCCCGTCTCTTTTGATGAGGCAGTACTGGGTACTACGATCGAGGTACCGACCCTGGATGGCACCGTGAAAATCGGAGTACCCGCAGGGTCGTCGTCGGGACGAGTCCTCCGGTTGCGCGGCCGTGGCGTAAAAACTGCTCAACGCACCGGGGATCTCCTGGTGGAATTGGTCATTGAGGTGCCCCGCAATCTCAGTGATGAGGCACTGGCGGCCGTTGAAACGTATCGAGCGGCCACCGCAGATATCGACCCACGAGCGCAGCTGATCAAGAAGGCTAAGTTGTAATGGTCAACCGTCACAAACACGATCCGGTCTACGTCATCTCGGTCGCCGCTCAACTGGCCGATATGCACCCGCAGACCCTGCGTCAATACGATCGCATGGGCCTGGTGGTCCCTGCGCGTCAAGCGGGAGGCCAACGCCGATACTCCGCGGAAGATGTGCGGCGGTTGCGGCGTATCCAGTCGTTGTCTCGTGACGGTGTTTCCCTTGAGGGCATTCGCCGTATCGTCGAGCTTGAAGAAGAAGTCCAAGAGCTACGCGATACGGTGAGTGACCTCGTCGATCAAATCGCCGTCATGCGTTCGCATGTCTCATTCTCGCGAACCTTCACCGCGGGATCATCGGGCGTGACCACCAATATCCATGGACCTGCAGAATCGAAAAATACCGACGACGACGTGACGCGGATCTATCGCGAGGAACGTCGCCGTCGGCGTTTCGACCGGGATCGGGTTGAACAAGCCGTGATGTTTGCAATAGAACAATCCAAACCGCGCTACGCGCTGAACCGACCGCGGTATGCTCTGCCACGTTGAGCATGCTTGATGACAATAGCCGGATCCTTCACTGAAAGGACCCGGCTATTGTTTTGTCACCCACAATTCCGTGCTCAACGCACAGTTTTCCGCACAGGCTTGGAAGTCACCGGATTTTGCGATACGCCAGGTCGAAAATGTAACGACCGGCCCGCTGGGCCTTTGCTTCGAAGCTTGTCACTGGACGCGTGGCAAAACGTGGAGCCCACCCACCGAGCTCATCCAGGGCTACTTCCATCGGCTGTGGGTCATCGTCGTCGGTGCCGTGGAATCGAGCCAGCGTGAGTGGGGAATCGTGTCCGGCGAGACGCCCGGGGTGGAGGTTCTCGAAGGCTGGATGCGCTTCGGCGACATCGCGCATGTGCGCGGCATAATTCGACCAATCGGTCGCTAAGCGTAAGACCCCTCCGTCTGTTAGAACGCGAGCGACCTGATCTAGGAATTTCGGTTGAATCAGTCGGCGCTTGTGATACCGGTTTTTCTGCCACGGGTCGGAGAAGAATATCCAGACTTCTTGGGCTGAACCCGCCGGGAGCATATGGTCGAGTACTTCAGGGGCATTGCCTTCGACCATGCGTACATTGGTTACGCTTTCGGCGACGACGCGGTCTAAAAGTTTCGCTAACCCGGGTCGGTAGACCTCCACCGCTAAGAAGTTGGTTTCGGGATGTTCTACCGCGCCAGCGAAAGTCGATTCCCCGTGGCCTACTCCAATGTCGACAATCAGTGGACCGCTTTGCCCCCACACTTTGGGGACATCCAGGTGCGACTGTGGCGCAACCGAGGTGTCGGCAAATGTCCTGGTCACAGGCAAGATGGTGGTGCCTTGATGGTCCTGCCAGAGTCGCTGTCGGTTCGGGGACATGGCAAGTTCGCGCCGTACGAAAGATACTGGACCGTCACGCACGATTTTGAGGCCTTCGCGCGTCTGAATCTGTCGATAGCCGGCAGGTATGTCCTCGAGGGGTTGCGTGCTGTCAACCGTTACTTCGTCACCCTGTTCTGCGGGATCGTCGTTTCGTTGCGAGGGTGAAGTTTCTGAGTGTTCAGATGATGGCGTCATAGTGGTGTGTTGGGTCTTTCCAGGCTGTGCGCATATGGGACGTATTGGATTTGATCAAGAAAGTATTACAGTTAACCATAACGAGTCCCGAATGGAAGGAAGACTTATGAGCTTAGCTCAGCTGCCAATACGTTTGACCACCGGTGCTTTTGTCCTGAACTCTGGTATTTCCAAGCTCAGCCTGTCGGATGAAGAAGCCGAAGGTCTGCAACAGATGGCCTCAAATGGTGTTCCCGTACTGGCTGATATGTCGCCCGCTGCGTTCCGTCGCTTCATTGCAGCAACCGAAATCGGTGTCGGAGCGGCACAGCTTATTCCAAAAGTTCCGGGCTGGTTTGCTGGAGCTGCGCTCAGCGCTTTTTCCGTTGGCATGCTCAACATGTACCTCAACACTCCTGGTATGACACAGGATGACGGTGTCCGTCCGACGCAAGAAGGAACCTCCGTCGCCAAGGATATCTGGATGCTGGGTGCCGGAGCATCGATGATTGTCGATTCAATGTTGAACACTTCATCACGCCGTCGCAAAGCTGCGAAACGTCGCGCGGCAAAGATTCACGACGCCAAAGAACAACGCGTCGAAGCAATCCACTCTGCGCGCGAAGAACAGCAAAAGGCTCTCGATGCTGCCCGTGAGGCGGCTCGCGAAGAACGCAAGGCGGCACGTAAAGCAGCTCGCAACGTTCGTAAAGCCGCCTAAGGCCAACAACGTAGTATTCCCAGGCTCAACCTGAGCCCCGAAAAATACCCCGTCGCTTGGCGGGGTATTTTTTATTGTCCTGGGTGGTTCTCGGAAGTCGTATCAGATGGGGCGGGGGCTTCGACGTCGTTGGGGATAACAGCTTGTTCTGAGACCGAGGTCACCGCATGAAATGGTCTCCCCGTGGATGGTTCATAGCGTGGTTTCTTGATGGCCCAGAATCGATCAGCTTCGCTCAGCTGCGGGGTACGCGGTGTGATGACAGGTTCACCGGTGTGATAGTTCTCCACGATGATCGTCGAGATGCGACGCCGGTTCGCGGCCTCGGCGTCGAGACGGCGCAACACCCAGGTGTGCTCTGTTGCAAGCTGAAGCTCATCAGATGCCGGATAGCCGGACGCCAATTGACGAGCACGCAGCATTTCTGCGTCCCAGGCTGCGGCGATTAACATGACGATGAACGCAATCCAAATCATCAGGATGACATATAAGATGCCATTGACCGTGGTAAATACTCTTTCAAAAATCGCGACTCGCTCCAGTAGCCAGCCGGTCAATGCCAGCCCGGTGAATAACACGATGACGGTAAAGGCAGCTCCCGTGGTGATGAACCGATATCGAGGTCGGATGACGTTGGGGCCCCGGTAAAAGGCTTGGGAGACTAAAAAAATTAACACCGCCAAGATGAGCGGCCATTTGAGAAGGTTCCACGTGGCCACGGTCTGTTCGGTGAGTCCTAACATTTGCCCCAGGCGTTGGGAGAAATCCCCGCCCAAGATGATTAACAGCAGCAGTGCAAGCGAAGCGATGATGAGTACGACCGTTTCCAAAAAGACCACAAAACGAAAGTATAAAAACGGTCGCCCCTCGCGAGTATCATAGATGCGGTTCATGGCCCGATGGAATGCGGCCACCACATTGGACGCCGAATAGAGGGACCCGATCAGACCAAGGGTTAAGGCCGTGACGCCACCTGGTGTGTCAATGAGATTCAACAGCGTAGTTGCTACGACAGCGGTCTCCAGAGCAGGCAGTAGATCATTCACCAACCCCGCGGCCGTCCAGATAGTCTCTTCGGTGAAACTGACCAAAGAGACAATGGAAGAAATTGCAATAAGCCCCGGCAAGAGGGATAGAAACAGGTAGAACGTCATGGTGGCAGCCACATCCCAAACCTGCAGAGCAATGGCGCGAGCCCAGGTTCGACGAACCACGAACCACACGGTAGGGCGCGGCTGCTGATACGTACGGAGCGGCCGTGTTGGCGTCAGACGAGCTAACGCCGCTGTAACCAAGCGCTCAGTGGTGCCACCGTGCGGTGATGACTCTTGGCGCACCCGGTCTGAGGCTCTGGCCGTGACCGCAGGCGGGTTGGGAACATCGGGTGAGTCAGCCGGGCGATGAGACATACCTTTGAGCTTAGCTGTTGATTGGATCACCTGTCGGTAGTGTGCCGGCGGCCTGAATGCGCGGCTATCCTGGCCAGGCGTCGTCAACCTGTATCGTAGACAGTGTGATGTTTGTGAAACGTAGCGTTCTTCGGTTATCGACTCTGACTGTAGTAGGCGTTCTTGCGCTGACAGGGTGTGCGTCGGATGACGGCGAGCGCCCCGACGGTGCACCGACCGGTGAGCAGCCCACAGCGACGTCGTCGGCGGCACCTGAGGTGGATCTTGAACAGTTTGCTGCCGCCCTTGTGACGGATACCCAGCTGGTTGGTGTGGCTCAGGATCCGCCGATCGAGGGTTTTGTCGATGATCCTGTCACGATGTACCTGACCTTGAGCGAGTTTGAACCGACAGGTCGTTGTGCCAGTCTGTTAGAAGAACTGAATTCTTTCACCGCTCCGGCAGTTGGTGGTATTTCTGCAAAATTTATCCGGGAAGGTGCACAGAGTTCTCAGACGTCCGATCCTGAGAGTCGAGACGCCTCTGTGGAAACCATGATTTTTGAGACCACCGAACTCACCGAGCCGATGGCCATTTACCGTGAGATTCCTAATGCGTGTGAAACCCTGACCTCTAATGAGGTGGAAGGGGCAGAAGCAACCTTTACTAAGGTTCCGGGGTTAGATGCATTGCATTTAGAAATCTCAGACGGCCAGGATGTCGAATCCTTGGCTGTCGGCGGCTCTTCGGTCAATGCTCGATTCCATATGTACATGACGGCCGAACAAGTCACGTTGGAACAAGCCCAAGAGATATTCGGAGCCCAGGCTGAAAAACTTCAAGAGACCTTCCGCGACCGGGTGGACAGCGCAGCCTCTCCAAGCCCAAGCGCCGATGCCACGACGTCGTGAGCCCGCTCGCGGGCCATTTTGTGAACCCGCCGTCTGAGAGTCGCTGTTCGTAGGCGTCGAGTGGTTCTTTGGAGGAGCCGTGCCTGCATCTCCTCGATTCGCCAATGGAAAAAATCTTCCTGGATATTTCGGAATATTGCGCACCAAATTAGAGTTGAGTTAAGTAGACTCAAGTTTAGTTTGGAGTCCCGGCTACCAGCTGGGGAGCAAGGAGTTTTTTCATGAAGACGCAATTCACCACGAAATCACAGGAGGCACTTTCGGCTGCGGCCATGAACGCCTCCACCGCGGGGAATCCTCAGATTGAACCCGCGCATATTCTCAAAGCGCTCATGGATCAGCGCGAATCAGTCGCCGTGGCGGTGCTCAGGGCTGCCAAGGTCGATCCGGATGTCGTTTCAACTAAGGCATCGAGCCAGATTGCGGCTCTACCAAAAGTCTCGGGCTCGACGGTTCCCGAAGCGCAATTGTCGCGTGCCGGACTTAATGTCATTTCGGCTGCGCAAACCCAAGCCACACAAAACCAGGATCAGTTTGTTTCTACTGAACACCTGTTATTAGGTCTCGCTACGGATGCCGGCGAGACGGGTAGTGCCCTCCGTGAGGCAGGCGCCAGTTTGGAGGCTCTCAGCGCAGCGATGCAATCGGTCCGCGGGGATAGCAAGGTCACCTCTCAGGATCCCGAAGGAACCTTTCAGGCGCTGGAACAATATGGTACTGACCTCACCGAAGTGGCAGCCGCGGGGAAGCTTGATCCGGTCATCGGGCGCGACGCCGAGGTGCGCCGTGTCATTCAAGTCCTGTCCCGTCGTACCAAGAATAACCCGGTGCTCATTGGCGAACCAGGCGTCGGCAAGACCGCGGTCGTCGAAGGACTTGCGCAGCGAATCGTCGCCGGGGACGTGCCTGAATCGCTGCGTGGCAAGCGCCTCATCTCTTTGGACTTGGGTGCTATGGTTGCCGGTGCGAAATATCGTGGTGAATTTGAAGAGCGCTTCAAAGCGGTCTTGGAAGAAATTGCGGCCGCCGGGGGCGAAGTCGTCACGTTTATTGACGAGCTGCATACCGTCGTCGGAGCCGGCGCAGCTGAAGGTTCCATGGATGCCGGAAATATGCTCAAACCGATGCTTGCACGAGGCCAACTTCGCATGATCGGGGCGACAACTCTGGACGAGTATCGCGAGAATATTGAAAAGGATCCAGCCCTTGAACGTCGCTTCCAACAGGTTTTCGTTGGTGAGCCCTCGGTGGATGACACCATTGCGATTCTGCGTGGTCTCAAAGAACGCTACGAAGCTCACCACAAGGTTGCCATCGCGGACGCAGCGTTAGTTGCCGCCGCGAACCTATCGAACCGGTATATTTCTGGGCGTCAGCTGCCTGATAAAGCCATTGATCTCATGGATGAAGCTGCATCACGGCTGCGAATGGAAATTGACTCCGCTCCGGAGGCTATCGACAAATTACGCCGGGCTGCTGACCGTCTCACCATGGAAGAGCTTGCCTTAGAAGGTGAAACTGATCCGGCCTCCGTGGAACGGCTGGCTGCGCTGCGTGCTGAGCTGGCAGATACCAAAGAAGAACTCGCAGGGTTGACCGCCCAGTGGGAAACCGAAAAGGCCTCGCTGAACAGAGCCGGCGATCTTCGAGTCCAGCTGGATGAACTGCGATCTGCAGCCGAAAAAGCGCAACGAGAAGGCGACCTGGCTGAAGCGTCTCGCATTCTTTATGGTGAAATACCTCAGGTCGAAAAAGACCTTGCCGCAGCGGAAGCTGCCGATTCCACCACGACGACCGAGAGCCCCATGGTTTCCGAACAGGTCACGGCACACGATATCGCTGAAGTCATCGAAGCTTGGACCGGTATCCCAGCGGGTCGCATGCTGTCGAGTGAACAGGAAAAGCTGCTGAACATGGAAAGCGAGATTGGCCAGCGTTTGATTGGACAACACAAAGCGGTGGCCTCAGTCGCTGACGCAGTGCGTCGTTCGCGCGCCGGTATATCCGATCCGAATCGTCCCATAGGCTCGTTCCTATTCCTAGGTCCCACCGGCGTTGGAAAGACGGAGCTGGCAAAGTCCCTGGCCGAGTTTCTCTTCGACGACGACCGAGCGATGGTTCGAATCGATATGTCAGAGTATTCGGAGAAACATGCGGTCGCTCGACTCGTGGGCGCCCCTCCCGGTTACGTCGGCTACGACGAAGGTGGTCAGCTTACCGAAGCTGTTCGCCGTCGCCCCTATTCGGTCATACTGTTAGATGAGGTTGAAAAGGCACACCCAGAAGTCTTTGACATTCTCTTGCAGGTCCTCGACGACGGTCGCCTCACCGATGGGCAGGGCCGCACCGTGGACTTCCGGAACACGATTTTGATTCTGACGTCGAATTTGGGCTCGGAATATCTTGTGGATGCCGGGCTCGAAGCCGCTGAGAAACATGCCCGGGTTGATGCTGCGGTCCGAGCCGCCTTCAAGCCGGAATTCCTCAATCGACTCGATGACATGATTCATTTCGATCCATTGACGATCAAGGATCTTGTCAAAATCGTTGAGCTCCAGCTGGTTCAACTGTCACAGCGACTCGCCGACCGGCGCATCAGTCTCGAGGTGACGCCGTCAGCTGCTGAGTGGTTGGCTCGGGTGGGCTACGATCCGGCCTATGGTGCGCGACCTCTGCGCCGATTGGTGCAGCGAGAAATCGGCGATAATCTCGCTCGAGAAATTCTGGCCGGTACAGTCAACGACGGCGATACCGTAACCGTAGATGCCGACGGCGACTGTATTA
>DATBUL010000059.1:0-3149 GCA_036516115.1 Enteractinococcus sp. | reverse complement strand
TTTTGACTCGTGAACTCTACCTGCCTAAAGCCTGGATTGACGACCCCGACCGGTGTACCAAAGCCGGTATCCCTGCCGACCGGCACACATTGATGACCAAACCGGAACTGGCCGCAGCGATGATCGAACGTGCCCTGGACGGCAAAGTCACTGGGATCGATGAACTCCACGCCTCGCTGCTCCCCGAAGACAAACTCGACGCGGTCGCTGCGATGCAGCGCGACGGGCATACGGTTGCCATGGTGGGTGACGGCGTCAACGACGCCCCAGCCCTAGCCACCGCAGATATTGGTGTGGCTATGGGAGCCGCCGGCTCAGCCGTGGCGGTTGAAACCGCCGACATCGCGCTGATGGGGGACAACCTCATGAAGCTGCCCGAATCGGTCTGCCTCGCCAAGCGCACCGTGTCCGTGATGCGCCAGAACATCTTCATCGCCCTGGCCACCGTGGTGGCACTGCTGATCGGAGTGTTTGCCGGAGGGGTCACGTGGTCGGTGGGCATGTTAGTCCACGAAGGCTCCGTGCTGGTTGTGATTCTCAATGCGATGCGCCTGATGCGCAACAACAGATACGCAACCGCCATGTCCAAGACCGAGCGCAGCCCAGCGGCACGAGCCCAACAGCATCAAGAGGTCAAGGCCTAAATGCACACTCAACGACTCAGGGAGGAGTTATGACTCAGAAACATTTTTCCATCGAAGGCAGTATCGAACACTTCACCATCGCCGACATCGCCGAGGACAATCCGCATTTCCGTAAAACGTTGTGGACTGGGGCAACACCGGTGATGAACCGCCGGTGTTGTACACGATCTACGCTCCACCGGAGCATGCCGCCGACGCCGAGTATTCGACCAAAGATGAAGCCGACGCCGCCGAAGCATCCGGACAAGACACCCCACCACTGGCCCAAGCATAACGTCTCGTAACGGAGGACAGACCATGACGAAAACCTTGGTTTTCACCGCATTTGGCGGACCCGAAACACAGCAACTGGTGGACCGCGAAGTGCCCGCCCCAGGGCCCTCCCAGGTTGCTATTGAAGTCAAAGCCGCGGGCGTGAACCCAGCGGACTGGAAGATCCGCGCCGGCCAGATGGGTGATCACTGGAAACTGCCCGCACCCATGGGTCGGGAAGCCTCCGGAATAGTGACCGCCGTCGGTGACGATGTTGAAGGATTTGCGGTCGGCGATGCTGTCCTCGGGCAAGCCGCAAAGGGCCACGGCACATTTGCCCAACATACCGTGCTCAATGCCAAGCAGACGGTCGCAAAACCCGAGGAGCTCAGCTTTGCCGTTGCAGCCACACTGTCCGTAGCAGGAGCCACGGCTTATGACGTCACCCATCAAATCGAATTAGAACCTGGACAAACCATGGTCATCCTCGGCGCTGGTGGAGGAGTGGGCCTGATGGCCGCCCAAATTGGCAAGGTGCACCAGTTCAACGTGATCGGTGTGGCCAGTGCAGCCAAACAGCAGTTGGTGGAAGCTACCGGTGCGACCTTTGTGGAATCTGGTACTGATGTGGTCAAACGGATCCGTGAGATAGCTCCCGACGGTGCCGACCTGGTGATTGATCTGGTCGGCGGTCAGCCACTGCGCGACATCGCTCCCGTGGCTAAAGACCCCACACTGATCATTTCCACTGCCGACCCCGACACCGCGCAACAACTTGGCGGTGCCGGTGTGCAGCGCACCAAAGAAGGGCTCGAGAAGATCACCGAAGTCGCCGAATACGGCCTGGTGGATCCCAATGTTGTCCAACGCTTCAGCCTCGATGACGCCCAGCAGGCGATCGCGACCGTAGAAGACGGTCATACCGCTGGCGAAGTCGTCATCGAACCCTAAGCAATACCTGAGTACAGAGAGGTGGGTTGTCCATGGACGATATCGCAGACGCTTACGGATCGGCCACCAGGCCGGTCGAGGATATCCTAGGCACAACGGTCTCCCCGGAAGACCCCGATCGATTGATCATCGAACCGTGGGCTAAAACCGTGCAGGGTCCGATCCTGGATGTCGGTGCCGGTACCGGGCGCTGGACCGGACACCTGACACAACTGGGCTACGACGTGACCGGCCTGGAACCAGCCGAACGCCTAGTCACCCTGGCCCGTCAGACACACCCCGCAGCGCGCTTTTGGGTCGGCTCGATTGCTGATCTGGCCCGCGCCCCACAGCGCTGGGCAGGCATCCTGGCCTGGTATTCGGTCATCCACATGGACCCCGAAGGACTCCAGGCGTCTCTGACGACCCTACGCAACGCCCTGACAGATGACGGCACCCTGCTGTTGTCCTTCTTTGCCGGGGCGCGACTGGAGCCCTTTGACCACCCGGTGGCAACTGCCTACCGCTGGCCGCTTGCTGACATGACCCAAGCCCTGGCGGCAGCCCGTTATGACGTCATCGAACAACACCAAAGCCTTATAAGCCCGCATGCCTACGTCATCGCCCAAGCAAGCTCGCCTATTGTCGGCTGACCAGGGGATTGCTACGCTGCGATAACAGGAGCTTGACAACCCAGACGAGCCCCGGAGGGATCCCGTTGTGGAAGCTGATTTTCCGTTCTGGTTACGTTTCATTCACCGCAAACTTTCACAAGAAGAGGGCGTCTACGCCTCGTTAATGGATGAACGCTCCATGTCGCCGCGGCTGGCACTGCCTGGTAATCCATGAAAATTTGTGCCGACAATGCCCGCAGAGTTACCGGCGGCGGTGCACTCTTTTAGGCCGCTGGTTACAGCGAACCCTGGCAGATAAGGGCGGCAACGGCACCGTTATGAGGGGCCAGACAGAACCAACTCGAAAGCCTCCTCAGCGCCGAGGAGATGGAAATGGAACATTGTGCCACGTCTTAACAAGGTAAGCTTGGGTGGTTTCACTAGGATTTATCAGAATGTGAGATACTGTGAGCCATCTGTCGAAGCTATTTTGGGCACTGATCATGTGGATCGTGGTTGGGATAGTCATCACATTGCTCCACCAAACACCGGCCTGGAGCATCAAGACCTTTCTTTGGGTTGTCACTGACGAGCTGACGCCGACCGGGGTCTTGGCGTCCACAATCATCATGTTGGTCCTGATGATCCTCTATGTGGGCGTCATGGTGCGCGCTTGGGTACTCAAAAATCGTTTCCTCTTGGGACAGTT